>JAAEZH010000001.1:183165-222666 GCA_018222965.1 Bacteroidota bacterium
GACGCTGTGTTGCCCGAAGCATCTGTGACCGTATAACTTTCCGTAAGGGTTCCAACTGAAAATGTAGATCCGCTTCCCAAACCTGCTGTCTGAGACAACACCTCGTTTGGACAATTATCCGATGTGGTTACTGTATAACTTACTTCTGCTCCGCATACACCCGGATCGGTATCTACCGTAATATTGGCCGGACAGGTGATCGTCGGGTCTTCGTTGTCATTTACGGTTACCGTGAAACTACAGGACGCTGTATTGCCTGAAGCATCTGTGACCGTATAGCTTTCGGTAAGGGTTCCAACTGAAAATGTAGATCCGCTTCCCAAACCTGCTGTCTGAGACAACACCTCATTCGGACAATTATCCGATGTGGTTACTGTATAACTTACTACTGCTCCGCATACTCCCGGATCGGTGTCTACCGTAATATTGGCCGGACAAGTGATCATCGGGTCGATATTATCCTGGACAATTACCGACGTCATACATTCCGCTTCATCTTCATTTTGATCAACAACAAACAGGGATACTACAATATTTGCTCCGACATCAGAACAAGAAAATTCTGTTTGACCAACCAGATAACTATCAAGGAAGCCACATTCTGTTATACTTCCGCCATCCACATCTGCAACAGTAATAGCACCATTGCCCGTGGCATCAAGATCTACAATTACAGGATTTGTACAAATAGCTACCGGAGCAGCACAGCAGGGATTGTCATCATCTGCTACGGTTACCTGTGTAGTACAACCGGCCGTATTGCCAGACGCATCGGTGATCGTTGCTGTAACCGGGATAGTCATTCCTACATCATCGCAGGAGAACATATTGGGATCGAGAACGATGGTTGCCCCCGGGCAATTATCATTGGAGGCGGTTACAACTTCACCGGTAGAAAGGGTATAGCTGTTATTGGCATCCAACTGAACCGTGAGACTGGTGGCACAGGAAATGGTCGGATCTTCTGTATCATTTATGGTAACTGTAAAACTGCAGGATGCAGTATTACCAGCGGCATCAGTAACCACAAAGGTATTGGTTGTAACGCCTGTCGGGAAAGTGGTCATACTGGCCTGACCGGCAGTTTGCATGACTGTTTGGCCCGGACAATTATCTGAAGTGGAAACAGAATACTCTACTCCTGCTCCACAAACTCCCGGATCCGTATCGACTGTCATATCAGCAGGACAGGTGATCGTTGGGTCTTCCGTATCATTTACTGTAACGGTGAAGCTACAGGAAGCCGTATTGCCCGAAGCATCCGTCACCTCAAAGCTGTTGGTGGTTGTTCCTATCGGGTAAAATGAACCGGAAGGAAATCCCTCAGTTTGCATCAATGATGGCGGAGTACAATTATCGGAAATGGTCGGATCCATGAAGAAGACTCCCAGACGCCCACATAATCCAGAGGAGTTGCTTTCAATAATATTACCCGGACAGTTGATAGTCAGATTAGTCGGTAAGACTTCGATATCATCCGTAGCAATTCCGGTACAACCGTTTGAGTTGGTGAGTGAGTAGCTCAGAGAATGGGTTCCCACTCCAGCCACAGCCGGATCAAAATAAAAGTCCCGATTTGGCCCTGTAAGGCTTTCTGCCCCACTGTTGTAAGGACCACCGGAGAGGCTGTTGAAATCCGCATCAAAACCCGGGTTGCCTGTGGTTACATCGCCAGGAACTGTCACATCGGAGAAGAAAGCAGTTGCACTGGTAATGACGGCAAAAGCATTCATATTGCCGGCACTGGTAATACCTAATTCTGCATATGGAATTTTAACTTCAAAGCCTGTGGAATTGGCTACGGAAGAATTGTCGAAATTCAACTCCACGGAGCCTGGAGAAAACAGCGCACCACCTCCATTTGTAACAGAAGGTGTACCCGGAGATAAACCAGGACCACCAATATATTCAGATATTCCGGCAGGAACCTGTACGACATCCACAAACATATTACCAGCCGGGCCTGATCCGCCTGCATTCATTGCAAGCATATAATCGACCTCCATATCAGATCGGAAATTCGGATTAGCGCCTCCATTCCCACCTGTATAATGCGGGCCACCTGGTACGCCAAGTGCTGCACCCGGTGCTACACCTGCAATTTCAGAAAAATCGAGCCATATTCCGATTCCATCGTTGCCTCCGGAATCAGTATTGCCTGTTACGGCCAGATAGAGAAATCCATTTTCATCATCCGGATAATAGTAGATGCCATTTACATCGTTGAATGGTCCAAATCCGGCATTGGCATTTTGCTTGGTTGCCATCGTGATCCAGGCTGATTCATCAGCAACTCCATCCAATGTAAATGTTGGAGCAGGATCTTCCATCACACCAGGGCCGGCATAAGATCCGCCGGAAGGCATACCTCCATCCAATAAAATGGGAGCAGCATCCTCACAAACATCAGCAGGAGCTGTAAATGTTGCGTTTGGTGCTGCGAAAACTTCAATATCGTCACTCGCCGGACTCGAACAATTACCAGCCGGCGTATACGTAATGGTATGAATTCCCACTCCTGCAATAGCCGGGTCAAAGGTGTAGCTCATGCCATTTCCTTCATCGACAACACCAGGGCCCGAATAAATACCGCCCGTTGGTGTGCCACCTCCCAAATTATTTTGTATACCAGCATTTACACAAAGGTCGGCAGGAGCAGTAAACATACCTGGGCTAACGGGGTCTACAGTTACAACGACTTCTACCGCATCGCTTTCGCAATTGCCATCATCGGCTGTCACCCAGATTGATTCCGGACTGGTGCCCGGGGTAGTTCCCGGGTCATAGCTCGCACCTGAAGTGATTAAAGTTCCACCTAAAGCGGGGTCAGCATCATAGTAATTGAAGGTTATAGCCGGAGCTGTTCCGTTTAATTGAATATCGTCAAATGCAATTTCTTCATCCCCCGAATCCATTTGCACCCGAATTCGAATACTAACCAGGTTTCCGGCAGGAATACTTGCCATAAAGGTTTGAAAAGCTGGAAGTATCTGTGTCCCTTCTCCTCCATCACCATCACAGTTTGGATCATGGAAAAATGGCTCATTGCTTACATCAAGCGCACCATTACATTCCAGGTCAGGATTAAAACACAGTGCTGTTACTTCCGGTCCACCGTCGATAGAATAATAGACTTCTACAAAATCTGCATCGTCATATTCACTGCCTCCACAAGGAAGGTCATGTGCTGCAATTTTGAAGGATAGCATTACTCCTGTATAACCACTAATGCTGATGTTATTAATATTTAGGTCTTTATAATCAAGGCCATCCGGATTGCCGATGACAGAACCAGAATCCGTATCATCTAAATCCTCTGCGGCATAATAAAAGGCTCCATCCTGGCCAGTATAAGAGGCGATGGTGTTGACCTGGAATCCGGAAGAGGTATTTCCCAGAAAATAATCCAGCGTGGCAGCTTCTACCCGACCAAAATAATCGTCGTCTGTAGCTGGGTCAAAGAAATCGTTGGGAGAATCATATCTGGTTCCATTGCCATCTGTCTCAAAGCTTTCCTGAAAGAACATCCCTGCCATCCCACCAGTCGGTGTCGGCGTAATGACGGTACTTTGTCCTTCACAAACATCGATATTTGAAACGACTGGTTCGGCGGGTGCCGGAATGACCTGAACCACATCTGAGGCGGCTGACTCACATTGACCGGCTGGTGTATAGGTAAGTGTATGAATTCCGCCTCCCGCAGTTGCAGGATCAAAACTATATGTCATTCCATTGCCGTCATCAGAAACTCCGGGGCCAGAATACACCCCGCCGCTTGGCGTACCGCCACCCAATCCGGTCAATGGCCCGTCAAATTCACATTGATCAGGGGGAGCTGTAAAGGTTCCGGTCACATTAGGAAGTACAGTAATCGTAAATGAGCCCGCTTCCAGGTCACAACAATTAGCCATGCAGTCAATCCCCCCGATGGTAGCCGGGTTGGGATCAGCAGTTCCGGAAGTTAGATAATTGTAGCTGTAAACTGTATAGGTTCCCGGAGAACTGAAAACCAGATTGGGATTAGTTTGTACAGAAGTCACATTTAATGCTGCGTCTGCAATCAAAAACACCTGCGTATAAATGCCATTGGTATTATTGCCCGAAACCGAAACAGTAGAAGTTTCACCAGCGCAGATTGTTTCGGTTGTGCCACTCAGGGTTCCTGCTTCAGCTTCACAGGCCGCAGATACCATGTCTGCCTCCACCCGGAAATAATCAAAAGCAATTTCTTCGCTCCCGCTATCCATGCTTACTTCTATGCGAAGACTCAGGCTGTTTCCATCAGGAATAGCAAAAGAAAATTCAGCAAATGTATTTGTGAGCAAGGTTCCCTCTCCCCCGTCACCGTCACAGTTGGGGTCGTGGTATAAAGGTTCATTGGTAATATCTCCAGGAATGTTACATTCCAAATCGGGATTAAAGCAAAGTGCTTTTACTTCTCCGCCACCGTCAACATTATAGAATACTTCGATGTAGTCAGCGTCGTCGTATGTACTGGCATTACATCCATCCGTTTCTCCCCGGGCAAATAGTCCGTAAAAGTTTAGGCCGGATGCATTTGAGATATCAATAGAAGAAAATACAATCTCTTTAGTATCAAGTCCGTCAGGTGTTCCAATCGCTCCACCCGTATCATCCAAATCTTCTGCAGCGTAGTAAAAACTCCCGTTTTGACCCGTGTATGAAGAATTGGCGTGCGTGACAAACCCGGAACTGGCATTGTTCAGATAATATTCCAGCGAATTGGCATTCACCCGGCCGAAATAATCATCATCGCCACCAGAATCCATAAAATCACTTGTAGAAGTGTAGCTGGCACCTCCACAATTCACGGTATTCCCACAGGTTTCAAAATCTTCCACCCAGATCACTGTCTGAGCAGACGACAAATGCGGCAATAGCAAAAGGAAAAATAGAGATACGACAGAAGTGTAAAAGGAGTAACGATCCTTCATGGGAGACTATAATTTGTTGTGACGGATTATCAGGCAAGTAAGTGGAAGTCCTGTGATCCTGTTAATTGGGGGCGAAACAGGAAAATGGCAGAACCGGACACAAACTGGCCTATCTCAACAAAAATAACCGAAAAACCTGTTCAAGCAGAATTATTTACCTCATTTAGTCAAAAAAGATCCTCAAATAGGTAATAATACCCTTCAATAGGGAGTAAGGAAGGTGGGAAGCCCTAAATTTTCTTCAATTAGTGAATCTTTTTGATCGGTTTTTTCTTGATCATCCCACCTTTTGTATCCTTGATAGAGGACATGATGATGAATGCTTCCTCATCTACTTTCTCCAATTCCGTTTTCAGACGAGCCATTTCCAGTCGGGTGATAACCGTATAAACGATATCGGTCTCCTGTAAATCTTCCCCGTTTTTGGAGTACCCTCTTCTACCCCGATAGATCGTACAGCCCCTTCCCATGGACTCCGTTATAGCGAGCCGCATTTCCTCACTCTTTTCGGAAATAATAGTAACACCAATGTATTCCTCTATACCATCAATTACAAAATCAATGGTCCGCGATGCTGCGAAATAGGTTAGAATGGCATACAGCGCAATTTCCGTAGAAAAGATATAGGCAACCACCGAAAAAATGATCAAATTAAAAATGAGAATTACATTGCCCACCGATAAGCTGGTTTTCCGACTCAGGTAAATGGCCAACACTTCTGTACCGTCCAGTATAGCCCCTCCCCGGATGGCAAGACCGATCCCCAGTCCCACAAAAAAACCGCCAAAGGCTGCTACCAGAATAGGATCCTCCGTTACAGAAGGAAAATGGAAAAAGTGAACACCAATGGAAAGCAGGGTTATTCCCAGCACACTTTTCATGGCAAACTTCTTTCCGATTACGGAATATGCCAGAACCACAAAAGGCAAATTGAAAATAATGATAAACCAGGACACCTCAATATTGGTCAATTCTGTGGCAATTAACGAAACGCCTACTATCCCTCCGTCGATAAAGGAGTTTGGAATCAGAAATCCGGCAAGACCAAAAGTAGTGGAAGCTATCCCGAGCAGGAGGGTAAATATCTCGAGAACTTCATGCTGAAACTCTATGTGTGAACTCCTGCTTGAGTCGGAATGCCCGGAATTTTGATTGATAACAGCATCTGCGGGTGCTTCGCTAAATAGTCGGTGTAATAACTGCATAGGTCCTGGCTTTAAATGAAAAAACCTGCCTCGATTTCAGGCAGGCTTTTTCAAAGAACCCTGTCAGACGAACTAAAGTTCGCCGAAAGGCAAAAACAAAGGGCTAATAACCAAACAACCTTAAGTCGTAAAAATGAAACACCCTGCCTTCAGACATGGCTACAAAAACCCCTTTGGGATATTGAGGTGATAAACTATCGGGATAAACCTCACAACCATCTGTTTCTATGGTAGATGCCAGCCAACGATCACTCATCTTAGGTTCTCCCTTTTCTTGCAAATCATATACCACGAAACTGTGATCCTGCTGATCGGAAACAATGACTTTAGTTGCGCCTTTTCTTTTCCAAAGGGCAATGCCTTCCCGATCTTCGGTAAAATCATTTTGACCAAATAACAACAGCTCAGAATTAGAAGAATCCGGATGTGCATAATAAACACGGATGCCGGTTGATTCGTCTGAATAATATACCTTTCCTGCTTCGTCATCTACGGCAATGGCTTCAATTTCAGCATCACCGCTGTAGTAGCCAAACTTGCGCACAAGCTCACCTCTTACCCGATCCAGGGAATCCACTTTCAATTCGTATTGCCACAGGTAAGTACCGTCTTTTGGCCCCGCCTTTCGGCTAATAATGGCATAAACAATGCCGGTAGACGGGTTCTTGTAAAGTGCGACCCCCATCGGAGCGTCAAACTCCTCTTCTGTTTCTCCTTCAAAAACAGGGATACCTGCGCCATCTACATATTGCATTTGAGGCACACTTAACACCCGTAATTTATTGGTATATCGTTCGGTAAAAACAGCAATATCAATAGTATCCTCCTGGCGAATTAAACCATACTCAACGTCGATGTTATTCGGACGGGCAACCGGGCTTACCGTTTTATTTCGAATTATCTTACCAGCCAAATCAAAAACAAAAATTGCGCCAAGGCTATCCTTGTCAGTCCCTAAAATCAGGCTTTTGGAATAATCTTTTTTATTCACCCAAATAGCCGGATCGTCAGAATCATGTGGCAAGGAATCGGTTACTGTAGTAGGTTGAATACGCGTTTCTTCTTTAGTTTCCGGAGCTTCCTGCTCTGCCTGTTGACAGGCCACAAAAACCAAAAGAAATAAAAATAAAAATCGATTCATATTATGGCTTAAAAAACGAAGACAGCTATGCAAATAAAATCAACACAACTGTCTTCGAATTAGAAAGAATTATTTAAACAGATCGTACTTCAATCCGAGGTTAAAACGGGCATTGTAATATTCCATTTGCATGGTTCTTTCGGGCACCCCCTGAAAATACCGCAGCGGTTGATTGGTAATATTATTCACTTCCGCAAAAATCCGAAACTGAGGAGTAAAAGCATAAGAAGCATTGAAATCCAAAAACAATTGCTCGTCGTAATAACGGTCATAAAAATCATCATCCGCCAACTCGTCGATATAGGCATCGCTGTAGTTCAAAGATGCCCGAAGCACCAGTTTGCTGGTTTCAAAACTCAGGGAAGCATTAAACATATTTGGTGAAGTACCCGGCAGATCTACATTTTCTCGTAATTCTCCGTCGCCATTACGCACGCCTTCTGCATTGGAAGTCAGGTGTGTATAGTTTAGGTAAACACCGAGTCCTTTCCAGATTCCGGGCAGAAAATCCAGCTGCCGCTGAAAAGACAATTCAAAGCCAAGCAAATCGGCATTTCCACCATTTTGGGGCTGAAATAGATCGTAACCACTTGCTTCGTCTTCGCTCTGCAAAACATAGATGAAGTCATCAATCTGCTTGTAGAAAACCCCGCCGGAGATCAAACCCACAGAAGTAAAATAATGATCTGCCATCAAATCGAAGTTCATCGAGGTAGTCGGATCTAATTCCGGATTACCGGCAAAAATCTCTTCATCTTCGTCTACCTGATTGCGGTAAGGTACCAGGTCGTAATAGTTTGGTCGTGCCAAAGTATTGGTCCAGGCTGCCCGAATGATGGTACGATCTGCCAAAGCATAACGCAAGTGCAGACCGGGCAAAATATTGGCGTAAGATTCGGTGTTGGTAATCGTAGTGATTAACTCTTCCCCGTCCAGTACTTCATTTCCTGTATATTCAATGGAAGTACCTTCATACCGAACACCAGCCAGGAAGGAAAGGTCTTTGGTGATTTCCTGGGTCCACATAATATAAGCTGCCATCACATCTTCTGATGCATCGTAGTTTTCCGGCAGGTATTCATCGGCCACTTCTTCTTTTTCAAAAAGGCTTTTGTCTTCCAGGTCCAGATTCCCCAGATAGGTTTCAGTTGTAAAAATCCCGGCATCGTATTTGTCTCCAGGCAGGAAGTTCTCTTTAGAATAATCAGCTGTTTCAACATCATCGAGGCTCTCAAATCCGGAAACAGGACTGTATTCGAAGAAATTGTTGTCCCGCAATTTAGATTTGAGACGCAGCCGTCCGCCAACTTTGATCTGACCGCTACGCGATCCCAGGAGGGTTGGGTAAGAAAGATCCAGCTTAGCGTTCATATCTTCCTCCTCGGTATACTGTTCCTCTTCGGTGATTTCACCAAGTTCCCAGTTTGCTCCAGCAAGATCAGCAGGATTTGCAGCCTGGACCAGCGGAAAGCGGGTGTTGGAAAAATCGGTATCCAGGCCAACAGCCTCGGCCAATCCGAATTCGATGTAGCGCTCGTTCGGACGGTGCTCGGAAGCCCGGGAATAAGAAGCCATCCAATCCATTTTTAATCGGCCAAAAAGATGATCGCCGGTTATGGAGCCATTAATCACTCGCTGATCTTCCAACCGACGGTTCTGATTCCGGCTGTTGTTGATACCGGCTTTGGTCTGGCGAACAGAGCCGCCTTCCCATCCGGTGATCGTTTCCGTACCGTCGGTAAATACCGGCTCGAGATCTTCATAGGTGAGTGCAAAACGGTTTTCCCGATCATCCCGCCAATTGTACATCCCCCGAAGGATAATGGTGTTGTTGTCGTCCAGTTTAAAATCCAGTGATGCCTGCAAGGACCGGCGAATACGGTCAACCAGATAGGTGCGAATATCCTGCTCCGCGAGGTAAGGATCTACTTCGATGTCTTCGCCACTCAGCGGGCTTTCAACTTCGCGTTCCCACTCGCCTTCTACATTGTCGGAACCGAAGCGATGTTGGTTTACAGAGGCAGCTACCAAAAAGCCAATGCGGTCGTTGGCAAAACGGTCGCCTACAATGAGGCCTCCCGTCCAAATCGGTTTTTGGGTGAGCAGATTTAATCCGCTCGCTCCGGTAACTGACAAGCGGAATCCGTTGGGAGCCGCTCGCGTAATCAGGTTTACAGATCCGCCGATGGCATCCCCATCCATATCGGGGGTTACTGCCTTATTCACCTCAATGGCCTGAATCATATCGGAAGGAATCAGGTCCATTTGGATGTTCCGGTTATCTCCTTCCGCCGAAGGAATCCGGTCTCCGTTGAGTGTTACTGAATTGAGTTGCGGGGCCAGCCCGCGCACAATGATATTCCGGGCTTCTCCCTGATCTCCCTGCATGGTGATGCCGGGAATCCGTTTCATGGCGTCCCCTATATTTGCATCCGGGAAGCGACCGATCTGATCGGCAGCCACGATGTTGGTGATGTTCATTAACTCTTTCTGGCGGTTGAGGGCTTTTGCCTGTCCTTTGAGACGATCCCCAAGCACCAAAACCTCGTCGCCGGTAATTACACCGGGTTCCAGTTGAAAATCGAGCACTTTATTTCTGGATGCTTCGATGGCAACACTTACGCTGACAGACTGATAGCCCAGGTAATTTACTTCGATGGTTTGCTCGCCAACGGGAATGTTGTACAGGATATAGGATCCGTCAGGCATTGTTACCGTTCCAATGTCCGTATTGGGTACAAAGATGGTAGCTCCGGGCAGGCCCAACCCGACCTCATCGGATATGGTTCCTCTTAATACTCCGGTTTGTGCAGACAGGCTGCTCATCTGAAAAAAACACAATAAAAAGAATGGTAAAGTGAAGCGCATGGCCTTTTGTTTGTTTTGATCACGCCAAGGTAAGGCCGGCCTCTATTGGAATTTTATTTCGGCAATTAAGTCTTTTTTAAATTATTGTAAAGGATATGTAAGGTTCAGCGGGAAGGAAGCAATGCAACAAACAAAGTCGACCGGGACAATTTATCGATGGTTTTTTTTGGCTTTCGCCGAAAGGCCAAACAGGCTATTGTAAGCTTCCCAAAAAAAGAGGAAATTCCCCTCAAAATGAAGGGAATATTCGGCCAGTTCACATAAGGAGCTTATTTCGCTGCCGTCATCATCTTTGGCATTCTGAATGTTCCATCCGTAGTGATTGCTTCCAACTGATACACCAGGCTTTTCGCCGAAAGGCCAAGCGCACTAAAAGGCACCTCAAAAACATAGGCTCCCGGGGTCAGCTTTTGATCAATCACATTGGCAAGACGCTTGCCGGAAAGGTCCCACAAACTGAGCACATAATGGCCCGGCTGTTTTACGGTTACCGGTATACTTGTCTGGCTGCGGAATGGATTTGGGAAATTCTGCCCAAGATCAAATGCTTTCGCCGTTTCTTTTTCAATGTGTCCCAGACTGGTGGCTACTCCATTGCCCTCTACCGTTACTTCCAGAAAAGAAGAATAGCCCCCGGTATCCGGATTTTCATCCAGGGTGGCCAATTGAAACGCATGCCCATCGGCAAAGATGTTGTCTGTGTCAAACGTTTTGGGATCCTCCCCCTTGGTATACAGGTCGGGATAATCCAGGTAAATGGCATTCTTGGTATCAATGTCAAAAGTGAGTTGAGACACCGCAGAATACATAGAGTTGACAAAAACCTGAAAATGAATATGGCAGATGCGCCCGGGATACCAGCCCGGCAGAATGGTGATAAATTCTACTTCCCCGGAGGCATTGGTGATTTGATAGCCCCGCAAATAGGTCAGTCCTTCCTGGTTGGGATTGTTGTTGCCATTATAGCCCGAATAATACCCGTCTTTATTGCAATGCCATATATTAACCCGGAGGTTTTCCATCGGCAGGCAGTTCTCCAGCCCGATGATCTTCATGCGCAGATTGAGCTGTACGCCTTCTTCTTCCTCCCGAACATCCTGTCGAAAGAAGAAGGTGTTTTCCGTTAGGTCAAGGGGGAACGGTCCGGGAGTCTCCGCAGGAATTAACACGCAACCACCCGGCGGGTTTCCGAACTTGTTGTTTTTTGCGGCTTTCGCCGAAAAGGGAAGGCTTGCTCCTACGCCGGCAATTCCGAGTGTTTTGAGAAAGGTCTTTCGGTTCATATTAGGTTTATTTTCATGTTCAGTGATGAACAAATTACTCAATTATTAACACCTTTACGGAGATAACAGCAATTCTGACGTTGGTTGGGCCATAATCTACTTTCTTATTTTTACAATCTCCCTTTTTGCCCGATTGCTTCTTATTGTTATATTTACACTAATGACCCCGACTCAAACAGCCATAACCAGTATTGCCGATGAACTTTAACATTGCCGTTTTGGGGCCTATACCACGCGATCACATCATCACACATCGCGGAGAAGTTATTCAGAAGTACGGATGCATCACACATCCGGTCGCAGCACTTGCCAAACTCTGCAATGAAGAATCGGTAATTTATCCTGTCTCACACATTCGCAAAATTGACGAAGCGCCTGTTCGGGCCTTACTAGATTCCTTCCAGGGGGTTGACCAACAATACGTGAGTGCCAAAAAAGATCAGGGCGCTGTAATCCGGCTTCAGTTTGTCGATCAAAACAAAAGAAACGAGCGCCAGCTGGCCTTCATGCCTCCAATCCTGCCCGAAGATGTAGAATCTTTGATGCATTGCGATGCTTTCGTTTTTGTACCTATTACTGACCATGAGGTTAGCCTCGACACCTTGCGGTACATCAAGAAAAACTCCGACGGACTGATTATTTTTGATGCACACGGCCCTACAACCTGTATGGGTGCCAACGGCATCCGGCATCTTAAGTTTTGGGTCGAAAGAGACCAGTGGCTCCCTTATATTGACATCCTGAAAATGAATTTTGAGGAATCAGCCTGTTGCTGGTACAAAAGCGAATACGCAGGTGAAGAACTCAACGACGATCCGGAACCCAATATGGAAGACCTGCCAAAACTGGCTGCTCATTGCCTGAATAAAGGAGTTAAATCAGTGGTAATCACCACCGATGAAAACGGATGTATGGCCTATTTTATGAAGAATGGTCAGATGCAGGAGGAGTTTGTACCTTCTGTAAAAGTCGATGAGGTTATTGACACGACCGGTTGTGGCGACTCCTTTGCCGGCGGATTAGCTTTCGGTTGGCTGAAAGATCAGGACTACATAAGTGCCGCACAATTTGCCAATGCCGTAGGGGCTCAACGCACCCAGGGCAAGACCTTCGAAGTATTTAAATCGCTGGAAGAAACTGAGAATATGATCCGCAAGGGTCGAATTCGTTAGCACCCACCCGGCATTCCAATATCACTAATTTTCAGAACGATTATGGGAACAAGAACACGCATCCTATCTTTAATTCTTGGACTATTATTTGTTGGTTGTATGGACGACGCAAACAAGACGCCAAATCCTGAAAAAGCGGCTGAAGAAGCCATTAACAAACAAGTAGCAGAAATCATGTCTGGTCTTACCCTGGATGACAAAGTCGGTGAAATGACTCAGTTTGCCATCGACATGTTATCAGTAGGCGAGCCTTACGACCTGGAAAAGCCGCATCAACTTGATCCGGAGAAATTGCAAAAAGTACTGGTCGATCTCAAAGTAGGCTCCATTCTGAATGTAGGCGGTTATGCTTACACCCGTGAGCACTGGCACGAGATCATGACTACCATTAAAGAGTATACAGATAAAAAGGAAAGTAAAATTCCGGTGCTTTATGGGATTGATGCCATTCACGGAACCAATTATACCATTGGCGCAACTTTATATCCGCAGCAGGCGGGACTAGCCGCCACCTGGAACCCCCAACTGGTAGAAGAACTTGGCAAGATCACGGCTTATGAAACCCGGGCTTCTTACATCCCCTGGACTTTCTCCCCGGTTTGCGACCTCGGCAGAGATGCGCGTTGGCCCCGCCTTTGGGAAGGGTTTGGAGAAGACCCTTTGCTTGCTTCTGATATGGCAGTAGCACTGGTCAATGGATTTCAGGGCGAAGACCCGTCCGATAAATATCAGGTAGCAGCCTGCCTGAAACATTACCTGGGGTATTCCCGTCCGCTAACCGGGATGGACCGTACCCAGGCATGGATTCCGGAACGCCAATTGCGCGAATACTTCCTGCCCTCTTTTAAAGCAGCTGTAGATGCCGGCGCCCTGACCATTATGATCAATTCGGGTGACATGAATGGCATTCCGACACACATCGACAAATATGTGCTAACGGACATCCTTCGCGGCGAACTTGGATTTAAAGGCCTCGCTGTAACTGACTGGGAAGACATTAAGTACCTGTTTACCCGCCACCGCGTAGCCAAAGACCACAAAGAAGCGATCGCTATGGCAATCAATGCCGGAGTGGACATGAGCATGGTACCCAACGATATTGAATTCCCAACTCTACTAAAAGAATGTGTGGAAGAAGGACTCGTTCCAATGTCCCGCATCAACGAATCTGTAGAGCGTATCCTGCGTGTCAAAGTGCAGTTGGGATTATTTGAAGAGATGTTTCACGATCCGGCCGATTATCCCGACTTCAATTCTGAAGAATTTGAAAACCTGGCTTACCTCGGGGCAGTGGAAAGCCTTGTTTTAGCCAAAAACGAGGACAATGCCCTGCCACTATCCAGGGAAAGCAACATTTTGGTTACCGGGCCGACGGCCAACTCCATGATTCCGCTCAATGGCGGATGGACCTTTACCTGGCAGGGCAATGAAGAGCAATATTTTGCGGAAGACGATATGACCATTCTGGAAGCATTACAGGAAAAGTTGGGCGATAAGCGGGTTCGTTATGTAGAAGGAACCACTTATGATGAAGCCGTAAACATTCAGGCGGCAACAACTGCAGCCCGTTCAGCGGATGCGGTGGTCGTTTGCATCGGGGAGTTTTCCTACACAGAATATGTAGGCAATCTCAACGACCTCAACCTGCCCCAGGCACAACAGGAGTTGGTTAAAGCAGTAGCGGCCGCTGGAAAACCAGTCATTTTGGTCGTTACCGAAGGACGCCCCAGAATTATCCGGGACATTGAAGGACTGGCCGATGGCGTACTCTTGAGCCTTTACCCGGGCAATCAGGGTGGCAAAGCCATTGCATCTGTCTTGTTTGGTGATGAGAATCCAAGTGGTAAACTTCCCTACACTTATCCGCAGGCGGCAAATGCGCTTATCCCTTACGACTATCGGGGTACAGACAAGTACAGCATCGATATTGAAGAACAGGGACTGGCTCCTCAATATCCTTTTGGGCACGGACTCAGCTACACGAGCTTTGAGTATGGGGATATCAGCCTTTCGGCGGATAGCCTTTCGGCGAATGGCGAAATTACAGTAAGTATTGACGTGACCAATACCGGATCCCGAGGCGGCAAGGAAGTTGTACAGCTTTACACCGCAGATTTGGTTGCTTCCATCGCTCCTTCTGTGCGTCGACTAAGAGGATTTGAAAAAGTGCAACTCAAGCCGGGTGAATCCAAAACAGTAAGCTTTAGCCTGACCCCGCGTGATCTTGCATTCGTCGGAAGACAAAACAAATGGCAAACAGAACCGGGTCAATTTGAGGTGTATATAGCCGATAAAAGTGCTACATTTGACTTTAAGTCAGAAAATTTGATCTTTTTCAAATAAAAGATGTTTAAGATACCGGAAGGAAAGAATCAACTAACCTTCCTTTCGAAAGTCTCGGCGCTCTGCGTCGGGGCTTTCTTATTTTGGGCCATGCTTATGGAGAAATTCAAGCCGTTTATCTACAATTTTGAAGAATCCCGGAAGAGATTAGTAGTTTGGACCTGAATTAATCCAAACACCCTATGTCTGTTCTTCGAATAGATCAGCTCACAAAAAACTACGGCGCTATTCGGGCTGTGGATCATTTAAGCCTAACGGTAGAAGCTGGCAACATTTACGGTATTCTAGGTCCAAACGGCAGTGGCAAAACCACTACCCTGGGTATGATTCTGGGAATTACCCATCCCGACTCCGGGAGCTTTTCCTGGTTTGACAGTCCGGATCCGCATAGCGCCCGACGCCGAATTGGTGCCCTTTTAGAGACTCCCAACTTCTATCCGTATCTCAATGCGGTAGACAATCTTAAAATTGTGGCTGCCATTAAAGGGCGAGGGGAAGAAGCTATTGAAGAACACCTTCGGCTGGTGCGCCTGCACGAGCGCAGACACTCCAAGTTTAAAACCTATTCGCTGGGTATGAAACAAAGGCTTGCCATTGCGGGAGCCCTGGTAGGTGATCCCGATGTTTTGATCTTTGACGAGCCCACCAACGGCCTTGATCCGGAAGGAATTGCAGAAGTACGAGAGACCCTAATGAAAATTGCCGCTCGGGGTAAAACGGTCATTATGGCAAGCCATATACTGGATGAAGTAGAGAAAATCTGCTCCCACGTAGCGATCATTAAAAGAGGCAAA
Organism: Bacteroidota bacterium; assembly: GCA_018222965.1. Taxonomy (GTDB): domain Bacteria; phylum Bacteroidota; class Bacteroidia; order Chitinophagales; family Saprospiraceae; genus JAAEZH01. Next base: position 198,927 of record JAAEZH010000001.1, read on the forward strand.
TTGCTGGCAACCGGAACCGTCGGAGCCATCCTCTCCAATAATGTAACGGTAGAGATTGGGGCCGCCGACATCCAGGCTCTAAAAAGGCTTATACAGGAAGAAGAAGAATTACACTTCGTTTCCGAATCAGGCGACCGATTGATTCTGGATGCAGAAGCAGGTTTTTCAGCCGAAAGAATCAATGAAGTAGCCTTTAAACAGGGGATTATACTAACCCACCTGTCGGTAAAACAACGCAGTCTGGAATCCGAATTCCTGGAAATAACCCGACAAAATTAAGCCTCCTCCAAATCTGCTTCCTTCAATCCGAATAAAATGCTTTCCATGCTCAAGCTCCTAAACCTCGAATGGCAAAAACAGCGCAAACACCGAATTTTTCATGTCCTGATTGGCATGTATGTTTTGTTGTTGCCAACAACCATCCTCCCGGTTAAGTCCATACCTGAGCTTCCTCCGCCCATTAACTCCCCGGATGCACTCTTTCAGTTCCCAACCGTATTTACCTACATTGGTTATGCCGGAAACTGGTTGAGTTTTTTCTTTCTGGGCTTTTTTGCGGTACTCTTAGCTACCCAGGAGTATTCGTATCGAACCATGCGCCAAAATATCATAACCGGACTGAGCAGAAACGAACTTTTCAAAAGTAAAATCAGCTTCCTGATTACCCTCTGTTTGGGAGCCACCCTTTATTATTTTTTGGTTTGCCTCTTTTACGGCTTTACGCATACCGATAATTACTACCTCTCCACCATCACCAAAAACATCGATTATATTCCGAGGTATTTTCTGATGTGTCTGGGCTATTCTTCTTTCGGTTTTTTAATTGGTTTGCTGATTCGCAGAACCGGGATTGCGCTGTTTCTTTACCTGGCTTATGTCATGTTTATCGAGCTGATCCTTCGCTGGCTGATCCACATGAAAATCTTTGCCAATAAGAGCATGCATTTCTACCCCATGAATGCGATAGAAGACCTCGCTCCGGTTCCCTTTGCGGAAGTAGCCGAAACCTTTAGAGACGAAAATGGATTTGGATTCTTTTTGACACCCACTGAAGCAATGATTGCCTCCAGTATTTACATTGTGCTGTTTATATTTTTCGCGCAGCGGTTGATGCTGAAACGGGATTTGTAATCACCAGTCAAATGAGGTAATCAATCCATAAGGATAGGTATTTATGAGAACTCCTTCAAATACCATTTCTTCTCCTGATCCGGGATCGTAGGAAAAGGAAGCGCCATCAGGTGCGAGGTAGGCCAAACGGGTCCCTAAAGTCTGGATTTGAACTTCGGCAGTAGCCAATTTCAATTGAAACACTTCATAGGCAGAATCATAATCGAGTATGTAATAGGCAGCAGTTGTACCGGATTGATCCAGACGTAATCTGCCTGCATTTTCAGCTCCCGCAAAATCGAAATGATAGTCAGATTGTCCATTATCTCCAAATAAGTCAACTGAAACACGCATAAAAAAGTCAACAGAATCCGAAAATACTTGTTGCAGGCTGATTACATCTCCCACTTCACTTACAGCAACTTCTTTCACAATAGCGGAATCAGAATCTATTGATAAAATAGTATTGTCCACCTCAATTTCCGGGCCGTAAAAAGCAAGAGAATCCCGACCATAAATCAATGGAAGGCTTTCGTTATTGGATACCCAATCCCCCAATCTGGCAGTTGCATCCAACTCCATATAATCAATGTATTCGCCCATCGGAGTGATAACTTTGAGTCCTCCGGGTTTTAGGTATGCAATTTTGCTGTGATCAAAACTGATAAACACCTTGCTCATTTCTTTATCATTCAGATGCAGGAAATGGGTAAAATTACGGTCGGTGATCACCCAGGAATAATCCCAGGGATGACTCCGCATATCCACGCCAAAAAACACTATTTCTTTGGTCGGAATTTCGAATTCATCATCATTGGTTAAATCAAAATAACGGCCTTCACCCACGGGCTTATAGCAGGAAAGGATTGAAAAGAAAACAACAACAACAATAATTCCTTTTGCTCTCATTGGCCTTTTTCTTTAAACATACTAACCCCAACCACCAGTGAAGCATTGCAAAATCGGGATAAGCGCTGAGACGCTCCTTTGACAAATTCGAAGTGGTTTAATTCGGCATAATTATCTGGATAAGACCATTCCTCTCTGGGAGAAATATTGTCCCAGGCCAACCGTCTCAAACCAAAAAGTAAATTAAATTTCAATCCCCAGTAAAAGCAATATCCCCTTTCAATAAAATACCGCTTTCCAAATTCCAACTGAGAATCCCAGCTTAATTTAAACGGATTAACCTCCAGGTCCTGATGTGCATTTGCTACGGGTCTGGCCAGAAGAGTAGATTTATCCCGAACCTGTCCAATCATAAAATAAATATTGACCCGCCAACTAACATATCCGCCCAATGGAATATCAAATTTTTTTGAAGAACCTTTATTAACAGAATGGTATCCAAACTTAAAATGAGGCACATGTAAATTATAGAACAGATAATGCCTGTCCAACATTTCACTGTCATACAGGGATGGCGTGTATACGATTCCTTTTAAGCCAGTACGAAAGTATCCCAGCCCCAGTTGGAGAGATTGATTATCCCTAATAAAATGATTCCAAATCAGAGAAGTCTGAACATTCCCACCAAAGGAAACATCCGGTGTTTTTAAATAACCGTCAAGGCCATAGCCCTCTATACCTGGACCTTTAATAACAGGAGAATAACCAAAGCCAACATCTACAACCCGAAGGGGGTATAGCGGTGTTTTTTGCCCGTATAATAGATTAAAACCAAAAAGGAAAATAAAAAACAGAATGGCTCTCATGTAAATCAAAACGGAGTCGACTATTGATAAGCTGTTTTGGGAAAAATCAAAAACAACTATTTGTCGAGCAGATTACCAATCCAGACTGGTTACAAGAACGCCGTCATTTGGAAGAGCAGCCGTCCTTTCACTGCTCCAAAGCATCAACTGACTATAATTGGCGACTACCTCCTCTTCTCCATCCGGAGACTTGGCGATGATGTTGTATTCGAAAAAGGTGGAAGAATAATTAAACACATTCCCGTTCGAAACTCTTAGCGACCGAAGGGATGTATAATCTCCTGAATCCATAGTCCTAAAGACGGCATACTCAGCTGCCTGACCGATGCGCAGGCCACTGATCTCTTCTTCGTAAATGAATGATTTTTCGTAATCATCCTGCCCCTGATCACCGTAGAAATCTACCCGGACAACTTTTGTCGGATTGCCGAATGTCGGATGGTGGAAATAAGTAAAAATGACATCGCCTCCTTCCGTGACGGCTACAGAAGTTACTCCGGAAGGATTGGAACTAACAGGCACCGCACTTTCCAGGTTGGTGATATCTGTATTGATGACCGGGCCATTAAAACGTAAATTACCCTGGTCCAACATGTACAAGGTTTCTCCATTTACATGCCAGTCAAACCAGCTTACATTTTCGGTATTATCTATTTCTTCAAGCTTTATGCCGTCAATATCATAAACTTCAATATTTCCGGAGGCCTTTACGGCAAACTTGTCGTGCGCATAATTTATAGACCCCAGTGTATAATTGCCGCTCAGCACCATTTTGTAGGATTGCAAAAGTCCTTCATACAGATAGACGTTGCCAGCCTGCACAACCAGTATCTCATAGGCAGGCTCGTATGAAAATTCCCCGTCCTCATATGGCCCCTCATATTGGGGATCATATTTATAACAAGAAGAAAGAAATAAGCTGAGAAATAAGAGTGGTATACAAATCTTCATAATCAAAAAAGTAAAACACCAAATCCAATGTTTATCATCAGGAGGTTATGGTTTGATAATCGTTGAATTACCAACTCTTCAAATTCCCCTTGATTAAATCCAACGTAATCGGAGGTGTAATCCGGAGTTAAGGCAGCTTGATTTTCTTTTCTTACATATCCAAGTAAACCAAATGTAGGATCAAACTGACAGGAAATATGAAACATGAATCTGTCTCGTATGATGTTATTGTATCCAAACTCAAATAAAAGGCTCCAATAAAAATCTTCTGCAACAATTCCTAGTGGCAGGTGCACAGTGGACTCCGTTATGAAACTGGTTTTCTTATCCACGATGTTGCCTTTTACCTGGGACAGATTCACCAAAAAACCCGAATAGGGACCAAAGGGAGCCAGCCCCCCTTTCTTGAAAGCAAACTTTCGATATCCAAAGCGCAATGTTCTTACATCAAGATGGTAAAAAAGTCGATGTTCGTCAAATGCCTGAAAGCCTGGACTATTGCCAATGGAAGGGGTAAAAGCCATTTGCGACATTCCGGTTTTGCTAAACTCAAGGCCGAGAAAAAGACTTCTTTTCCTGCTCACCACATAACTGAGGTTTGCTCCATACCTTGTATTAAATCCATACCCGCCACCTTCTTCTCCATAGAATCTTCTTCCTTTGTTTGAAGGGGTTGGCCCATTATAAGCCAGGAAACTACCCCCAAACACATCTACTGCAAACCGCTTACCCAAATACCCAGATACCTGCGCATTCGCCGCAAAGGCAGAAAACACAAAAAAGGCGATCAAAAACGAATAACAATACCTCATAAATTAAAATATCAGATACCCCAGTCCAAATTTTACGAGCAATAACTGATGGGCAAATATTTCCTGCTCTGTCTGGTTGTCAAATCTTGTCCGGTTAAAGGCCATTAACTCCTCCACCGAATTGATATTAAAATCCAAATAGGTTTCGGAAGGAAGGCCCAAACCAAGTTGAAAGGCGGTGGTTAGAACTATTCTGTCCAGAAAAATATAATTGACTCCAAACTCCAGATCTATATCCCAGTAAGCAGCTTCAAAATCGTATTCCAGATCAATGTATTCGTGGTTGGCATTAAACCCGGATCCCGAATAGCGTTGTCCAGTTCGCATGCCGTCAGCCATATGCCGGTTTAAATACAGTCCGAAATACGGACCAAACGGACTGAGCCCGCCCCTTTTAAAGCGTGCCCATTTTATCCCCAGAGAGAAAGTTTGAACACTCAAATCGAAATCGTAGTCGTAGTCGTAAAGATTAACTTCAATCTCTCCATTGACAACGGTTGCTCCAAGCCCTCGGCCATTTTCCAGCGTAAGGGCCCGATTGAAGCGGTTGTAATGAACGGCCAGGCTGAGCTTTCGCGTAAGCGCATAACTCAAACCTGCTCCATATTGAAAATTAAAAAACCTTTTATCGTTTAAGGCTTCATTGTCAAAATTGTCGCTCCACTCTGTTCCCAGTAATCGCGGCATTAAATTGATATGACCTTCCACGATCATTTTTTTTCCCAGATACCCGGAATGCTGAGCAGTAAGACCTGAAGGTAAAAAAACAACTGCGAGGAGGCTGCAAAACAAAACGATTGCAGCATATTTGACAGGCTTTTTTGTGCGTGCTTTTACCATCGTGTTTTCATTTGTTTGGTTAAGCACAATATAATAGTTTGTCCGGGATTCTTTGGGTAGAGCCTAATGAATCCCGGACAAGCAGGCTATAATTAGCGGTTGATCAGCAAACTGACAGCGCCACTACGGGCTCCTGACTGAATCCGGCAAAAGTAGATTCCCGAAGCCTTGCTGCTAAGCGGAAGCAGGAATTGGTTGCCGACTTCCCGCCCCTGATAAACCTCTCGGCCAATAGAGTCATAAACCTTTATTTCTACCGCATCAAACGGGCTGAGCTCAGGGATATCAATGGTAAATTGTCCGTCGCTGCTTGGATTCGGACTAATATCGATTAGCAGTTCCCGGGCAACTTCGGTGGCAGACACGCTACCTTCGGTACTCAAATTGGTGGAAAACAAGCCCAGTCCGCCCCGACGGTTACCTACGAGCATTTCATAGAATCCATCGTCGTTGATATCGGCCAAACCCGGCTTCGTTCGCGTTCCTTCCCGGATGTCTCCGAAATTGGGATACAATTGGGTAAAAGTACCATCCAGGTTGCCATCAATATCTGTATACACCTGCATCGGCCCCACCTCGGTACCGGCAAACATCAGGAAGTTGTCGCCAAAATCCAGAATAAAAGGTGCTGCATTGGCGGCTGAAAGAATCTGCGGCAGTTCAGTCGTTACATTTCCCAAAAAGGAGTTGTTGGGAGCCGCCGACGGATCTGAATTGAAATCAGGTTCTGAGGAAGTTCCGATGTTCTGGTAATAATAGAAAAAGCCATTCCGCTCCCCGATAATGAGGTCATTCAAGCCGTCGCGGTTGAGATCGGCAATAGCTGGCGAAGCATTTAAAGTAACATCAATATCTTTCCAGGCAGTCTGTGGCGCTCCGAAATTTGCCGGACTTCCGGCTCCGCCCATATTTTCAAAGTAATACAAGAATCCTTCCCGCTCACCAATGATCAGGTCTTTATCTCCATCGTTGTCCATATCTCCAACAGCCGGAGAAAAGTTCCAGGATCCCAAGGGGCCAAACTGACTCATATTGAGATAATCGTCATCAATTACTTCAAAAGCCGGCTCGTTTGCTGTGCCGACATTTTCAATAAGAATAAGTCGGGGATCCCTGCCGATTCCCGGCTCGTAATAGCCATCGGTTCCAACCAGTATGTCTTTTAAGCCATCGGCATTGTAATCAAAAAAACAAGGATTAGATCCGGCTCCAAAGTCGAGCATACGATCTACCAGGAAGTTTTTTTGTTGCAACTCAAACTCCGGGAATTCATTGGAGGTCATGTTCTGGTAATACCAAATCACATTGTAATTGAGGGTAGCATTAATATCATTCGGAGCCGCTACAAAATCTTTGAGGCCGTCATTATTAAGGTCGAGGTAAAAGGAAGCCGGGAAGTCCGGAATTTCAGCAGAGACATCGTAGGCTGGAAACTTGGCATCCTGCTCGTTCATCCAGGCATCTTCAGAATCGCCGGCATTGACCAGAAACTTCAGGTATTTGGAGATAATATCCCCAATTACCACTTCCATGTCTCCGTCGTTATCCGCATCAAAAACCAGGGTAGTCGAACCCGCATGGCGGGCATCTACTTCTCCGGGACCAAAACCATTGGCACAATCATTCGGATCATCGCTCAGTGTAATCTCCTCACTAAAAGAGGACTCATAAAATTTTCCCCAGCAATTATCGGCCATCACAAACATCAGGCTATCCAGTCCGTAGCCATTTTCCACGGAAGTGTTGCGGTACCATTCTACATAGCCTCCACCGACAGACCAGGTTAAAATGTCGAGGTCTTCATCCCCGTCTACATCGCTCACTACCGGATAATCATCGTCTCCAATAAATATCTGAGTAGTGGTGCCATTGAATAATTCAAAGTAGGCGATATTGTACTGCTCGCAGCAAAACTGGAATTGTTCGAAAGCCAGTTGATCGTCATTATTATAGTAACCGGTAAAAACCTGAATGCCTTTTACAGGAGTCTTAAAATGGGCAAAAATGTCTGGTGCACCGTCTCCGTTATAATCGCGCATCAAAACAAAGTTGGAACAATCCGGAAAGTTTTCCGCATATTCCGGAGCAAACGTATAAGAAGGTTCGTTGGCGGTTCCTTCATTGAGGTATGTTAGGTGCAGATTAGAGCTGCGATCAAAAATATAGAGATCATCGATCCCGTCATTATTTAGATCTGCAGCGGAGAGTTGAGGAGAATTAAGTCCTCCGGCAAAACCTATATCTAAGGCATTGCCATTGAAGGTTACCGGCGGCATCAGGCGCTCGGCTGATTGAGCCAGCATTTTATTCCCCGAAAGGGGTAAAAGCAATAAAGCAAAAAATAAGGCCTTAAAAGCTGCGGTAAAAGGAGCGTGTTTGGTCATTTTTGGAAATATTCGTTTTTTGTCGGATGAAGTGCCTGACTGATGCAGGCACAAGCGGCATCCAATGTACTAAAAAATACAAGATGAAAATCTGGCACCTCGTCCTAATTCTGTTGCTTTGTACGCCATTTGCGAAAAACTTTGCACAGACAGATTCCACCCTGATTTCTCCGCCTCCTGCACCAACTCCGGAAGCGGTAGTTGTGGAGGACTTTCAGCTAAAACACAACAACGATCAACTGATGGTTGTTTTGCCGGAATCCCTTTCGGGGAATGGCGATATGGAGCTAAACGGGGAATCGATTGAACTGGACTTCAACAATGGCCAGGCAGTGGTGGATTGGCCTGCAGATCCAAAGGGCGGATTGATATTGGGGACCTCTCCAGGCGGATATCACCATTTATACCACGTTTCTGCAAAGCCCGGAGAAAGTTCGCGGGTGAAACGCATTCCACTCTGGCTTTCGCTCATTCCGCCCTTGGTCGCCATTATACTTGCCCTCGTTTTCAAAGAAGTAATCATTTCGCTGTTTCTCGGTGTTTGGTCGGGTGCCTTTATTGCAGGCGGCATGCGTTTTGAATCCTTTGGCTATTACTTCAAAAGTATCTGGGATGTTGTAGAAACCTATGTTATTGGAGCACTCGCCGATTCGGACCACCTCGCTGTAATCGTATTTTCGCTGATGATTGGTGGTATGGTGGCCGTTATCTCCCGAAACGGCGGCATGAAGGGTGTGGTAATGAGCTTATCGAAATATGCCACGACCCCTAAATCCAGTCAGTTTGTAACCTGGTTGCTCGGTGTGGCTATTTTCTTTGATGATTACGCCAATACGCTGATCGTGGGTAATACCATGCGATCGGTGACAGACCGCTTTAAGATATCCCGCGAAAAACTGGCTTATATCGTAGACTCCACAGCTGCTCCCGTGTCAGCTGTTGCCTTTATCACCACCTGGATCGGGGCGGAACTTGGGTATATTGGAGATGGGATTACCGACCTGGAGAACTTTCCGGGAGGTACGCCTTATGCCATATTTATTAGTTCCCTGAAGTACTCCTTCTACCCTATTTTAACGCTCATTTTCATCCTGTTGCTAATCCGGTCTAACAAAGACTACGGTCCGATGCTGGCTGCTGAAAAACGAGCGCGAAAAACGGGTGAGGTTTACCGCAAAACCGGGGAGCTTACCAGTGAAGGTGGCATGGAAGATCTGGAGCCGGTTGCCGGTGCTCCGCTAAAATGGACCAATGCCTTTATCCCGGTTTTATCCGTCATTTTGATGACCATTTTTGGCTTGTTGGTAACCGGATTTGACGGCACTTATGGCGGACTGGTCGACAATGGCGTGAATGTGGCTTCTATGAGCTGGGGGGATATTTGGACTGGGATGAATAATGATCCTTCCACGAGCGGCAGTTTCTTCATGAAACTGGGTGTTTTGATCGGTAATTCCAATTCGTATACCGCTTTGATCTGGGCTTCTCTGACCGGACTTATTCTGGCCATTTTGCTTACGCTGAAAGACCGGATCATGAAACTGGAAGACGCCATGAATACCGTGGTAGCCGGATTCAAAACCATGCTTCCGGCCCTGATCATACTAACCCTGGCCTGGTCGTTGGCTATTACCACCGATGAGCTAAATACAGCCACTTTCTTATCTTCCAGCTTACAGGATTCGCTGAATCCGTATGCGATGCCGATACTGGTATTTATTCTGGCTGCGTTGATCGCGTTTTCAACAGGATCAAGCTGGAGTACCATGGCCATTTTATACCCGATTGCCATTCCGACCACCTGGGCAATTTGTATGGCTCAGGGCATTGAGACCGATATTAGTATGGAGCTGCTGCTGAATGTCATTGCGGTAGTGTTGGCTGCTTCGGTATTAGGGGATCACTGTTCGCCTATCTCAGACACAACCATTTTGAGTTCGCTGGCATCCGAATGTAATCACATTGATCACGTGCGTACCCAGATGCCCTATGCGCTGACAGTAGGTGTTATCAGCCTGCTTTGTAACGGACTTTCCACGCTCCTGGGCGGAGGTTGGTTGATTAGTTTTATTCTGATGGCCGGATCAGTTGCCATTTTCTGGTTAGTGATTAATCGATTGGGGACCTCGGTGGATGAGTAAAGGTTTCACTCGTTTAATACGTTTTAGGCGTTTAATTCGGGATTGGCTGGTTGCGCGCATAAACAATACCCAAGCAACGCTAAACAATTCTAATTACCCATTCGGCGAAAGCCGGAAACAGTATCGAACTTTTCATTACTTAATTAGTTTCCATAGAAACTATTTGTATAGGAACTGATTTTTTAGTACAATTTGTCCAACCAATAAACATTCATAGTGACTGACACAAGTATAACACTCTACACCCCTTTTGAAAAGCTCAGTATTTCTGAAACGGCTGAGGTAACCAAATTCCTGCATACACATTTGCAGCAGTATGGGGATCCGGCCGGAGACATTCAAAAGGCGATTGCTTATGCCATGAAAGAAATCCCTTCCCCGGGAGGTTTTGTGGTTGTGAAACGCGAAAATGATGATGTCATTGGAGCAGTAGTAATGAACAAAACCGGCATGGGTGGTTATATTCCGGAATACATTCTGGTTTATATTGCCATACATGAAAATCAACGAGGCAAAGGCCTGGGCAAGCAATTGATGAACGAGTGTATTCAGGCCTGTGATGGTGACATTGCCCTGCACGTTGAGCCCGACAACCCGGCTAAATTTCTATATGAAAAGTTGGGCTTTGAAAATAAGTATCTCGAAATGCGCCTAAAAAATAAAACGTAGGCCATTCTCTCCACAAAACTAGTTTATGCATTGGATTGACATCCTAATATTTGCAGTATACTTTCTGCTCATGTTAGGGATAGGGTTTTATTTTTTCAAGAAAAATGAAACAGAGGACGACTATTATGTCGGCGGAAGAAAGATGGGAAGCCTCCACATTGGCTTGTCGGTAGTGGCAACGGATGTAGGTGGCGGCTTTTCTATTGGCCTGGGAGGTTTGGGATTTCTGATGGGAATATCGGGATCCTGGATGCTGTTTACCGGACTGATCGGTGCCTGGCTGGCAGCTGTCTTTCTCATTCCCAAAGTTAGTGAACTGGCTCGCAATCAGGCCTGGCTTACCTTTCCGCAGTTATTCAAACATTTTTTCAACAGGCGTGTAGCCCTTTTGGCAGGTGTTATTTCTGCAATTGGTTACATCGGTTTTACCAGTTCGCAAATTCTGGCCGGAGCAAAACTGGCCTCTGCCACCTTTCTCGAGTTGGACCTCAATTCCGCTTTACTCATCATGGGTATAATTGCCGTTTTGTATACCGTAATTGGCGGTTTGCAGGCTGTGATCTATACCGATACAGCTCAATGGATTATTTTGATGGGAGGTCTTATTTTCATTGGTATTCCCATGGGCTATTATGCAATTGGAGGCATTGATGCCATTCGGGATACGCTTTCATCAGACTTTCTTTCCCTGCAGAATGTCAGTTGGTCGCAACTCGTTAACTGGGGGATTACCATCATACCAATTTGGTTTGTAGGTATGACGCTTTATCAGCGAATCTATGCCTGCAAGGATGAAAAAACTGCCAAAAGAGCCTGGTATATAGCCGGCTTATTCGAATACCCGATCATGGCATTTATGGGTGTATTGCTCGGACTATTTTCCCGGGTAGGTGCCGAGCAGGGCATGTTCTTGTATGCCGGTTTTGAAACAGCAGCCGGCATTGATCCGGAGATGGGACTTCCGATGCTGCTCCGAACAGTGCTCCCCGTTGGCCTGACAGGTTTGATGTTGTCAGCCTATTTCTCAGCCATCATGTCTACAGCCGACAGCTGCCTGATAGCCGCTTCCGGTAATGTGGTCACCGACATTTTGATGGCAACCGATTCGACAAAGAATACAAAGAAGAAAAACCTCCGCATTTCCCAGGTTAGCACACTGGTTATTGGGGCCATGGCCTTATTATTGGCCGCCAGTATGCAAAACGTACTGGAGTTGATGTTATATTCCTACGCCTTTATGGTTTCCGGGTTATTCATACCCGTTTTAGCGGCTTTGTACAGCAAACGCCCCTCATCAACCGCCGCTTTTTGGGCAATGCTTGGAGGTGGAAGCACAACCCTTATTTTTGTAATTGCCGACATTCCCCTACCCTATGATTTGGATGCCAACATTGCGGGGATAAGTGTTTCGGCCATTTTGTATCTGATTATCAGTTCGATAGATCATGCCGGCCTTTTGCCGGGTATGAGAAGAGCAAAGACAGGGCTACATGGAGTTTAAGACAGCAATAGATATACATACCGATAAACTGGAAGATCTTACCAAAATTCGGAAGCATTTGCATATGCATCCGGAAGTTTCCGGGAAGGAAAAGAAAACAGCCGATACGGTAACGGGTTTTCTAACTCGTTGTGCTCCGACGCAGATCATTCGCAGATTGGGCGGACACGGAGTTGCAGCTATTTTTGACAGTGGGAATCCGGGAAAAACCGTGCTGATTCGGGCTGAACTGGATGCTTTGCCCATTCAGGAGATTAATGAATTTGAACACCGTTCAACCAAAGAAGGCGTTTCGCACAAATGCGGGCACGACGGGCATGCGACTATATTATTGGGTCTGGCAGAAGAGCTTTCGCAAAATAAACCCACCAAAGGCCGGGTCGTATTGTTGTTTCAACCTGCTGAAGAAACCGGCCAGGGGGCAGCAAAAGTATTGGCCGACCGGAAGTTTAAGAAGATCAAACCCGACATGGTTTTTGCTTTGCACAATTTGCCGGCTTATCCCATGCACCGCGTTGTATATCGGGAGAAGCAATTCTCCTCTGCCGTAAAGAGTCTGATCATAAAGCTCGAGGGGAAAACCAGTCACGCTGCCGAGCCGGAAAACGGGATCAATCCGGCTATTCCGATTGCTCGCATACTCATTCGCGCAAGCAAAAGAGCCAAGCCGGACCCGATGGATCCCGACTTTGCCATTGTTACCCCGATTCATTCTACCTTTGGAGAAATCAGCTATGGCGTATCTGCCGGGTATGGGGAGTTGCGTTTGACCTTGAGGTGCTGGAACCAAAAGCGACTTGATAAGCTGGACCGAAACATCCGGAGGATCATACGAGAAGAAACAAAAGATACCGGCATAAATACGACTGTTGAAGAAACAGAAGTTTTTCATGCCAATAAAATACACCCGGAAGCGCTGGACTATATCCGGCATGCAGCCCGGACATTAGACCTGGAATTAGAGGAACGTGAATTCCCCTTCAAATGGGGAGAAGATTTTGGATATTTTACCCAGGAGTTTCCCGGAGCCATGTTTGGCCTGGGAAGTGGCGTTGATCAACCGGCGCTACACAATCCGGATTACGACTTTCCGGATCGTTTGATTCCAACCGGAATTCAAATGTTTTACTCGATCATTCAAAAAGTACTTGAATAAATTCATGTTCAGCACATCCAAAATCGAGATCAGCAAATCAGCTTTGGCGAATAATCTCAATTTCATTCGTGATCTCATGGGACCCAATGTTCAGTTTTCTTCGGTCATAAAAGGCAATGCCTACGGACATCACATCGAATTATTTGCCCCGATTGCCGAGCAATGTGGCGTGGATCACTTCTCTGTATTTAGTGCCGATGAAGCCCTGCGCGTTTTGAAAGTAAGCAATGGTGTGTCTACCATTATGATCATGGGGCAGATCGACAACCAGGAGATAAAGTGGGCGATTGAGAATGACATTGAATTTTTCATTTTCGAGCCGGATCGTTTAGAGGCTACTTTGGAAATCGCAAAGAAAACAGGGCGCAAGGCAAAAGTACACCTGGAAGTAGAAACCGGGATGAACAGAACCGGTTTCGAACCAACGGAAATGCCCCGGGTAATTGAGTTGCTTCAGAACAATCCCGACCACCTTGCCTTTCAGGGATTGTGTACACACTATGCCGGTGCAGAGAGTATTGCCAACTATTACCGGGTAAAGAAACAAAAGATCACTTTTAGTAAATTACAGAAAGCTTTAAAACTCGAAGGCCTGCATCCTGTTTATAATCATACAGCCTGCTCGGCAGCAGCCATGCGATTCCCTACAACCCGGATGGATATGGTTCGGATTGGCATTCTGCAATATGGCTTTTTTCCCAGTCGAGAGGTGATGGTAGATTATATGACACGGGCAGAAACCAAGGAGATACCTCTAAAAAGGTTGATAAGCTGGAAAAGTAAGATAATGGATGTCAAACACGTTAAAACCGGTGAATTCATCGGATACGGCACTTCATTTCTTGCCAATCGGGATATGATCGTTGCTACGGTACCAGTGGGTTACAGCCACGGATTTAGCCGGTCGCTGAGTAATCAGGGGCGCGTACTGGTACAGGGAGCTCGGGTCTCTGTGATTGGAACGGTAAATATGAATATGATGACCATTGATGTCACCGAATTAGAAAGCGTAAAAAAAGGAGATGAGGTGGTATTGATCGGCAAACAAGGCGATCTGGAAATATCTGTTTCTTCATTTGGAGAGTTTAGTGATCAGCTTAATTATGAGCTACTAACCCGCCTGCCAAACAGTATTCCCAGAGAAGTTGTAGATTAAAGGGTAATAGCTGTTTTGATGTTAGACAAATGAAACGTTAGATACAGAGGGTAAAATCAGATTATGGCGAAGATCAAATTATACCGAAAAAAACTAAGGCACAATTTTAATTTCCTGGATAAACTATTCAAGGAACACGACATTGATTGGGCCATTGTAACCAAGTTGCTGTGCGGCAACAAATTGATGCTGGAGGAAGTATTGAGTCTGGATGTTCATGAATTTTGCGACAGCCGTCTGAGTAACCTGAAGCTTATAAAGAAGCTTCGTCCGGAGGTTCAAACGGTTTACATCAAGCCGCCTCCAAAACGATCCATCAAAACGGTGGTCAAGTATGCGGATGTGAGTTTCAACTCCGAAAGTGAAACCATTCGCCTGTTGTCGGAAGAAGCCCAACGACAGGGGAAAACCCACCGGGTTACCATCATGATCGAATTGGGCGACCTGCGGGAAGGAATCATGGGCGAAAACCTCATGGGTTTTTACGAGAAGGTCTTTGAATACCCCAACATTGAAATCGTTGCCATCGGTACCAACCTGAATTGCCTGCACGGCGTGATGCCTTCTCAGGACAAACTGGTTCAACTAAGCCTGTACAAACAGTTGGTAGAAGCCAAGTTTGGCAAAAAAATTCCCTGGATTACAGGTGGAACAACCGTAACGATTCCACTTTTGCTTAAGAAAATGGTTCCTCAATCTATCAATCACTTCCGGGTTGGGGAAGCCCTTTACTTCGGTGCCGATCTCTTTACCAATAAGACGATTAAAGGCATGAAATCCGATGTTTTCAAGCTGGAAACTGAGATTTTGGAAATCACCAAAAAACCAGTGGTACCTATCGGTGATCTGGCAGCCAATCCGTCAGGAGAAGTATTTAAGGTACAGGAAGAAGATTATGGCAAAAGTTCATATCGGGCTATCATTGATGTAGGCTTGCTCGACATATCCCCCGATTACCTCATTCCGGATGATCCGGATATCGAGATTGTCAATGCCAGTTCGGATATGTTGATCATTGACCTGGGCAAAACCAAAGGCAATTATAAGGTAGGAGACCTTATTACTTTTAATCTGAAGTATATGGGCGCGCTTCGGCTGCTCAATTCAGATTATATCGATAAGGAGATTGTCGATTAATTTAGTTGAGAGTTGAGAGAACAGGGATTAGAGAACTTGTTAAAGTAGATTTCACTACATCCTCCCACCCTTAAATGGGACCTTTACGTTGTTTGTCGTTTGAAATATTGGGGACTTCACAGATTTGACATCGACATCAAATATAGAGGCAGGGAACTCGTTTTTTTGAAGGTTGGGGTTTCCGGCAAACATCAAAAGATAGACTGCAACCTCCGCAACAACTTACTCATCCGTACATTCAAACTCTTGCCTGCATCGAAAAAAGCGCCATTGAGGTTGATCCAGTTTTCTTCAAACTCCACGGTCAGGGAATGCCCGTATCTAAAAACATGGGGCGGCTCCATCGGTGCTTTCCAAAACAGAGAATGATTGGTCATCGCAAAGCCTGCCTTGCCGGAGCCGATCATCGTTTGATCGCAGATAAACCACAACTTTTCATTACGATCGGCAAAAAGGAATGAGCGGCTGGCTTGTTTCAGGGTGCGTTCCGGCATGGCCAGAAAGTCGGTGTAAATACGCACATCTTCGTGATCAAAGGCCAGGTAATCCAACGCCATTCTGTATAAATCGGTTTGATTCCCATCTATTCCACTGTATTTCAGCATCTTCTCAGGCAGGTACACCACATTGAGGTCCGAACAGTGCTGAATAAGGAAAAAGTCTACCAAATCACCAATATCAAAGATGGTTTCGGGCGGGAGTTCAGAAACACTGTCCCGAGCCAGGGGTTCGGCCATTTGCTCCAGTCTTTTCTCCAGATCATTGCGGAAAGAAGATTCGTGAAAACGCTGAAAATACTGGTCAACCAACCTCCGGTCCTGCTGATCCACAACATTGCGCTCCAACTCGCGCATGAAGGCATCCGCCAACATCTGCTCAATCTCTTCGGTGGAAGGGGGTTCGAAAACATCGGCTACGGGCGGCGATTCCACGAAAGTGGTACCACAATGCATACAGGATTGCGCGTCTTTTGGGTTGATGGTCCCACAAGTCGAGCAAGGATCGCCTTCCGGAAGGACGGCCTCGCCACAATCGGGACAAAATTTTGCCTGTTCCGGCAAGGTCTCCCCGCAATTTGTGCATTGATTAACTACTGTCATGCTGTACCTAAGACTCCGTTTAGCTTTTCATTGATGGCCGACAATAAGGTGCCCTGGTTTAATTCCTGGCCATCCACAAAACTGTGATGCAAGGCCACAACATTCCAATTGGCATCGAATACCGGTGAACCACTGGAACCCTTTAGCGTGTCGGCTTTGTAACGCATCAGGAATCCTTCCGTGTTGTCTACCCGGTCAAAGGCCAGTTTCTTTGTTTCACCTGCCGGATGCTGGATAATGGACACATAATCCTCCGGTTCCGGAAAACGATTGATTTCGATATTCAGGCATCCATAATCGCTGAGTGGTGGCGCACCCTCCTGCTCTTTTACTTTCACCAGGGCAAAATCGAGTTCGGAATCGTTTTCGAAAAAGGAAGCAGGATCCAGGCTGTAGGATTTGCTGTTTACATTGCCCTCCATGTCTTCTTCAAAGTGGAAAATCGCCTTGGCATAAGTTGCGATGTCAGCGTCTTCCAGCACATGATAATTGGTAAGCAGCAAATTGTTTTTCAACATAAAACCCGTACCGGTAGATCCATCGGCCAGTTTGATCTTACACACGCTTTTTGCAGCCATCATACCCCGCTGCAACCAGATCACATCGCGAAATTCACTCTTTCCAACAATCTTCTCCTTGGTTATGCCGCTGGTTTCTTCATCGATCTGTACCCCGGTGGCCGGGGCTCTCGAAGGAAGCGATTTTCGGCGGGAACGTCGGTAAACATCGTTGATAAAGTCGATCAGGTTTTGATTGGCCTGATTTCGGGATACATTGTATCGCTCGTCGGTAAGCAGGCCTTTTCGCTTGCGTTTATTCAATCGATTCAACTGACTGGAATGTCCAATCAACTCATCGTAATAATCGGTCTTCAACATGGGTTCGAAAAACTCCAGCAAGACATCGATCACCTCCTCGGTGTCATCGTCCCGGATCATTTCCTTTACCCGGTTAATAAACTCCTTATCTATTGAATTCATAGATGTGTTTTACACGTTTAATGCGTTTTATTCGGCTTGGTGGAGAACCCGCCGGAGGCGGGTGCTTGAGATTGCCCGGCTAAAGCGGGCAAGGTTGATACTCATCGCCTGCGGCGCTTCGGGTGATAATTTCATGCATTAAAATTCAACATTCTCAATTCCTCATTAAAAATTAAAAATTAAAACCTAAAAATTATCAATTAGAACTCCATTTCCACCATCGCCGGATCATCCTCCACCACTACCCTTTTGGGTTTGGCAGATTCCAACACCAGGTCTTTGTCGCCGGCATCTACAGAAATGATGGTATCACTTCCACTGTCAATTTTCATTTTCAGGCAGGTAAAAGCAAAGGTGAGGTAGTCTTCCCCTTCAAATTTTACTTCCCGGTTGGAGGTTGATTGCACCTTTAATTTGGTATCATCTACCTGCAAGGCCTGCCCGATTGTTCCGAGAGAAACGTCGGTTTCTGAATCAACCGTCTTATCGATCTTTACCGTAAAGTCTTTTCCGGCAAAAACAGAATCTACGACCAGCAACTCCGCTTCGGCATCATTGTAATAAGGTGCCAATACCGGATTGAGCTTTTCCAGTTTCTTACCGGCTATCGCTTTTCCGATCTGCAACGGCTCCACATAATAACTTTGCATTTGCGGAAAGCCAAACGACAATTCTTTGGTTCCTTTAAAGGCTTCTTTGACACTTGGGCTCGACAAACCAAAGCCCTGTAAGAAGCCTTCCAGCACCTGAACGCCAAAATTGAAATCTACCGAACGACTCCGGTTGCCCGAAATTTCGGCCATGGGTTCGGTGAGAGCGTCTAATCCCAAATCGGGACTGTCAACGAGCAAATCGTGTAAAGAGCCCAGATATTTCAATTGGCTGCCTCGACGGCCAATTACACTTAATGGTTGAATTTTTTTGCGCGGGATGCGAACAATATTCGCTTTAAATGCCTTCTGCAGCGCATTGACCAGGGGGTCTCCCGGACATAATTTAAACGATGCCATATTGGGTTGTTTTTTGAGTGGACCCCAATTTAGTAATTTTTCCCGTTGAATTTGCTAATTTGGGGACTATACCCGTAGCGATCGCTGAGACCCCGGCTCCATGAATTACTCCGAACTCAAAAACAACATACGAGACTATTTTCTGGACTCCGAATTTTCGGAGATCCAAAACCTCCTGTTGACATGGGTAGAGGAAAACATTGCTGATATCAGCCTGCAAAATGAAGCCCTGGGGCATGCTTCCGACGGAAGAAGTATTTCCAAAAAGGTGCGTAAAAATTTGCTTACCCGCGAAGAAGCAGATGTGGAGTACGCCCAATGGCGCGAAAACATCCTCTCCTTTCTTCAAACACTTAAGACTTACGTCGAAAGAGTCGAAAAGGAAAAAGCCTCGACGCAAAGTTCGCCGGAGTTGGTTAAAAAAGTGCGCTCGGCCCTGGAAGATCTCAATTACAAAAAAGAGATTCTGCTCTTCCGCAAATTCCAGTTACAGCAAAAGGCTACCAGAGGCGTTTTCATGATCAACGGCTCCAAATACTATGGCCAGAACTGGTTGTACCGCCTGCTGCTCAAACCCCTGCGCATGAAACTGGGCAAGGATGCCATTCGCGAAGTACCTATCGACTTTAGCGGACAAATCCCTGTGGATCTTTTCTGGTTCGAATTATACGACCAATTCAGCGTAAGCGTATCAAATGACGATGCAGGCGACCGCCAAAAACTGCTGGATACCATTGTCCGCATTTGGGAAGAAGATCGCTCGATCATTTTTCGGATCGAAATGAATGGAGATATTCCGCCGGAGGATTTGCTGAACTTTCTCCAGGATTTTTGGCAACCTCTTTATCAACAGACAGCCGATCGGGACAGCCCCAATATGTTGTTGTTGTTTCTGGTCTTTTCCGAAACCTTTGATCACCAACGAGCAGCCGAAGAGCATCAGGCCAAACTCGCTACCGTTATTGACGACAACTGGAAGCCCGTTCATCCCCTGTTGCTAAACATTGATCTGCTCGATCAGAATGAAGTCCTCCGCTGGTTGGAAGGACGCATTCTGCATTTTGACGACATCCTGGATCTGAATGAGACGGCCACCAGCCTCATGAAGAACCAACCGAAAATATATCCGGAGATTGTAATGATCGCTTTTTGTATGCGGTACAGACTCTCCTTTCAAAATCAAATTCTGGCAAAATTCTAGTCTATATGGCCTTTAAAAAACGATATACCGGCAAAGGATTACTCAAAGCCCGCGAGTTTCAAGGCGAAATGCTGGCTCCATACCTGCCTTCTCCCGACCTCATGGAGGCTGTCAACCTGGCCATCCATCTAAACCGCCCTTTACTCCTCAAAGGAGAACCAGGATGTGGCAAATCCTACCTGGCCAAAGCAGTTGCCTGCGAACTGGGCCTTCCCCTCGAAACCTTGTATGTCAAGTCGACTACCAAGGCCCGGGAAGCACTCTATTCCTACAACCACATTGCCCATTTGCGCGATGCCCAGCTTGCCAATACCAAACAACTCGATCCGGAGGAAATCGAAAGAAGAGAACACTCCTATCACTATGTGCAGTTCGGTCCGATAGGCCGCGCTTTTCAGTCTGATGAGCAATGTGTACTCCTGATCGATGAGATCGACAAGGCAGATATCGACTTCCCCAACGATCTCCTACAGGAACTCGAGCTGCAAAGCTTCAACATCGCCGAATTGGAAGGACGGGAACTACAAAACGATCTGCCATCCAGTATTAAGGCCAATAACAAGCCGATCGTTTTTATCACAAGTAATGACGAGAAGCCCCTCCCCGCTCCTTTCCTGCGCCGTTGCGTTTTCCACCGCATTGAGTTTCCCAATAAAACCCGTCTGGAAGAGATCATCCGGGCACATCTAAAACTCGATCCGGAAAACGAGTCAGCCAATGAAAAAGAAATGGTTACCAAAGCACTTACTCGCTTCGACAAGCTGAGACAACAAATGACCGATGACCTGGGCGGGGCCAAGAAAGCTTCTACCAGCGAGCTGATTGACTGGTTTAAAGTACTCACCGCACATCCGGCCGATAAGATGCTTCAGCAACTCGATGGAAACCTGCCTTTTCCGGGCATTCTCCTGAAAAGCGCTGCCGCTCATGAGAAGTTTCTTCGGGAAAGGAATTGAGAATGTAGAATTGATAATTTTTAGTTTTTAATTTTTAATGAGGAATGTAGAATTTTGAATGAGGAATGAGGAATTGATAATTTTTAGTTTTTAATAAACGAAACTATCAAGCCCGAAGCGCCGCAGGCGATGAGTATCAACCTTGCCCGCTTTAGCCGGGCAATCTCAACCACCCGCCTCCGGCGGGTTCTCAACCAAACCCGTATTAAACGAATAAAACGCATCAAACCAGTACAACGTCATACCAACCTCCCCTTCTTCCAACTCTTTCTCCGGCTGAGAAACAGCGGACTGATGCTGGAACTGGAAGATTATTACGACCTGCTGGAAGCCATGCGGGGTGGATTTGGTGTGGATATTAAGCGGGAAGATCAGGAAGCACAATTAGCTGCCTTTCGGCGAATGTGCAAATGGCTATGGATCAAAAATCCGGCCGAGGATAAAATCTTCGAGCAACAGTTTAAGGCCTGGCTGGCATCCGGCGAAAGCCGCGAACTAGCGGATAAAGAAGCCCGGGAATTAAAAGAAGCCCACCAGGCAAAAAAGGATCAGGAAGAAAGCCTCGAACAACAGAAAAAACAAAAACAGGAAGCCGACAGAGAAGCCAAAAAACCCAGTGAACCACTCGAAATCCCGGCACCGGACCTCACTTACAAAGAACCGGAAAATCCTTATCAGCCCTTGCGCAGGAGCACCCTGCTCAGCAATCAATATTACCCGCTGAAGCACCGCGAGATGCAACAATCCTGGAGACACTTACACCGGGAAGAACGCATGGGACTTAGTACCGAACTCGATGTTCCGGCGACCGTACATGCATTCGCCCAAAAGGGCTATCTGGAAAAAGTGCGTTATTTATACCACTATCAAAACCAGATCGATTTGAGTATACTGGTAGACGTGGGCGGCTCTATGATTGCCTATGATGCCCTTTGTGCCGAACTGATCCGTACAGCTAAAGAAGGGGGCAAAGTGCGGAATGTATCTGCCTGGTATTTCCGCAATGTGCCTGATGATAAGATCTATCAAAATCCTCAACGAACCGAATGGATCGACTTTCAGGATTTTGTGCAGCAACTTGATCCGATGCGCAGCTCTGTGCTGATCATTTCAGATGCCGGTGCAGCCCGGGGAAGTCGCAGCCTGAAACGCCTTTTTCAAACCGAAACTTTCCTGGAAGAAATCCGAACAAAGACCTTGCGCACCGCCTGGATTAATCCATTTCCGCGGCGGCGCTGGAAAGGCTCTTCTGCCCAACAGGTTTCCGAATGGGTACCTATGTTCTATCTCAACCGGATGGGCCTGGATCTGGCAATTGATGTATTAAAAGGCAAACAAATCGACCAGTAGATGGCGGATCTCAAACATATCGACCGCATGTTGGCCGAGGAGGAGATTAGTCTCTTTACCCAACTCCCATTTCTGGGTCCAAATGAGAAAAAGGCTTACAGGACCTTTGCTTGTCACGCAGCTTTTCCACTGGTTCTGACTACCGATCTGCTCTTCAATTTATGGATGAATTTTGCCGAGGATGAAAACGGCGAGCAATTGCACATTCCCCGCGAAGCAGTGTCTGACTTTCTCTTGTCGGGGATATGCAGCAAGGTGGGCCATAAAACCTATGAAGTCAAACCTCAAATGCGGGAATTGCTGCTCAATGAGCTGTTGCAGGATCTCGTTTTTGGTCCGCAACGCATTCGAAAACTGGCCGATTTCACCCTGCTTTATGTACGCGAAAGACTGGATGAAGAAAACCTGCTGGAGCGCACCATTGGAGAAGTACTTCGCTGGGGAGCCCTGGCTTATGTACGTCCGGAGGAGGCTGCCGAACGCATGGCACAAGCTCTGGCCAAATCCCTCCACCACAAGGACCGATCCGGCCAATTGCGGATGCACCACCTGATGGAAAAGCTGTCGGGGCCCATGCAACGCTTTGATGCCTTTCGAGATTTGCGCAAATTTGCTTCCGGTGTGGCCAGGAATGTGGCCGGGAAAGGGGAAGCAGCTGAAACGGCTTTCGCCGAAATGGATAAGCAGCAAATCAATATTGGAAAGGTTACCCTGGAAGCACCGGAAACGAAAAAGGTACAGCCACCTATTTGCTTTTTTGGCTATATCACTTCGCCGCCTCAGGAAAGCAAAAGTATGACCGTGCTGGACTTCGACGATGAGCATCGACGCATCATTCCCTATTTCCGGAGATTGGAAGAAAAGGGCCTGATCCGCATCGTCGTGCAATACGATCTGCGTCCGGTGGAGATTGAAAATATCCTGACCGACCCAAGTTATGCCGGTGAGATCTGTTTCTTGCATTTATCGGGACATGCCAGTACACATGGCAATCCGGTCGGAGAACAAATGCCCCAACAGCAATCCAGCCAAAGCGCCTCTTTTGGGTCCTACTCTGCCGGTTTCAATCCGGATAACAGCCTGATTAGCTGGCGGAGTTTGTCGGCTATTTTTGAAGCCCATTCCCAACTGCAACTAATCAGTTTGGATGATGTATTGACCTCCGATCAATTAGGCGATTTCCGCAACGATTTGGAAACCCGGATGAACAAAGTCTTTAATCCGCAACTTCCCCAATTAGTCCGCAACCGGAACTTGCTGGTTATTGACCACAATGAGGTGGAGATCGATTTCATGCCCTTTCTGGAGGCCTTCTATGACAAGCTTACGCTGAATGAAACCCTCAACAACAGTTTCAACGAAGCTTCCGAGGAAACTCTTGGTCAACTGTTGCGCTTGAAGCGAAAGCCCGTAATGAGCTGGTTATCAAATGGTTGGTGGCAACTCTCAGAGCATCCTTATTTACAACCCGACATGTTTAAGCTGGATGCCATTCCGCGGTTTTAGCCGAAAGATGCTCGTTTACTTTTTAATATGGGTGAGTTCTACAGTGCGTGGGAAGATTTTGTCTG
>JAAEZH010000001.1:222676-295640 GCA_018222965.1 Bacteroidota bacterium
TCAGAGCATCCTTATTTACAACCCGACATGTTTAAGCTGGATGCCATTCCGCGGCTTTCGCCGGAAGATGCTCGATTACTTTCAAATATTGGCGAGATCTACAATGCCCGGGAAGAGTTTGTCGGCTTTGGGGTATTGATCGACGGAGGCCAGTTTGTCACCAGTTATTATTACCTCACCGGCGAAGAAGGCGAGTACATCCAATTTTATCAGCAGGACGAGTGGAAGAAATTCACGTATCGGGAAATGGATTTGATCCGGGATGAAAACTACAATGCCGCCTGGATCTTAAAACTGACAGCCGTTGACGGCGGAAATCTCGATCCGTTTAGCATTTTAGACTCGGCCTCCGAAGAAGATATGCCTGGCGGCGAATGGTCGCTCACCCTCCTGGAACCTCGGTGGGATGAAAAGAAAAACCCCAGTTTGAAGCGGTATGAACTGGATGCTTATGTGGAGCGCTATTCGCTCTACTACGAAGAAGATGCCCTGGATTCCCTGGCCGGTTTGCCACTGCTCATAAAAGGCCGATTGGCCGGATACCACTTTGGAGAAATGAGCGGATCATCTACTGAAAAGACAGGTGTCTGGTGGCCGGGTGTCCATACCCGCCTGAGAGAAAAGCTCAGCAGTCAACGACCCAAACTCGGACGCATTCAGGAGCTGGAATCAAAGCTCGAAACCCAGGACGATAATTTGGAAATCCTGAATGAACTGGCCAAAGCTTATCGGGAAAGCGAGAATCACGGTCCGGAGGATGCCATTCCCTTGCTGGAAAGAGCCCTTCGCCTGGAGCCAAATAATACCTTCAGCCTGAATGAATACGGCATCCAATTACGCGAAAGCGGCCGGGTGGAGGAAGCTATAAACACTTTTGAGCGCGCCCTGAAAACAGATCCTAAGAATACGTTTACGATCAATGAGTTGGCTTATACATTCGGCGAAAGCCTGAAGAATGAAGAACAGGCTAAAAAACTTTATGAACAAAGCCTTGAAATACAGCCGGAAAACATTTTTGCGCTCACCCACCTTGCTCGGGTAGAAGCGGATCTGTTCAATTGGGAAAATGCGGAAGCACTAATCGGACAAGCCCTGGAAATAGCGCCTGAAAACGAAGATGCACTTGCCGTACAGCTAATAATCCGGGAGAACAAACAACAGGAAAGCGGCGAAGAACAAACGCTCCAAATTGAATCCATTCGGGAGCATTTGCAGCGGGGCGATATTGAGATGGCTTTGAATTTGCTTGAAAAACTGGAAACAGGACAAAGCCTGCCGGAGGGGAAAATTCAAATTCTTCGTGCAAGGTATCTTCAGACAGCCCGCCAATTTTCTCAGGGAGTAATAACTACGCAGGAAAATGAGGTTCAACTCAATCAAATCAGTTCTCAAATCATGTCCCTGCTCCAAACGGTTCAGGAACAGGTAGAAGGTACTTCCCCGTCAACCGGTCTGTCAGAGCAGGCAAATAATCTGGAGAAGCAACTCGAGTCTCTAACAAAGCAAGATTCGGCGCAAGCCCGGGAGATTTTACATGAACTATCAGCTGTATACCAACAATTGATAAGCCAGGATAAGGAAGAAGAATACTGGAGACGCCAATACGGCCTCACCCTCGAAAGACTGGGCGATCTGGAAGTAGATGAAGGCAATTATGAAGATGCTGAGAATCATTTTCAGCGGGCAATTGTCTTTTTCCGAAATCTGCAACTCAATCAGCAGGAAAAGGACTGGCTGAATATTGCGGCTGCTATTGCTCATGAGCATTTGGGGGATGTGCGACAACTGACGGCTGATGTGAATACCGCTTTAAAAAGTTATGAGTCTGCCATTAAGCAACTGGAAAAATTGAGCGAGAGAAATCCTGAACATGAAGATCTCGGCCCGACATCCACTGTTCTGGCAGACAAAGTAGCCCAAATGCTGGAAAAGGCCGAGCGCTATCGGGAGGCAGATTCATACAGAAACCGATTGGAAGTCTTGTTTGCAAGTAGTGATTCCGCTTCGCAACTACAAAACCTGGTAAAATCGATCCTGAGTGATGATTTTGACAAGGCTGTAAATGAGTTGGCGGCTTTCGCCGAATCCGGCCAAAACTCGAAGAGATTCCTGCCTCAAATCAGTCGGATTGAATCAGATTGGACTTCTCTGACAGGATCCGCACCAAATGAAGAATGTCAAAAATTTGTGGATCAAAAATTCCGGTTGGATCTGATTGAAATCCTGCTCCAGATCGAACCGGAAACGGAAAAATTGATCACCCTGACCGAAGACAGGAGAAACCTTTTTGGGGCTGTACTCACTTATGCCGAAGAAGACCTACCCAAGCGGCGTCCGGCAGCTGTGGTCTTCCTGTTTGAGTCGTTTAAAGCTTCCTTTAGTCCGAATAACCAGGAGACGCTGGAAAACATACTTCGGGATTGGGAGAATATCTCTCAAAGACCTGCCAAACGCGGGGGAAATCGATATGGAGAAATCACCGATCGCTTACAACGATTGGTACAGGATGCCCAATTCCTAAATCAGCCGCGCTCCTCCACAGAAGAACCGGATGTGCAGTCAGAGTTAAACCGGATCATTGAGATGACCGCTGAAATCCCGCATGAAGAATACCTCAAGGCGATGGATAATTTCCCGGTGGCACAACTACCGGAAGAGCTTCGGGGCAAATGGGAAAAAGAAATTATTCCACGGCTGGAAGATCTGCGCAAAAACATAGAATCCGACTATGAAAATCTGGAGTTGGTCATGAAATTAAACCAGGAAATTCAGGAATTGTTATTTGACATCCGACAAGAGCTGTTTCCCATCTAGCAGAATCTCTTTAAGTACCACTTCATCATAGAACTCACAACAAACTCAATATCAACAAGATAAGGTTTTAAACCTCAAAAATGAGGTATATTTATTTACCCGCCCAACTTGTTAAAGTTTTGTACTATTCGATTATTTCCTTGTACTTTATAGAAGCAATCCAGACTATCCTTAAATAAAGACCAGCCAGTCTTTACGTTTTTAGTTCTTTGAATTTTGGAAAAAACTTTGTGGCAGTTTACTGCCCTAAAACCGATATTATTTTTTAACCAATTCCCCCCACATCATGAAGTTTTGTTCCTACTCTGGGTGGCGATTCCTGATTGCCCCAACGATTGTTCTTTTATGTCTTTTTGGCATAAATTCCCAATTGAAAGCACAAGTCATTGAATGCCCCCCACCCCTGGATTTGGACTGTGACCAAATGGTCCCGGGTCCCGATCCTTCACAAGTTATCATTACATCCAATTGTGTAGCACCCGATTGTTGTGATGATCAATTGTTACCCGGAGATTATTGTATGGCTGATCTAAGCGGCTGCATGAAGGTAGCACTCACTTGCGTGGATGTTAATGCTAATTGCGAGCCCGTTTTCAAATTCAAGGTGTACAACACCTGTCAACAATCTCTGTCAAATATTGCTTTTCAGTTGCCTGTGCAGACCACAGGTACCGATCCCGTTCAGGGAGACACCTACGTCTCTCCTTGTGGCGATAGTTGGAATGTAGAAACTCCAACTAGTGGCCCGGATGCCGGTACCATTAAGTTTGAAGGTCAACTGGGCAATGGAGAAAGTACTTGTTTTGAATTTGTATTACATGGATTAACCAAAATCCCGGATGTACTGACCGTAAATCCAAAATACGGTCCGAATGAGGTGTTTTTACACATACCAACCTATGCTTGTGGCAATGCCACTGTCGTAAATATTCAGGCCCGTCCGGATAAAGTGCGAACCTTTGGCTGCGTCGGACTAGGCATTTGCCGCGTGTATCAGGTAGAATACGACTGCCCTTTAGTTGCCTCGGGTCGCTTTGGCTGTGAAGCCGTGATTATGCGGGCTGATGATGAGACCCCGCCAGTGTATGACTTTGTGCCTTCAGATCTGGTTTTGGCCTGCGATGATCCCATTGTATTTGATCCGCCAACCGCAACAGACGATTGTGGTGCTGTGAGTATCGAGTCTTTAGGCAATCAGGTGATTCTGGGTGGTTGTCCCAATGCCACTGTCTATATCAGACGTTGGAAAGCACGGGATGATTGTTTCAATTATGCATATACCATCCAACAAAAACTGACCGTTCCGGCCAGTTGCTGTACTATGCTGGCCGAAGGGATTGACGAAAGAGAGCTGTCTGATGTATCGCTTTCGCTCCATATGCGCATAAGCCCCAATCCGGTTTCTGAAGTCCTGTACATTGAAGTGGAAGGTGTTGGCGATGGCAATAACCGGATGCGCATTCTGGATCTTCAGGGCAAACAGGTTTTCCAACAGGATTTTTCTCATCTGGAGGTGTCGGAGATCATCCTGCATACTCGGGACCTGAATCTCCCCGACGGACTGTTTTTTGTTGAGCTAAGCTCCGGTGAGCAAACCATTATTCAAAAGGTGATGCTCAAACGTTGATTCGTTTTTACAAAACGTACACGACCTGCTCGCTTCGGGCAGGTCGTTTTTCATAATAAGTAGTCCGATTGTAAAAGATTCGTCCAATCCTGACAAACCCTTCCCTGCCAAGTTTTGTTAGGAGGCTGAATCCAGTCAGGAAATTTGGACTATTTTTAATTATGGAAAGAAATAAAGAGTCAGAAGAGCCGTATAACGAATACCACAATTTTGCCTTCCACCCGCATAATGTGTTGTTGGTCCTCATTCTATTTGGCCTCTCCACCCTCTTTTTGTCGCTGACCATAGCCTTTGTGTACTCCCGGGTTCAAAGCAGCCTTCCTCCTATTCGCCTTCCTAACATCTTCTTTTTCAACACCTTAATCCTACTTGCTTCAAGTGCTACCATGGTTTGGGCCAAACGGGCCTACAAAGGAGATAACACCCGGGGCTATCAACTGGCATTGGGTGTG
The DNA here is from genome assembly GCA_018222965.1 of Bacteroidota bacterium. GTDB lineage: Bacteria > Bacteroidota > Bacteroidia > Chitinophagales > Saprospiraceae > JAAEZH01. The sequence continues at coordinate 227,570 of JAAEZH010000001.1, forward strand.
ACAATTTTGCTTTCTATATTTTTCATGGCGATGCAATACATTGGGTGGCAACAGCTTATCGGACAGGAAATTTTCATTAACAGTGGCAATGCGGCCGGGTATCTTTACGTGATTTCGGGATTGCACTTTGCCCATGTTATTGCGGGTATTCCCTTCCTTGGCGTGTTTTTATACACTGCTCGAAGGCGCATGAAAGAGCCTGTTAGTGTGCTGGTTTACTTTTCCGATCCGGAAAAACGCCTGAAACTCCGCCTTTTGACTATATACTGGCATTTTCTGGACGCACTTTGGATCTATCTCGTCCTCTTTTTCCTCGTAAACTATCTTATACGATAAAGTAGGGTTAACATATTATTAAAGGTTTGTTGAGGTTGGGCCAGTTGATTGCCGGATGTTATCTTTGCGCTTTGAAGCACAGCTGAATGAGTTGTGCAGCTAAACATACAGAAGCATTAAATCAATATAAATCCATTATGGGCATGAAAAAGCTTTTTCCTCTTTTTGTGATTGCTATTGGAGCTGTGTTGTTCGCCCAATGTGGCGCATCCGGAACCAATACCGGTCTGGAAATCAGCGGTGCACTCAACGGCGCTGCCAACCTTCAGGTCAATCTCGATAAGTTTAAATTAAACCAATCCAGCGAATCCATTCAACGCACCGACGCAGACGCCAACGGCAACTTTAGCATGAGTTTTCCGGAAGGCCTGGAAGCGGGTATTTACCAGCTTCGTGTAGGCGCAAAACGCGTAAACATGGTACTGGATGGCAGTGAAAATACAGTAAACATTCAAGGCGAACTCCAAAACCTCACCCGTTTTGATTTCCAGGAATCCGGTTCCGAAACCTGGACTGCATACCTCGATTGCCTGCGGTCCCTGATCAACCGTCAAATGGGAGCCAATCAGTTGGAGTCTTACGTTGATACAGTTTCCAGTCCGCTTGTCGCCATGGCGGCTGCTTACCGCGCACTTGGAAACAACGGGGCCTACCTCGCCGTACACAAAAAAGCGCTGGAGCGCATGCGGGAAACTTATCCCGATTCTGAATATACCCTGTTTTACAGCGACTTCATCAACCAGGCAGAAGCAGCTTATGCACAGAGCCAGGGCAGTGGAGCCATTCAGGTTGGAATGGAAGCACCAGATATCAGTTTGCCAAACCCAGATGGTAAAACGTATACGCTCTCTGATCTAAAAGGTAAAGTCGTATTACTCGACTTCTGGGCAAGCTGGTGTGGACCTTGCCGCCGGGAGAACCCAAATGTCGTTAAGGTATACAACAAATACAAAGACGAAGGCTTCACCGTATTTAGTGTTTCACTCGACGGACTCGACAGCCGCACCAAAGCGCGTTTCAGCAATCAGGAGCAAATCGACGCTCAGATGGAGCGCTCAAAAGAACGCTGGGTACAGGCCATCGAAAAAGACGGTCTTCCCTGGGAATACCACGTTTCAGATTTGAAAAAATGGGAGTGTGCACCAGCCCGCACCTATGGTGTTCGCAGTATTCCACGTACTTTCCTGATCGATCGGGAGGGTAATATTGCAGCTGTAAATCTTCGGGGAGCTCCTGCTATCGAAAGAGAATTGAAAAAGGTGCTTTAAGCCTTTGAATCAAAAGAATGATGGCTGGTTATCTTCGGATGATCAGCCATTCCTTTTTCCGTCCAGTTGAAACCCAAAGGTACTCCCCTTCCCTACTTCACTTCTAACCCAAATTCGACCGCCCTGCTTGGTAATAAACTCTTTGGCTATTGACAGCCCGAGTCCCGTTCCCTGCGTTTTATCATTTTTGGCCCGGCTGTATTGATTAAAAATCTTCTCCTGATCCTCCTCCGTGATGCCCGGCCCCTGATCTGTAACGGTAAACATAACGTTTCCGGACACCTTACGAACATCAATATCGACTTGCTGGCCGGTCTTTGAATACCTCAATGCATTTGTTAGAAAGTTGATGAGCACACTGGTTGTTTTTTGGATATCCACATGCAGTAATGGAAGATCGCGCTCCATGTGTTTGTGCAGCTTAACCTGCTTGTTTTCAAATTGAGGAAGGGTACTGTTCAATGCCTTTTTAACAATTTCCTCCGGTTTGCAGTCTTCCAACTCCAGACTAATATTGCCCGATTCAATACGAGAAAGGTCCAGGATTTCATTGACCATATTAAGCAATCTGCCCGAATTTTGCCGGATGGTTTGAGTAAGTTCTTTTTGCTCTTCATTAAGCGGACCAATGCGATCGTCCTCCAGCAAACCGATACTCATATCGATGGCGGAAATGGGTGTTTTTAGCTCATGGGAAACAGTTGCCATCAGGTTGGTTTTTTTCAGATCTTTTTCCCTGAATTCCGTAATATTTTTGAGGATGATAACCGTACCCTTCTCACCGGTCGTGCCATTCTCTCCTTCCACCTTGCCCTCAACCTCCAGAATTTCCTTATCGAAATAATAGGTTTTACCATTTTGGTGCAGGGTGATCGTCGGGTACGTCCTGTTTTCCTGTAAACTGCCGGACTTCATTTCCTGATTGATCTCGCGCAGGAGGTCGCTTGAGTGGGACAAGGTTCGGAGAGATTTACCCAGCATCTGATCTTCCGGCATCCCCAAAAGACCGGATGCCGTGGCATTCGCGAAAAGCACTTTTTGCTCGGCGTCCAAACCGATAATAGCTTCCTGCATTTCTCCAATAATAGCCTCAATCCGTTTTTTCTCCACCAGCAACTGAGCGACATTCATTTTCTCATAGTCATTCAGTTTTTCAGCCATATGGTTGAATGACTGTGCCATTTCCCCAAACTCATCCTGGTTTTTTAATTCGACACGCTGTTGATAGTTTTTCCGCGTAATCTCTTTGATGGATTCGGTTAGCGTATAGATAGGATCTGCAATGTAATGTGGGAAATAAATTAAGGCCAACAGGGAAAAGAAAAATATGAGTAAGCCGATAATGATCAGCCAAAGCATGCCTTCCAGACTTATGTCCAGGATATTTTCAGACTGCTCATGCATCCGCTCTTCATTGATCTTCTGCAATTGGCGGATTAGTTCGGTGATGTAGTTGATCTTTAGGTACAACTCCACCGATACCTCTCCACTCTCTTCATATTCTTTTGTTTGCTGCCGCAGGATGCGAATATCTTCCCGGATATCTTCAATCAGGCCACTTACCTTTTTGTCGCTCGTCTGAGCTGAATGCATATTGAGGTAGGACTCTATCCGATCAAAGTTCTTCCGCAAATTGATGCGCCTGTAACTTTCAGAAGCATTCGAATGGGATAGTATGTAGAGGATTTCATTGAGATTGATAGAAATCTCCGAGGTGTTGCGGGCTGTTGCCTGCGCATACTCCATCTCCTTCAGGCTGTCGTTGGTTAAGCGATCAATGTACCAGACCGACACAGCTCCAAAGGCCATCAGCATGAAGAACATAAACAAAAGCAGGCCCTGAATCTTTCGCTTCAGGCCAAGCCGGTTAAACCATTTCATAATCACCCATATTTTAGGATGGATAGCTAAGCTAAGTAATTAGGCTGATAATTGCCTCTTGCTCCTGTCGGTTGTTGAGATGGTTAATCTCTATAGTCAGGTGCCGGGACTGGAAATGGTTCGATTTTTCCGATGTATTCTTTTGCCTTTCGGCGAATGGTCTTAAAAATTTCGAAGATGGTTAAACGCGTAAGGTAGACATACCGCCATCTACCCCCAGTACCTGGCCGGAAATCCAACTGCTCTCATCCGACAACAGGAAGCGAGCAGCCTGTGCGGCATCCCGGGGAGTACCAACTCTGCGCAGTGGGTGGCGCGCATCCGCTGATTCCCGTTTGCTTTCGCTGGAAAGCAAACCTTTGGCCAAAGGGGTATCAGTAAGGGAGAGCGCTACTGCATTTACCCGCACTCTTGGTGCCCATTCTGCAGCCAGCGATTTTACCAGTCCTTCCAATCCTGCTTTGGCTGTTGCTATTGAGGCATGAAAAGGCATTCCCTGTGCGGCAGCAACTGTACTAAACAAAACCACAGAAGCATTTCCCGCCTTTTTAAATCGTTTGAGGCATGGCTTCAGGATTCTTACAGCTCCGAGAACATTCAATTCAAAATCGTTTTGGAAGTCGGCTACTTCCAGAGATCGAAATTGCTTTAGGTTAATACTGCCCGGGCAGTACACCAGTCCGTCAATAGCCTCAGGCAGTTCCGATTCCTGTGTAAAATCAGAAGTAGCATCCCATACAAGGTGCTTGGCTCCATCCGGCAATCCTTCGTTTTTTCGGGAGATGGCGGTTACATGGGCACCTGCCTGAAGCAGATTGCTGGTAATTTCCCGACCGATTCCCGATGTACCTCCTACTATAACTATGTGTTGATCTTTCATTCCTGCTTTGTACAATTTTTGGTTAGTTATACCCACGAGTAGTTTGGGTCTATAATTCAGGGATGAAACAGCAACTTTTGCGCATTGTTCAAATAAAAAAATGCCCCCATTTAGTGAATGGGAGCATTACAACAAATGCCATAATTCTTAGATATCCTCGACAAAAATCTGTGGATTTTCATCGGAAGGAGTAAAAAATGCCCGCCGCGAGGGATTCATTTTGGGGACATATTCAGTTTAACTACGCGGCATACAGGTTTTTGGGATACCGTCTTTCAATCAATTCGCGCAGTTTGCGGCGGGCAAAAAATATTCGACTCTTAATCGTGCCGATTGGAAGCTCCAAATGTTCGGCAATTTCTTCATACTTGTAGCCTTCGTAAAACATGGTGAAAGGCACACTATATGTATCGCTGATGCTTTCAATCATACCAGTGAGTTCGGCCATGATTATGTTGGAAGCAGCCAGGTTAATATCTGCCTGATCTTCCTTCTCAAAAACATAACTTCCAGTAGGCTCACAACTGGTATTTCGGTTCTTTTTCTTGCGGTAGAAGTTGATAAAGGTGTTTCGCATAATTGTGATCACCCAAGCCTGGAAATTGGTTCCGGTTGTAAACTTCTCTTTATTATTAAATGCCCGAAGTGCTGTTTCCTGAACCAGGTCTTTCGCATCTTCAGTATTGTTTGTCAGTCGGTAAGCAACAGGAATCAGTTTCTTCTGCAAACTTTCAAATTGGCTGCTAAATTCAATCGTGCCCATACGGTAATCTGTTTTACAAGTGACTGGTAAATCGGTTTTAGACGTCGCGGCTTTTTAGGCCTTTGAGTTTCGGGTGTCCATTAGGTTATCGAGTAGTACATAAAGCACTAAAGCGAACCAAAGACTCATAAAAAAAATTGCGACTTCCATTTTTTGTCCGTTTGTTACTCTACCTATGCCAAAGGACGTACCAGTTGTGCCAAAAAATGAAAAATTTTTCTTAATAAACTGATTTACAGCCAATTAAACCCTAAACAAACATTTTAGAGAAAATCGAAAAAACTAAAAACCCTTTCATTTTGAAAGGGTTGGTTTTCATTATGAAAAAAAACAGGTGGGAAAATTATTATTTGGAAATGCCGTATTCCTCCATTTTTCTGTAAAGCGTAGTCAATCCGATGCCTAATAATTCTGCAGTACGGGTTTTATTCCCTTCGGTGAAGGCAAGCACTTTTCGGATATGTTGTTTTTCCATAGAGCTCAGCTGCAAGGCATTCGGCTCGTCTTCGGAAGCGGCATACAGAAAGTCAAAGGGTAGTGCTTCTGTAGTGAGCAATTCATCGCTGGCCAGGATGACGGCCCTTTCAATTACATTTTTCAGTTCCCGGATATTACCAGGCCATGGATGTTTCTCCAGTGCCTCCTTAAAAGCGGGATCCATTTTTGGTGCTTTCCGGTTCATTTTTCCGGCAAACATTTTAATGAAGTGCTCAGCGAGCAGGGGAATATCACTTTGTCGTTCGCCGAGCCCCGGCAATTGGATATTGAATACCGAGAGCCTGTAATAGAGATCTGCCCGAAATTCACCGGATTCGGCTTCTTTTTTTAGATCCCGATTGGTGGCAGCGATCACTCGTACATCAACCTTACTTTCTTTGGTATCTCCAACCTTCAGAAAGGAACCGGTTTCTAATACACGTAATAGCTTTGCCTGCAACTGCAAGTCCATCTCCCCTATTTCATCCAGAAAAATGGTGCCTCCATCTGCTTCCTGAAACAATCCCTGCTTATCGCGGGAGGCTCCTGTGAAAGCCCCTGTCAGGTGACCAAACATTTCGCTTTCCAGCAGATCTTTTCCAAGGGCGCTGCAGTTTACGGCCACAAAAGGTTTCTGACTTCTTTGGCTTTCGTAGTGAATAGCCTGAGCAAAAACTTCCTTACCGGATCCGGTTTCTCCGGTAAGCAGGACCGTGGTATTGGTATCTGCTACTTTGCGGGCCAGATCCATGGCCTTCTTCATTGGAGGAGATTGGCCGATGATCTGATCAAAGCGGTGGCGACCGGCTACTTTCGATTCCAGCTCTTCCACTTTAAACTGTAGCAGTGCTTTTTCGGCAGCCTGATTGACGAGGGGAATGATCTTATTGTTATCATCTCCTTTGGTCATATAATTGAAGGCACCGTTCTTGATCGCCTGGACACCGTCTTCAATTTTTCCAAAAGCTGTAAGGAGAATGATTTCGCAGAATGGTTGCGCTTCTTTTAAACGCGGGACAAACTCAACGCCATTGACATCGGGCAGTTTTACATCGCAAATGACAACATGAATGCGGTTTCGTTCCAGCTTCCGCAATCCTTCCTTTCCATGTTCAGCCTGAAAAACTTCATAGCCTTCCAGCTTAATGATCCTTGAAAGTAGGTTGCGGATATCCGCTTCATCGTCTATAATAAGGACGTTCGCCTTCGATTTTGCCATAGATATTTTGCGATTATTGGTTTAGACCCCAGACCCAATTTCCACGGGAGTCAAAATAACCAATTTTATCGCCTTTTTCCACTCTAAAAATGCCATCGCCGGCGTAAGAGATGTATTCATAATCGGGTTGCACGATCAATTCGCCTTTTAGATTGGTCAATCCATTCAATCCGCGGATACGCACTTTGGCATAGCCATTTTCAAAGCTTTCAATCTGATCGTATTTTGGTCGGACGAGTTTTATGCCTTTGTGGTTGATTACTCCCCACCGGCCATTTTCCTGTACTACGGCTACACCATGCTGAAACTCACTGGCCCGGTCGTAATAACCATCATACATGCGGCCTTCCTCGGTAATGTAGTAGATACCATCTACCGGATCTCGTACTAATCCCCTGCCCTCACTGAAGTGATACAAGCGATTTATGCTGGGCTCAATCAATACTTCTCCTTCCCTGTCCACCAGGCCTGCCCGCCGATAGCCGTGGTAAACAACCGCTTTGCCATCCACAAAATCCAGGCACTTACTGAAATCGATTTGAATGATTTCCCGACCGTTTGAATCAATATATCCACAGCGACCATCGCGATGCACGGCAGCCCTTCCTTCCTGGAAGTCGGCTACTTTCGTAAAATCTGCATCAACGACCAGGTCTCCATTGGAATTGATGAATCCATAAGTGTCTTTTAATTTGACTGCTGCAAATCCTTCCCGAAACGGACGGATTTCCCGGAATCCCTGATCAGTAACCATATTGCCTCTTCGATCGATCAATCCATAACGGATTCGGTCATTGCCGTAGGAAACTTTGGCCAGTCCGTTGTATTCGTACTCGTAGATCTTCAGATAGCGCGGGCGCAGCACATACCTGCCACCAAGATCGATCAATCCATATTTGTGTTCTGAAACGACCCGGGCTATCCCATCTTCAAAATCGTAAGCTTTATCAAAGGTAGCAGGAATTACAACGGTGCCACTGCGGTCTATAAACCCGTATTTACCTCCTTCAAAGAACCAGGCCAGTCCATTTCGGAAATTTCCGATCCTGGTAAAAGAAAAATCAATTACGACTGCTCCTCCCTGATCCACAAAGCCCCATTGTCGGCCCGTTTTAACAGCTGCCAGGCCATCACTGAAATTGCCTACAGCCCGGTACTGGCATTGGATCACCTCCTCACCGGAAGCGTTTACAAATCCCCAGAGGCCATTTCGGCGTACAGCCAGAAACCCTTCACTAAAGGATCCTATTTCTTCATAGACCATATTCACCCGAACCTGTCCCAGGGTATCGATCAGGCCGTACTTTTCTGCCTTCTTATAAATTCTTAAAATGCGATTGTCTGTATTTTCCAAAAAGCGAACCTCGTCATATTCACAGGGAATAAGTTCTTTTCCGGATTCATTCACCATGCCCCACAATCCTTCACGAGAAACGATAGCTACTTCATTGACCATATCGTTGGCAAATGAATATTCCGGGGATATTTGTATTTGACCCGTGGTATCCATAAAGCCCCATTCGCAGGATTCACAGATTAGTCGGGCCTCTTTCTCAAATTCCACATCATACTGCGTATAGTCCAGCATATAGGAAGGAGTAATATACTGCTGTAGGTAATCCCCCAGATTCCCCAGACCAAACTCTCCGGGACTCATGCTGCCGCTCAACTTTCCTTTTACACTTACGCGAGCTATGCCTTCCTCAAAATCACCGATATAAGCAAAATCTTTTCGAATGATCTTACCAATACGACTTATCAGACCGTGACGGCCATTATTAAATACACAACGGGCAAGCGGCAATCCTTTTTTAAAGTCATTTAGTCGAATGTCCCATAGATTCACCTCAGTAACCAGCAAGCCTACTTCATTATTGACCAGTCCATAGACGATGTCAAAACGGTAGGTAGTTCTTTCAAAATCGTAAACACCGGGTTTTTCCATTCCGACCAGGGTGAAGCCCAGATCTTTGTGTACTGAGATACGGTCAAAGGCAGGTTCAATTTGGATTTCTCCATCCGACAATCGGCGAAGGCCCCATTTATCGGTTTCCGAAGAATAAAACCATTCAAAGTCTTTTAAAATGTAGGGAATATCCGACATATCGGTTTCGGGCCCTTCTTTCTTCCCAATCGAAATGGTAAAGTGGTTGGTAAAAGCGACTTCCTCATCTACCGGATGGCCTTCCGCATCGACCTGAAACAGGCTTAGTGCTTCTCCCTGATAGGCTTTAATCTGAATGGCTGAAGATTGAGCTCCTGCCTGGCCGGGGTTGATGCGATCAAAACGGGTGGGTATGATTTCTTCTCCGTGTCGATTAATTAATCCCAGTCCTTCTTCGCCTTTTGTAAAACTAAATCCATCCTGAACCGGTGCAATGTACAGGTAATTAAAAGGAAGTACCAGGCTGTCGCCCTGACTTACCAGTCCCCATTTCCCCTGTACATTCACCCGGTAGTATGTTCCGTTGAAGGGCTGGATTTCATTGTATCTCGGACTTAGTATCCATTCACCCTCCTGATTTACAAGTCCCAACAACCGATTCCGTTTGGCAATGGCCATTTCGCTGTTGAAGGGGTAATAATTATCAAATCCCGCTTCTGTAATAAGTTTGTTGGCAGTGATGGAAAAAAGGAATGATTTATCGGCATTGTAAAAACGGATAAACTCTGCCGATATAAATTCGTAGCCACCATATTTTGGAGAAACAGCTCCGGCGAGTCCCCATTTGTTGTTCTTTTTAAAAAAGACCAGCTCCGGTCCCTCCAATCGAATATCTTCGTAAGCAGGCGCTAATACCTCCCTGCCATTGACAGAAAGCAGCCCCAAATAATCTTCGTGCAATACCTGGAAATACAAGGTGCCCGCTGATTCACGCAGCTTGATGTCGTCATAATGCGCATCGGCAATTTCATGCCCGTTAAAGTCAACCACTCCCCAATGCAAATTTCGCTGAAAAGCGATAAACCGGTCATTTAGAACACGAGCCGACTCATAGCCCGGAGGCAAAATGGTCTTTTGATCCATGTTGATCACCATCCATTGCCCATCCAGCAAGACCGCTGCCAGCTTTTTGTGCAGCACTTTAATGTCTTCGTATTTGGGCGGGAGGACTTCCTGCCCGGAAGGATCCAGTAAGCCAACACCACCATTCCGCTGCATGACGGCAAAACCGAATGATTTAAATTCTCCGATTGCTTCATATACAGGATCAACCACCACATCGCCATCGGCATTGATGAGGCCCCATTTATTATCCATCTTAATCGGAAAAAATCGCTGACCCTGAACATGGGTAGTGAAACAAAGCCACATAAAGCTTAGCAGTAGTCCGACGCGCATAGATTTGTTTGTCCTTGTGGGTTTGATATTGTGAAGATAATTATTCCTTCAAATCTGGTCTCAAATCAGTTGACCAAACGGGAAAAAGAGCTTCTGAATGAGAAACACCCCATACTAACGTAATCCTCGCCAAAATATTAACTCCTTTAACGGAAAAGTAAACGGAAGTAGGGCAAATGTTTAATTTTAACAAATATCCTTCTTCCCGGCCGGCAAAAAAAATTCTGCGGATAGCAATTAGAATAAGGTTAACTACTGGCCGGGAATGGCAATCATTTTATCTTTGTCTCCTAATTTCTGCTTATCGAACTGGACTTTCATCATATAAATCCAAACCCACAACAACGTCGAGCTAAGATTTTTGACGATCGCAACCCGCTTGCTTTGCTGCTCGATCAAGTCGAAGATCCCCGGAATATTGGGGGAATGTTCCGACTGGCAGATGCTGCCCGACTTAAGGAGATCATCTATCGTGGTCCGGAAATGGAATGGGAACCTGCCAAAAAAGTGAAACGGATTTCCCGCTCTACCACACAGTATGTTCCCTTTCGGGGAATATCGACCAGCGACCCATTAGACCTGCTGGAAGCTGAATATAAGGTCCTCCTGTTGGAATACACCGATCAAAGCATTCCAATCTGGGATTTCCAACCAGCTGAGAACCAGAAATATTTACTGGTCGCCGGCCACGAAGAGACCGGGGTAAGTACGGAATTAATTGCTGCCGGTTATCCGGCTGTTCACCTACCGATGATGGGTATGAATACCTCCATGAATGTTACCGTAGCAACCGGGATTGCAGTCTACGATCTGCTGGGGAAAATGCTGAATAGTTTCGTATAAAACGTGTTAAACGCATTAAACGTGTTAAACGCATTAAACGTGTTAAACGCATTAAACGCATTAAACGTATTTAACAATTACCCAACATCAAACAGCAAACGCTCCCCGGATTTGCCCTCCCGGAGTTTACCGGCATGATAGGCCAGATGCCCGCTTACAATGGTACTGTCTACCCGGCCTTTAAAGGATTGTCCCTCCAGCGGAGACCAGCCACATTTGTAGTGTAATCCTGCCCGATCAACTGTCCACTCCGGCTTTGGATCGAAAATGACTACATCAGCCCACATGCCTTCTTCCAGATAACCGCGATCTTCGATGCGGAAAAGTCTTGCCGGACTGTGGCACATCTTCTCCACGATTCTCTCCAGGCTAATTTCGCCCTGCTGATGGAAATGCATCATCAGGTTTAAACTGTGCTGCACCAGAGGCAAGCCGGAAGGTGCATTCATATAGTTGCCCTGCTTTTCTTCCCAGGTATGTGGCGCATGATCGGTGGCGATCACATCAAAGCGATCATCTGCCAGGGCTTTCCAGAGGGCTTTTCTGTCGTTTTCAGATTTGATCGCCGGATTGCATTTTACCAAACTGCCTTTTGTATCGTAATAGGTGTCGTTGAAAAACAGGTGGTGAACGCAAACTTCTGAAGTGATGCGCTTTTCTTCGAGGGGAAGGGAATTGTCAAATAAATGGGTCTCGACTTCCGTCGAAATATGCAATATATGCAAACGGGTACCTAATTCTTTTGCCAGTTCAATGGCGTGGGCAGAGGATAAGCGGCAAACTTCCGCATCCCGGATTTCCGGATGGCAGCGGAAGGGAATATCGTCCCCGTATTTTGCCTGATATTGAGCGAGTCGCTCATGTATACGGCTTTCGTCCTCGCAATGCGTAGCGATCAACATTTGGGACTCGGAAAACAATTCGCGCAGGGCCCGCTCATCATCCACCAACATCTTCCCGGTACTGGAACCCATAAAAATCTTTATGCCACAAACCTTCCTGTGATCTGCCCGAAGAGCTTCTTCCGCATTGTCATTGGTGGTTCCCATGAAAAAGGAATAATTGGCCAAACTGACATCGGCCGCTCGCTGGTATTTTTGCTCCAGTAAATCCCGGGTAACCGCCGGAGGCTTGGTGTTGGGCATTTCCATGAAGGAGGTGACACCACCGGCTACTGCTGCCCTGGATTCGGTAAAGATCTCGGCTTTATGCGTCAAACCCGGTTCCCGGAAATGGACCTGATCATCAATAATGCCGGGCAATACCAGTTTTCCTTCGGCATTGATTTCCTGATCAGCCGGTTTATCAATTTGCGGAGCGATTTGTTCGATCCTTCCATTTTTGATAAATAAATCCGATTCGAAAATCTTTCCGCGGTTGACCAATCGGCCGTTTTTGATGAGAATACTAGACATATAAGGCGTGTTTGTAGGATGGCGAATTTAGGCAATTTTGTGGGAGATTCTGAGGAGCGGGCGCAATTTGATACCTTTGCGGCCAGAGAAATTTTCCTCCATGAAGAAAAACATTTTCAGTACCGATTATACGGTAGGTGTTCTGGGCGGCGGACAGCTCGGAAAGATGATGGCCCTTGCTGCTGGCAACTGGCATCTAAACATCCATTTGCTCGATAAAAGCAAGGATTTTCCGGCGGGTCCGGTAGCTCCTGAATTGATCGAAGGAGACTTCAACAATTATGATGACGTGTTGAACTTTGGCCGCAAAGCCGATGTGCTAACCATTGAAATTGAGCATGTTAACACCGATGCCTTAAAGCAATTGGAAAAGGAAGGCATTCAGGTACATCCTAATGCAACCGCTTTGGAGACCATCAAAGACAAGGGCTTGCAAAAGCAATTTTACTTTGACCAAAACCTTCCTACCTCTCCCTGCAGTTTTCACACGGGACCAGAAGCCATTCGCGAAAGCATAAAAAAGGGAGAAATTGAATACCCGTTTGTTCAGAAGACCCGCACCGCCGGTTACGACGGCAAAGGAGTTGCTGTTATTAAGTCGGAGGAACACCTGGACCGCTTGCTACCCGCTCCAAGTATTGTGGAGCCGCTGGTAGATATTGATAAAGAGATTGCCATAGTTGCCGCCCGAAACCCATCCGGTCAGGTAGAAGTGTTTCCGGCAGTGGAAATGCTCTTTCATCCGGTAGCCAATTTGGTGGAATTTTTGCAATGCCCCGCCGCCGTATCGGAAGCGAAGATTCAGGAAGCTGAGGAAATTGCCAAAAAGACCATCGAGGCTTTTGATATTTGCGGTTTGCTGGCGGTAGAATTCTTCCTAACCAATGACGGAGAATGGTTGATTAATGAATCAGCCCCGCGTCCGCACAACAGCGGCCACCACACGATCGACAGCTGTTATACCAGTCAGTTTGAACAACATTTACGGGGTATTTTAGACCTTCCGTTGGGAAGCACAAAAATGAAATCCCCCTCCGTGATGGTTAATCTCCTGGGAGAAGACGGATTCACCGGCAATGCGGTCTATGAAGGCATGGATAAAGTACTAGCCATTCCGGGAGCTAAAGTACATTTGTACGGGAAGGCGCAAACCAAACCTTTTCGGAAAATGGGTCATGCTACCTTGCTGGATGACAGCGTGGAAGGAGCCATTGAAAAAGCCCGCAGAGTCAGAGATACACTAAAGATAAAAGCATGAAAGTAGCCAGGATTAGCATTGTTATGGGATCGGATTCCGATCTGCCCGTCATGAAACAAGCCGCCGAGGTTTTGGACCAGCTTAATATCCCTTATGAGCTTACCGTTGTTTCGGCACACCGAACTCCGGAGCGACTCTTTTCCTATGCAAAAGCTGCTCATCAAAGAGGTATTTCGGTAGTCATTGCCGGTGCTGGCGGAGCTGCCCATTTGCCGGGGATGATCGCCAGCCTGTCTCCGCTTCCGGTAATCGGAGTACCCATCAAATCATCCAATTCTATTGATGGCTGGGATTCGGTACTGTCCATCCTTCAAATGCCTGGTGGTGTGCCGGTTGCTACGGTAGCACTCAACGGTGCCAAAAATGCCGGCATTCTGGCTGCTCAGATCCTGGGGGCTGGTAACATTGAAATTTTGCACCGCATTAGCGATTACAAACAAGCTTTGCTGGACGGTGTACAGGAAAAAATTGACAAACTGGCCAGGGAATTCGGTGAGGTAAAGTGGTAAAGAATAAAGCCATTCGCCGAAAGGCAAAAGCCCGGACACAAATTGTATCCGGGCTTTTTTATTTCAGGAATTGCTTTCGATTATTGAATGATATAAACTACAAACTCTACGCGGCGGTTGAGTTCCCGACCATCTTCGGTATCATTGGTTGCAATCGGTTTTTCTTCTCCCAATCCTAAAAACTGCATGCGCTCTCTGGTAACGCCTTTTGCAGCGAGGTATTCGTAACAGGATTTGGCGCGCTCCTGCGAAAGCTCTTTGTTGTTGCTCGTGCGGCCCGTATTATCGGTATGGCCTTCTACGCGAACCTTGTAATCCGGGTAGCGTAACAAAATGGTGGCAACCTGATCCAGAATGGCATAAGATTCGGCCTTAAGGGTAGCCTTGCCAACCTCAAATTTAACTGCCTGAGCCGCATTCTCGATGATCACTTTTTCTTCGGGTTTGATCTCCGGACAACCATAATTGGTGACCGCTCCAGGGGTATTTGGACAAGAGTCCTTGGAGTCGTCTACACCATCTCCGTCTGTATCCGGGCAGCCGTTATACGGACCCGGAACCTGTGGGCAGGAATCATAACGATCTGCTACCCCATCCTGATCCGTATCCGGACAACCCGCAGTAGCCAAACTACCCGCTTGTCCCGGGCACTCATCATTTTTATCTTCAACGCCGTCGCCGTCGCTATCGAGAAACGGACAGCCACCGCGCTCTGCAGGGCCTGCCTGATTAGGACACTGATCTGCACTATCGACCACACCGTCGCCGTCTGCATCCGGGCAACCACCTGTTTGGGTACTTCCGGCCTGGTAAGGACAATTATCCTTGGCATCCACTATGCCATCGCCATCGCTGTCAATATACGGGCAGCCATTCGCCTGGGCAGATCCGGGTGTCTCGGGGCATTCATCATTTTTATCAATGATTCCGTCGCCATCTGTATCCGGGCAACCTTCCAAAACGAGAGGGCCGGCAACATCCGGACAGGCGTCCTGTGCATCCAGGATACCATCTCCGTCGCTATCGCGGCTTGGGCATCCCTGCTGACTGATTGGTCCAGCCTGATTCGGACAGTCGTCTTCATCATTGGGAACACCATCATTGTCATTATCCGGACAGCCGCGTGTACGGGCAGAACCAGCTTCATCCGGACAGGCGTCCAGATCATCGCTCATTCCGTCTCCGTCGCGGTCTTTATTTTCTTCCGGGCACCCATTATTAGCTGCTGTACCTTCCTGTGAAGGGCACAGATCATCCATATCTTTAATGCCATCGCCATCCATATCCGGACAGCCGAGAGTGGCAGCGAGGCCAACTTCATCGGGACATTCATCGATCTTATCGGCTACACCGTCTCCATCCGTATCCGGGCAACCGAGCAAACCGGGTAAACCGGGATCATCCGGGCATTCATCCTGAATATCTGGAACGGTGTCACCGTCGCGGTCCTGTGTGAGCTGGTCTTCGAATTTACGTTGTCCCAGGCGAAACAGGTAACCGATTCCCACCTGAATGTTGTCGCGTTCTACCGCTTCAGAAAAACGATATTCTCCCTGCACATTCAGGTAAGAGTTGTCTCCTATCTTAAAGTTCAGCCCCAGTCCTACCGGAAACTGAACATTGGTCATTTCAAAATTTTCGGTAACAATACCACCGCCGCCGAATACATAAGGCACCAGGAAGGCTTCTTCTTTGAAGTATTGTAACTGTAAAATGGCGTCTGCACTAAAGATGGTTCGCTTATTTTGAAAACCGGGAACATTCGCAATGCCCACTTTTACCGGGAAACCGATATTCATGAAATCATTGATGTTTCGGATATATCCGATTTCCAGTCCGTTAGACATTTTCAGAGAATCGCCGTCATATCCATTGGGCAGAGCATAATCGTTAAATAACACTTTTGCCGCCATGGCGTGGGGAGACCTGGATTCGTCTTCTTCCTGCCCAATAGCTACATTGAGCATCAACCCGCAAAGCATCAATCCAATAAGTAGGATCTTTCTCATATATACCTTCTTTTAGGTGTGGTTTCTTCCTGATACAGGCTCAAGGCCTCAGGAAATTACCTGATCAAAAATTAGAAGTTGTTTTGATGGGCCACGCTATTAGCCCTAATCTTTCCAAGACCAGAAAACTCCCGCACAGGCTACGCGAGTACCTGTTTACTGCAGGATAGAAAGATGTCCACTAACGATGGTAAGAAAAATGTCGGTATTAACGACACCACAATGTCCGAAAAAAATTGAATATCATCAAGCCCAAGGCGGGAAGGTTTTTACGTAAAGCACACAATTTCACCCACAAACGGTAGTATTCCCTTACGAAGCGGTGCTTATCGAGTGTATTTAAATTCAATACTCAGGCCTTCGACTTCTTCATCCGGCTCGATTTCTGCTTCTCGCAGACCGGCTATGCGTGCTTTCAGGCTGTGTAAGCTTTGTTTTATTTCGCTTTTGCGAATGGCGATTTGCAGATTGGCCGTGTGCCCGAAGTCTTGTTTGACCATTTCCAGATCCAGTTTTTTTACGGCTTGCATTACCGGACTCATCAATCCATAATCGAATTGCAGTTCGAAGACATCTTCCACCGTTCTGGAGATGATCTTTGCCTGTCTGAAGGCATCAGCAGCACTTTCGCGATAGGCCTGAATAAGGCCGGAAGTTCCCAGCAGGGTACCGCCAAAATAGCGCACTACTACCACCAGTACGTTACAAAGTTCGAAGGAATCAATTTGCCCCAACATCGGTCGGCCTGCCGTACCGGAGGGTTCTCCATCGTCGTTGGCCCGGTACTGTTGCCCATCAAGGCCCAATCTCCAGGCATAGCAGTGGTGGCGGGCTTTGGGATGTGCTTTACGCACTTCGAGCAGACATTCCTGAATGTCCTCTTCGGAGTAAACCGGGAAGGCATAGGCCATAAATTTACTTCCCTTATCCTTAAAAAATCCCTCTGACGGCTCTTTCAGGGTTTGATATGTGTCCTTAATTTCGGCCATTCGGCAAAGGTAGAAAATCATCAGCTCTTCATCCGACACTTACTGTTGGTTCCAGGATGCTCCCTACAAATCCCCGGATTCTTTCATCCAGGCTGTTTGATTCATTTTCAGGCTTCTTGGGATCAATAGCCCGCAGAAAAGCACTTCCGATAATCGCTCCCCGGGCAAACTGAGCTGCCTGCACAAAATGATCGCGGGTACTAATTCCAAATCCAATCAATCTTGGGTTTTGCAGGTCCAGCCTCTGGATGTGTTTGAAGTAAGTCCGTTGTGCTTCCGACAAGTCCCTGGTCTGACCGGTAGTGGCAGCATCGGCAACCATATAAATGAACCCCTGACTGAGCGTATCTATTTTCCGTATCCGATCCGCCGGAGTGGATGGGCATATTAAGAAAGAAACCGAAATATTTGCAGCTTCGAAAAGCGGCTTATAGGTACGTTCGTATTCAATCAGGGGCAAGTCGGGCAGGATCATACCATCTACCCCGGCTTCACTGGCTGCCTGAATAAATGCCTCCACCCCGTATTGCATGAGCTGATTAAAATATCCCATGAGAATGATGGGAATATCCACTGTAGGACGAAGTGCTCGCAATTGTTCAAAAAGCAAATCCAGGTGCATCCCGTTTTCAAGGGCAACTTTGCTGCTATGCTGGATAGTTTCTCCATCGGCCAGGGGATCGGAATAAGGCATTCCGATCTCAACCATATCCACGCCGGAGGCTGCTAAAGTTTTCACAATTTCGGGCATATCCGACAAGTTTGGATATCCCGCGGTGACGAAAACATTGAGAATAGCTTTATCTTTTACTTTAAACAAATCTTTTATCCTGTTCATTTTCAGTAGGTTGAAGTAAATAAACGGTAGTTTTCAACCTGACAGGTCGGCGACCCGTCAGGTTGCTGACCTGACGGGTCGCCGACCTGTCAGGTCCAAAATTTCTCACTCTCCCATGTGTCGGATATAGGTCGCCAGGTCTTTATCCCCGCGCCCCGACAAATTGACCACCACCACTTCTTCTTTTTCCAGGGCCAGTTTATTCAAAGCGGCAAGTGCATGTGCCGACTCCAAAGCCGGAATAATGCCTTCCAGTCTCGATAACTCAAATCCGGCTTCCAACGCTTCTTTATCGGTAATTGGGATGGCCTCCGCCCGACCGGAATCAATTAAATGCGCATGTAGCGGACCGATACCCGGATAGTCCAATCCGGCGGAAATGCTATGCGGCTCAATGATTTGCCCGTCTTTCGTTTGCATCAATAAGGTGCGGCTGCCGTGGATAATTCCGTCCCTTCCAAGGATAGAAGTAGCAGCAGATTTGCCGGACTCCACGCCCTCTCCGGCAGCTTCCACTGCTGTGAGCTTCACCGATTCATTGTTCAGAAAATGATAAAATGCACCCGCTGCATTGCTGCCACCGCCCACACAGGCAATGATCCGATCGGGATGCTCGCGGCCGATTTTGTCGAGGAGTTGCTTTTGCATCTCTTCGCTGATGACTGATTGAAACCGGGCCACCATATCCGGAAATGGATGCGGACCAACTACTGAGCCGATGATGTAATGGGTATCCTCCGGATTTTGAATCCAATCGCGAATGGCCTCATTGGTGGCATCTTTCAGCGTCTTGCTACCGCTTTTAGCAGGCCTGACTTCCGCACCAAGCATCCGCATACGCGCCACATTGGGAGCCTGGCGCTCAATATCCACCTCGCCCATATACACTATGCATTTTATTCCTTTGAGCGCACAAACGGTGGCGGTGGCTACACCGTGCTGACCGGCTCCCGTCTCCGCAATGATCCGGGTCTTACCCACTCTTTGAGCGACCAGAATCTGCCCGATGGTGTTGTTGATCTTGTGCGCTCCCGTATGATTGAGATCCTCTCTTTTCAAGAATATCTGACTCTTGTATTTTTCAGACAACCTTTCGGCGAAATACAAAGGCGTGGGTCTGCCCACATAATCTTTCAAAAGTGCCTGAAATTCCTTTTGAAAGGCAGGTTCTGCGATCCAATCGGTATAAACCCGGCGCAATTCTTCTATATTCCGAAACAACATTTCCGGCACAAATGCCCCGCCAAAACGGCCATAATATCCATGTTCATCAATCCTGGTCATGATCTGATCTTTTCAATAAATTCTTTAAGCTGATCTACATCTTTGAGTCCCGGCTTTACCTCAAAACGCGAGTTTAAGTCGATCCCAATCCACTTCGGATGCGAAAACCCCTTTAGTTCGTCTACAGATTCCGGCCCCAATCCACCGGCCAGAAAGAAGGGCGTATTTCCCTGATATGCTTTAAGGAGATCCCAACGAAATACGATCCCATTGCCCCCCTTGGCTTTGCCTTTGGCATCAAATAGGAAGGCATCGCAAAGTCCCTCGTATAGACGCGTCTCCGGAAGCCTCTCTCCTACCGAAAAAGCCTTGATCACACGCACAGATGGCAACAGTTGCCTGAGCGATTTGATATAGCCGGGACTTTCGGTTCCATGCAGTTGGATATGCGAAAGTTTACCAGCCAAAACCTGATCGTATACACTTCGGCTGTCTGCATCGACAAAGACTCCTGTTCGCCCATTCAGGGATTCCGGGAGATCGGATACGCTCTCTACAAAGCGCGGCGAAGCCGGATAAAAGATCATCCCGAGTAAGTCCACCCCAAGGGCTTTTACAGCCAGTATGTTTTCCTTTTCCCGGAGTCCGCAAACCTTAATTTTCATGGCTTCTGGGTTTGTAATTTCCCGGCAGTAAGCTGATCCAGCTGCTGTATAAATTCGGCGCAAGCCAAAGCCGGTTCTTCTGTATTCATAAAACGGGTTCCCATTAAAAAGCCTTTGAATCCCGCCTCTTGCAAAGCCAGCGCTTCTTCGGGCCGGGTGATCCCGCTTTCTGAAATACAGCATCGGTTTTTGGGGATGGCCTCAATCATTCGAAAGGATGTTTCCAGGTTTGTTTCAAAGCGATGCAAATCGCGATTATTGATCCCAATCACATCCACTTCCGGGCAAATTTTATCCAATTGACTGTCGCTGTGCATTTCCAGTAAGACCTGTAATCCCAGGTCATGGGCACGTTTGGCTAGTTGTTTTATGGCTTTCGCCGAAAGGCATTCCGCAATAAGCAGAATCACATCTGCTCCGATGGCTTTTGCTTCAAATACCTGATACTCATCAATGATAAAATCTTTGCGCAAAATGGGGACCATATTGTTGCGCCGGGCTTCATGCAGGTCTGCGCTGGAACCACCGAAATAGGGGGTATCGGTCAGCACACTGAGACCTATCGCCCCGGCCTTTACATATCCCCGGGTTACCTCTTTTACAGTTACCGATTCATTGATGGCGCCGCGGCTGGGAGATCGTCTTTTAAATTCTGCAATGATACCACTCCCCTGTTTTTCGCAGAGATGTGCGGTAAGCGAAATGCCAGGCAGCCCGAAATCGACCGATTGTTCCAGCAGCGAAACAGGTCGTTCCTGCAGCCGCTCCGACACCTCTGCTTTTTTGGTTTGTATGATTTTCTCTAAAAAGGTCATGCGAGTAATTTTTTAAGTGTTTTCAGTGCCTTGCCGCTGTCCAGGCTCTCTCGGGCTTCTTCCACACAATCAATCAGGCTTTTGCCAGCCCCCATACTGTAAATTGCCAGTCCGGCATTGGCCAAAATCACAGATTTCTGCGCATCTGTAGCCGATCCATCCAGGACTCTTGTAAAAATGGCTTTTGCTTCCTCTACTGTATTACCGCCATGAAGGGCCTCCGCCTCAATCTTTGGCAATCCAAAATCGGCAGCATCCAATAAGCTGTCTCCGTTTTTGGTGCGAAATTGAGCCGGGCCGGTGAGGCTTACCTCATCGTAGCCGTCGAGCGCATAAACCACTCCAAACTGCTTGTCCCGGGCCTGTAAAACATATTGATACAAGCGTGCCAGTTCGGGCGAGTAAACACCAAATAACTGATAGTCCGGTTGAGCCGGATTCACCAGGGGACCCAGCATATTAAAGAAGGTTTTCACGCCCAGTGCCCGACGCACCGGAGCCACCCGTTTCATGGCCGGATGGAACAGGGGGGCATGTAAAAAACAGATGCCGGCTTTTTCCAATTGGCCATGCAGAATGGCCGAATCTGCCGAAAATTCATACCCCAGGGCTTCCAGTACATTGGAGGAGCCACAGCCGGAAGAGACACCGTAGTTGCCGTGTTTGCAAACAATATATCCGGCCCCGGCCAGCACAAAACAGGAAATGGTAGAAATATTGAATGTATTCTTCCCATCTCCTCCGGTCCCAACAACATCAATCGCTGTAACTCCCTGAAGGTCAAATGGGTTACTCAACTGGAGTAAAGCTTCCTGAAAACCCTGAAGTTCCTCAACAGAGATGGGTCGCATCCGGAAAACGGTAAGAAAAGAAGCGATTTCCGAATCGTTGTAATCATCGCCGGCTATGCGAAGCAGGATATCCCGAGCTTCGGTCCGACTAAGCGTTTGATGTTCGAATAATTGGTGCAGTATCTGTTTCATGGGTTTGTTGCTTTTTGAGTTTTGCCGGATGTTGCTCTTATTTGGGAGGCCGAAGGTTCTGCCCGGCTGCCTACATATTCCAGAAAGTTTCGAAGAATGGTTTTACCGCCGGGAGTCAATATGCTTTCGGGATGAAACTGAAGACCGAAAACCGGTAGTTCTTTGTGTTTGATCGCCATGATCTGCCCCGATTCGTCTTCGGCTAAAATGCTTAGTGATTCCGGCAGGCTGCTTTTCTCTATTACCCAGGAATGATAACGGCCTACCTGAAACCGATCTCCCAATCCTGCAAACAAGCCGGTGGGATCTGAAAAACATTTTACCGGAGTAGCCAGCCCGTGCATCACCTGAGTCAGATTGTGTAGTTTTCCTCCGAAGTACTCTCCTATGGCCTGATGCCCCAGGCAAATGCCCAGAATCGGAATTTTATCCCCATATTCTTGCAGTAGTTCAGGCATTAGTCCTGCTTCTTTCGGAATGCCGGGACCGGGTGAGAGAACGACGCAATCGTACTTTAAAACCGCAGCAAGATCAAAAGCATCATTGCGTACCACCTCACACCTGTGTTCGGTCCCGGGCATACATTCCCGAATGTATTGTACCAGATTGTAGGTAAAGCTGTCGTAGTTGTCTATCAATAAGATTTTCATGGGTATTAGTTGATCGTTCTTTTAATGGCTGTTCGTACAGCACCTAGTTTGTTCTCTACTTCTTGTAGTTCGCTTTCAGGAACACTGGCGGCCACGATGCCGGCACCAGCCTGATAATGCAGGACCTGATCCCGGCTCAGAACAGATCGGATAACGATTGCCTGATTCATATTGCCTTTAAAATCCATTAGCCCAATCGCTCCGCCATAAAAGCCACGGGGACCTTTTTCATAATCGCGGATCAATTCCATGGCCCGATACTTTGGTGCTCCGGAAAGGGTGCCTGCCGGAAACGTATTGGCAAATACTTCGATACCACTGCCCGTCTCCGGAATCCGGCCTTCTACCCGGGAAACCAGATGAATGACATGGCTGAAATATTGTACTTCCCGAAGTTTGACCACTTCAACACTTTCCGTGCCACGTCCCAAATCATTTCTGGCCAGATCGACCAACATGATGTGCTCGGCATTTTCCTTTGGATCCGCAGCGAGTGCTTCTGCTCGTCGGCGATCTTCTTCATCATGACCGCTCCGTTTGTAGGTACCGGCAATCGGATTCACTGATGCGATGCCATCCTGAACCTGAAGTTGAGCCTCCGGGCTGGAGCCAAAAATGCGGTAACTGCCAAAATTGAAATAGAAGAGATAGGGAGAAGGGTTTAGGGAGCGGAGCTGTCGGTACACCTGAAAATCATCCCCTCGAAATGCCTGAGAAAACCGACGCGACAGCACGACCTGAAAAACATCGCCACGCTGGCAATGCCGCTGTCCGGCTTTTACCATTTCCAAAAAATCGGCATCACGAATGGTTGAACTTTCTGGCTGAGTCAACTGAAAAGGATAAGCTGCCGGCTCAGGCTGCCTAAGAAGTGCTTCCAGTTGGTCCAGTTGGCTCTCTTCTCCTTCCGGTGCATTTTCCAACAAATATACTTCTTCCCGAAAGTGGTCAAAAGCCAGGATAAACCGAAAGAGTGTATAGTGCATGTCGGGCACTTCCCGCCCCTCCGGTTCTTCGTATTGTAGCGTATCGAAGTATTGAAAAGACTCAAAGGAAGAATGCCCAAAAAACCCATTGAAGACCCCTTGCGGCACCTCTTCCGAAGGCTTAAATGATCCCAAGAAGGTCCGGATCTTAGCCGGAACACTTTGAAGATCGAAAAGCATCTCCTCTTGTCTTTCCCCGTTCGGAAATTTCAATTCCATTTGATTTCCCGCTATTCGGAATCCGGCAATGGGGTCCAATCCGATGTAGGAGAAGCAATTTTCGGCCGAGCGAAAATCATTGCTTTCCAACAGCGCTGCCTGCCGGTAGCGATCGCGCAGTCGGAGAAAACAAGCAACCGGTGTAAGCGTGTCTGCCATTCGCTTGCGAATCCGAATCTTTAATCTGTGCTGTGTTTGAATATCTGTGATCATGGTGAATTTCCGTTTGTTCACGGGCAAAAAAAAGCGGCTTGTCGAGTGAATCGACAAGCCGCTTTTCTGCGTGGTATGTTTCTAATATTAGAACAACAGGGCTGCCATCTCACTCGTGCGAGTTAAGTTGAGCCACCACCAATTGTTGTTCTGAAAAAATGTCATTTCTGAAATTCTTGAGGGTCAAATATAGGTGCAAAATATTTTAGGATGCAACTTTTTCTTGTAAAATTTTATAAACCAGTTCCAGATACAAGGCTTCATCATCGCTGGTAGTTGCATTGAATTCCACGCCTTTGGACTTCAGGTCATAGGCTGCCAATTGATGGATTACCTCTTCTACCTGCTTCCGCGAATAGTTTTTTGCTGCCGCTTTGTATTCCCGCAAAAAGAAGGAAGACCTCAGACCCAGGGCTTTGAGTATTTCCTGTTCGGACTTACGAGCAGCCATCAATCCCTTTAAGACATACAGCCTGCTGAAATAATTATACAAGGCAGCGATAACCATCACCAGGGGGTGCTTTCTGGCATTACCCGCAAAATACTTGATGATCCTGAAGGCTTTGCCTGTATCTCGAATACCCAATGCTTTTTGCAGTTCAAATACATTGTACTCCCGGCTGATTCCGATATGTTCTTCAATTTCTTTATCGGTGATTTTTTGTCCGGCCGGGATATTCAGGATTAGCTTTTCCAGCTCATTGGTTACATTGGATAAATTGGTTCCGAGGTATTCAGCTACCAGCCTGGCTGCTCCGGGATCAATATCCCGTTTTTTACTTTTCAGATAACTCATCACCCATTCGGGCATCTGATTATCGTAGACTCTTTTGGATTCAAAGACCACCGCTTTGGCCTTTACCAGTTTGCCAAATTTGCCGGTCAGTTTGTGCTTCTTATAACGATAACATATCACGAGAACTGTCGATTCCAGTGGGTTTTCCAAATATCTCTCCAGCCCGGCGAGCTCTTTCATATCCTGGGCTTCTTTCAGGATAATTACCTGGCGTTGGGACATCATGGGATACCGGCGAGCAGCATCGATGACCTGATTGGCTGTTGTATCCTTGCCATAAAGGACCGTGTGATTAAAAGCGCGTTCCGATTCGGTAAGGGCTTTTTCATCAATGAGATCAGCTATCTGATCAATGTAATAAGGCTCCTGTCCGTGCAGGAAATACACCGGCTTAAATTCTCCGGATTTAACGGCCTTTTGAATCTGCTGAAAATCCAAATTATTGAGGTTTGTCTGGCAAAGCTAATAAACTAATTACTGGCAAAGATCACAGGTTTCGGCATCCAGTTCCGTTTCTATGGTATAATGCTTAAACGGATATTCCCGCAGGATGCTTTTGATGTTTTTCTTTGCTTCCAGCAACTGCTCAAATTTAGCGATCTCTTTCAACTTCACATGCGTGGTGAAAACGTGATGCTCTCCTTCCAGCGA
Organism: Bacteroidota bacterium; assembly: GCA_018222965.1. Lineage (GTDB taxonomy): Bacteria > Bacteroidota > Bacteroidia > Chitinophagales > Saprospiraceae > JAAEZH01. The sequence goes on from JAAEZH010000001.1 coordinate 252,800, forward strand.
CCACACATGGGTATGGTGCAGGGAATGCACATGTTGGACCTGAAGCAGTTTTTCTTCTATCTGTTGCAGGTTAATATCATCCGGGATGCCTTGCAAAAAGATATATAAAGTTTCCTTCAAACGCCGCAGGACATTCCACAAAATGTATGCAGTGATTAGCAGGGATAAAGCCGGATCCAAGTAGTAGAGATCAGTAAAATACAAGATCACGGCTACGATTAACACAGCCACCCAGCCAAGTACATCTTCCAATAAATGCCAGCTAACCACCTTTTCATTCAGCGATTTCCCGCCACTCAATTTCCAGGCGGCATAACCATTGACTGTGATCCCGATGATCGCAAATACTACCATTCCGCCGGCATCCGATGGTTCGGGGTCCATCAAGCGACCTACAGCTTCCGTAATTACATAGATAGAACCACCAATAAGGACCAGGCTGTTGATCAGAGCTCCAAGCAATGAAAAGCGCTGATACCCAAAAGAAAACTTCTTATCAGCTTGTTGTCGGGATTTCCGATCCAGGTACCAGGCCGATCCCAGGGACAGGCTGTCTCCCAAATCGTGAATCGCATCCGACAATATAGCCACGCTATTGGTATACAAGCCACCAAATATCTCCAGAATGGTAAATCCGAGATTCAGAAAAAAGGCAAGCCGGAGATTGTCTCCGGAATGATGATGATGTTGATGATCGTGATTATGAGCCATCCCGAAAGATAAAGAACAAAAACAAAAGGCTGCCCGGAAAGGACAGCCTCGTAAAAACAGACGCTTACATTAATTATTCTCTTATTATCATCAGTTGCATGGTATAGTGCTTTGTCTCGCCAAATACACCAGTCAACCAGTAATTTCCTTGTGGCAGGTCGCTGAGATCTATGCTGGTCTCGTAGCCATTCAGGGATATTTGCCGCAGCAATTTCCCCCGGGCATCAACTACTTGTATTTTCGCAGGTCCTCTTTTGCCTTCGGGCCAGTTTAGGACAAACAGCCCGTTACCCGGATTCGGAGACACAAAGTCCATCCGGATGGTCTGGGGCTCCTGTATAGAAACCGATCCAACTTCTTTAAACTGACGGATTGTACCGTCTGCTTTGGTGAGGATATACAATTCACCAGAATCGTCTACACCAAAATGTAAATCTGCCCGGCTGTAGAATACGGTAGCCAGTAAATTGGTTTCATCGCCGTTGTTACCTATCAGGGTGATTTCCCGGATGGTGGCCTGACTTCCGAGCTCCAGTTCTTCGACGGGAACATGAAATATCCGGCCCGATTTTATGTCGCCAAAAATGTACTGTCCGTAGAGTTCCGGAAACTGTGTTCCGCGGTAAACGAAGCCGCCAACAATGGCTACTCCGTCATCGTGATCATACTGAGCAACGGGATAGATGTAATTGTACATGGCATCGTCGGGCGGCAACTCAAAGACCGTAGTGGTTCCAATTTCGCGATCATACAGAAAAGTACCTTCTCGATTGTCCCATCCATAATTACCCCCTTTCACGCCGAGGTTTAATTCCTCGATGTTCTTTTCTCCGATGTCTCCGATCAGCATGATGCCTTCGCCTTCGGTATCCCAGGAAATGCGGTGTGGATTTCGAAAACCATAGGCCCATATTTCTCCTAGTGTATTCGGATCCCCATCGTTTGCAAAAGGATTTTCAGATGGAATTCCATAATTTCCATTGGCGCTGTCATTCCCGGAAGGGTCAATACAGAAAATGGTCCCCAGATAAGATTCCGGCGTCTGCAGGTTTTCCGGCAGGAAGTTTAGGCTGGACCCGCCATCGCCGAGGCAGATGTACAATAAGCCGTATTCATAATCGCCGGGTTCTGCATTCGGATTGAATTGCATATCCTGAATTCCGTGCAGTACATAGGGAAAATCTGCCCGGAATACTTCTTTAGATGTGCCTTCAAATTCGGCGGAAGCCGGATCATCCATGGTCCACTCGTAAACGACCCATTGCAAGGCGATTCCATTGTTTACGATGGGCGAAAAATCGGCTACTCCACTCCCACTCGATTCTGCATGGGAAGTATAGAATTTACCATTATTGGCATAATCCGGGTGGAAGGCCACTGCTCCAAATCCCGTTCCTTTTCCGGGCTCATCTACAAAGGCGGGAAACTGAGCTTTCAGATCCAGAAACAAGCTGGATTCTCCGGCTTCCATCGCCCAAAGCGAACCTCTTAGATCATTGACAAACAGACGTTTACCTCCCGGCTCCTGTCGTAAAACATTAATCCGTGCCTTGGGCTTGGAAGAACTGCTCTCCGGAACAACCCCATATTCAGATAGCTGGTACTCCAAACCGGAGGCTTCTATCAATTCGGGGATGGGATTTGTTACCTGAGCGCGGCTCATATTTTGGACCAGACAGATGGTGAAAAGCAGGAAAAAAGTTCTCATATTTTAGTTATTGGCTCCCTTCTCAAATTCTAGGCTGGCCATGACAAATGGGCCGAGACCTTTAGGATCATCTTCCCGTATGGGCTCGCCGATATAATAGTCATAAGTTCCATCGCGATAAGGATTGCCCCCCAATCCGGCTACGGCGCAGCAATTTGTAAGATGTACCTCACCGCTTTCATCTACCCGGATAAATTCATCCAGAATAGCGTTGTAGCTCTTCTGTGCTTCCGCTCGATAGGTTTCCGGTAAATAGCCCCTATTTACGCCTTTGATCATGGCGTAGGTAAACATGCAGGAAGAAGTGGACTCCAGGTAGTTTCCTTCCCGGTGATGCTGATCCAGCACCTGCCACCAAACGTGTTTTTCGGGATCGCGTACCCTGAGTGCGGCATCCAGACTCCTATTTAAAATGTCGATAAGATCCTGTCGGCCGGGATGATCTTTCGGAAATTCATCCAGTACTTCCACGATGCCCATTACATACCATCCCATGGCGCGGGCCCAGAATTCGGAAGAAAGGCCGGTTTCGGGATCGGACCATCGTTGTAAACGGCTTTCGTCATATCCATGATACAGCAGCCCTGTTTCTTCGTCTCGCGTATGTTTTTCTGCCAGTTTAAATTGAGTGGCGATATCATCAAAAATTTCCGGCTTGTTAAACATCACTGCATAGCGGGCATTGAATGGTTCTCCCATAAACAGGCCATCCAACCACATTTGCCAGGGGTAGCGCAATTTGTGCCAGTATCCTCCATCCTTGGTGCGCGGTTGCCATTCCAACTGATCCTTAAGGGTTTTAATGGCCTTCAGAATGCGTTCTTCCTTTGTTTCTTCGTAAACTTTCAATAAAAACCAGCCTGGGGCAATGTGATCAATATTAAAGCTGGTGATGTCGTAATCGCGGATGCTTCCATCCTCCATGATCATGGTATCGGCATAAGCTTTTGCATAACCAAAATAGAGATCCTCTCCTGTTTGTTCCCAGGTTTTGATCATGGAATGCAAGATTAGCCCATGTGTGTAATTCCATTGTGGTGTTTCAGCAAAATCATTCATCCAGGCTTCCGGACTACGCTTTATAATGGACAGGGCCATGCGCTCAGACCAGTCTTTCTCTTCAGAGATGCTTACCGTCAGTTTTTGCACACTTTCTGCCGAAAGCGGATCAGCCTGCTTCTGATTGCAGGAACTTGTGCCCAGCATCAGTATAAACAAGGCTCCCCAGGTGCCCAATCCAGATTTTATAGATGTGAATTTCATAACAATATTATTTTACCGCTCCAGGTCAGGTTGTGGACTGCTACTTGGTAAGGACAGACACACTCACTTCGAGCGGGGAGCTTAGCGTTTTAGTAAGATTATTCAGGTATTGAATGAATTCAGCTTCCGTTTTTATAGCATTTGGATCCTGCTCCCAGGCTGCCAAATAATAATAGGTCACTGTATTATTCTCGGAGGGTTTTAATTGTGCAATATGGCTGTGTTCATCTTCTTCCAGACTGATCAGATCGCTCTTTTTATACAGGATTGCCATGCCCAGCATATCTTCTGCCAGACTCTGTTTTCCCCAGGTAGCGAGGTATCCCCAATCGGCAGCACCATCTGACTTAATTACCCTGGCAGAATCGTGTTTGACGATTCCCGTGCAAAGATTTGAAAGCGGTGCATCCGTCTTCAACTGAGCCCTGGTAAGTCTGCTTCCGGCATCAATAGAAAGGGTAGAAACCAGCTTTGTAACAGCTTCTCCGGCATCCCAACCGTAGTAGGTTGTTTGGATAGCCGAGCGGAGATCGCCGTTCTCGGCCACTTCGCAATACAAAGAGTCGGTTTTTTCTACTCGCATGGCTTTTTCGCCCGTCCAGATACCCGGAGAGCCCATTCCCAGCGATTGTCCAACTTTGAGAATATCCATTCCCCAGCCAGCGGGTTCGTGATAGGAATCAAATCCATCCTGACCCACTCCCTGCAGAACCATATCAGTGGTTTTCTTGCCAAAAATATCGGTGGCATTGCGCCAATCCAGGTAAAAGCGATAACCAACCAAATCGGATTCCCAGCCGGGTCCTTCATAGCGAATAAACCAGGAGTGATCGGTGTGTTCCTCAGGTACATGTAGTTCCTGTACATTCTCAAAACTGCCGGCCTGGTATTCTCTGTTTTCCCAATTACCGCCTGTTTTGTGCGAAAGTTCTGCCTGCGTTCGTTTGGGGAAATCGGGCAGCGTTTCACCTTCAGACAGGCTTCCAATATTTATTTGCCTTTCGGCGAAAGCCGGTACATCCAACGATAAAAGCAACGCATCCGGAGTGCCATCTGCATCCTTATCTACCAAATCGAAGGGTATAACAGCCTCTCCCTCCGTCAATTTAATTTTGGAGGGATCGAAATCGGTGATTGTGCTTTGCAGGGATTGAATATCCAGTGAAATAAGCGCATCGTTTTGAGCAACATCGGCTTTATTTGACACCCTTACCACAGACCCACCGGCAGCATTTTCGTCAGGCGTATCACCATTCCCGCAGGAAAACCCGAGGAATACGAGCAGGCTAAATGGGAGAAAGCGTAAAATCATAGGCTTGAAAGTTGCCGGGTCCCCGAAGGAACCCGGCTATTTTTTAGACTGCAAATGACAGTCGGAATTATTTAATTTCTAATCACCTTTTGTGTGTAAACCTGATCTGCTACCCGAATTTGAAGGATATAAACACCAGGTGCTTTATCCTGTAAATTGATTTCGGATACCTGACCATTGCTTTGCAGTTGGTCAAGCAGAAGTCCGCTAACGGAGAATAAGCTGATGTTACACTCTGTCAGTTCTTGCGGCAATTCCACAAAAAGGGTTTCACGTACCGGATTCGGATATACCTGAATGCCGGCAAGCTTCGGATCGTGGGTATTGGTTCCGATCGTCAGTTCAACAGAATATGTCAGCATGCCGGATCCATCCGCGGAAGCGACATTTACATAAGCGGTATCAGGCAAGGCTGTAGGTAAGTCATAAGTAACCACGGCATCCGGATAGGAAGGCACACCTAATGTGGCCGGCACCGGACTACCTGCAGGTAATTGCAGGCTGTAGAAAAACTTAACCGGATTGAAGTTTTCAAGCGTTTCTCCATCAATGGATAAATCCGTCAGGTAAGCATATTTATCTGCATTCGGATTCTCTTCCGATATATCGATCAGATTTCCAACCTCGTGCAGGAAAAGGCTGTTTCCGGCACCGGTTAAAGAATAATAATCCCGAATTCGGGTATTGAGATTGGTGTCATATTCGCGGTCATGCCCCACGGTCACATAGGAACGGTATCCGTTTGGCACTACACTATTGAATCCTGGCAGATCCATATTGCTTACAAACATAGAATCACCCGGAGCCCAACGAGCCATCAGGATATTCTCGTCAAAATCAGACAGATCGAAGGTATCGGTTACTTCGCCGTTGGCGTTGTCAATGCGGTAAGCCTCCCCTACTCCTTCCAGTCTAACCAGTACTTCACCGGTCATTTTAGATTCATCGGCAATTACAATTCCGAGGTTATCTTCGGCATAAGGGAAAATGCCTCCGCTTGGTACAGATACCCCCGCGAAAATCGCATCACCCGGTGTATTGACTTCTGCCTGATAAGTATCCAGTCTGGCAAAGTCCTGTGTATCATTGGATCGAACCCATCCCAAACGGTTGGCGCGAACCACAAAGTTGCTCATCAGAACAACCGGTGTTTCCAATTCAGCCCAAACCACATCATCAGCATCGTCAAAATCACCGCTGGAAGTACCACGTGCAAGTACTACGAGGTCTGCCATTTCGAGTGCTTTGGTTTCCATGCTGTCGACATTGGAATAATCAGAATAATCAGTTACAATTACATCGTAACCTGCATTTTCCAGGTCCACTACAAACAGGGAATCCGCATAAGGTCCGTAGGTATCGAATTCAACCCAATCTGTATTGGTTACGAAGACGATTACGCCTTCGCCCGTGCGGACAGAAAGATTGAGTGTGTAGGTCTTGGTCGTAACGCCATCATCGGCAGTTACCGTAATTACTGCAGAGCCGTCAACACTGCCCGGCTGTGCAATACTTACCGTAGCATCAGCTGCTTTGGGAAGCGCTGAAACGACAGGCTCATGTCCCGGGTTTGTGCCGGGAAGGAAAGCATAATCAATGCTGCCATTATCCGGATCGAATGGAATCGATACACCATCCACTTCAATGCGTTGCAGATCGGCATTGCCCATGCTGCTGAGATTGATCAGGTATTCTACCTCATTCAACCAGGCCTGACGACTAAAATCTGTGAATACATAATAATCGCGGATTCGGGTAGCGAGATCGGTATCGTATTCCCGATCGTGGCCCACAGTAACATATGAACGATAACCATTTGGCACAACGGAAGTAAATCCGGGCAGATCGCTGCTGTACACATACATGGAATCACCGGGAGTCCAACGGGCCATCAGCACATTGTCTGCATAATCAGCCAGATCAAAAGTGTCGGTAATTTCTCCGTTGGCGTTGTCAATTCGGTAAGCTTCTCCTACTCCTTCCAGGCGTAACAAAACTTCCCCATTCAACATGGATTCATCAGCCAATACTGCACCCAGGTAATCCTCTGCGTAAGGTACCACACCATCAGGCGGAATGCTCAAACCACTAAAGATCGGATCCGCCGGAGCAGCTACATTGGCATAGAAAGTATCCAGTCTGGCAAAATCCTGTGTATCATTGGAGCCCATCCAACCCAGGCGGTTTGCACGAACCACAAAGTTGCTCATCAGCATTACGGGCGTCTTCAGATCAGACCAGATTACATCATCGGCATCGTCAAAATCTCCGCTACTCGTACCTCTTCCCAGAATAACCAGGTCGGCTTTTTTGAGCAGGTCATCTTCATCAGCCGTAACATCCGAATAATCGGAGTAGGTCGGCATGTGTACGGTGTATCCCTGGTTTCTTAGATCAGCTACATGCAGGGAGTCAGCGAAATAGCCATAAGTATCGTAAAACACCCAGTCACGCTGGGTCAGAAAAACAATCTCCGGTTTATCTACGGTAGTTCCGGAAAGGGCTGGTAAGGGAGATTCGATTGGGTTGTATGCTCCGGTCGTATCCCAGGCTACCCAGTCTATCAGGGAGCCCATACTGTTTCCACCACTTCCGTCTCCCATTTTGAAATACTGGTCGGAAGTGCCATCGGGCGAAGCAGACTGAATCAGCGGTGTATCATCTTCATCTACATACAGCGACCAGTCATTGCTTGATCCGTTGCAAACAAAACGCCAGATATGCCAGTCTGCGGCTCCGGTGAGTTCGGCTGTTTCACCAGATCGCTCAAACTTCAGATCATCATCATAATCGATGATAAACTTTTCTCTTAAATTTACAGTTGCAAAACGTACGTCCAGGTCGAAAAGACGAACGAGTGTATCTATACCCGGTATACCACGAACCCGCATAGCAATGGTGAGATCGTTTACTGTTGCGGGCAGGGAATTGGTAAAAGAATATTGAGAGTCGGTGTCCGGGCTGATGTAGAAGAGCAATTTGTTGCCCGGAATTTCCGGGTCGTCGATGACTTCGACTAAAGAGTTTGCAGAACCACTATTGGAACTAAATCCAAAATCAGTTGGAACTTCATTGGCATTGTAAACTATCCACTCCTGGCCATATAAACTGACCGAAAAGAAGAGGAAGCCTAACAACAAGGTTAGGTAACTGTTCTTCATTATACTTTTTTTTTATCAATGATAGGATGCGGGGTGCTTGGGGCACCCCAATTCCTCTTTAGATTTCGAAAGTTGGAAAGGGCCCCTTTTCAGCGCTTTAAAAAGAAAAGAGGGCCCTCTTCCAAATCTATCCGAATCAATATCCTGGATTCTGATAACCAACAGCGTTGGTCATCGCATCAATTTGCGTTTGTGGGATAAAGCGTAATTTATGGTACTCCTGAATGTATGGAGCAGCATCTGTGTTGTAAGCAGAGACACGCTCTACCAGTTTACCGGTACGCTTTAAGTCGAAGAATCGCTGGTATTCTGTAGCCAGTTCCCGAGCACGTTCGTCGAGGATAAAATCAATATCCAACTCGTCAATGGAAATTTCCATTGCTGCTTCCATGCCGTCATAGGCACGTGAACGACGCAACTGATTCATGAAATCCAATGCCACACTCTTGTCACCACCCAGCATCTCTGCTTCTGCAACAATCAGGTACATTTCCGCAATTCGGAATACCATAGCGTCGCGTTCGCTAAACTGGGTAGCAATTTCCAAACGGGTTGGATCTTCATATTTTTTTGTAATCGGGAAATAGAACTGACGATTGATGATATCGTCATTTGGTGTTCCGTCTGCCAGATACATATCGTTGATATCAAACATCAGGAAACCACCTTCCGGGTCAAACTGGCGGATCGCATCTTCCTGCAGACGTGCACGCGCATCATCCGGCAATGGTTGCTTGTAAAAAGCAATAGAAGTATCTCCTACGCTAAACAAGGGCTGTCCCTGCAGGTTGGCCGGAACCGATAACTCATCATCGCCAATCCAGTAAGTATCATCAGACCAGGTTGGGATGTTTTCAGAGTTGCAATACCAGGTATTTTTGAAGGAAGCGTAAAAACGCTCATCTATGGTCTCGTCAAAAAGCTCAATGAAGAAACGGGTAGGCATCCAACGCTGGAAACCACGGCCATTTTCCAAATCACGAACCATTCCCCAGGAGGTATTCTCATACCGAATTTCGTACATCAGGTGACCGGTGTTACCTCCGTCACGCTGAATCAAACCGGCGCCGTTATACTCATCACCTACAACATCCGTCAGGTTGGTTCGGGTATATTCCGGATCATCGGAATAATTTACGGCCCATACCACCTCTGAATTCTTGATGTTGTTTATATCAAAAATAGATGCATAGTCGTCAATCAGGGCAAAATCGTAATTGTTGATTACGTTTTGGGCATAGATTGATGCACTGTCGTAGTTTTCGTAGTACAGGTGTACCCGTGCCAGCATGGCTTCAGTAGCTGCTTTATCCGGACGACCATAATCTTCGCCCAGTGCACGATCTTCTACCCGGTTCAGGGCAGTGTGTAAATCGCTAATGATCTGATCGTGCCAAACGGAAAGGTCGGTACGATTGGCTTCGTGTACAGCCAATTCACTTGGCTCCAGGCTAAAGTGTACCCCTCCCCAAATCTCCGAAATCAGCCACAAGTAGTGGGCACGCAAATAGCTAACCTCCCCACGGCGTTGCTCGCGCAAGTCATCGCTTTCATAAGGAACTTCGTCAATATTTGTCAGGATGATGTTGCAGGTATTTAGCGCTTTGTATAACTCGCGCCACATAGCACCAACACGTTCCTGTTCTTCCGAAGTTGTAAAGGTCTCGTAGGTACAAAATCCGCGGGAACGGTTATCCAATCCCCAGGTATAAAGATCTGTACCTGCCTCTGTAAGATCCCATCCGTTTTCTTTTCCGTACCAGGCACGCAGGGTAACAAAAGAGGAATTAATCAGGGTTTCGAAAGTCTGCTCTGAATCCGTGATACTGGCAGAGTTTACCCCACTTTTAAAATCTTCTTCCAGGAATTTTTGGCAGGCGGTCAAGCCGAATACCATCACCAGAGAAGTTATAAATATGCTTTTTTTCATTGTTTTCTATTTTTTCATTCTGCCTTTCGGCGAAATGTCCATCCGATTAAAAGGTCACATCTACTCCAAAGAGCCACAGACGGGCCAATGGCCAGTTGATACTACCATTGCGTTCCGGATCCAGGCCATCAAACAAATTACTGTGGAGGATAGCTACATTACGACCGGATGCATAAAAACGGATATTGGAGAACGGTCCGTTACCTAAAACACTTTCAGGAAGACGGTATCCCAATGTGACGTTACGCAATTTCACAAAAGACCCGTTGCGGTAACGCAGGGTGTATTCGTAAGGCAATTCGGCTAGTGCCGAGTTATAAGCCGGGTACTCATTCGTTGGGTTTACCGGCGTCCAGTAATCAACGGCAAGCATGTTGTCATACATACGCGGGTCAAAGCTGTATGCTCCGGCATCGATCATGTGACCGATCTTTGCGTAAATATTTACGGTAAGATCAAAGTTGAAGAACTCGAAAGTGTTGATGATACTGGCACTCCAAAGCGGGTTGGATGTACCCAATACCTGGCGGTCGTCGAAGTTGATGGTATCGTTTCCGTCAAAGTCTTCTACTTTGATGGTACCCAAACCGCCGAAGAGCGGATCGTCCTCTTCCCCCAGTTGCCAGATTCCCGTTTTATTGAAATCATAGTATACATCAATTGGCTGTCCCACAAACCAGAGGTTCCCCTCATCTTCCGTCAAACCAGAAGCCAATTCTGTAATTTTCTCGCGGGAACCGAAGAAAGTAAACTCGGTACTCCAGTCGAAATTCTCTGTATTAAAGTTATAGGAGCGCAGGTACAATTCCCATCCATAGGATTCTGTGGCACCTGCATTCACAAATACGTTGTCAAATCCAGTGGAAGGAGGCAGTTGATCCTGTAGCAGAAGGCGGTCTGTATTGGATCTAAACAAATCCAGTGTACCACTCAAACGATTGTTGAAAAAACCGAAATCCACACCCAGGTTAAATTGGCGGGTACGTTCCCAACGCAGATCCGCACTTGCCAGTGCAATCGGACGATAACCAAAGGCTTCTGTTTCATTGCCCGGCTCCCCGAACTGGTAGTAGAGCGGATTGGCATTCAGCGCTGCAGCTGTAGAATAAGGAGCAATGGATGCATTACCCGTTACACCATATCCAACACGGAGTTTCATGTCGGTGATCAGTTCGCTATCGGTCAAAAAGTCTTCGTTGCTCAACACCCAGGCAGCCGAAGCAGCCGGGAAGAAATCCCATTTGTTGCCTTCACTCAATTGAGATGCACCGTCAAAACGGCCGGAAACATTGAAGATGTATTTATTGTCAAAGCTGTAGTTTGCCCGTCCGAAGAAGGAAACCAGGGCTGACTCACGCAGGGAGCTTTCTGTAATTTGATTCTTATTGGAAGCGAGGTTGTACCAAAGAGTTTGGTCAAACTGTTGCTCCTGGCCATCAATGCCATAGAACTCGTAGATGTCTTCCTGTACCTCATGCCCGAGGGTCAGATTCAGGAAGCTGGCACCGATCTCCTGATTGTAGGTCAGGATATTATTCCACAGCCAGCCGTAGTTATTGTATTGGTCAATACCAGACATGGTGAATCCTTCGTTTTCTGCTTTTTGCGGATACATGTATCCGAAGCGGCGAAGGGAAACATCCCCATTCAGGTTTGTGCGGAAAGTAAGATTTGGAAGGATCTGAACTTGTCCGTAAACAGTAGAAAAGATACGCGTTGTACGGTCCTGTTCTTCGTCTTCGAGATAAGCCAATGGGCTTTTCCGCGGATTGGCGAAGTTTGGCTGGAAAATGTAGTTGCCCAGGCTGTCGTATGCTTCCACAATGGGAGATTGATACACAGCATCTGTAAAGCGAGGGCCCCGTCCGTCGCGCTGGCGGTGGGAGAATACAGAAGACATCCCCACTTTTATCCAGTCATTTACTTTGGTATCCATGTTGTTTTGGAAAACAAAGCGCTCGAAGTTGTCTGACTTCATTACCCCTTTCTCCTTGAAGTAGGTAAGAGAGGTATTATAGCCAAAGTTTTGGCTTCCACCTTCAAAACCAAGGCGGATACTTTGCTGGATTCCGGTTTGAGAAACCAGATCCTGCCAGTTTGTTTCTGTTCCGTCTTCGAAACCGGCGAGTTCGTCGCCGAGGAAAACGTTTTGTGGATTAGGCTCGGTATCCCAATCGTCAAAATCTTTATTGGCATCAATCTTTGCCTGGATATACCCATCGCGGCCATAAACCGGCACTTGTTGGAATGCCTCCGCAATACCATAGTATGTATTCACATGGATTGCTGAACGTTTGGCGGTTCCGCGCTTGGTTGTAATGAGTATTACTCCGTTTGCACCACGAGAACCGTAAATAGCTGTTGAAGATGCATCTTTCAGTACCTCAACAGACTTAATATCTTCAGGGGCAATGTCGATATTATCTCCATAAGGAACACCATCAACCATTACCAGCGGGCCGTTGCTCGCATTCAAAGAACGCTTGCCCCGAATGAGCAGTCCGACGTCAGAACCGGCGCGGCCGTTATCTCTTGAAATAGCCATACCCGGAACCCGTCCTTGTAAGGCTTCAAATACGTTACCGGATTTCACATCAGTAAGCGCTTCTTCTTCAACAGAGAAGATGGCACCGGTAACATCACTTTTACGCATGCTACCATAACCCACTACTACAATCTCGTTGAGGAGTGTTACGTCCGATTCCATTTCGAGATCTATGGTCGTTCTGTTATTTACAGCAATTTTAGTGGGTCGATAACCTACATAAGTAAAAACCAGGGTATCAGAACCCGCAGCTTCGATGCTGTAGTTGCCCTCGTAGTCTGTAGAGACACCAAGGCCGGAGGATTGTGCTACCACGTTTACACCGATCAGGGTCTCACCTGTATTGTCAGAAACCGTACCAGTGACGGTTTGAGCCAGGCCTGCCTGACAGATCCAAAAACTTAGTCCCAGGAGCAGCCATGACACCTTTCTGTAAAAAGGAATTTTCATAAGTCGACTTGATTTTAATTGAATTTCGGGAAAGGCAGTAAGGTCATACACGCTCCAACATTCGGCGAAAGCCTACCGTCCGTTTCCATGGCTAAATGTGACAAAATATTCTTTTTACTGGGGTAATTTCGTTTATGCAGGCCCAGTATGTCTTGTTTTTGGCTAGAGAAAAGCAAAAACATTGTGCGCTAACAGAAGTAGGTTTAAAGAGACCGGGCACGCGGAAAGTTTCTTTTCCCGCGCCCGGTTCTTTTATAGCTAGTTCTTATTGACGAATCATTTTTCCGCTACCGGCGAAAAGGCCGTCAGCAAAAAGAGTGTATACATACATACCTGGAGTCAGGTTTGCATTTTCGTAAATCATTTCCTGAGAACCGGCAGTGAAAGACGCCTGCTCAACAGAAACCAGTTTACCAAATACGTCATAAACACGCAGCTCCATGTCAGCAGCTTCTTTCAACTCGAAAGAGATGGTAGTAGAAACAGTGAATGGGTTTGGGCTGTTGATCAGAGTACCTTCCAGTACATCAGTCTCTACAGTAGAGCTGAGGTTGCCAAGTACCCACTCAACAGAGTTGCCCAAAACAGCGTAGAAGTCATCAGTTGCAGCTCCCAATCCGTTGTCGTGAACACCCCAGATAACCAGACGGTGCTGGAGTGGGTTGGTAGCGTCGTCAGCATCCGGCTCAACAGTCCAGAAAGTATTCAGACCATCCTCTGTTGCAATTTGCGCATGTGCAGTTGCTGCAGCCTGTGGCAGGTCAAACCAAACCACTTCCGGAGGAAGCGTACCTTCTTCAGACCAGGCAAAGTCTTCGCCGTTACCGAGACCGGCGGCAGAGAAGATTACGTGATCCGAAACTACTGTATTGGAATAATGGTCAGGAATAACCGGAGTAATACCATTAGCGCCATCCTCGCGGATCTGACCAAAGTCATCGTCGCTTGCAAGAAGGTTCCAACGGTTGCTTCGTGGGCAATAGCCTTCGAGGCTTACACAAGGAACCGGAAAACCAGAGTCAGCAAAAGGTACAACTGCGCTTGAGCTCAGTGCCTCACCAAATACGATTACATCGGCATTGGTATCTGTGTGGGTAGTAATGGTGTAATCACCACTTCCTACAACCGTAACAGTATAACCCATTGCTTCCAGTTCTGCTGAAACAATTGCGTCGTTTCCGTCAGCAGGTGAGTTTGCAGAAATGTAAGTCAGGTTTGTCTGAGCCAGGGCAAGACCCGGAATCAAAAAACAGATGGCCATTGCCAGTGTGTAAATGTGTCGCTTCATAATAAAGAGTGTTAAAATTTTGAATTAATGGTTTGGGATAACATACTCCCGTAATTGTATTCTGCAAGGTAGGCAGCCCCCCCCTGAGCAGGCATCGCATTTTTTATCAAATGCTATTCAAAAAGTAACAACGGGGTAATAAAATGCTGAATTACAAGGCTTCCGGCTTATTACCATCTAAAAACAACCTCAACTCAATACATAATTTTGTTTTCGCAACAATACTCAAATATTTGATGCCAAAAGGTCTTTTTGAGGCTTTGGAAATCAAAAAAAGGCCACTGCGAGCAGTGACCTTTTCCAAAACTTATTTGCCAAAATCAGGCTAATCGACAAATAATTTGATGATTTCCGTTTTTCCTTCATATTTCATCCGGCAAAAATGCATCCCGCTCGAAAGCCCAGATATTGAAAATGATAAAATATGGGTACCGGATGCCATCCTTTCGTCCCGAATACTTTTCATGGTCCGACCCTGCATATCCATCAAATCTATCCGGACTTTTCCGGATTTTGGCAGTTCAAATTCTAATATGGCCTGATCGGTAACCGGATTCGGACTGATGCTTTTTATAAACTCGCGTGCGTTGGGATTCAAATCAAAAATGCCACTTGATCCTCCATAAAGGAAACTCCATGGCTCCCCTTCGGTCACATCAATGTGATTCCTGGCATCAATTCTCCATTCATAGATGGAACCCGGATCCAAAAAGCTTACTTTGATGCTGTCTTTTGCCGTCTTGTTGAGGTATTCCATTTCCCCCTCCTTTCCAAAATACACATAGAAGCTGTCGGTTTTTTCGAGATCAGCATCCCACTTCAACCACAACTGACTGCCATAAGCGGTGGATTCATCTTCCGGGCGCGGGTTGGTCACTTGTGCCGGAGGCGATACAATTTCTGTAGTGAATGCCCAAACCTCTCCCGGAATGGTCTCTCCATCTTCAGTGATTTCATCAATCCGCCAGAAATAGGGCGTGCATTCTTCCAGATCACCCGGATCAAAACTCGATGCTTCCTGGTTTCCCATAAAGTTGAGATTGTCCGGATCTGTGCCAAAGTAAACATCATGTGAAACCACACAACGACCGGCGACCCACTCCACATCCTGAGAAAGCGGTGCATCCAATTTACCGTTTATCGGACGAGGCAATGAAGCAAATGGCATCACTCCTATGATCAGAGATTCGGGATCCCAGCTGTTTTGAAAGGTCCATTGAGCGGTAATCTCATCCGGATCACTAATGCCGGAGTCTGACAGGTTATCCAAATGCCAGGGATAGTCGCCTTTGTCCTTGTGGCAATTGTAGTAATATACTCGTTCGCCCCACTGCAAAGGATCTGCTCCGTCCACATGATAAATGGCCTTGTTTCGCATGGGTTTGGTAAAATAATTATCAAGCAGGAAGAAATGTCCGTCTAAATGATAGCGGCCCAGCGCAAACTCGATCACCCCGTCAAAAACGCAGTCGCGCAGCACAAACTTGTGTTCTTCATTATCGCTGCCATCGTGCCAGAGGCTGGCGTTGTTGTTGTAGCCGAAAAAGTCACAGCCTTCCACATAGCAAAATCCGCGCGGACACAGATAATCTACCCAGCCGGTGAAGAAACAGCCTCTGTGATAGTACATACCGTCGTTGCTGTTGTTCCAAAGCGCGCAGGTATCTCCACCTGTACTGATGATATCACAGTTGATCAGGATCACCCGGTCTCCTCCCCCGCGGATGGTGAATGTATGATCGTTGGGATCCGGTGTATCCGGAAAAACCTCGGCAAAATTATTGAGCAAGGTCATGTTGGCAAACAGGATGTCAGTCGCTGAATCTGTAAGGTTTACAGTAGCTGCACCCCAATCACTGGGATTCGTTTCCCGCCAGATGCGCCGCAATTCTGCCGTTTTTATGATGGTTTCGTAACGCGATTCTCCGATAAAAGTGAGAAAGGGTTTTTCGATGTAAATCTTCTCATCATACTCTCCGTTTTTGATATAGATCACATGCGGTTCGGTAGCATTTGAAGGAGCTGCATCGATGGCATCCTGAACTGTCAGGAAATCGCCACTGCCATCCTGCGCAACTATCACGTCGTAATCATTGCATTGCGACCAGGCAAAAAGGCTCAATCCCAACACACACAAGGTGGTAAGTAAAATCTTTTTCATAAAGCATTATTTTAGAGTATAATCGTATGTCACATAAACTTAGGGGCCATTGCCAGATGCCGCACTCACTGCCGAGCCCACCAGTCAGGTTGCTTCTTTTCTTTGTCGGGGCAAGTCCCCAGCACTTTTTGTGGGGTAATCATTTTTGCTTTTCGGGGCTTCAGTTGATGGCTCCAGGACACCCTACTTTGAGGGGCAGCTCCGGGGCCGGCACTTTTGTACTCCGCATAATAAACGGTAGATTCATTTTCGGTACCGGACCAGTTGTCCCAGCCTTCGGGCCGGATGTGCCCGCCCATTTTACATTCCAGAAAAATAGTTTGCGCATATGATCTCCAGGGACGACCCAGGTAGGTAGGACCAACACCGGCATTCGCCGAAAGGCTACAATGGCGAAACACAAAACCGTACTTTTTCCCTTTTGTGGTGCTGGCTGCCGTTATGAAAGAGGCCTCTTTGGAGTGAATGGTACAATTCTCAAACCAGGCAGTTGCGCGGCCAAAAATAAAATCAGTGGTCCCTTCGATATAACAGTCTTCAAAATACTGGCGGCTATTGTGCCCCGACAGATACAGGGTATCCTGATTGCCCAGCAAGCGGCAGTTTTTAAAGACGGCCCGATCGGCTGTCACCGATAGTGCGATAGCCTGACCGACCCGTCCTGCAGCATTTTCTATAGTTAAATTTTCCGCCCGAAAGTTGTTTCCCTCCACCAGCATGGTCCAGGTAAAAAAAGTGGAATTTCGATCCCGGTCAATCTTATCGAAGTAATCGTCCCAGACAATATGGGTGTTTTCCGGGCTTTCGCCGAATAGCGTCAGATTCGTGTTCCAGGCGTGTACTTTTACCTTCTCCCGGTAAGTGCCCGGAGCAATAAAGATGGTGATGGGCTTATCCGGAAAGGATTTTGTGGCATCTATGGCATCCTGAATACTTGAAAAATCGCCACTGCCATCCTGAGCAACATGTATTTTCGTAGCGTACTGCGCATTTCCTAAAAAGGGAATAAGCAGCAGAAAAACGAAAATCACATTCGGGCTAATCCTCTTCATCACCTTGATTTATTTATCCAAAAAGCCCATTTCCTGCATCCATGTCTCGCATAACATTGACCAGTTGTTGGTACTCAGCGGATTGTTGCGGAGCTCAATTTTGTGTTCTCCATCAGGAAAAATATGCAGACTGAATGGCACGCCGGCTTCCGATAAAGCAATCGAATAAAAGATGGAATTTTGTACCGGCACAGATCGATCGTTGGCCGCATGCACCATAAATGCAGGCGGGGAAGAGGCATCCACCAGTCTTTGTGGTGAAAAAGCAAGGATCAATTCCTGAGAAGGATCTTTGCCCAACAAATTATCCCGGCTTCCTTTGTGCCGATATTTTTCAAAACTAATCACCGGCGAAACGAGGATAGTAAAATTGGGAAGGAATGAAAGTCCGTCTAAAGAGTCCCCTCCTTTGGCATAATCTGTTTTAATATTGCTTACGCAGGCGGCCAAATGTCCGCCGGCCGAGAAGCCCGTGGTGCCAATTCGATCAGGATCAAGTTCCCATTCTTCGGCATTGCCTCGAATGAGTCGGATGGCACGTTGGGCATCTTGTATCGGTGCCTCATAAGAGGTTTCCACATGGGCAGATTGTGGCAACCGGTGGTACAAAACAAAAGCAGACACCCCGAATGTATTAAACCATTTAGCAATGGTAGAGCCGGCAATAATGTGCGATAAACGCGCATAACCACCACCGGGGATGATCAGTACTGCTGCCCCATTGCGTCTGGCTTGTGAAGGGAACCATGCCCGAATGTAAGGCTTGTCTATCTGATAGATTCTTTCACGGGCAATGCTGTCCTCGACAAGCTGGCCATTGTCATTTGGCATATTGGTATCCGACCAAAGCATGAATTGCTCCTGGGCGGATAGAAAAACGGTTCCAAACAGAAAGACCAGTAATAAAGGCAGCTTCTTCATAGGGTTCTTAATCTTTCAGTTCCGTAATACGCATCCAGTCAATATCTACATATCCCCCGTCACTTTCATGGGCATCGCGCAAGCCAAAAAATCCAAACTTAGCACCGATCCATTTGCCCTCCCGAGCCTGAAAGGGTTCTCCAAAGTCGGTAAAAGACCTGCCGTCCAGGCTGTACGCAAAAGTGCATAAGCCGCCTTCGGCCACATTTACCCGGAGGTAAACCTGTCCTTGTGAGAGCGGGATCATATCGACGGAGGATTGAGTTCCCCCTTTATCTGCATCCGGGCAAACAGCCTGATACAGGAATAAACGCCCGGCAATCTGCTTCATACCCAGGTAGGAATAATCGCGGCCCATAACAACCAGTCCGACCCGCTCACCGTCATAGTGATGTTGGAAGTCGACTTTTGCCGTAGCGGTAAATGCCGGTGCCGGAAATTTTTGCATCAGCAAATTGGGAGCGCTCCAAAGCGACTCCTGCAGATCCGGGCGAATCTGTGTGTAGATTCGCATGTACCCATAAGGGGTATTGTAGCCCCAGGTCGGCTCCGGATTGGCATGCCATTGCCATTGAAGACCCAATTCAATCTCCTCCATCTCGTCGGATGTCTGAGGGATTTTATTGGCGGATTTCTTCTTGACTTTTGGCATTTTGTGACGAGCTACCGGTTCTCCGGTGCCATCTCCGTCTGCATCTTCACCGATAATGATCCAGTCGTCTTTCCATACAGCCGGTTGCAAGTGTACGATCCGGCCATAGGGTTGCTTCTCCTGAAAATGGATGAACCAATCCTCGCCCGTGCCGGTATCAATCCATGCTCCCTGGTGGGGACCATTAATATCAGTATCTCCCTGAGCCAGAACGATTTTTTCTTCATAGGGGCCAAAGACATTTTTAGAGCGTAAAACCGTTTGCCAGCCAGTGGCTACCCCTCCTGCCGGTGCAAAGATGTAGTAGTAGCCATTGCGCTTGTACATTTTAGGTCCTTCGATCGTACCATGTCCTTCATGGCCATCAAATACCAATACGCCATCATCCAATAATCGGGAACCGTCGGCTGCCATTCGGTGCAAAACCAAAATAGTTTTTATTCCGGCCCGGCTGCCGGCAAAGGCATGTACCAGATAAGCATTGCCATCCTCGTCCCAAAACGGACAGGCATCAATCCAGCCTTTCGCCGAATGAACCAAATGGGGCTTTTCCCAGGCACCTTCCGGGTCCTGCGTCTTGATCATGTAGATGCCAAAGTCCGGATCTCCGTAGAATACATAATACCAACCATCGTGAAACCGGATCGAAGGAGCCCAAATTCCATTTCCGTGTTGAGGTTTATCAAACACATCAAAAGGTGGAACTTTAGGCATTACATAATTGACAATCTCCCAGTTTACCAAATCGGTAGAATGCAAAACGGGCAGGCCGGGTGCGCAGTTAAAACTGGAAGAGACCATGTAAAAGTCCTCTCCTACCCGAACTACATCCGGATCTGAATAATCCGCATAAATAATGGGATTCTGATAAGTCCCATCACCCAGGTCCGGATTCCAGACCTGAGCGTGGGTCTCATTAAATAAAACGTGTATGAGTATTAAAACAAGGACTACTCTCATTTTATAGCTTCTTTGAAGATTGAATTATTCTGTTTTCAGGATCTTTTGCGAACTCATTCTGTTTCCCTGGATTACCTGCAGAAAGTAGGTTCCGGGGCTCAGGTTAGAAGCCTGAAACTCCAGCGTATATGCCGAGCCTGCATGTTGGACAGCTGAAAGCAATTGGCTGTACTCACGACCATATATGTCATACAGTTTAAACTGCGGATCCTCGTCGAAAGGACTTGTCAGCTCCACCTGGGTAATTCCCTGAACCGGATTAGGCGAGATTTTCATCTCCACACCTGCTTCAAAAAGATCTTGCGTGGCAGATGCTGGCGGGTTGACCACCACCAGTCCGGTATCTACTCCTCCATCGGTATCGACTAATTGGTAATAGAGCGAATCCGGTCCGGACATATCAGTTGTGGGGTAATAAATGATCAGGTTTTGTTGAATCAGCGGATTTCCCTGTACTTCATTCAGAACGACCGCAATGCGCAGATCGCCATTGTCGGCATCGGTATCGTTGTCGACAGCCTCGATGAAAACGGGAGCTGTGAGATTATTCAATTGCACCGTTTCGTCTACTGCTACCGGAGCAATATTGTTGTCCGGATTCATTGGACCGGCATCATTCATAACCATGCCAGGCACATCCAGATTATCCAAAGGCGTGTAAGAGTAAAAATCTGAGGGTGTAAATGCATCGCCATTAGTCTGCTGATCTCCAGTGGCAAATTCATAGATATTGCCAATCGCTACAATATCCGGATCTTCTGAACCCAGTCCGACATCTTCTATCTCATGCGGTGTAATACAATTTCGGTACCAGCAATTCTCGATAACGAGGTCAGATTCAATCCGTGCTGCGGCACAGTAAAAGTCTATATCTTCATAATAACTGTTGAGAATGTGAATGTCACCGTATCGAGCCCGGGGCATTCGCTGATTCAGGCCCTTATCAATGGTACCATCAAACCAACACTTATACAAAGTCACCTTTAAATGACCGGCATCCCAGGTATCGTTATTGCTTGCTCCGATGAGCATCACCTTGTTGTGGTCGGAGAAACGGGTATTTGAAACCGTTACATAATCGGAAAGATTCCCCGGACCATCGCTTCGGATATCCAAAATACCGTCGGCGCTGGTATGTACCCAACAGTGATCAATCCAAACATTGGTTGCACCATAAACCGTAATGGCATCGGTACTATGGGAGGTACCTCCCCAATCCCCGTCGTAGGAGTCATAGATCTCCAGATTGCGAACGATGATATTCTCTCCCTGAAGTTCCAGACCGCCATAACGGATTACTGCATTCGTGCCCAATCCTTCAAGGGTGGTATTGGAACCAACTTCCACCATTTCATAGAGGTTAAGCTCAATGGTATCCTGTACCCGGATGACATAGGGATTGTCGGAGGATATATAAGTGAGGAGTTCACTACGGGTGGTTGCGGTCACTACCGGGCCGCCTTCTCCTCCCGTAGTACCTCCGTTTAGGCTTGCCCAGCCTACCGGTTGTTGCCCAAAAGCGACAGTTGGCAACACCAGCAATATCATAAGTCGTAGTAGTGATCTATACATGTCGTCTGATTTTTATTGTGAATAAAATTTTCTAAGCTTGATCTTTCAGCAGCTCCTCCAGGCGACCTTCATGCACTTCTGTAAGGCTCGCTACTGTTAGTGCATGCAATCCATCTACCTTGTTGAGGTCCTGTTTCCAAATGGATTTATTGGCCAGCACTTTCTCCACCAATTCTTCCCGGTTGATCTTTCCGGTATCAAAATCATTCCATAAACCGGAGAAGAACTCCAACATATCCGCGTCATCTTTAAGAGGAATCTCATTGCCTACCCAGGTTCCTTTGTAAAAGCGGATCAAAGCTGCAAGGGCCAGAACCAGACGCTTTGGCAGTGATCCTTTTCGCTTCTGATATTCCAGGAGTGATGGAAGGGCTCTTGTCTTAAATTTAGAAGTAGAATTTAAAGCGATGGAAATGAGGTAGTGTTTGATGAAGGGATTCCGAAAACGGTCCAAGACATCATTTGCAAACTTCTCCAGCTCTTCCTGCGGAAGGTCCAGGGTCGGCACAATTTCCTCAAATATGGTTTTGTTTATCCAGGCTCCCATGACCTCATCTTCCACGCTTTCGCGAACGGTTTCCATGCCGTAGAGGATACCTACTGGTACCATGGATGTATGCGCCCCGTTCAGGATGCGCACCTTGCGGGTACGATAGGGTGTTTGGTCATCGGTAAAGACCACATTCAATCCGGCCTCATCGGCAGGAAATTCTTTTTGTACGGATTCAGGTGCTTCAATCACCCACAGGTGAAATTGCTCCCCTTCCACAACCAGATTGTCTTTGTAACCGAGCTCCTCCCAAATTGCATGGATGCGATCTTTTGGGTAACCCGGAACAATCCGGTCAACCAGCGTATTGCAAAATGTATTGGATGACTCCAGCCATTCGGCGAAAGCCGGCTCCCACCCCCAATCATCGGCATACTGTAGGATGATCTTTTTGAGGTTATCCCCATTGCTTTCGATCAACTCACAAGGGATAATGATGAAACCCTTATCAGCAGCTCCTTCAAAATGCCGGAAGCGATTGTATAGCAGAATAGCCAGCTTGGCGGGAAAAGTATTTGGTGTCCCTTTGTCCGGACGGTCGTTTGCATCGTAGGCAATACCGGCTTCCGTAGTATTGGAAATAATGAAACGCAGATCCGGGTTTTCGGCTTCCGCCAAATACATATCCAGATCGGAATATGGATTTATTGAGCGCTGAATGCAGCTAATGATCTCGTGCTCACTCAAAACCTTGCCATCCCGGATGCCTTTTAGGTAAAGGGTATACAAATGGTCCTGTTCCTGCAGCAAATGGATCAGGCCTCTGTCAATAGGCTGCACCACGGAAACACCTGCATTAAAATCGGAAGTCTTATTCATGCGATCGATGATCCAGTCGACGAATGCGCGTAAAAAGTTCCCTTCTCCAAACTGCAACACCTTTACGGGCAGTTCAGAATCTGGAACCATATTTCTATTGATCAATTTCATGTTTGTGTTTTTGAACTTTTAAAGAGATACACCCCGTTTCCATGGAATGAAATCATCTTGTCCGAGTCGCTCGGCATGTGGAACAGCTTCTCCACTGGCCACCCGGATTATATATTCAAGTAGTTCTTCTCCTTTCGATTGAATGGTATCTTCTCCGGAAATAACCGTACCTGCATTCACGTCAATGATGTCTTCCATGCGTTCCGAAAGGGCCGTATTACTCGACATCTTCACGGTTGGAGCAATCGGGTTTCCGGTAGGCGTTCCCAGACCGGTGGTGAACACAATCACATTGGCGCCGGAACCGGCCAGACCTGTCGTACTTTCCACATCATTGCCCGGCGTACAGAGAAGGTTTAGCCCGGGCTTGTGGGCCTGTTCGGTATAATCGAGAATATCTGTAATCGGGGAAGTGCCGCCTTTCTTAGCAGCTCCGGCCGACTTCATGGCGTCGGTAATCAGTCCGTCTTTGATATTACCCGGTGAAGGATTCATATCAAATCCGGATCCTGCTTCCACGGCTCGTTGTGCGTAAGTCCCCATGAGGTTGGCGAACTTTTCGGCCAGTTCATCAGAGGTACAGCGATTGATAAGCTCCTGCTCTACCCCATTCAGTTCCGGAAATTCGGAAAGGATGGTGGTGCCTCCCAGACCTACCAGCAGGTCGGATGTATAGCCGAGCGCCGGATTGGCAGAAATACCCGAAAAGCCATCCGAGCCGCCACATTCCAATCCGATAACGATCTTGTTTAGCGGGGCTGGTTTGCGTTCGATCTTGTTGGCTTCCATCAGTCCGGCAAAAGTCTTTTTGACAGACTCTGCAATGAAATCGCGCTCCGAATTGCTCCTCTGCTGTTCCATCACATACAGCGGCTTGCTGAAATTGGGATCCATTTCTTTGATGGCTGCATCCAGCAATTTAAACTGTGCATTCTGGCAACCCAGACTCAAAACAGTGGCTCCTGCCACATTGGGATGGGTAATGTATCCGGCCAGCAAACGGCATAGCACTTCGGAGTCCTGTCGGATTCCGCCACAGCCTCCTTCATGGGTCAGGAACTTAATACCGTCGACATTCGGGAAAAGTCGATTGCGCTGAATATCTCCGGCGCTTTTGAGAATTTGCGTCTCGAGAATACTTTCGGCGGAAGCCCCTGACTTATACAAGTCGATCAACTGCGGCACATCCACGGCAAATTGCCGGTCGGTAGCATACCCCAATTGTTCGAGCATCGCATCCTGCATCACTTTGATGTTGCGGTTTTCGCAAAACACCAGTGGTACAACCAGCCAGTAATTGCGGGTTCCCACCTTGCCATCTGCCCGATGATATCCGTTGAAGGTACGTCCCTCAAAGCGAGAAATATCCGGAGCATCCCAGTTTGTATTGCGTGCTCCCAACTTATAATCGCCGGAGGAGTGCGCCACATTTTCGGTGCTGATCCGGGTTCCTTTGGGAATCGGTCTTGTTGCTTTCCCCACCAACACACCATACATATATATAGAGGCTCCTTCCGGGAAGTCCTCCCCGGCAAACTTGTGTTTGGTCGGAATATCCTCCAGCAACTGGTATGTTTTTCCTTCAAACGCTACCTCATCACCCGCTTTGAAGTCTTTCAAAGCGACGATCACATTGTCGGTAGGTTGAACTTTTAATACGGTATGTTTCATAAAATAATTTCCTTTGAATGCTTAGAATCCAAATAAGCGCGGCAGCCACAAACTCAGGCCAGGTACATAAGTCACGATCATCAGCGCCACAAGCATGGCTAAAAACAAGGGCAAAAGGGGCCTTACGACTTTTTGTATGGTCGTGCCGGCCACGCCGACCCCAATAAATAAGACCGATCCCACCGGCGGCGTACACAATCCGATACAGAGGTTCAGAATCATGATGATCCCAAAATGGGTTGGGTCCATTCCCAGGCTGGTAACCACGGGAAGGAAAATCGGGGTGAAAATCAAAACCGCCGGAGTCATGTCCATGAAAATCCCTACAAACAAGAGCGTCAGGTTGATGATCAGCAGAATGACAAATTTGTTATCGCTGACCGACAACAGCAGCTCGGTAATGTTTTGAGGGATGTTTTCGTAAGCCATGATCCAGGACATACTCATGGATGTACCAATCAGCAGCATTACGATGGCGGTGGTACCGGCAGATCCCAAAAAGACTTTGGGCAAATCCTTCAGGGAAATTTCCTTATAGATGAAGGTGAGCACCAGGCAATACAAAACAGCTACGGCCGAAGCCTCCGTGGCTGTAAAGAACCCGGCTACGATTCCACCGATTACCACGATCAGCAAAAAGAGACTCGGCAAAGCATCCACAAAGGTGCGCAGGACTTCTTTTAGCTTGGTACGTTCACCTGCCGGAAACTTGCGATACCTGGACCAAATGGCTGCCACTGTCATCAACAGCAAGCCCGTGATGATGCCGGGTAAATAGCCCGCCAGGAACAAGGCCGCAATCGATACACCTCCACTCGCCAGAGAGTACACAATCAGGATATTACTCGGTGGAATGATCAGACCGGTGGTCGATGAAGTAACATTGACCGCCGCTGCAAACTCTTTGGAATATCCTTCCTCTTCCATGTGCTTACCAAGCATGGTACCCAGCGCAGAGGCTGCAGCAACAGCAGATCCGGAGATCGCACCAAAAAGCATGGCTGCAATGATGTTTACATGTGCCAGTCCGCCGGGTAAGGATCCTACCAAGGCTTTCGCGAATGATATGAGCCTTCGGGCTATACCGCCTCGATTCATTATCTGCCCGGCCAGTACAAAAAACGGAATGGCCAGCAGGGCAAAACTGTCGAGACCGGTTGCCATTCGCTGGGCCACTGTGGTAAAGGCCGGAATGAGCGGGACACTTACCAGCATCGTACATACACTACTGATACCAATACTCCAGGCAATCGGCACACCGATGGAGAGCAGGATCAAAAAACTGAGTACAAGTATGAGAATTTCCATGGCTAATCTTTTGCTGTCTAAAGCTGCTGATTACAACTTCACGAAAGTTTGTACGGCTGTCGCCGAATCTGTTTTAATCCGGCAGAGATAGCTTCCTTTCGAAAGGCCATTCAGCGAAAGCATAAAACTTTGTCTTCCGGCCATAGTCATCTCTTCCTCCTGTACCAGCATCCTTTTGCCGGTCAGGTCCAAAATTTCAATGCGCAAGGGGGTTGCTTCCGGCAATTGAAGGCTCAAATTGAGCTCGTCGAAAGTCGGATTGGGAAACAGTCCCAGCTGCATATCGTATGCTCCCTGCTCGGAAGCGCTAAGGGGAGAACCTCCTGTAAGATCGTAAGGCACTTGTTCGGCTTCCGTCATGAAAGACAAATACTCATAGGGCACCTCCAATTCGCAGGTTGGTTCGGAGACGTAGCTGCTTTGCATGAAAACGTTGTCGATCAATTGCATAAAGCCAACTTCATCGCTCATGTCGACGCGCACCGCATTGCTCACCTGAAAAAAGAAGTTGTTCTCGATCCGGACACAGGCACCCATCCTCGGATTGATACCGTTGCTGCAGCTCTCATAATAGTTGTTGAAAATATGGGCTTTGCCAAAGCGGATTAAGGGCGTTCGACTGCCCAGATGCTCAAAGTAGTTGTGGTAAAAAGTGATGCGAATAGAGGTATCCTGGAAACTGTCGTCTCCCGAACTAATCAGGACAGCTTTAAAGTGGTCGTGAAAATGGCTGTTGGAAATAGTAATAAACCTGGATTCATTTTTAATGTCCATCAAGCCATCGTAATAGTCTGAATCGTGATCCAGATCGGTAAAGAACTCACAATTGTCGATCCAAATGTGTTCTGATCCACCATTGATCTCGATGGCATCAAAGGTAACTACCTTCGAAAAAGTAAGATCGCGTATGATCACGTTTTCCGATCCATTAATCTTAAAGCGAATGCCCTCCAGATGTGCTTCTTCATGGAGTCCCAGGAAGGTTTTGTTGGAGGCAATGTTTATTTGTCCGGTGCTCATGATGTATTGATCCACCGTAACCACATAAGGATTTGTGTCTTCCAGATAGGTTTTCAGCTCGGCAAAGTTGGTGGCTAAAACAGTATCTCCATACAACCCGCCGGTCATCAGGTAAGGCGTACCTGCATCGTCCTGTACGGTAGCGTAGCCCATAGCTCCGTCTTCCGCTTCTGTTCCATCGGGATAAAACAGGGCAGTTACATCTCCTCCGGCTTTAACCACAAAACTGTGGTCAGCATCCACGCTGGTTTCTGCACCTGACCAACTCTGGAAATAGTAGCCGCTATTGGCTTCCGCCGAAAGGCTAATCATTTCCCCTTCTTCGTAAAAAGGTTTTACCGGTTCGTAGGATACAGTACCTGCATCGGGATCATTGGCTATTACATGGATGGAATAGGTCGGCAAACAGCTTACAGCCATTGCGTTATCATCCAGGACCTCGAAATAGTCAATATTGGCCAGTCCGTTTGGAGATATAGAAACGAGGCGAACCTTGTTAACCCCTTCATTGAGCGGCAGGGTGATGGTATTTGTTTCCATCCAGTTGGTCCAGCTGCCCGTATGAAAGCAATTGACATCTACTCCGTCATAGACCTCATTTACCCAAAGTTCAGACAAGAGATCTCCGGCTCCTCCCCCGTTGGCAAAGCGCCATCTGAAAGAATATTCTCCGTCGGCGGGCACCTCAAAACTCCACAAGGCACTGGTTCCTTCTCCGGAATCTCCATTGAGATATCCATCTCCAGTATATCCTCCTACACCTGTGTCCAGGATACCGTCGATGGAGCAAAAGCCCGTTTCATTCTCCTGAATGATTAATGACTGGGCTTTCACCACCAACGGCAAACCAAATAAAACCAATAGTATCGTAATTAAATGCTTCATTTTTTTTCTTTTATGCAGGGGTGTTTTCTTCTCCCTGAACGTTCAATAAATCCATTTTTGCCACGGCCCGGATACTGTGCAGTTTGTAGTAAATAACCAGCAAACCACTAATTGGAACGATCCCGTAAACCAGTGTCATGGGTATGCGCAAAGCCGGAGATAACTGCCCAAGCACATAAGTGATATATATTAGGCGTAAGCCGCCAATCACCATCACTGCCAGTGCAAAAAGGATTACCACCATATTAATCAGGTAAAAAAGACGCTTCCGCGAATCCCCCTTTAGTTTTGGTAAAAGCAAATCTATAGCCAGGTGCATATTTTGCCCGGAGGCATATGCTGCTCCAAGGATACCAATCCAAATGAGCAGGAAACGGGCCAACTCTTCCGACCAACTCGCCTGACTTTCCAATGCATACCGGGTGAATACGCCCCATAACACATCAGCCGTCATCAGCATCATCAAAAAGGCGAGGAAATACCCCAGGTATCTGTCAATTGTATTTTTCATAGTCGCTTGTTTGAAGCAGCTTATTGCACTGCCTGAATCTCCTGAATCAGCTGATACATCTCCGGTTTATCTCGATAGGATTCAAAGATGTCTCTGGTCTTTTCTGCAAAGAGTTCTTTATTCGGCCGGATAATCTCAACACCGGCTTCCTGTACTTTCGCCAGGGCCTCGGCTTCGGCTTCCTGCCAAAGTTTGCGTTGGTAAACCGTTGCCTCATAAGCTGCTTCCTGCAACCAGCCTTGTTCTTCGGCAGTCAGGCTGTTCCAGGCCACCGTACCAATCACCAGAATATCCGGAACGGCTGTGTGCTCATTGAGGGTATAGTATTTGCAAACTTCGTAGTGACGAGAGGTGTAAAAACTTGGCGGATTATTCTCTGCTCCGTCTACTACTCCTTGTTGTAAAGCCGTGTACAGCTCTCCCCAGGAAATGGGGGTTGGAGCCCCACCCAGCGAGCGCACCAGGTTCATGGCGGTAACACTTTCCTGTACCCGAATCTTTTGTCCATCCAGATCGGATGGTTTTTCTACCCGGGTTTTTGTATAAAAGGAACGGTATCCTGCGTCAAAGTAGGTAAGCCCTCTGAGCCAGTACTTACTTCCCTGAACCAGGAGGCGTTGGCCAATCTCTCCATCGAGGACATTATAGGTGTGCTCGCGGCTCTTAAAGATGTATGGCAGGCTAAACACCTGAATGTTTGGGGCAAAATTCTCCATGACGGCTGCCGATACCTTGGTCATTGCCAGACTGCCTATTTGAAGGAGCTCCAGGCACTGTCGTTCGGTTCCCAGCTGCTGACTGGGATAAATCTCCAGTTTGAGTTCTCCGGCGGATTTTTCCGCCAGGCGTTCCGCCATAAACTCCATCCCTTTGTGCACCGGATGGGTATTGTCCAGCCCGTGTGCCAGCTTGAGAGATTTGACGGTGGTAATTTCTTTACATCCGCTAAAAAGCAACGAAAGAAAAAGCACCGGTATCCAATAAAATCGATTGTCCATAATCCAGTTTTTTCGAGCTCAACTACTTGCGTACTTCCCGAATGATTTCCAGGGCTTCTACCACCCGTGACTCGATAGCATCAAAGTCTCGTGATTTAAGCAATTCACCGCTGATTAGTTTGGAGCCCATTCCAACACAGGTAACCCCTGCATCAAACCAGGCCGACAGATTATCCCGCGTCGGTGAAACACCGCCTGTAGGCATAATGCGTGTCCAGGGTTGCGGTCCTTTAATTGCCTTTACAAAACCGGGTCCGTAGATGCCTCCGGGAAACAGTTTTACAATCTCACAGCCGAGCTCTTCGGCACGGGTGATCTCTGTTAGGCTGCCACAGCCTGGCGACCACAATACTTTGCGTCGGTTACAGGCAATAGCGATGTCTTCGCGCATCACCGGGGTTACCACAAAGTTGGCTCCCAGTTGCATGTACATTGCCGCAGTGCCTGCATCAGTTACAGATCCGACACCGAGCATCATTTCCGGCAGTTCTTCGGCACAAAACTTATTGAGTGCGCCAAAAACCTCGTGTGCGTAGTCGCCCCGGTTGGTAAATTCCAGGAGTCTTGCTCCTCCGGCATAACAAGCGCGGAGAACTTCCTTACCCAATTCAATGTCGGCATGGTAGAAGAGCGGGACCATGCCCTGCTCTTCCATTTTGTTTGCTACTTCAATTCTGCTAAATCTGGCCATAGTTTTATATTCTTAGCGGCTTACGCGGCCACTTGCATCTCCTTTCATTAAAGTTTCAACCTCGGCTACTGTAGCCAAATTCGCATCTCCGTAAATGGTGTGCTTCAGGCAGGATGCTGCCACTGCAAAATCAAGGGCTTTTTGATCATCTTCCGGCCAGGTAAGTAAGCCGTAAATCAGTCCGCCCATGAAGCTGTCTCCCCCACCTACACGGTCAACGATGTGGGTAATTTGATAGGTTGGAGCCTCAAAAAGTGTTTTGCCATCATAAAGAACACCCGTCCAGCTATTGTGCGAAGCACTGATCGATCCACGGAGGGTCGTGATCACCTTTTTAGCCCTTGGGAACATTTCCATCAATTGCTTCAGGACAGAGAGATAGGCTTCTCCCTCTACAGAACCGCCCTGTGTAACGTCGACGTTTTCCGGGTGCAGGCCAAAGTGCTTTTCTGCATCTTCTTCGTTGCCGAGGATGATATCACAGCATTCCACGAGAGCAGGCATAACCTCCCCGGGCTTTTTGCCATATTTCCACAGGTTCTTCCGATAATTCAGGTCGGTAGATACGGTAACGCCCATTTTATTGGCCGTCTGAACAGCTTCCAAACAGGCATCTGCAGCTCCCTGAGAAATAGCAGGTGTAATTCCGGTCCAGTGAAACCAGCCGGCGTCTTTAAATACTTCTTCCCAATCGATCATACCTGCTTCGATGCTTGCCATACCACTGTGGGCACGATCGTAAACGACCTTACTACCCCGGGCAACCGCACCAATTTCCAAAAAGTAAATCCCAAGGCGCTCGCCTCCGCGTATGATGTTAGAAGTACCAACATTTCGCTTACGCATTTCCATCAGCGCACATTCCCCCAGGTCATTTTCCGGCAGGCGACTCACAAAATCTACGGGCAGACCGTAATTAGCCAGAGATACAGCAACATTGCTTTCTCCGCCACCATATATTGCATCGAAGGATGCTGCCTGTGAAAACCGCAGCTTACCGGGCGGTGTCAGGCGCAACATGATTTCTCCGAAAGTCACAATCTTTTTCATAATCAAAAACTTGTAATTAACTGAATAACAGTTTTTTAATTGTTAAAAATTAAAGTAACGCTTTGCGTTATTGCTGCATATATCCTGTACGATCCCTCCAAGCAGATCGAAGTCTGCAGGAAGTTCTCCACGGTGTACTTCCTCTCCAATCAGATTACAAAGTACCCGGCGGAAGTATTCGTGTCGAGGGAATGAGAGAAAGCTTCTACTGTCTGTAAGCATGCCAATAAAGCAGCTTAGCAGGCCCATGTTTGACAGGGCGTCGAGCTGTTTGATGATTCCGTCCTTTTGATCGAGGAACCACCAGCCTGATCCAAATTGCATTTTACCACGAATAGATCCATCGTTGAAGTTGCCAATCATGGTGGCCATTACCTCATTGTCTCCTGGATTCAGGTTGTACAAAATGGTTTTGGCCAGATTGTCTTCAGTATCCAGTCTGTTTAGGAATTTGGCCAGTGCCGATGCTTGTTCAAAATCGCCAATACTGTCGAATCCGGTATCCGGTCCCAACTGGCGCATCATGCGGCTGTTGTTGTTTCGAAGGGCTCCCAGGTGATATTGCTGGACCCAGCCTTTCTCAGAGTACATGACACCAAGGTGGTACAGAACGGCCGACATAAACACGCGAGCTTCATCGGGGCTTATGCCCTCTCCTCCCAGGCGCTTTTTCAGAATGGCATCTGCCTGAGCATGGGTAAAGGCCTCTGCATAAACTTGCTCCAAACCGTGATCCGACAGGCGGCAACCGTGCTTATCAAAGAATTCAATACGATCTTTAAATGCAGCGAGCAGATCATCCAGGTTCCTGATTTCAATTGAGGCTGCTTTACCCAGTTTCTGCAAATAGTCTGTAAATCCGGCTGCCTCAATCAAAATGCCTTTGTCCGGACGAAAAGCCGGAAGCAGTTTGATGTCAAATCCGTCTTCTTTTACCTGCCGGTGAAATTCCAGAGAATCAACCGGGTCATCGGTCGAGCACAGCACCTCTACGTTCATTTTGCGCAGCAGGTTTTGCGTACTAAAGTCAGAAGACTGCAGCATTTCTGTACACTGGTCGTAGATGCGGTCTGCTGAGTCGGCATTGAGCAATTCCGTAAGCCCGAAATAGCGCTTAAGCTCCATGTGTGTCCAGTGGAAAAGCGGATTACGAACCGTATAGGGTACCGTTTCTGCCCATTTGCGAAACTTCTCCCGGTCGGGTTTATTGCCGGTAATAAAATCTTCAGAAACCCCAATGGTACGCATGGCGCGCCATTTATAGTGGTCTCCGTTTAGCCATACTGCGGTCAGATTATCAAACTGCTTATCTGCCGCAATTTCATTGGGCGGCAGGTGGTTGTGATAATCGATAATAGGCATTTCCCTGGCGTAATCGTGATAGAGACGTATTGCTGCCCGGTTGTTGAGCAGGAAATTCTCATCGAGAAAAGGCTTAATATCCTGAATAGTATCTGGCATGAATACTCGTTATTTATCTTTCAAAAATTGTACAATGGGGAGTTCCAGCTCGCGCATGCCCTGTGTGGCCAATTCGGCGAAAGCCATAGCTCCTTTCAGACTTAAATGGGTGTTGTCTGTTTTCCCTTCCGGGAATCGCGGAAATTCACCCGCCTCCACATGGAGGTATATTTCTTTAGAATCCTCTTCTCCCATTTCTCGGATGTAATTTTCAGTTAGAAGCTGCATATCCAGGAAGGGCACTTCCATATCTGCGGCCAACAATCGAACCACAAACGGATAGGCATCGTGGGTGTCGACCAACACACCGTGCTCATTAAACTTCCTGCGCACGATGGATGAACACAAAACCGGATTAGCGCCGGCTGCGCGTGCCTCATTTACATAGTGCTCCAGATTGGACCGATAGGTAGAATACGGATTGGTGTAGCGTGCAGGATCCTTGTATTTGCTGTCGTTGTGCCCAAACTGGATGAAAACGTAGTCGCCAAACTTCAATTCGTCCAGGACTTTATCCCAATGCCCTTCCTCCCGAAAACTCTTTGAGCTTCGTCCGTTCAAAGCGTGATTTCGAATAAGGACTGCATCCGTAAAAAAGGTGTGCAGCAACTGCCCCCATCCTCTTTCGGGATTCACTTCCGGAGCATCCGGTTTGTCTGCCATCGTTGAATCCCCCACTAAATGAATGGTGAGTTGCTCCTTTTGTGGCAATACAAAAGCGGCAAACAGCCCAATAAAGATTAATGGAAACAGGCGACGGATCATACTCAATTTGGGTTTATTTCTGGTCCGGTTTTACAGCTTCTCCATTGAGGAAGAAGTTTTCGAAGTACAGGTCTTTTGCATTTTCAATGGAATTTCCTTTTTCGACCCCTTCGAAAGTGCAGTCAGTCAATACCAGGCTTTCCACCGGATGGTCTTTGCTGTAACCGTCGATCAGAACGCCGTATTCACTTTTGGAAGACTTTACGTTTTCCACAAAAATGTTCCGGATTTCCGGTATAAAAGTCTGGGTAGTATCTGAGTAGATCGGGTACCGCATATTGACCCGCACCACAGCCTCTTTAACCTGCCCAACCATGATGTTGCGGCAATAGAGGTTTTCGATGATTCCGCCTCGAACCTTATTGGTTTTCACCCGAATTGCGCGGTCGAGATTGGGGCTGTCCATCTGGCAGTTTTCTGCGAAGATGTTTCGTGCTCCACCGGAAACCTCGCTTCCAATAACCACACCACCATGACCGTCTTTCATCCGGCAATCGCGAATCACCACATTCTCAATGGGGCGCTTCAGGCGACGGCCATCCTGGTTGCGACCGGATTTGAGCGCGATGCAATCATCACCAGTATCAAAATAGCAATTGGAAATCAACACATTGCGGCAAGCCTCGGGATCACAGCCATCGCTGTTTGGTCCGTGGCTGATCACTTTTACGTTTGAAATCGTCACGTTTTCGCTCAGTACCGGATGAATGCACCACATGGGTGAATTCCGCAGGGTAATGCTGTCGATCAATACATTGGTACAGCCGTAGGGCTGGATGAAGTTGGGTCGCAGATAAGCTCCTTCTCCGAGAATGCGCTCCTCGACCGGTACTTCCTGTGTATTCCATCCAAAGAGTCTCGGACGACTCATGCTGTCGGCCTGGCTGGGCATGCCTTCTTTCCATCCGAAGAATTCTTTGTCTACCCATTGCCACCAGTTTTCATTGGCAGCCTGACCATCCACAGTACCACTACCAGTAATGGCAATGTTGTCCTGCTCGAAAGCATAAATAAGGGGGGAGTAGTTGTAACACTCCACGCCTTCCCAGCGGGTAAACACCACGGGCAGGTAATCTGCAGCTTCGGTACTAAACTTCAGGGTAGCACCTTCGGAAATATGAAGGTTTACATTGCTTTTCAGGTGTATGGGTCCTTTGACGAAATATTCGCCGGAAGGCACATCCACCACGCCTCCACCTGCTTCATTACAGGCGGCAATGGCAGCGGAGACGGCCGGTAAACAGTCTGCAGTTCCGTCTGCAACCGCTCCAAAATCAAGGACCGAAAAAGTGGTATCCGGAAATTCCGGTGCCTGGATGGAAGCAAGGATATCATCCATTTTGCTCCAGTCAGCCTTTGGTTTATCAATGGTCTTTTCTGCTTCCTTTGGTGCACAGGAGACCATTATTCCCATTAATAAAAACAGGAGTAATACGTTTCGCATGGTTCGTAATTTTAAGACGTCTGAAAATGTGTTTACCACTCGTTTTCGTAGCCAGGCTTATTGTAGATTTCTGCCCAGTCGCGGTGCCCTTCCGTAAAGCTGGCGAGACACCAGGTAAACATAAAATCCACAGATGGCGGAGCGATGGTATCGTGATATGTCGGGGTCACATTGATGGCTGTTTCATCAAAAATGTGCGCGTAAACATTCACTTTCTCTTCGGGTAAAGCACAATTCTGAAGGACATAGGGAATATCTCCTTCGATATCCGTTTCACACCGGAAGTGGTAAATCTCTTCTTTTGCATTGGCACCCAGTCCGAGCGGACCATCCGGGCCGTGAAAGTGTGGAGGGTAGCTTCCGACCCCACCTCGTTGTGCCATGTAGGTATCTCCAAAGAGTAAGCGACAGGCTTTTACATTCTGGTCAACCAGTTTGAAAACCGTGCGCTCAGACATTGGGCGGCGGGTACCCAGATGGGCCGCTAATTCTGTTCCCTCAATATCGGTATGACGCACCAGTTGAACCGGATGTTTGGTATGACAATCCACCGCTTTGAATTCGCTAACATCGCAGAACTCGGAAGTAGAGATAGAGATTTCACTATTGATTCCAACATAAACCACATCGCCTTTCCCGAGCTCATAAGTCTCTCCATCTACGCTAACACTCGCTTTGCCCCGGTTTACATAGTATACCGCCTCTTCTTCTCCGAGCGTGCGGTTGGCGCTATTTCCAGCCTCTAATACGATCCGTGCCAGGCGGAGGAAATTAAAAGTGGAATTGTCGCCGGTAATGATCTCAGTAACCGTATTTGCTTCCGGAGTAGCTTCAAAAGCCTCCACTTTGCGAATCTCGTTTTTTACCGGAACCATCACTTCCAGATCGTGGCGACGATCTGCCGGTGATTTTGATGTCGTTGTTGTCTTGTTTGGACCTATTGTTTTTGGTGTAACCATAATAATCGTGTTTGAAATTCTATCAGTATTTTTTTGGTTTGTTTATCGGGCCATCCAGCCGCCGTCTACGGTCAGAACTGTTCCATTCACATAATTGCTGGCATCAGAAGACAGGAAAACGACAGCTCCCCCTAAATCTTCCGGCAATCCCCAGCGGCCTGCCGGGATGCGAGCGGAGATAGCTTTTGAACGTTCCGGATTTTCCTGAAGTTGCTGGGTATTGTCTGTACGGAAATAGCCTGGTGCGATCGCGTTAACCTGAATGTTGTTGGATGCCCATTCATTGGCCAGGGCTTTGGTGATTCCTGCAACTGCGTGCTTACTGGCTGTGTAAGCCGGTACCGTAATGCCACCGGAATATGAAAGCAGGGAGGCAATATTTACAATCTTACCTGCACCACTTTTGATCATATCAGCAGCAACCAGCTGACAGAGGTGGAAAGTCGCCGTAAGATTCACCTCAATTACCCGATCCCATTCATCCATCGGGAACTCGACTGCCGGGTAGCGGGCAATGGTTCCCCCGTTATTTACCAGAATATGGATCGGACCGTGATCTTCCACCGCTTTTTTATACATCGACTCCACAGCGGCTCGATCACTCAGGTCGGCGGCAACACCGGAAGCACTTCCCCCTTTTTCTTTGATCTGAGCAATCGTTTCATCTGTTCCGCCAGGCCGGGAACTGCTGCATATTACATGAGCACCTGCTCCTGCCAAAGCGATGGCCATTCCCTGGCCTAATCCCCGACTGGCACCGGTAATCAAAGCTGTTTTATTTTCGAGGGAAAAAAGTGGATTCATATTCAAATTTGGGTCTTGTCTGATTGTGCAATTATTTCGGATGTAAGGTTACTTAGTTCCTGCCGGAGGGCAATCGCAATTTTTACCAATAAGGAAGCAGGAATTAACATTTGTCTGAATTTTAAGGGTTTAAAGCACTTTTTCCGCTTCCGCGAATGTATGGACGGGTACAAATTGACAAGGAATAAGATTTGGCACAATACCAGAAGTAGATAATTTTCTATCTTGCCAGCGAGATACTCTGCCAATAAATTCTGAAACAAAAAAGCTCCTATTTTAGGGACTTTGGCAGGAAGAAGTACATTTGCGGTTTATGTTAAACCTGACCAGTAGAATCCGAATCAACCTGCCTTTAACAGGTCTATTTCTCCTTATTTGTATACAGGCAATTTGGAGTTCCACGCCATATGATCCACAGACCGTAAATCCTCTTTCAGAATCCTGGCGCTGGAAACATTTCCCGGAATTAGAAGGACAGGGTATCCGTTATATAATGGAGGGGCCCGACCAGCGCGTATGGATGGGTTTCAATGAAGGGATTTATGAGTACAATGGCTACGACTGGAAGCTGCATAATGCTGAGAATGGATTAACCGGCAGCCCGATCGAACATGTTTTAGCGGCGAGCAACGGAAATATTTATGCCACTTCCCCTGCCGGTGTTTTCCGCTATACCGGAGAAACCTGGCAGCATATTATTGACTCCGGCAACCGTACCTTTTACTTTCATCAAATCCGTGAAATAGCCGATGGAAGTATTATGGTTTGTTCTAACCAGGGAATGATCCACTTCAAGGATGACGGGAACACAGACTTTTATACATCCACTGCGAAAGCTAAAGGTCTTGAGGCGATAAAAAATGTCAATTTCATCCGTTTTCCGGAAGATTTGACCGATGGGAATGACTTTTCAGAGATTTCGGATGTGCTTGAAGATCTTAATGGCAACATTTGGCTGGGGCTCACCATGCCCGGAGAACACGGCAAAATCCTCAAATTTCGCTTCCCTGCTCCCGCTGCTCCCTTTATTACAGATTATGAGATCCTTGATGGAGATGAAAATCAGATTCTCGGAGAATCTCAAAAATTCATCCAGGCACAGGATGGCAGTATCTGGGTTGTAAATACTACCTATAAATCCGGGATTAGCATTTACGATAATGGAAGCTGGAGCTATCTCGAACTGGGAAACATTTTCGGCGGCGATGAATACATGACAGATATCATCCAAACCAAGGATGGTACCATTTGGATCGGATCTCTGGGTAAGCTCTATGCCTATCGAAACAAAAGTTGGGAGTTGTATTCCAGTCCGCAGTATTCCATTCCGGCCAACCGTTTGATGCTTCAAAAAAGCAAAGACAACCAACTCTGGGTAGCAGGATACAAGTCGAAGGTTTTCCTGCTTAATTTTTCGACCGACAACTGGCTCACCTACAAAGACCTCAACTTCCAGTGTGAAACCAGCAATAACGAACAATGGTTTCTCGACATATCCGGCAAAGTCATTCGCCGAAAAGGCAATACCTGGACTTCCTTTAACACTGCCGATGGGCTCATGGATGCCCCTATTCGCATTATTGAAACATCCGCCGGACAAATCTGGGCAGCAGGCTCACATCAGGGAGCTGCCGCAACGGCCCTGCTCACAAGCCGGGGCTGGGAATTGCACCTGCACCCCTACCTCTCCTGGGGCATTGACTACCGGGCCATTTTTGAAGCAAAAGATGGCAGTCTTTGGTTTGGAGCCAGTGTAGACGCAGAGACTGAAAAGGGGCAATTAAGCGGGATCCTTCAACTCCCGGAACCTCAGGCTAAAAAGAAAGAATGGATTCATCATCCCGCGCACGAGAACGGACTCAATCAATCCAATGTATATGGTATTGGCCAGTCTAAAGACGGATATATCTGGATAGGCGGGGGCAGCTTGTTCTATTACGACGGGACCAGTTGGAAACAGCCTGAAGACAATAGATTACAGCAGTTTGTCAATATGGTTTACAGTACCGAGAATCTGCTCATTGCCGGTTCCAGGTATTACGGCATATTTATTTACGACGGGGAATCCTGGACCAACTACAACACCTCTCACGGGCTCTCCAGTAATACGATCATCAGCATTGATGTGATATCCAAAGATTTTATTCTGGCTGCTACTGAAAACGGAATTTGCCGCTTTGACGGGCGCAGCTGGGTACAGGATATATTCCCGGAAGAATTAAACATGGATTTTGAGGGCGGCATCATTCACCACGATCAGAATGGTGCGGTTTGGATCAATAAATCCAGCCGAAGCTGGAAACGTCGGGCTTTCAAGCACAGCAAACTGCAATCCCGGGAAAGTCAGGAGTTTGTATGTTATCGCTACTATCCGGATAATCGCCCCCCGGAGACCAGCATCAAGTTTTACAGCGAGGAAATTTCGCCGCAAGGCAACACCCTGATAAAATGGGAAGGGACCGATTTCTTTGCACAATCCCCTGCCGACAGGCTTACCTTTAGCTGGCGTCTTGACGGTGGTGAGTGGTCGACATTTGACCAAAACAACCACCATACATTCACCAGCATGAATAGTGGAAATCACACGCTGGAAGTTCGAGCCAGAGACCTTGATCTGAATGTAGACCCCAGTCCGGCGGTCATCCAGTTTAAGGTATTACCCCCTGTTTGGAAACAAGGTTGGTTTATTACCATGATGGCTGCATTCCTGATTACCCTCGTGGTTTATGAGTATCGTGTTATTACCAAAAAGCAGAAGCTGGAAAAGCTGAATGCCTCTCTTCAGACTGCCAATCTCAAGTTGAAAGACAAGGGCAGGAAAATTGAGTCTCAAAATGAGGAGATCCTCACCCAGCAGCAACAAATCCTCGCCCAGGCACACGAACTGGAGCTCAGCAATAAGGATTTGGAAGAACGCAATCACGAGATCAAGCGTCATCGCGACCAGCTGAAAGAAATGATCATTAAAGTGGAGGAATTGTCAAAAGCCAAACTCGGCTTTTTTACCAATATTTCGCACG
Organism: Bacteroidota bacterium; assembly: GCA_018222965.1. Taxonomy (GTDB): domain Bacteria; phylum Bacteroidota; class Bacteroidia; order Chitinophagales; family Saprospiraceae; genus JAAEZH01. The sequence goes on from JAAEZH010000001.1 coordinate 292,553, forward strand.
AGTTGCGTACTCCACTTACGCTCATCACCGGGCCGGCCGAGCAATTACAGGAAGGCGGAGAAACACTTCCGGCAAAAGAACGCAAACGACTCATTGATATCATCGAAAGGAATGCATCCAGACTATTAAAGCTGATCAATCAGTTGTTGGAAATGCGCCGCATCGAGCAAAGCTCACTGGAACTCAACTTCCGCACGGTCAAAATGAAAACCTATCTGTGCGAGATCATTAAAATGTTTGAGAACCTCGCCATTGAACGGGATATTTTACTCCGTTTTAAGAGCAATGCCGATAACCCCATTGCCAATATTGATCCCGATAAATTGGAGAAGATACTGGTAAACCTGCTTTCCAACGCCTTTAAACACACGCTGGACGGGGGCAACATCAAGGTGTTTTTGGATCTGGTGGATGCTCAGAAAGCTGACCTCTCCCCTGTCCACGAAAAATATTTCCGAATTAGTGTATCGGATACCGGCTCCGGGATTGACAAAGAACATTTGGCGTATATTTTCGAGCGCTACTTTGCTGCGCGTAATGAAAAAACAGACCCAATCAGTTCCGGCATCGGACTTGCATACACCAAAGAACTACTCGACCTGATGCAGGGAAGCATCCAGGTGGAAAGTGTGCCCGATAAGGGAAGCTCTTTCATTGTTTATATTCCTTACCAGACCCCGGATGTTACAGACGGCAGTATCGGTGGAAGTTTGCTGCCTCCACTAAAACTGGCTCACAAGGAAGCCACTTTGCTTCTGTCGGCTTATGACGATCAGCACGGCAGTGCACAGAACGGTCAATCCGTTAATACGGGCAAACGCCTCCTGATCGTGGAAGACAATCAGGATATGCAAAGTTTCCTGAAGGGCATTTTCCGCGATGAGTATCAGGTTATTACAGCCGATAACGGTCAGGAAGGTCTCGAACAGGCAAAAAATCAAAACCTGGACCTGATCATCAGCGACTTAATGATGCCTGAAATGGATGGCCTGACATTTTGTGAGCACCTAAAAACAGATCTGTTGACCAGCCATATTCCGGTTATCCTCCTTACTGCCAAGGCTATGGAGGAAAGCAAAATGAAAGGCTATAAAATTGGTGCCGATGACTACATCACCAAGCCTTTCAATCCGAATCTGCTCAAGGTGCGCGTAGAGTCACTGTTGAGTCAGCGAGAACAATTGCGAGAAACCTTTAATCGGGATTTCCTCTTACAGCCCAAAGAAGTAGAATTGGCATCACCCGATGAGGACCTGCTGCACAAGATCGTACAGATCATGGAGGAGAACCTGGAAGAAAGCGATTTTAGTGTAAACAAGATGTGCGAGATGGTTAATCTTAGCCACATGCATTTTATCCGGAAGGTTAAACAGCTCACCGGCAAGAAACCCAACGACCTTCTGAAGTCTTTCCGCCTTCGTCGAGCCAAAGACCTGCTCTCTCAGAATAAGCTAACCGTTTCAGAAGTCGCATATAAGGTTGGCTATGACCTGCCCAACTCTTTCAGCCGTGCCTTTAAGCGAGAGTATGGACTGAGTCCTACCGAGTTTTTGGAGGAAACAGGGGTTAAGGAAGCTTAATATCCCATCTCCCATTTTTCGACAATAAAATCCTACCTTGGCGGTTCAAAACTGCTAAGCACATGCGCATATTGGTAACCAATGATGACGGGATGGCCGCTCCCGGTATCAAAGCCCTGGTGGAGGTTGCCCGGGAATTCGGTCAGGTAATCGTTGTAGCTCCCGATTCTCCGCAATCAGCCCAGGGACACGCCATCACAATTTCTGATCCCATACGACTGCATCAGGTAGACATATTCAAAGGCATTGAATCTTATGAATGTAGCGGGACGCCCGTAGATTGTGTGAAACTGGCAAAACATGTGGTACTTAAAGACCGGCAAATTGACCTCTGTCTTTCCGGGATCAACCACGGTTCCAACTCTTCCATAAACATCATTTATTCCGGCACGATGTCGGCAGCCATGGAAGCCTCCATTGAAGGCATTCCTTCCATTGGTTTTTCGCTGCTCGACTATTCCTGGGATGCCGACTTCGGTCCGGCAAAATCAGTTGCCCGGGAGTTGATAAAAAAAGTGATCGATCAGGGACTAAACGGTTGTAGCCTGTTGAATGTCAACATACCCAAGATTCCGGAAACAGGCATCATGGGCATGAAAGTATGTCGGCAGGCTGAAGCCAACTGGAAAGAGGAGTTTATGGAAGCCAAAGATCCACGCGGACAGAAATACTACTGGCTCACCGGAGAGTTTGTTGCTTCCGATATGGAGCCGGACACCGATCTCTGGGCGTTACAAAACGGCTATGTTTCCATCGTTCCTTCCGGACATGATCTTACGGTTCACAATGCCATCGGGCAAAATAAAGGCCTCGAATCGGAAGTTTAATTTGTGGTCAAAAAGTCAAACCTATGTTTAAGAAAAACTCCTTCATAAACGGGCTGATCCTGGGTATACTCGTACCGGTTATCGCTTATGGTATCCTCTATTTTATCTTTGAGATGCTCGAAAACGCCGGGGTCATGAGCGCCGAAGGCTTCCGCCCTCAATTTCGGGAACGGACCACCGGTATTGTGGCTATCGCTTTCAATGCCATCCTGATGAATGTCTTCCAAAAACGCCGCTTTACGGACTCTATGCGGGGCGTGGTGCTGCCAACTTTCGTCTTTGTAGCGATTTGGATGTACCTGTATTTGGGAACGTTGCTGTAGAGAGCGTTGAGAGAGTAGAGGGGAAAGAGTAGAGATAAAAAATTCCTTCCGCAAACAGCCGAAGGCTTGAGCCCTCAACCACGGTACGCCGAAGGCGGAGCGTTCTCAACCGCAAGCCGCCATTAAAAATTAATCATTAAGACCTAAAAATTACCTTGAAGTATTTTATCCGGCCTTATTTTATTTAGTGAGCAGTGAGTCAAAAGGCGTTAAAAACTGGGTAGTGTCTGAGCCAGAAATCAAAGAGCATAAAAAATGGTGTGCAACACAAAGAGACTTTAGGCATCAGGTAGTCTGTTCCGGCGAGTTTAGCCAGTTTAGCTTTTTGACTTGCAGCGCAGCGTTAAAAATAAAATAC
>JAAEZH010000029.1 GCA_018222965.1 Bacteroidota bacterium
AAGTATTTCTTCAGGTTTCTTCCTTTCGAGAGAAAAAGGGCCATGAATATACTGTAAAGGCTTTTGCAAAGTATTTAAGATTCTTTTCGGGTGAAAAGCGACCAAAAATGATTCTCGCTGGAGAGGGGCCTCTACTTGAACCCATAAAAAAACTTGTCCGGGATTTGAAAATAGAAGATTCAGTTGATTTTCCCGGGTTAGTTTCTAATGAAAAGGCGAAGGATTTGATGGAAAAATCATCTTTTTTTGTTCATCACTCCGTAACTGCTAAGAATGGCGACACAGAAGGACTGCCGACCGTTTTGAAGGAAGCTATGGCGATGGGAATGCCTATCCTGTCAACGTGGCATTCAGGAATTCCAGAGTTGGTGGAAGATGGAGTTAATGGAGTTTTAGTTCCTGAACGGGATGTTGAGAGAATGGTAGAGGGCTTTTTTCTGATTTCAAGAATGTCAAACTACCTGCCTTTAAATAGAGAAAAAGTAAAAAAACACTTCTCTGTCGATTCGCATGTGAATAGGTTAAACCAGGCTTTAAATAGGAAGGTCTAATTAAACTCTATGGTCTTTTTTGATAAATTAATTTCTTTTTTTCGTCGGCCAAAGTATAAAAATAAGGTGTTTTGTATTGGGTATAATAAGACCGGTACAACATCTTTTGGTGCAGGGATGAAGGTTTTGGGTTATAGGAATGCCTCTTTTAACAAGAAAGTTTGGAGAGAATATTATTTAAAAGGGGATTTAAAAAAGGTGATAAGATTTGCTTCAAAGTACGATTCGTTTGATGATCTACCATGGTTGTTAGAAGATCTAATTCCGGTATTAGATTTAGAATTCCCGGAAAGTAAGTTTGTTTATTTGGAGCGAAACGAAGCTGACTGGTTGTCTTCCCTAAGGAGGTGGAAGAAAAATGTAAAAAATGAAGAGATTAATGATGTATTAGAACTTTCTAGGTTTCGGGAGCATAGGAAATTCATACTAGAATACTTTAAGGGGCGTAATGGAGAAGATTTTTTAATATTGGATATTTCAGATGAATTGGGGCTAATGAAGCTAGCAAGATTCTTAGGGGTGCAAGCACCACAAAGTGCATTTCCAAAACTAAATGTTTCAAGAGGAAGACAAGATGGTTAGTATAATTATGCCCAGTTATAATAAGGTCAATTTTGTTAAAGATGCTATTGATTCAGTGTTAGCTCAGCAATCTTCATTATGGGAGTTAATCATCATTGATGATGACTCAACTGATGGGACTGCTGAGATATGTAAAGAATTTGCGGAACACCATAAGAAAATAAGGGTTTACGAAAAAAAGGACTTTGGGGGGCTCAAAGGGGCATCAGTGTCAAGAAACATTGGAGCATCTGTTGCGTCCTATAAGTATTTAATGTTTTTAGATGCAGATGATATAATATCGCAAGGTTGTATAAATGATCGAATTGACTTCGCAAATGAAAATCCTGAAGCAAATTTTTTAGTTTTCCCTATGAACTCTTTTGAGAAACGCCCAGGGGATAAAGAGAATATTTGGAAGCTTAATTGTAAAAAGAGAACTTACCTAAGTGATTTTCTTCGTCATGACATTCCGTGGTCTATTTCGTCAGTATTATGGAAGAAATGTTTTTTTAGAAGTGTTGGTGGTTTCGATGTTGTTTTCCCCCGCATGCAAGATATTGAGTTGCATACAAGGGCGGTTATCCATGATGATTTTAGAATGAAAATTTTTTGTGGTCAAAATCCGGATTTTTTTTACAGGGTTCGGGATGAAGATAGAGCAAGCGAGCGAGTTGATGTATTGGGGAGGTTTGAGGAAGGGGTGCTAATGTATATTGAGAAGTGTTTAAATGAAATAAACGATGTAATTATTCTGAAAAACTTAAGGGGGACTATGTTTGCTTTTATCCAGCAACTTTTTAGGGCGAATAAGCTTCTTGGTAAAGAAAAATTTTTAGAGAAAAAAAGAGGCGCCATTAATAACTTTTCAAGTTTTAAGATATGGGGAGTGGGGCAACAAGTAATCTTAACATTGTATTCATTTTTGTTTTTTGTGGGCATGCATAGAGTCCGCGGGTTTGATAAGGTGTTTAAATATTTATTTATAAGGCTTTAGTATATGACTGAAATTGTGATCCCCGATGTGATAATTGGGGGAGCTCCAAAATGTGGCACCACCTCCCTTTTTGATTGGTTATCTTCTCATCCACAGGTATGTGCTTCCTCGAAGAAAGAAACAGGGTTTTTGTTAGATGATGTTTTTGAATTCAACCGGGAAAGTAATTTCATTAATCATGGTATTGAGGGATATAAGTCATTTTTTCGTGAATGTCATTCTGGGAAGCTATTGATTGAGGCCTCCCCACAGTATTTAAGTCAAAAAAAGATTCCTAAAGAATTTGTTCGAGTCATACCAGAAAACAGGATTCCCAAAATGGTTTTTATTTTAAGAAAGCCTTCTGATCGAATATACTCCCAGTATAGGTTTGATTGTTTTACTCGAAAAATACTTCCTCCTCTAAACTTAAAAGAGTACTTAAGTACTTCCAGAGGTAAGTATGTAGTCGAAACAACCAATTATTATTCTAGTTTGCTTTTTTGGAAATCAATTATTGGCATTGATAAGATTTTTTTAGTAATTTTTGAAGACTTAGTTAAAAGGGAGAAAGGTGTGATGGAGGAGTTATCTCAATTTATGGGGATTGACCCTGGATTTTGGAGTGAGTATACTTTTTTTAGGTCTAACAGGACTGTTGGTGTGAAGAATTTAACAATTCATGATTGGCTTATAAAGGGATTAAATTCAAAGTCATTTAGAATGCTAAAAAAGTATATTCGACCTATTTACTACCGATTGAATGGTTTTTCTTTGCCTGAAAAGACTCCATCTGATATTGAAATTCTAGAGGCGATAAACAGAAGTTTATATGCCGAGATGGTTGAGATTTTAAATGAATTTAATGTTGATGTCTCCTGTTGGAAATAATGATTATTTTATATGGTAACTGTGGGTGTTTTATCTGACGGCATTTGGCCAATTAATGTTGGTGGAATTCAAAAACACACTTACTATTTGTGTAAGTATCTATCTCGTGTTAAAAGCGTTCGTGTTAAGCTTTTTTTAATCCTTGATCAGGAGGATCTGATTAAGCAATTGGATTTTGATATTGAAATTTTTATTGTTAAAAAATATCGTGGTGTTTACTTTCCAGGGCACTATTTGTATAAATCATTTCAAAATTCAAAATTGATTGTTCAAAAATTTGAGGAAGAAATAAAGTGTTTGGATTTGGTTTATGCTCAAGGGTTAACGGGTTGGTATTATTGTTTGAAGAAGGAAGAAGGTTGGCCTAAAATACTTGTTAATTTTCATGGGCTTGAAATGTTTCAGGTAAAAGCAACCTTCAAACATGCATTAGAGATGACAATGCTTAAACCTTTTTTTGCTAAGGTGATAAAAGAGTCTGATTTCGTGCAGTCTCTAGGTGGGCATTTGACGTTAATTCTAAGCATGTTAAACCCCAAAGGGGAAATAAAAGAACTTCGAATAGGTATTGATTCAGCTTGGACATCTAAGGAGGCTTTAGTTAGCGAGAATACACCGAAGGAAAAGGTGAAGTTTGTATTCATAGGGCGGTATGAGCGCAGAAAAGGGATTGAAGAGTTGACTAGTGTTGTGAAAGAAATTTGCCAAAATTATACGCATACTGAATTTCACTTTATTGGCCCAATTCCTAAGAAAAAGAGACTCCAGTGTAAGATGGTGGACTACTATGGACTAGTCAAGGATTCTTCTAGGATAAAGCAAGTCCTTGATTCGGCTGATTGTCTTGTCGTTCCAAGTTATTCAGAGGGGCTGCCAACTGTAATGTTAGAGGCGATGGCCTCAAATTGTGTGGTTATTGCCTCTGATGTTGGTGCAGTAAAGGATGTTTTGGTTGGAGATTATGGTGTTTTAATTTCTCCAGGAAACAAAGATGAATTGAAAGAGAAAATTATTGAAATTTCACTACTAGATCGTGAAAAGTTGGAGCAGTTAAAAATGAAAGCTAGGAATCGAATACTTGAGTATTATATGTGGGAGGACGTGGTTAATGATTATGTTAATTGCTTTAATGAATGCATCTCATGATTGGCTGAAGTTAAATGAACAAGTATATTAATCCCTTTTATAGTTTTTTCAATAGGCACCTTTTCTTTTTGTTTGTGCTATTGCCGCTGATTTTAGTCGCAGGGCTTGGTTCTGGGTTGGTTGGAGTGGTCTTTTCGTTCGTTGCCAGTGCTTGGCTTTTAATGAGAAAAAAGTATGATGAAGTTCTGCTATTGCTCTTTTTTGTATTGATAATGGGGGATTCTCGGAGTCCTTATTTTGCATTCTTTAAGGATGTTAGAATCGCATTGGTCTTGTTTGTTGGGTTGATCTCATTTTTTTACATTAAAACAAGGGGGTTTAAGTTAGATAAGTCAATTATTTTTCTTTTTCCTTTCTTTTTTGTTTCTGTTTTATCTTTTTTTTATTCTCCGATTCCTTTTGTTGCATTCCCACGAACGATTTCGTTCTTTCTTATACCTTTTATCGTTTTTCATTTTGGGAAGTATGTTGTTCTGGATACCGGAGGGGTTTTTTTTTCAGATATAGTTTTGTTTGGACTGTGCGTATTGTTGTTGGGTGATATAGTTTATGTGTTTAACCCATCATTGGTTTCTTATTTTGAAGGTATTGATACTCGAGTTCAAGGAGTTTTTGGAAATCCAAATGGGTTGGCAATTTTTAGTTTCTTGCTTTTTGCATTGGTTTTGTATTTAAGGAGGAATTCAATATTGTTTTCAAGAGGTTTTTTTAATTTTTCTCTTTTTTTAATATTTTTAAACGTGGTTTTGTCAGGGTCAAGAACCAGTTTAGCCTGTATAATTATTCTGTTGGTTGGCGGTTGGATAATGAGTAAATCCCTCAAATTTAGGCTGCTATTCATTTTTATTTTTTTGCCAGCTGTTTTGTTTTTGGGGGGCGCAATATTTTGGAATATAGTTTCCTCTAATGAAGTTCTTGCATTAAGATTCCGTGTTGAGACTATTGAAAGTGCAGGAGGTCGGCTAGAGCCTTGGCTTTGGGGGTATGATCAAGTTTGGAAGGCTCCTTTTGTAGGAAAAGGATTTGGTTATGATTCCTTTGTTTATCAATCTAAAATTCCTTATTCTTTGAGAAGTGTCTATAGGGGGTGGAATGCAGCTTTTAGTGGTGTTCTGGCTTTGTTACTGGATGTTGGTTTTTTGGGTTTGGGCTTGTTGATTCTTTTTTGGGGGAGGTTGTTTTCTTGTATAAAGGATAGAAAATTTATACTTCCATTTCTATTGGCTTTGGTTTTAAGCTCTGTGTTCGAGTCTTGGGTTGCAGCTTCATTAAACGCATTTATGATTTTGTTTTACTTTACACTACTTTCAGGTCAGGCCTTTCCTCTGCAAAATGATAATCCGTGAAAACCCTCCTCCTCTACACCCGTATGGCCGACTACTTCTACCGGGGTTTGCTCCATCTTAGTCAGGAGTATAATGCAGAGATCCTGGCTTTTACCCATCCGGTCGATCCCAATGCGCCTTTTCAGTTTTCGGATACAAAAAAGATCAAACTGCTTAGCGAGGACGGTAAAAACGAAGCAGAATTGACAGCCCTTGCCACTGCTTTTAATCCAAATTTGATATACGTGGCTGGTTGGGCAGACAAGCGCTACAATAGCATCGTTCAAAATTTCAGGAAGAAAAATATACCCGTAATTTTGGGTATGGACAATCCCTGGAAGGGCAACCTGCGTCAGCAAGCAGGAAGCCTGTTGAGAAGCGGGAAAATCCAGTCTTTAGCCGATTACATTTGGGTGCCCGGCAGTCCCCAATACGCCTTTGCTTCCCGTCTGGGCTTTAATCAGAAAAACATACTGACCGGACTGTACAGTGCCAACACAGCAACATTCGAAAAGGCCCGTCAAAAGGCAGGAGATGCCCGACCGAAAAAGCTGCTTTTTGTGGGGCGCTTTGTCGAGTACAAAAAACCGCTCATGCTGGCCAATGCTTTTCGGGCAGTTCAGCAAGAAATGCAATCCGATTGGAGCCTGCATTTTATTGGTCGCGGGCCCCAGGAAGGAGCCTTAAGAAAGCTGGAAGCCCCTGATTTACAAATCCACGACTTTGTACAACCCGATCAATTGCCGGATACGCTGGTGAAACATGGCGTATTTTGCCTCCCAAGCGATCAGGAACACTGGGGCGTCGTTGTCCACGAAGCCGCCGCAGCCGGGATGCCTTTGCTGCTATCTGATACCGTCGGCGCTGCTAGTGATTATTTGATACCGGGATACAACGGCTATCGTTTCAAAACCGGGAACCAGGCAGATCTGGAAATCAAATTAAAAAACATCATGCAGCTGGATAACAAGCAGCTGCATGAAATGGGAAACCGAAGCAGCAGCCTGGCCAGAAAATGGAATTACGACCGCTGGGCCGCCACCTTTATTAGTCCGTTGAAGTAGAACGCCTTCGGCGAGTGGGCTGGTTGGTTAGTTAGCTGGTTTGTTGGTTTTGGCATCACTCAACTTTTTTTGTCTGAATCAGGATTTACAGAATTTCTCTCTATTTTCACCGCCAATACTTCCCTCCCCCTCCGAGGGAGGGACAGAGGGAGGGAGAAAAATATTGATCAATTAAAAATTAATAACTAATTCTACATTCCCAGTTTTACATTTTACATTAATCCGTGCTTTTCAACTCCTTCATATTCCTCCTCTTTCTGCCGATAGTTTTTACCCTCTACTGGAGCGTATTTCGCCGGCATCTAAAAGCGCAAAACACTTTCTTGCTGATAGCGAGTTATGTGTTTTACGGCTGGTGGGATTATCGCTTTTTGGGGCTGATCTTGTTTAGTACTGTTGTTGATTTTGTCGTTGGGCAATCTTTGGCTTTCGCCGAAAGGCCAAAAAGGCGGAAAGCCCTTTTAGGTCTAAGCCTGGCGGTAAACCTCGGCCTGCTGGCTATCTTCAAGTATTACAATTTCTTTGTGGAAAGTTGGATTGATGCCTGGGCTATGTTTGGGATCGAAATGCAGGCAAGTACCTTAAAAATTATCCTGCCGGTAGGTATCTCTTTTTATACCTTCCAGACGCTTTCTTATTCTATTGATATTTACCGGAGAAAGCTTCAGCCGACAAAAAGCTTTATCAATTTTGCGGCTTTTGTCAGCTTTTTCCCGCAATTGGTTGCGGGGCCGATTGAGCGAGCTTCCAACTTATTGCCTCAAATAGAAAAGCCGCGTAAATTCAATTATGATCAGGCGGTGGCCGGCTTGCGCCTGATTTTGTGGGGCCTGTTCAAAAAGGTAGTCATTGCCGATTCGCTGGCTCCTATGGTCGATGACATCTTCTCCAATTATGAAGCTTATCCGGGCTCTGTACTGGTATTGGGTGCTGTTTATTTTGCCTTCCAGATCTATTGTGATTTTAGCGGGTATTCCGACATCGCCATTGGGGTTGCCAAGCTCTTTGGCGTGGAGTTGATGTCCAATTTCAAATTCCCCTATTTCTCCCGCGATATCGCCGAGTTCTGGCGGCGCTGGCACATTTCTCTGTCCACCTGGTTTCGGGATTATTTATACATTCCGATTGGCGGGTCCCGCGTAAATAAAGCCAAAGTCATCCGGAATGTATTTATCATCTTTCTGGTCAGTGGTTTTTGGCATGGCGCCAACTGGACTTTCATTTGGTGGGGAGGCATCCATGCAGCACTCTTTCTGCCGCTTCTGTTGTTGGAAAGAAACCGAAAGCATCGCGGGGAGATTGCCGCTCACGACAGGCTCCTCCCAAATCTCCGCGAATTATGGGGTATGGGCAGCACTTTTGTCATGGTCACCCTCGCCTGGGTTTTCTTCCGCGCCGAAAACATGACTCACGCGCTGGATTATCTTGCCAGTATCCCAAACGGGATCACACAAATACCCAACGTATTCCGATCCGGTCTTCCATACATAGCAGCGCTCCTCCTTCTCGACTGGCACTTCCGCAAGGACGAGCGGAATATCCGCTTCTCAAAATACCAGTGGGTACGCTATGTTTTCTATACGGTTTTGCTCTTGTGTATTTTGTCTAATTTCTCTTCGGAGGAGTCGTTTATTTATTTTCAGTTTTGAACTCACCCCCTTGCCCCCTCTCTTGCAAAGAGAGGGGGAATGCATGCCATTTAAAAGGATATTATGTATTTTGTTGAATTGACATAATATACACGAATTATACCTCCCTTCTCTTCTTAAGAGAGTCCCGATAGCTATTGGGAAGGGGGGAGTTTAAGAAGGTAGGTATTCCAAATGTACAGCCAAAAACACCACATCTACCAACTTGCCAGAAGTCTCCGTAAAAAACAAACAGCGGCGGAAAGTTTTTTTTGGCAAAAAGTTCGAAATCGAAGTTTTCAGGGATTAAAATTTACCCGACAATTTGTAGTGGAGCACGCAGAGGTTTTGGGTCAGAAGTCATATTATATAGCAGACTTTCACTGTCATGCGAAAAAGCTTATTATTGAAATTGACGGAGATATTCACGATCAGCAAAAAGATTATGACCAAATGCGAGAAGAAGGCTTAAAGGGAATGGGGTTCAATGTATTACGGTTTACTAATGAGCAGATCCTTTTTCATTGGAATGAAGTGGAAAAAGAACTATTGAATTTTATCGAGCATTATCAGAAATAGGACTCCTGGTCTGGAAGTTAAGTTCCCCTGTTTTCCCAAGAGAGCTCCGACAGCTATCGGAAAGGAGTGAGCAAGAATACTACCTGCACACAAAAATATCCTTTAGTACACGAATTAAATTCCCCTCTCTTCTTAAGAGAGGGGTTAGGGGTGAGTTCAAGCCCCGGAACTCCCCAACTCAAACAATCACAAACTCATGCCTACCCTCCTAAAAAACCTCCTAAAATTTACCCTCTTTTTTGTGGGAGCGTTTATTGCCCTGAGCATCTGGGCGAGCTATAACCGCAATTTGGAGAAAAAGGTATTTGGTACGCCTTCCTTTCATGGAGCGACGGTGTATCGTATGCCCGACCTTGCTGACTGGGCTTACGCCGAAAGGGCTAAAAAGAAAATACTGTTTCTGGGGCCGAGTACTTTGTACCGGGGAGTGGCTCCGTATGTGCTCAATGACGATGAAATTAGTGTTTTCAATGGCGGCTCATCGGGGCAGCGGATTATGAACTCCTACTTCCTGCTAAAATATGTTTTGGAACGGGGAGAGATTGATATGCTGGTGCTGGATGTGTTTCCGCGCTTGTGGACGGGCAGTAAAGGGGTGGAATCTGCCCGGGATCACATTCTCAATAATCCGGAGTATCCGGCGAAAGCTTTTGGAGAGATGGCCTGGGCCTCGGAGGATGTGCGCAACTTGTTTTTGGGTGCCTTTTATGCTGTAAAAAGAGGCTTGTTGGGGCGGAATGAGATACAGGTCACACCAGCAAAAGAAGACGATTATCGGGGCGATGGCTTTATTTATACCCTCGATTCAAAAGAAAGAAAATCTGTGGATGTACGCAGCGATACCGCTTCTTTTAGCTTTCGCGAAAAGCGATACTTTAAGAAAGTACAAAGACTGTGTGCCGAAAAAGAAATAAAGCTGATCGTGCTTATCCCGCCGGAAGTGCAACCCACTCCCTTTGTTTTGCCTTTAATTATGGATGCTTCTAATATTTTGAATGCCCAGGAAGCTGTCCCGGATTCCAGCCTTTTTTACGACAACCACCATTTATATGGCCGGGGCGCGGAGTATTTTAGCAACTGGTTGAAGCCGCGAATTAAAACCGTATTTAATACGCAATGAAAAAACTCCTCATACTCACCGACTGGTACGAACCCGCTTACAAAGCAGGGGGCCCGGTGCGCTCGTGCGTCAATCTGGCGGAAGCTATGAAAGACCGGTTTGAAGTGTATGTGCTGACAGGCGATCGCGACTTTGGCGACAAAACGCCTTTTTCAAATGTTAAGCTCGATAGTTGGACCGAACAAAAAGCAGGGAGTAAGGTGTTCTACCTGTCGCTGAGCAAGCAGAAAAGTAGGGAAATACGGAAGGTGATCCACGAGTTAGAACCCGATGTGTTGTATTTAAACTCCATGTACTCTTTGTCTTTTACCATTCTCCCGCTACTGCTGCATCGGTTTGGCAGGATATCCGGTAAGCTGGTCCTGGCACCCAGGGGCATGTTGCAGGCAGGGGCCTTGCAATTCAAATCTTTAAAAAAGCGAGTGTTTTTGTTTTTGATGAGAATGCTTGGTATGGGAAAGCGCATCCACTGGCATGCGACCGACCAGCAGGAAAAAAAGGACATTCAGGCTATATTCCCAGGCGCAACGTCCATAAGCCTTATTGCTAATTTGCCGCGGCAGGAGCAGGGTGTTTTTGAGAGAATTAATAAAGAAGCGGGCTCCCTTAAGGTTATTTTTATTTCCAGAATTTCGAAAAAGAAAAACCTGGAATTTTTATTGCAGGCATTAAGCCTGGTGAAAGCAAGCGTTCGTCTCGAAATTGCCGGTCCCATCGAATCGGAACCCTACTGGCAGAAATGCCAAAAAAGGATTGATAGTTTGCCGACAAACATTCAAACAAATTATGTCGGGGCAGTAAAACAGGAGTATGTCCTCCATATCTTAAAAAAGAATCATATTTTTGTGCTTCCGACTCATGGAGAGAACTTCGGACATGGAATTTTCGAGTCTCTTCTTGCCGGAAGACCGGTGATCATAAGTCCTTTTACCCCCTGGCAGGATTTGGATGAATCCAATGCGGGTAAATTGTGCAGACTGGAAGATCCCCGACAGCTTGCCACACATATCGAACATTATGCCCAAATGGATGTAGAAACCTATACCCAAAGGGCAAAAGCAGCCTGGAATTATGCCCACTCTTATTTGGAGAATGAAAATCAGGCTGAAGCGTACGAACAAATGTTTAGGTAAGTAAGTGTATGACCGAAAACGCAGGAAAAGTTCGCAATGATCTTTTTGACAACAATTGGTACAATCCGGGAGGTGGTGCAATTAAACGCTTCCTTTGGTACTTCGTGAATGTCGTTTTCTTCATCAACCCTCTAAATCCCTCCAGCCAACTAAAGATCTGGCTGCTTCGAATGTTTGGAGCACAGCTGGGTGTTGGCCTTGTAATAAAACCCGGGGTTAATATTAAGTACCCCTGGCGTTTGTCGATCGGTGACCATAGTTGGATCGGCGAACGGGTTTGGATTGATAATTTGGCAGATGTGAAAATTGGCAGCCATTGTTGTCTGTCGCAAGGAGCCATGTTGCTAACCGGCAATCATGATTATACCAGTAAAGGCTTCGACCTGATGATTAACCCCATCATTTTGGAAGAAGGTGTCTGGATCGGTGCTCAGGCAGTTGTAGCACCGGGCGTTACTTGCAAGTCACATTCCGTCTTAAGTATAAAAGCAGTAGCGACGAAAGACCTGGATGCTTATGGTATTTACCAGGGCAGCCCGGCGACAAAGAACAAGAACCGAAAAATCTTATGAACGTATCCATCATTACCCCAACTTTCAATAGCAGTAAGACCATAAAGTCTACGCTTGAAAGTGTGGCAAGACAAACCTACCCCCACATCGAGCATGTCATCATCGACGGCGGCTCTACCGACAATACCCTTGATATTATCAAAAAGCATGGGTCCAGAGTTACTACCGTAGTTTCTGAGCCGGATAATGGTATCTATGATGCCATGAATAAGGGCATTTCTCATGCCAAAGGAGACATCATCGGAATCCTAAATTCCGATGACTTTTACACCCACCCCAAAGCCGTGGAGCATTTGATGCGCCGCATGGAAGCTGAAAAAACGGATTCTGTTTATGCCGATCTGCAATACGTAAAAGCAGAGGATGACCGTAAAGTGATGCGGCATTGGCGCTCCGGAGAATTCAATCCCCGAAAATTTCTTTACGGCTGGATGCCGCCTCATCCTACCTTTTTTGTAAAGCGGGAGGTTTATGAAAAATACGGGTTCTTTGATTCCGGCTTTGATATCAGTGGAGATTATGAATTGATGCTGCGCTTGTTATACCGCCACCAGATCACAACAACCTATTTACCGGAAGTCGTTGTGCGTATGCGAAACGGAGGTGCCAGCAATACCGGTTTCAAAACCCGCCTCAAGGCAAATCGCGAAGATCGCCTGGCCTGGCACATGAACGATCTGGAATATCGGTTTTATACGCCGATCCTCAAACCCATCCGAAAGTTGAACCAATTCCGCAATCGGCTGTCGGCAATTTTCTAGTCGTGGCCAACCTCTCGGAAAAAAGCTGCATTTTTGTGAAAATGCAGCTTTTTAAGTACCTGGACATAATTGATGATATAAAATGACCCGAAAGATTTTTGGTCTAATCGAGGCAAGCCCGGAGCCTGATCCCGATAGCTATCGGGATAGCTATCGGGATAGCTATCAAGGCGAGGACTCAACAAAGAGTAGGGCAAAAAGATTCAGTCATTTATTATTAATTAATACTGTCCAGGTACTTACATTTTTGAAAACAACAAGAATCGATTAGAAAGAAATGAAGAAAAAGGCACTCATCACAGGAGTTACCGGCCAGGACGGCGCCTATTTATCCCAGTTTCTCCTGGAGAAGGGCTACGAAGTACACGGAATCAAAAGACGTTCATCCCTGTTTAATACCGGTCGAATAGATCAGATATACGAAGATCCGCATATCGACAATCAACGGTTTATGCTCCATTATGGAGACCTGACCGACAGCACCAACCTCATCCGGATTATACAGGAAGTACAACCGGATGAAATTTACAACCTTGGAGCCATGTCTCACGTAAAAGTGAGCTTCGAAATGCCGGAATACACAGCCGATACCGATGCCATGGGCACTCTGCGCCTGCTGGAGGCTATCCGCATCCTCGGCTTAAGCAAAAAAACGCGCTTTTACCAGGCCTCAACCTCTGAGCTCTACGGGAAAGTGCAGGAAATACCTCAGAAGGAAAGCACCCCTTTTTATCCACGCTCTCCCTACGCTGTTGCGAAATTATACGCCTACTGGATCACCGTAAACTATCGGGAAGCATATGACATGTTTGCCGTAAACGGTATTCTGTTTAATCACGAATCTCCCTTGCGCGGAGAAACCTTCGTGACCCGGAAAATCACCCGGGCTACGGCTAAGATTGCATTGGGCTTGCAGGATAAAGTATATCTCGGCAATATGGATGCCAAACGAGATTGGGGACATACCCGGGACTATGTAGAAGCTATGTGGCTAATGCTGCAGCAGGACACCCCGGAAGACCTGGTTATTGCAACGGGCAAAACAACCACTGTACGTGATTTTCTGATCGCTTCCTTTAAGCAGATTGGAGTGGAGATCGAATTCCGCGGAAGCGGAGAAGAAGAGGTCGGATTGGTGAAAAGTTGCAACAATGCAGAGTATCAGTTGGAAGTCGGACAAGAAATCGTAGCAGTAGATCCGCGGTATTATCGTCCGACTGAAGTCGAAATGCTGATCGGAGATGCCAGTAAAGCCAAAGAGCATCTCAACTGGGAGCCCAGCCTCAGCCTGGATGATCTGGTGAATGAAATGGTAACCTCAGACCTTGAACTCTTTCGGAAAGATTCCGTGCTGAAAAAAGCCGGATTTGAGATTAAGAACGAATATGAATAAGAAAGATAAGATTTATGTGGCCGGCCACCGCGGTATGGTAGGCTCGGCCATTGTGCGTAAACTGGAAGCGGAAGGGTATGATAATTTTGTCTTTCGCACCTCCTCTCAACTCGACCTTCGCCGACAGGCAGATGTAGAAGCCTTTTTTGAAACGGAAAAACCAGACTACGTTTTTCTCGCGGCTGCCAAGGTGGGCGGTATTTTGGCCAATAACACTTATCGGGCAGAGTTTATCTACGACAACCTGATGATTGAGGCCAATATCATCAACGCCGCCTGGAAAAACAAAGTGAAAAAACTGCTTTTTCTGGGCTCGTCTTGCATTTACCCAAAACTGGCCGACCAACCCCTCCGCGAAGACTACCTTCTCACCGGATTGTTGGAATCGACCAATGAGCCTTACGCTATTGCAAAGATTGCCGGCATTAAAATGTGTGATGCATACCGGGCACAGTATGGATGCAATTTCATCTCCGTAATGCCGACCAACCTCTATGGCCCAAATGACAATTACGACCTGGAAACCTCGCATGTGCTCCCGGCCCTCATCCGCAAGTTTCACGAAGCCAAAAAGCGGAAATTGTCGGAAGTTTTAATGTGGGGTACCGGAAAACCCAAACGCGAGTTTTTGCATGTGGATGACCTGGCAGATGCCTGTTATTTTCTGATGAAAACCTACAATGAACCCGGCCTCGTAAATATTGGTACGGGCAAGGATATCCCCATTATCGAACTGGCTCGAATGATAAAGAATGTGGTTGGCTATGAAGGCGATATTACCCACGACCTGAGCAAACCCGATGGCACTCCACGGAAATTAATGGATGTGAGTAAACTGGAAAAAGCCGGTTGGAAAGCCCGTATTGAGCTGGAAGATGGGATCCGTAGTGTATACGACGGATTGAAGGGAGAGAGTTGGTTTTGATTTAGTTGTCCAGACATCCTGCCTGGACTAAAAAAGTAAGCTATATGAACAACAAACACACATACGTAGCTATCATGGCCGGAGGTGTTGGAAGCCGATTCTGGCCGGCCAGTCGCGTCTCCCGACCAAAACAATTCCTCGACATTAGCGGAAAAGGAAAATCGCTGATTCGCCTAACTTTCGAGCGATTCCTGAATCTGGTGCCTGCCGAAAATATTTTCATTGTTACGAATGGCATCTACAAAGAACTGGTAAAAGAGCATTTGCCCGAGATCTCCGACAACCAAATACTCTGTGAGCCAAGCCGCAATAACACGGGCCCTTGTGTAGCCTATACCGCTTTCAAACTTCATGCCCTCGATCCGGCTGCCAATTTTATTATCGCTCCTTCCGATCACATCATCAAAAAGGAAGAAGCTTTTCTTACCGCTTTGAAAAAAGCCCTCGATTATGCAGCCAACAATGATGCCTTGCTAACGCTTGGGATTAAGCCCACTCGCCCGGATACCGGTTATGGCTACATCCATTTTGATACGAATGACGATGATGGTATCCACAAGGTGAAGCAGTTTACCGAAAAACCCGAATTGGCTAAAGCAAAAGATTTTGTTGCCAGTGGCGAATACCTCTGGAATGCCGGAATTTTCGTCTGGAAAGCCGCTTCCATTCTGGCTGCTTTTGAAAAATATCAACCCGAAATTTATAGCATACTTTCGGGCGGCAATGCCGTTTACAACAGCTCGGAAGAACAAGCATTTATAGACGAAAATTATCCCAAAACGCCCAGCATATCCGTGGATTATGCCATCATGGAAAATGCCACTAACATATACACCCTCCCGGCAGACGTGGGTTGGTCGGATCTCGGAACCTGGGCTTCACTACACGCAGAATCATCCAAAGACGATGAAGGCAATGTAATGCAAGGCGGTCCCTTTATGGCTGCTGATACCGAAGACTGCCTGATTCGTACATCAGACGGAAAGCTGGTGGTGATCAAAGGATTAAAGGACTATATTGTTGTAGATGAATCAGATGTTCTTCTGATCTACCCTAAATCCAAAGAGCAGGAAATTAAAGGAATTACTGCCTCGATAAAAGAGAAAACCGGAGATAAATACCTCTAGAAAATGGGGGAGAAACCAAAAATCGCGATCGTTGCCAACAGCACCTGGAATATTTTCAATTTCAGGCTTTCGCTGATCAAAACCCTGAAAGCTGCCGGCTTTCGGGTGATCGTCATTGCCCCCGTTGATGAGTACATCGAATACCTTAGCGACAGCTATTTTACCAAACACATCCCGCTCCGAAATATGCGGGCCCAAAGCAGAAATCCCTTCAAGGATCTTCTGTTGCTAAATGAGCTCTATCGCATCTACCGCCGCGAGCAACCAGATTTAGTATTGCATTTTACGGTCAAGCCGAATATATACGGCAGCATTGCCGCGAGGATGGCAGGGATAAAATCAGTTTCTACCGTTACCGGACTCGGATATGCTTTCCTCAATAAAAACCTGCTCAATAACCTGGTCAGGCCTTTATACCGCAGAGCCTTCCGCAAAATTTCCCGGGTGATCTTCCACAATCACGACGATGCAAAACTATTTTTAAAGCAAAGGGTCGTGCGTCCGGAACAAAGCATGGTTGTTGGGGGCTCAGGGGTAGATATGGGTTTTTTTGCTCCGGAAAATAAAAAACGCAATCGCGATAAATTTATCTTTCTTTTCGCCGGAAGGCTGTTAAAGGATAAGGGAATCGTGGAGTTTACGATCGCCTCCCGGCAGTTGCTTCGGCTGGCTAAGCGCGCCGAGTGTTGGGTGATAGGCGAACTGAACGACAGCAATCCCTCCGCCATATCAAAATACCAGGTCTTTAACTGGGTGAGCGAAAAAGCCATCCGCTATTTTGGGCACACCAAAGATATTCGCAAATACATTCGGCAGGCCGATGTGATGGTCCTGCCTTCCTACCGGGAAGGACTGCCAAGGGCTATTTTGGAAGCCATGGCTATGCAAAAGCCCATCATTTCTACGGATGTGGCAGGTTGTCGGGAGACGGTTGAAGAAGGCGTAAATGGCTTGCTGGTTCCTCCAAAGGATCCCGATGCACTGGCAGAAGCTATGTTGCAAATGTATCAGATGGAAGAAGAGGAGGTGGAGGAAATGGGATTCCAGTCTCGCGAATTATGCCGCCGAAAATTCGACGTGCGAATTATCAATATGCGCTACCTTGAATTGGTACGTAAACTCATAAACCTTCCGGAAGATGTCGAAGAAGAAAGCACAAGATCCGGCGTGCTACTTTGACGAGCGTGCTGCTACTTATAAGGAAGATGTTCTGCAGGATCCATTCCTGTATTATTTCCATATCCAACGATTCGAAGCTGCATTAGGATCCCGTTCCCTCCTTGGAAAACGTATCCTGGACGTTGGCTGCGGCCCCGGACTACTCTTTGATTACCTCCAAAAAAAAGGCGGCTCTTTCGATTATTGGGCCTGTGATGTTTCTGCTCAAATGCTGGAAAATAGTCGGATTCCCAAACATAAAAGGTGTGTGGGGATAGCCCAGGAGTGCTATCAAAAAGCAGCCGGTTTTGATGCCATCTTTTTGCTTGGATTAAGCACCTATCTCTCAGCCAAAGAACTGGAAAATCTAATACTTTTTTGCCGCCAGAAGCTTAATCCGGGCGGTTTTGTAGCAGTCTCATTTACTCATCGGAAATCTCTCGATTACCAACTGCGCCAATTTGTTAAGAGACTGCTTCCGGCATCCTGGCTCGGTCGGGGCATACTTGGAAGTCAGCTCCAAACACAGGCGTATAGTCTAAAGGAAATAAAAGAAAAGCCCTGGCCATTTCAGATCTCGGAAGTGGATTGGCTCAATCAAACCATCCCGGGGATTAACAGGCTCTTGCCCCGACTTTCGGTCGCGCTCGCCCGGGTGCGCAAACAGATTCTGCCTCGATTTATTCTCCCCTGGTTTAGCTCGGATTTTCTATTGATCCTTCGCCGGGAAGATTGAGGCATAAGAAGCTGCTATGGCTTCCGGTCGCAGCCCTGCTGCACGCATTTTCCATTGCTCAGACCGGGCATGCTCTCCTTCCCATTTTTCCACAAAATCATATAGTGCTTTGTACCTGTTTGGATCAGGCTGTAGGCAGATTACCGATTCCAAATCTCCAAAAAAGGATTTTACCGCATCCGATTTCCCTTGCATCAAATGGATGATTGGTTTGCCCAGGCATAGATAATCAGCCGTCTTGGAGGGCAGTTGCCAGGGCGTTTTATTTCCCAAACTGAGCAGGAATTCTGTTTGTTTCAGGGCCGATTGCAAGTCTTTTTCCTCAAGCAATGGGTATTGCATGAAATACTTTCTGTATGCCGGGTTTTTCTGCAAAGCGGCACTCAACAGCCCGGAAGTGTCTCCAAAGAAATGAATGGTCCAGGCATTTAGCTGGGCGAGAGGTGCCAGGAATTCCAAAAACAGTTCCGGCTCCCGAACTCCCGGGAAAAAACGACCAAAATAGGCCAGTTTTATGGGTTGTTTTCCATTGTTTTGTATGGGCAGGAATTGGGAAAGTGGCGGAATGACATGCAGTTTTTCTTCTTTCGCTTCCGCGAATGCCTGTAGGTATAATTGCCGCGTTTCTGAACTGGTGAAGCTCAATGCATCGGCCATTTTTAGCAAGGCTTCTTCTGCCCGCCGGTTTCTTTTTCGGTAGAGAAAGGAGTTGTTTAGCGCATGTGCTTCCTGTAGGGCAAAGGGGTCTCCCGAATCCGCCAGCCAAAAAAGGTCGGGCTTCAGGCGCTTGATAAATTTGCCGCTTTCGTGCACACTAAAAGGAAGGGATACCGTGATGAGTGCATCATACTCCTGCCGGGCTAATAGTTCCTGTGCTTTTTGGTTTGCCTTTCGGCGAAAGCCGCTTGCCTGATCCGGCCACATCCAGCTTTTAATCAACCAACGATACAAGAATCGTAAAACAGGAAACTGCCCGCCGCCCTGGTTGAGTTTCTTCCTGTTGCGATCGGCCGGAGTTGGATAGGCTACCGCAAATTTTCGGATGCCAGGCTGTGTTTCGATTTCTTCCTGTTCGTATTTCCCACAGATTACATCTATTTGCCAACCCTTTTTTGCCCATACATCCAGTATCGAACCCCAGCGTCGGGCGCGAGGATTGTTGTAGGGCGGCAAGTACGGTGCGATTAGGAGTAGGCGCATAGATCAGGCTTTGAGCAACTGCCGGTAAAGCGCATTTAAGGTACGACCACTTTGCCGAACATCGAAGTGCCGGCCTACATGCTCCCGTGCCTGTTGCGCGTAAAGGCCATACTCAAGCTCAGAAAGCTGGCGAAAATGCGTGATTCCAGCTGCCAGATCAACCACATCCTTTTCGGCACTCAGCCAGCCGGTTTTTCCGTGTATTACCTCGGCTGGAATGTCGCAATGCCGGGTAGAAATAATAGGCATGCCCGTTGCTTGTGCGTCCAGCAGTACGATTGGGGCACCTCCCTCGCAGTCCTTATCATCTGCATAACAACTCGGATGAATGAAGAGGTGAAATCCACCGAGAAACTGGTGAAAATCTGCCGGGTCTACAAACTTCTGAAAATGCACCTTATCGATTAATCCGTGGCTATCCACAAAGGATTTAATTTCATCAAAATAGGCCTGGTCGACGATTTCCCCAAGAAGGGTAAGCTCCAGATCCGGGTGGTTCTGCAGGGCTTTCTCCAGTGCCTGAACGGAATAGATCTGCCCTTTTTTGGGGGTAAAGGTAGCCGCCTGCAAAAGTTTAAAGGGAGATTGTGGCTTTCGCCGAATGAAGGGAATAGTATCGGGCTGTACACCAAGCGGCACCACCTTGATCTTTTCTGGCGGACATCCTTGCCGGGCCAGGATGGAGGCTCCGTGTTCCCCTTCCGTAATCAGGACGCTTGCCTGTTTGAAAAGTTGCTGATAGCGTTTTTTGTAAATAGGCTTCCGGTAGGGCAGGCGTTCGTAATCATACCCGTAAAAGCTGATGATCAGCGGCGTGTTTGTGCGCAAGGCAGGTAAGTGAGCTCGCCAGCCCATGGTCGCAAAATGGGTGTGAATCAGATCCGGTTTATGTCGTTTGATCTGGTTGAAAAGATACCGCTGATAGTGGCCGCTGCGCTGGCCAAAGTGGGCAAACAGCTGTTGTTGGTTTGGAATGCTCCATTCATCCTGCGGCAGCGATTGCTGGTAAGGAGAGTCCAGAAAAGTAAAGGGCGCTTTCCGAAAGGGGTTATCAATGAACAGGGGGGCAGTAATAATGTGTTCGGTCTCCTCTGTGTGCTTCAATAGCTGAAAAGCCCAGTTCATGGTGCTGTTCAGGTACCGATCAAAGACGTGAAGGATTTTCAAATTGGTTGGCTTTACGGGTTTGTTGCGGAATTTGGGGTTGCCTAAACCCCTAATTAAAAAGGTGCGACCCGCTTCGCAGGTCGGATGTTTCTTTGCACCAATGTGCTATGGATGTGGGACCCGCTCCGAAGGTCCTGAAAAGTGTTTTTTTTCGACAACAGATTCAATTGCTAAATAAGAGAACTTCTGTAATATGCTAAAATCCTCATACAGCATGTTGACCTGCGTAGCGGGTCAAACCTTCCTCCTCGTGCTCTGGAATGCGAGTTATTCACCCAAATTAGCATTCAAAAATTAAGTGCACTGGTGGCACATTAAAATTAGGGCCAGATCAGATGTCGCACCTACAACGCTTAATTTTCATGAATCTTCGTTTCGGGTATAAAACCTGATAATTAAAAATCCCCACCTGCTGTACCAGCATGGCAGGCAGAACCCTAACCAATCTCTCCCCACCGGCAAGCGAAAGCGCAGCCGACTCTCCCGGCAGGAAAGAATCTGTGATTCTTGACTAACCACCCCCGGAGGCAAAGCCGACCTCTCCCAAAAAAACAAAATGCATCAACAGAATAGAGTTTACCAATAAATTTTGATCACTTACTTAAGTACTAGGACAATATTAATCAATAAAAACCTTCTCCCCCTATTTGCTCCAGGTTGTACCCTCCGGGTTATCCTTTAACTGCACACCCAGTTCATTGAGTTTGTTGCGAATAAGATCGGCCGTATTCCAGTCTTTATTGGCTTTAGCTTCCTTGCGGATCTCAATGATCATTTCCATCAATCCGTTGGTCAAACCGGCATCGTTGCTGCCTTCCGCGGCTGTTTCGTCTTTGAGTCCGAATACATCAAAAAGGAACTCGGAATACGTTTCCTGCAACTTCTTGAGGGTGTCGGCAGTGATGTCTTCAAGCTTGTCCTGCCCGCCTTTTAAGCGATTGATGATCGTGGCTAGGTCAAACATCACAGCTAGTGCTTTGGGCGTGTTGAAGTCATCGTTCATTTCCGCAGCAATCTGATCCGTGAGGTCCTTAACCCGCTTGTCGAGATCAGTCTCCCTGCCTTTGCCGGGGAGACTAAGGGATTGGAGGTTTTGGTTGGCTTCCATGATCCGCTTGTATCCCTTTTCAGCTGCCAGCAGTGCCTGATCGGTTAGGTCCAGGGTGCTGCCGTAGTGGGACTGGAGCATAAAAAAGCGCAAAACCATGGGGCTGTAGCCCTTGCTTACGTGTGGGCTGTCGCCGGTAAACAATTGATGCGGCGTAATGGAGTTGCCGTCTGATTTAGACATCTTTTTGCCATTCATCAGCAGCATATTGGTATGCAGCCAGTAATTGGCAGGAGCATGTCCGCAAGCTCCAATATTTTGTGCTACCTCGTTTTCGTGGTGTGGGAATTTCAGGTCATTCCCTCCTCCGTGAATATCGAATGTTTGTCCGAGGTATTTGGTACTCATCGCAGAGCATTCCAGGTGCCAGCCGGGAAATCCAACTGACCAGGGAGAATTCCAGCGCATGATATGCTCGGGAGCCGCTTTGATCCAGATGGCAAAATCGGATGGATGGCGTTTTTCCTCCTGGTTTTTCAGATCGTCGCGCGTTAGCGACATGAGTTCTTCGACCTTGCGACCGGAAAGCTTACCGTATTGGTTGGTTTCTTTGGCAAACTTGCTGGTATCGAAATATACGGAGCCGTTGTTTTCGTAGGCATAACCATTATCCAAAATGGATTGCACCATTTCGATTTGTTCGATGATGTGTTGGGTGGCTCTCGGCTCGATATTTGGCGGCAAAGCGTTAAGCATTCCCATGACATCGTGGAAACCGATGGTGTATCGCTGCACAATTTCCATGGGCTCGAGTTGCTCGAGACGGGCCTTTTTGGAAATCTTGTCTTCTCTTCCAATATCGGTATCGCCTTCCAGGTGCCCTACATCGGTAATATTCCGAACGTAACGCACTTTATAGCCGAGATGAATCAGATAGCGATAGATAACGTCAAAGCTTACGAAAGTTCGGCAGTTGCCGAGATGCACATCGCTGTAAACGGTTGGTCCACAGACATACATGCCGATGTACCCCTCGTTAATAGGCTTGAATGTTTCTTTCTGACGACTAAGGCTGTTCTGAATCTTTAAGTCTTGCATGCAACGATATTTCTTTCCTTTTTTGGAAGGGGCAAAGTTAGCGGTATTTTTTGGGGAAGTAAAGGCGGAAGCCGCTGTTTTTTAAGGGTTGTAGCGTTTATCTGAGGGGGAGTCGCCTCGTACCTCCTGCGTCGGTCCTCGGCCGGGGAGCTCATCGCCTTCGGCTATAAGGGGGAGTTGCTTACCTGCCTGCGCCTTTGGCTCCGGCAGATGTTGCGGGGAGAGAATCTTATATTGATTAGAAGTCTTCGTTTAATTGCTCGCCCCGGGGCGAGCAGAAATAGCAGCTATTTTCTCCAAAGGAAAAGCCTCTCCCCGCAAGGATGCAACGCAGGAGCAGACGCGCAACTCCCCAGATACGCAAGAGCGTATCGCTCCCCCGACGACTTTCGCAGGAGGCGATCCCGATAGTAATCGGGAGGAGAACTCCCCCCTCCACTACCCGAAAATCAATTAGGAACCAAAACCGACATTACCGGATAATGATCCGAGAACGGTTGACGGAACGTACGATACTCCAGTACCTCCAATCGCGGATCATTTAGAATGTAGTCGATCCGCAGGCTTGGAATCAGTCCGCCATAGGTAGTTCCAATGCCATGGCCCTTTTGCTGGAAGCCATCCACCATGTTTTCGGATAAAACGCGATAAGCTTTAGACAGTGGCGTGTCGTTAAAGTCGCCACAAAGGATCACCGGGTGGGGAGAACCTTTGATGTGCGAGGCCACTCTTTCGGCCTGGGTAACTCTTTTGGCTGCAAAGTGGCGGTATTTCCCCAGAATTCCTTTGATGCCAACCCAGGTTTCTCGCTCTTGAAGGTCTCCTTCTTTGGCCAGCTGTGAAGCTTCTGAACTGATGAAATTACTTTGCAAATGAAGGCTGTAAACCCGGTATGTTTTTCCATCTATATCAATGTCGGCCCAGACACAGGAGTTGTTGGTTTTTTCAAATTCGATCTGTCCTTTATTGCGAATAGGATGTCTGGAAATGATCGCAGTACCCCTTCCGGAATAGTGAAACTGATGGGGCATCTCGTGCATTTCCGCAATGGTATTGGTGTTTTGTACGCCACATTCCTGAACACAGAGAATGTCCAATGGGCCGGCGGCATCCAGAAATTCGCCGAAAGGCAAATAATCACCCGCTCCTTTACGGCCGTTGTCTGACTTCTCTAAATTGCGGAGATCATAAACGTTGTAGGACATGACCCGTATGCTGTTGCCAGCCACTTCGGGATTGGATAACTCGATCCCGACAAAATTTGTCAGGTGGTTGTAACCGGCGAAAATACAGCCCAAGGACATCAGGAAATATCGATTGCGCACCGCTATCCACCCAAGCACAAAAAGGAGGTTAAAAAGCAACAACCAGGGATAGGTAAGTCCCAGGAGGGAAATGGGCCAGAATGTATAAGGAGCTACAAAAGGAGACAGGTAGGCCAGAAGGGTAAGGCCGATCAGGATGATGTTTAACCAGCGAAAAAGTCGGTAAAACATGCCGGATTATTTTTTGCTGGCATTGAAGAGAAATTCTTTCTCCTCGCTGGTCAGGCTATCATAGCCGTTATCTTTAATCTTATCGAGAATGGCATCGAGTTTTGCCTGATGGGATTCCTGATTGGAGTCTGAAGCAGAACTTCCTCGACTGGTTCGCGATTTCCTTTTTTTGCGCGCATCCGGATCGCGGTAAACTACTTTAGGTTGTTTGCGATTGGAGGTAAGTCCGCGGAAAAACTCGGAGATCTGATCAATGACCCGGTTTAACCAGGTGGACATGTCATTGCCCTGCCGCAATTGATAGACGAAGAACCAGCCGAATGCCGCACCACCGAGGTGAGCAATACGCCCGCCGGTATTACTCAAATTAGCAACACCAACAATATCGATCAGGATAAGAACCGCTACGATATACATCAATTTTACCGGTCCGATAAGGATGAGGTGCATGCGGTAATCGGGAGCTGTAACGCCTGCTGCAACCACAATCGCCATAACGGCGGCTGAGGCCCCATAAGCATAGCCACCGCCACTGTAAAAGTAGTTGGCTGTCAGGATGTAGGCTATTGCGCCGGCAAAACCTCCCATCAGATATAAGGGGAGTATGCGTTGATTGCCCAGCAGATCTCCTACGATACGCCCAAACCAATAGAGGAAAAGCATATTAAAGAGGAAGTGCCAAAAACCAATATGCAGAAACATATTGGTGATAAACACCCAGGGATGTGTGAGGTTAAACAACCAGTCGGAGGATAGGGAAAAGAAACGAACAAGATTGGTGAAACTCTCGGGATTCGGCCCGCCTGCTGATATAGTCAGGATGACACGCATCAGTACACCAATGATCAGAATTGCAATCAGGTTGACAATGACCAAACGGGTGACCATGTTGCCGTAATTGTACTGTCTCTTTATATCTTCCCAGATCGAGTTAAACATAATCTTATCGCCTGCTACAGGTTTTCCATTTCAAAAATACAATGCTCTGTCCGTTAATTCTAATTCCGCCGCCAATAGAGAATCAGCAGAAATCCAAAAAGGGCTCCTCCAACATGCGCAAAGTGCGCAACACCTGATGCAAAGTTGCCTAGTCCGAGGAAGAGCTCCAGCACTGCATAAATCAGTACAAAATACTTCGCTTTCATCGGAATTGGAGGGATGAGTAACATAATTCGGGTATTGGGAAACAACATCCCAAATCCGGCTAAAAGGCCAAATACAGCTCCGGAAGCCCCAAGAACCGGGGTGTTAACCAGACGGAATGCATCCTGAGATTGTACAGGTAATCCGTTTAGTTCCAACCAGGTTACTCCCATGTGCAATAAGAGCGCACCGAAACCGGTAACAAAGTAAAAGATCAAAAACCGCTTCGGACCCAATGCCTGTTCTAATGGCGGACCAAACATGAATAAAGCAAACATGTTGAAAAACAAGTGCGTAAGATCCGCATGCATAAACATGTGGGTCACGATCTGATAGGGCTTGAAAAATTCAGATTGTGGGAAAAACAAAGCAAGGCGGAGCCTTCCCCATGCTTCAAATTCATCCGGCTGAGGAATGTGTATCGGTTCGGAGCCCATCAACCACGACCCCAAATACATGAGGATGTTGATGATGAGCAAGTGTTTTACAACGTCAGTAATTCTATACATGCGATCTGTTCAGTGCTTAAGCAAGTGCTCGATGTTAGGGATCACTTACTTACAATCTAAAGTATCCAAAGGCAATTTACCTTATGGTCATTTTGGCCCGGTAAGTACCTGGACATAATTGATGATATAAAATGACCAGAAAGATTTTTGGTCTAATCGAGGCAAGCCCGGAGCCTGATAGCCAAAGCTATCAAGGCGAGGACTCAACAAAGAGTAGGGCAAAAAGATTCAGTCATTTATTATTAATTAATATTGTCCAGGTACTTATATGCCAAACATCAATGTAAACAAAAAACAGCCTTCACAGATTTGCAAAAGGCCAAAAATCCCGGTTTTTTCGATAAACGAATGAAAAATTGCGGTTAACCGCCGAAGCGCTTGTCCAGTTCGTCCAGTTCGATGGTGATAAAACAATGCCTTCCGGCCGGACTTTTGTATGGAACATCGCAGGCAAAAAGCTGGTCGATCAAACTTTCCATTTCTGAAACAGATAGTCCCTGTCCGCGCTTGGTTGCTGCAGACCTGGCCATCGACCTTGCCAGGTTTTCCCCCACATCCAGCCTGAGATCCAGATTGGATTTATATTGTGAAAGCAGGGTTTCTACCATGTTTTGTTCGTCAGACTGCCCGGCAGCATCGGCTGGAACGCCGTGTACCACAAAAGTATTTCCTCCAAACTCCTGGATGTCAAATCCCAAATGGTTGATCTGCTCCAGGATTTCGCGCAACAACTCGGTATCCAGCGTACTCAATTGCAGGGTATGCGGGAATAATGCCTTTTGGGTCAGGCTGCTTCGGTTCTCCATCATGCGCAGATACTTTTCGTAAAGGATACGCTCATGAGCAGCCTGCTGATCAATCAACAGAAATCCCGATTTAATCGGACTGATGATGTAAGTGGCATGCAATTGATACGGAGCCCGTTGCTGATTATTAAATCCGCTATCATCCTTGTCTTCAGATGTTGCCTTGCTTTGCAGCGTGAGAGGCTCCTGTTGCATTTGCTCGTCTTCGGAGGGCGTAAATTGATCGAGCCCTTCGTATAGTTTCTGCCAGTCCTGCGTTCTGGGCTTGTCAAAGCTGTCTCCGGATCGCCAGCTGGAGCCACTGTTTCCCAATCCGGCACTGGCTCCGGAGGGCCGGGTTTCAGTGCGAGGCGTTTCCGGATTAAAGGAATGTGGAATATTGGGCTTTGAAAAGGCGGTTTCCTGATCAAAATCCATGGAAGGCGTAATACTAAACTGGCCCAGGGCATGCCGAATGGAAACCTTCAGGTAATTATAAACCAAACGCTCATCATCAAACTTGATCTCTTGTTTGGTTGGATGCACATTAATATCAATGCGGCCCGGGTCAATGTCTATAAATATGATGTATAGCGGATATTGATCTTTTGGCAAGAGATCTTCGTAGGCCGTCATTACAGCATGATTGAGATATCCGCTTTTAATGAATCGGTCATTGACGAAGAAATACTGCTCTCCCCGGGTCTTTTTCGAAAATTCGGGTTTGCCTACGAATCCGTGTAGCTTCAGGACATCTGTGTCTTCTTCGACCGGAACGAGTTTCTTATTGGTGCCTTGTCCGAAAACAGCAACAACACGCTGGCGTAAATTGCCCGGCGACAGATGGAAGATCTGATTGTTGTTGTGGTGAAGGCTGAAAAACAACTCCGGATTTGCAAGGGCTATACGTTGGAATTCTTCGACGACATGCCGCATTTCAGCCGCATTCGATTTGAGGAAGTTGCGGCGGGCAGGTACATTGTAGAAGAGGTTTTTAACCGCCAGGCTTGTACCGGCTACACATTGACAGGCTTCCTGGGTTTTTACTTCGGAGGCTTCGATCACCAGGCGGTTTCCCAGCTCCTGATCATGCGGTCGGGTACGCATCTCCACCTGAGCTACAGCAGCAATAGAAGCCATGGCTTCTCCGCGGAAGCCCATCGTTTTGATGGCAAACAGGTCTTCTGCCCCCCGTATCTTGGAGGTCGCATGCCTTTCAAAACTCATGCGGGCATCGGTTTCCGACATGCCACAACCATTATCAATAACCTGAATCAGGGATTTACCTGCTTCTTTAATGATTAGTTTTATCTCGGTCGCTCCCGCATCAACGGCGTTCTCCAGTAGCTCTTTCACGACGGAAGCCGGACGTTGGATCACTTCACCAGCTGCTATCTGGTTGGCAATCGCGTCGGGCAAGAGCTGAATAATATCAGCCATAAATAAGGTCTGCTTTCTTTTCGGGAAATTTTCCCGGTTTAAGAGTGCATTGAGAAGGGATAAGCCGGTTTTTGGGACTGGCTCAGTCCGGATTCTATTCCAATGCTTCTATGATCTCTGGCAAATATACGGACAGAAAGTAATAAGCCAAGACCAGAATGGCTCCCAGTACCAGAATCAACCGGATATTAGACCGGAAAATACTGCCTGATCGCATCCGGCTGGCATTTGGGTTGTAGCCGCCACTTCGACGCATAAATCCGCCTTCCAGACGCGACTTAACCCCGTCGACCGGGTCTTTTTTACCGTTTTCAATCCGATTTAATCGTTTGTCCAGATCTTCTTTTTCCGGATTGTAATATCGGGGCACATAATTGTACCGCTGTGGTTTAGGTGTGCGAAAAATATTTATAAATCCCATACTGCACCAGTTTCTATTCTCAAATTAAACGTTCTACCTGTTAAAGGAGTTTATCTTCATGTAAAACGAAGCAATTTATGCCGTAATATAACACTTACTGTGCTGACGCGATATCACAGGGGCTTTAGTTTCCCTTTTGGGGAGTAGTTTTATTCACCTTCCGGTGAATTTTTTTGAGGAGAGCCTTGCCTTTGGCAAGTCTGGGGAGTCTCTCCCTCCGCCTTTTGCGGAGGTCCTGGGGAGAGGTATCCACTTATAATGGACCTTTGCAAGTATCCCTGCTCGCCTGTAGGCGAGCAAAGGAGCAGGATTTGTCTTTTTACACTACAGCAACTCCCCGTTTCTCCCATTGACATGCCCCTGATTTAAAAGCTCTGCACAATTAATTTATAGCTAAGATGTTTTCAATCGATCAATTGGTGTTTTTAGCCAAAGAAATTTTCGCAATTTAGCAACATGTTTTCACGGATCATATCAGCGCCCTTTCTTGTATTGGCCATCGGTTTTTTATACCTCACCTGGGAAGTGAGTGTCTCCTATTCCTGGTACATCATTCCCTGTGTGATTATCCTCGCCATCATCTACATCCTCAGTCCGCAGGTCGACTGGTGGTGGGCAAAACGCAATCCGCCGGAAGTAGACAAGGAGGTTGGGGCTTTGCTGCATAAGCATGATGTTTTTTACAATAAACTTTCTTCGGAAGACAAAAAATACTTCAGGCATCGGGTGGCACTCTACCTGATGAGCAAGGAATTTATGCCCCAGGCATTTGAGTTGGTACCGGAAGACATTAAGGCTATGGTGGCTGCCAGTGCGATACAGGTTACATTCGGCCAGGAAGATTTCCTGCTGGAGCCAATCGATAAGATTGTCGTCTATCCGGAGGCTTTTCCATCGCCGCAATATCCTCGGAATCGGCACAGCTCAGAAATTTATGCCGAAGACGGAGTGGTCATGTTTTCAGCCCGGCATGTAGCGCATGGTTTCATGGATAGCTCGCTCTACTATCCAACGGCCCTCCACGAATTTGTGCATGCCTTTATGATCAAACATCCGGCACTGGATTATCCGGATACACCAGAAGACCCCTGGCAGCATGTTGAAGCAATTAGTGGCTTTCCCAAAGATAAAATCATAGAATGGATCGGCCTGCCTTTGGTCGATGTTTACTGGGTACTTCTAACCTGCTTTTTCAGCTGGCCGGAGAAGTTTAATAAACAGCTGCCGGATATGTACGCCAGCTTGACAGAAGTCTTTAAGCTAGACCCGTCTCATCCTGTAAGTAGCGCTCCTTTAGTATCCTGAGGTGGTGCAATTCGTGGCCACCGATCATATACGCCAGGGCACGCACACTAACCGGATGTCCGCTGGCGACTCCGCTGCGTTGCCAGGCTTCGGAAGGCAGGTGTTTGAGCAGCTGCATGGTCGTATCCCGCACGTGCTGATATTCTTTGATCAACGAAGGCGCAGAGCGATTATTTGCCCCTGCATTTGACACAAACAGGTCTTGATCAAAACCCGGCAATTCAGTCAGATCATTGCGTCCAAAGCGGAGCGCCCGGTAAGCAAAAACCCGCTCGGTATCGATCATGTGCATCACCACTTCCTTGATGGTCCACTTGCCCGGCGCATAACGGTAATCCCATTTTGCAGCCGGAATACTTTCCAGAAAACGCAGTATTTCCCGTCCGGCGGTATCCAAATGTGCCACGGGGTCTTCACCAAGCACCAAATTGATGTAGGTGTGATAATATGCAGCCGATTCTTCCGGCTTAGGGCGACCAATTTTCATATTTTGCCAATTAAAATGGTTCTATTAATATGAGTTCTCTTTCCAATATCCGAATTTTATTCAGTTCTCTCCTTTTTTTGGGGTTGATGGCTTTCGCCGAATGGAGCTTTGCTCAAATATCCTTTGAGTCAATTCCCGGACTGCCTTTCATTGATTCCGAGAGTTACTTTCGGGGTGTCACCTGGATGGACGTCGACAGCGACGGCGATCTGGATGTTTGTGTGAGTGGCACCACAGGCACCTTTCCCGATTTTGAAAACGCCACCGCTATCTACATAAATGACGGCGCTGGAAACTTCAGCAATACCGGCTTGATCAATTCGGATCAGTCTAATACCATGGGACATGGCTGGGCTGATTACGACAATGATGGCGATCCGGATCTGTACATTGGGGCCACCTGGAATCAAGGCGGTATCAATGAGCTTTGGGAAAATCAGGGCGGTTCCTTCGTTTTGAATTCCGGTACCGGAGCAACGCCCAATGTGGCCGCTCCCTATGAAGGCAATGTTGCCTGGGCTGATTATGATAAGGACGGTTTTGCCGACCTCTTTATCCCACGCTGGAATGATCAGTCTGATCGCTTATACCACAACAACGGAGACGGTACATTCACGGCCCTCAGCGGACAGGACCCTGTAACAGACGGTGCCTGGACGTCTGCCGGTATCTGGGGTGATTACAACAACGATGGCTTTCCGGATTTGTATGTGATCAATTATCAGTTCGAATTAGACGGGCCGGGCGTAAACCGCCTCTACCGCAACAATGGCGACGGCACTTTCGAGCAAATCACAGATGCGGGGGATATCGTAACCGATGGTCAGGGCAGCCGTTCTGCCAACTGGATTGACGCCAATAACGATGGTTGGCTGGATGTGTTTGTCGCCAACCAGGGGAATCCCTCCACCAATTCTGACGGACTGGATAAACTGTATCTTAATAATGGAGATGGGACCTTCAGTACGCAGGTTGTCGGTACCGATCAAACTTCCTGGACTTCCCAATGGGGCGATTACGACAACGACGGCGATTTGGACCTGATTACCATTTCTCTATGGGGAAATGATGCCCGCTTTTGGGAGAATGATGGCGATGCCAATTTTACAGATGTTACGGATGCCTTGACGAATGTCTTCCCTCTTGCTACCAGCGGCTCCTGGTCTAATGTGGCCATTTTTGTGGATTATGATGAGGATGGCTGGCTGGATTTGCATATTGCTCAGCCGGATGCTTCTCCAGACTTCCTTTTCCGGAATCAGGGGCTCGATTGTGTTTCCTGGCTGGAAGTTAAGCTGGAGGGGCAAAGTTCCAATAGGTCGGCAATCGGTGCAAAATTATTCGCGAAAGCGGATGTAAATGGCCAAGCTCTCTGGCAGATGCGCGAAGTTTCGGCACAAACCTCCAAACCGGGGCAGAACCCCTTACGTCAGCACTTTGGTTTAGGCGATGTCTCCGTGGTTGATTCCCTGATCGTGGCCTGGCCTTCCGGCGACACCTGTTATTTTACCAACCTGCCTGCGGCTCAAATCTTAAAAATTAAAGAGGATTGTTCTACAGAAGAACTGGTTGCTCCTCCTGCTCTTTCCGGCACGTTTGACATGCTGAATCTCTGCGGCAATGGCGACCCGGTCCAACTGGACCCACCTTCCGGTCCTGGTGGCATTTGGTCTGCGGATTGTGGCGATTGCATTGATCAGGATGGGCAGTTTCAAACAGCGGGTTTGCCTTCCGGCGAATATCAGGTCTTATACAGCCAGGGGGGGATTTGTGGAAGTTTGGATACCATTTCTGTTTCACTCGCTTCCGCGAATGCCGGTACAAATGGCGCGTTAGTCCTATGCGATAATGCCGGACTCACCGATGCCTTTGAGAGCCTTGGCGGAAACCCGGAGCCGGGAGGTGTGTGGGTAGATGCAGCAGGCAATTCAGTTGATATTCCTGTTGATGCTGCGGAACTACCGGAGGAACTCTACTACATCCAGGGAGCGGGAGATTGTGTGGATACCAGTTTGGTAATGGTTTCCCTTTTGCAATCAGCTGAGCCTTTTTCAGATACGGTTTATGTAGTTCCGGGAGAGGAGGCCTTTTTGGATGCCGGGCCGGGCCAGTCTTTTACCTGGACACCGGATGATGATTTGAGTTGTGCCGATTGCCCCGATCCGACATTCAGCGGAAGCGAAAACACCAGCTACGAAATAGCGATAGAAGATGCATCGGGCTGTTTGGTTATTAACACAGTAGAAGTAATTGTAGAGATCAATACAGAATATGCTTTTCCGACCGCTTTTAGTCCAAATGGAGATGGATTGAATGATCTGTTTAGAGTGGTGGCTGAGGAAAATGTTTTTCTGGAATACCAACTGCAGGTATATTCCCGCTGGGGTAAAAGGGTCTTTGTGACCTCCAATCCCGATTCCGGCTGGGATGGTTTGGTTGATGGGGAACCACAACCCGAAGATGTGTATGCCTGGTATTTGGTTTACACGCTCGCTGATGGCAGTAGCGGTGTCGTAGAGGGTGAGGTGAGCTTGTTGCGCTAACGAAAAAAGACGGTGACGACCTGAGTCGCACCGTCCTTTCCTGTTTATGGGATCAGAGGGGTATTACAATTTATAGGAGATATCAAAGTCCTCCAAAACGGCATCCAGTATCGGATCATCTCCGACTATATATCCTTCTTTGAGTCGATAGCCATAAAACCGGCTTAAAGTACTCCAGTAAGAGGCGGTCAGACCTCCGCGGAGGTTTTTGAGCAAATCATACATGGAGGTATCGAGCTCGCGTTCAATCATGGTAGTCAGGATCATGCCCTGTGTGCGCGTCAGGTTTTTCAAAGGATCTTCAAACTCTTCTTTGAGCTGTTTTTGCAAATCCTTGATGTATTTTTTCTGTTCGCGCTTTTTCATGGTAGTAGTCACATGTTCCGTTTCTCGGAAAATGCGGATAGCTTCTTTGGCGTAAGGGTATACGATATTCGCATACCGGCGATACTTCAGATAAAGCATATAGTCATCGCGATTGGCAAATTTCCGGGGCGATGTAACGGAAATATCGTCCAATTGAGCCATCAATATGGTGTCACCTTCTTCGGTGATCATTTGTTGCAATACGTGCCCGTCGATCATAACATCCTCGATTCGCTCCTGTGCAGACAGCATGCCTGCTGCGAAGAGACAGGCGATTAGTGGCAAAATGATATTCCGTTTCATGGCGTTCATAATTTTCCAGTGTTTACAAGCGGCTTTTGGCGCTTTCTATCCTTTTGACATCCAAGTGATGCCGGGGTCACGCAATTTAACTAAATGATAAGATTTGAGTTTTGAAAAGCGTGTTTTGAGGGCTTTAGGATGCGTTTCTGTCACCTAAACGCGATTTGATCACGGATTGATCGGCTGATGGCCCATTCTAACGTGCTTTTAACAATTGAACCCTATTCTTTGCACTTTAGTGGCATTGTTCTACATTGCATCTTAAGTAGACCGGAATAAGGTAAAATCCGGTATGAATAACTATGTCTGAATTGCGGAAAAAGTTTGGAACCGGGCCGGTGTTTTTTACGGCCATCTCCACCATCCTGGGAGCAGTAATGTTCCTGCGTTTTGGATTTGCAGTCGGGCATACCGGATTGATCGGAACGATAGCGATCATCATGATCGGTCATGCGGTTACCATTCCAACGGCTTTATCAATCGCAGAGATCGCAACCAATCAAAAGGTAGAAGGTGGTGGGGAATACTACATTATTTCCCGTTCATTTGGATTGGTGATCGGTTCTTCCATAGGCATTGCGCTTTACTTTTCGCAGGCTATCAGTGTGGCTTTTTATATCATTGCTTTTTCGGAAGCTTTTGTAGGCTTGTTTGAGTACATCAAGAGCAATTACGACCTCCATCCCACGCTTGCCTGGTTGATGGACCGCAAGCAAACGGTCAGTGTGCCGGCTTTATTTCTGCTCACCGGGCTGGTATTGGCGAAAGGAGCTGCCTTAGGAGTGAAAACACTTTATGTGGTTGTGGTAACCCTGCTTCTGAGTCTGGTTGCGTTTTTTATTGGAGATACTGCCTACAATCAGCAAAATGATCTTGACCCTTTTGCCACGGTAGAGAGTGTCATGGAGGAAGAGGGAGTATTTAATGCGGACACTCTTTTTTCAGAGACAAGTGATCTGGAAGACCCTTACCGCGATTACGAGGAAATGCGTCCGGCGAATGATACGCCCAGACCTGTTAGCCCCATCGAAACCTTCAGTTTCTTTACTGTTTTTGCGATCATCTTCCCGGCCTTTACCGGTATGACTGCGGGCGTTGGGCTGTCGGGAGACCTGGCAAAGCCCAGTCGTAGTATTCCTTTGGGAACCATTGCTGCCACCGTCTGTGGTATGATCATCTATATTTTCATTGCTTTTAAGCTGTCTTCTTCTGCCAGTCCGGCAGATTTGGCCAATACCGAAAATCTGGTCATGGCAAATATTGCCTGGCAGGGATGGTGGATCATTCCGCTGGGTTTGGCGGCAGCAACGATTTCTTCAGCTTTGGGATCCATTATGGTGGCTCCGCGTACCTTACAGGCGATAGCTCGCGACCGGGTGTTGCCATCCAGTAAGTTTAGCTACTGGTTGTCGCGGGGAAGGGGGAAAAACGATGAGCCGTATAATTCTACGCTCGTTACGGTAGCGCTGGCACTGCTCTTCATTATTATGGGCCAGCTGGACTTTGTGGCAGAGATTATCTCCATGTTTTTCATGGTTACTTATGGTACGCTAAATCTTATCTCTTTTCTTCAGCACTTCTCCGCAGACCCTTCCTATCGGCCTACATTCCGTTCGCGGTGGTTCCTGAGTTTGTTTGGGGCGATTGCCTGTTTCGGGTTGATGTTCTTCATGAATGCCGCTTATGCTGTTCTGGCTTTGGGTTTGATGGTTGTGTTTTACACGGTGGTGAGTCGCTACAATCCGGATAAGCGCAACCTGGCTGTTATTTTCCAGGGAGTAATATTCCAGTTTAGCCGTCAGCTCCAGGTGTTCTTGCAAAAGGCAGATAAGGAAGATCAATCAAACTGGCGTCCTTCGGCGGTATGTATCTCTGAAAACTCTTTTGAGCGCATTGCTTCGTTTGACCTGTTGCGCTGGATATCTCAACGCTATGGCTTCGGGACCTACATCCACAAGATCAGCGGTTATTTGTCGAAGTCTACCCACAAGCAGGCGCGAGAAGCAAAAGCCCGACTGATTCGGATGGCAGAAGCCAGTAAGAGCAATGTGTATATCGATACGCTGATTAGTCCGTCCTACACCTCGGCGATAGCACAGGTAATTCAGTTGCCTGGTATTTCCGGATCTGAGAACAATCTGTTGATCCTGGAATTTTCCAAGCAAAATCCGGATAACCTGAAGGATATAGTGGATAATTTCAAGTTGATCAATTCGGTTGCATTTGACCTGATTATTCTCGGAAGCAGTGAGCGCGGCTTTGGGTTGAAAAAAGACATCCACATCTGGATCACTTCCAATGATTACGAAAACGCCAATCTGATGATCCTCCTGGGGTACATTATTATAGGCCACCCGGACTGGAAAGAAGGGGCGATCAAAATCTTTGCGGTGTTCCCCGAAGCAACTTGCTCGGATGAGCGCAATCGCTTATTCCAGCTCATTGAAGCCGGGCGTCTGCCCATATCTCCCAATAATATCCAGGTAATCCCCAGACCGGAGGATCGCCCGATAAAATCCATCATCACCGAAAAATCGAAAGATGCAGACCTTACGGTTGTTGGATTCCAGGGAGAGTCTTTAAAGCACTCTGGTATTGGCGTGTTTGAAGATTATAAGGAGATTGGCAACACCTTATTTGTCAATGCTGCCGATCATAAAACGATCAGTTAAGGGTTGGTTGGGTTATTTTATCAGTAAAAGCTGACTGTTGCTAACGCCTTTTACCCAGTGCTTTACCATGGGTTCGATCTCGTGAAAATCACCCGATTTTAGATTGATTTTCTTACCCTTTTCATCCTCGTAGATCACTTCTCCCACTACACAGCTCAGGAGTGCCGGTGTTTTGGTTATATGCTCTTTCAGCAAGCCGTTTTCCATGATTTGGATAGCCGTTACGCTGCCGGATGATGTTTTGAATATCGCCTTTGCACTTACCTCTTTGGCATCTGTGTGGACCTCTTTTAAATTCATTCGAAATAGGTTTGGTAGGTTTTAAAGGACTGTTCTATTTGGGAAATAATCGTTGACGCTTCTTCGGAGTCGGCTGCATTGGCCAGGTCGTTGATAAGTTCCATGTGTGGGTGCAGCCATTTGTGCAATTCGTCGTGGCTTTCTCCTTTCATGGTACAGCTCTCGATTAGGCTGGCGTTTTGATTTTGGAGCAATTTTGCCAGTGCTTTGTGATCATTATGATCCCGGCTAATATAGTTGCTTAAAATCTGCTTGCCCTTTTCGATATGGGGTTTCATTTCTGCATTTACTTTCCATTTTTCCCCATTGTTTAGATTTATACCGTCTGTTGAGGGAGCCTCAGAATTGCAGGCTGTCAGAAATAATATACTTAAAGAAACAGCTATTAGAGATCGCATGGTTTTATGATTTTGAACAAGTTAATCAGTTATTATTAATCTCCACATCAATGCCCATTTTATTCATCAGATGTGTAGCATTGAAGCTCTGGGTAATGCCTTTCTTTAGTTTGTAGTCGAAAAACAATTCGTCATCGACGATCTCCACTTCCATGCGCAGGTTTTCGATGGTGCCATTGGATTTGGATTCCATGTCGCCCAACTCCAGATCATGGGTGGCAATAAGTCCTGCGCCATTGGCTCGTAGCAGTTGGTGGATCAGGGCTCTGGAGCCTTTGTGTCGGTCGCGGGAGTTGGTGCCTTTTAGGATCTCATCCAGCAGGAAGTAGGGTTTGTGCACCGTCTTTTCGGGTGCTTCAACGGCTTCAATGATGAATTGCAGGCGCTTCAATTCGGCAAAAAAGGAGGACGTGCTTTCGTGCAGTGCATCCTGGGTGCGCATACTGGAGTAGACACGCAAAAGCGGCAATTTTAGCCTTTCGGCGAAAGCCGGTGAACCGGCCATTGCCAGTACGATATTTAATCCGACTGTGCGAAGGAAGGTGCTTTTTCCCGCCATATTGGAACCCGTGATCAATTTGATCTGACTCTCAGTCGGCATGCTGAAATCGTTTTGCACTGCTATGTCTTCCTGTAAAAGCGGATGCCCCATTTGAGTGGCTTCAATCCGGGCTTCGGCCCTAACTTCCGCAAAACACCAGTGCGGATGATTGTAAGCCAGGGTCGCAAAACTTTGGAGGGATTCCAGTTCGGCAAGGGCGTCAAACCAGGGGTCCAGCGAGCCGCCGCGCCGTGCTTTCC
Organism: Bacteroidota bacterium; assembly: GCA_018222965.1. Taxonomy (GTDB): domain Bacteria; phylum Bacteroidota; class Bacteroidia; order Chitinophagales; family Saprospiraceae; genus JAAEZH01. The sequence continues at coordinate 37,129 of JAAEZH010000029.1, forward strand.
AATGTTCCAGGCGCAATATCCAGAACAGATCCCAAAGACCAAACAGGTTGAGGAAGATGGCAAAGAAGTTGTAGCGCACATTGAGCTGACTGATGAGGTAACTCAATTTGCGAATGGCCGCTGAGGCCGGTTCTTCTTCAGAAAGCAGTTTTTCCTTTTGGATTTTCAACAACTTCGCATTCGGCGAAAGCCCTTCCACCTGCTGGCACAATCCGGCATAATGGGATAGCGCTTTTTCGGCTTCTCCGGTAAGTTGGTGGATTTCATTGACCCGATCCAGGGTGCGTCGAAGGATGATAATTTGGGGCGCAAAAAACAAGAGTGCGCCGTACCAGGGCAGGTAAAAAAGCCAGGCGTAAATGCCGATGATGCTCAATACAGGAGCTATAAACAAAGCGGCAATGAGCAGCCCGTTTCCTTTAACCAAATCCTTCGATTGCATCCAGGTAGCCAGAAATTGCAGGTGTCTGGGATTATCGGCAGTTTCAGTTCCTTTGGCCTGATAGTCTTGTCTCCAGTCGAGTTGGTCTTTGAGTTCTTTGATAGCCTCCTGCCGGTCGGAAATCCTTTCGGCGGAAGCCGGATTTAAGAGGTACCCGGCAAAGCGATTCCTGCCAATAATTGTAGCGGTTCGGTTGGCGTAGTGGTAGAAAGAATGGGGCCCAAAAAGATCGAGGTCAATCGCGTTTTCGTGTAAGGGATTCAGAAGGTCTTCGCCATTGTCGGGCACACTGTCAAACTGGTGATTGAGCAGGGCTTGCTCCCGCACATTGATTTCGATGAGGCGTTTGAGGTGGTTGAGGTTGCGCTGCAATTTGAGGTGCCAGCGCACCAAATATCCAAAGCCCGCCACGACGAGCAGCGTGATTCCCGCTGCCGGGCCGGTAGTAAGATCTGACCAGGCATAAATGACCAGTGCGGCTCCGGCAAAAAAGAGAAAAAGGCGGAGCAGACTACCATTGCGGTACTGTTTTTCCAGGTTTTCTGCCTTTCGGCGAAAGCCGGATTCCCGGTCAGCATAAATGGAGAGCGGTGCATTCATGGGGCAAAAATAGGAGAATTCGTATTTGAAGCATCAAACTCTTGTCTTTCATTTTCGGATTGAATCCTGTAACTTTAATTTATGCGCTTATTTACGTTTTTATTGATGCTGACAAGTCTGGGTTGTTTTGTTCAGGACGACAGCCTGCCCGGCCCCCAGGATCCGAAGGAAACAGTGACCGGATATGATGCAGCTATTGAAATACGCGTGCTGGTTTGTAATCCCGAAAACGATCCTCAATGCCTGGATGCTTACCCGGGGCCAGGCGCTTCAATAGTCTTATTCAAAACGGAAGAAGATCGGGAGTATGGAGAACCGGTTTACCGCTCTGGGATTACAGCTGGTGAAAACGGATCGGTAACTTTCTCCGGATTGGAAGGTGGAAAGCGCTATTACATCAGCACGATCTATTCCGGCGCACAAAAATTAAGCAGTGAAACGGTGCCCCTGAATGGCATAGCCCGTCATGATGTGATTTTCCCGGAGTAAGTACTAAAATAACTTTCGGATCATTGTCCTCTCGTATCTCCAGATGTAAAAAACAAAGAGTAGTAAGGTAAAGGTGTGAATGACAAACTTAAAGAATCCGGAGGCATTGAGGAATAGATTCGACGTAAGTCCTGACCCTAATAAATAAAGGGCTGCCGCTAAAAAAATGGCTCTTCCCATTCTCCGAAGCGGGTATCGGATCGGGTAGTGTTTTCGACCGGTATAATAACTGGCAGCTGCCATAAAGAAATAACAAGCCAGGGCTGCCCAGGCCGCGCCGAAAAATCCTACACCGGGTAAGGGCACCAAAATAAAGTTTATCAAAAGAGTAATAGCGACACCTCCGACGCTGATATAAGCGCCGAAGCGGGTACGGTCTGCCAGTTTGTACCAGATGGAGAAATTGTAATAGAGTCCCAGGAATAAATAAGCCATCAATAATATGGGCACGACTCCCAGTCCGCCCCGAAGGTCCGGCCCCAGAAAGAATTTAATTACATCCAGATATAAGCTGATTGCCAGAAAAACCACACTTCCCACGAGGGCAAAAGCGTAACCGACCTGTGCGTAAATTTCGCGGGAATCGGATTCTTCGGCATGCCGGAAAAAGAAGGGTTCTGCGGCATAGTTGAAAGCCTGAGTAAAGAGATTCATCAATACCGCCAGTTTCGCAGCGGCACTGAAAATACCGGTTTGGGCCCGGTTTTCTTCGATGGTGCCTGGTAGCAGATATTCCAACAGAGGCAAGGCGATCAACTGGTTAATAACTGCTGCAAAGCCGACGATGATCAGGGGGGCTGCATATTTGATCATCTTGCGCCAAAGTTTCGGGTCAAAGACCCATTTTATACGTCGATAGACGGGCGAAAGGATGAGTAAAATGATTCCGCTTGCCAGGAAGTTTGCCAAAAACAGGTCTCCGATTCGATTCTCGGGTCTAAAAAACCAGCTGGTCCATTCCTGTCCGTTTTCATACCATCCCGGCAGGATTTTGAGGAACAAAAAGATGAAGAATATATTAATGAGGATGTGCAGAGTCTTTGCAGCGGCAAACCAAAGCGGCTTGTTTTCCAGTCGGAGTCGCGCGTAGGGAATCGCTGAAAGGGCGTCCATGGCAATGATGCCTACTACCGTAAGAATATATTCGGGATGATCGGCAAAGTTGAGCCAGGCTGAAATGGGGGTTATTCCGATCCAGATGAGCAAGCCAAAAACAAGGGTTGATGTAATAAGCGAAAAAGAAGCGGTGGAAAAGGTTTTATCCATCTCTCCTTCCCGGCTTCCATACCGAAAGAAAGCGGTTTCCATGCGGTAGGTAAAAACGATCATCAGGATAGCCGCGTAGGTATACAAAATGGAAACGGCTCCATATTCTGCTCTTTCAAAAGCCCGGGTGAGGTAGGGTGTCAGAATGAGGTAGTTGAGCAATCTGCTGAGAATGCTGCTGGTGCCATAAATGGCTGTTTCGCCTGCGAGTTTTTTGATTAGTGACATGCTGGCGTGCAAGATAATGAATGGGGAGTTCTTCTTTTCGCCAAAGGCGAAAGTCGGCGGGGGAGTTCTCTGCCGTTGGCAGAAAAGGGGAGTTACTTGCCCTGCCTGTCGGCAGGTACTCGTGGGGAGAAGGCTTATTGACCTAAAATAATGGAACTATTATTGCTCGCTAAAGGCGAGCAGATGAGTAGCAGGATAAATCGTTTTTCGAAATGCTTCTCCCCGAAAGGATGCGACGCAGGAGCAGACGAGCAGCTCCCCAGCTCCGCCATAGCGGAGCACTCCCCCGACGATACTCGCCGCAGGCGAGCAGGAGAACTCCCCGATATTTTCACCGGGAAGTAGACTATTATCCAAAAAGAATTAATTTAGCAACCTTTGGTCGCTTCGATTGTTTTGAACGAAATTGAAAACAGGATATGATTCAAACAGAACTCTTAAAAACCATCAGTGAGATTCCCGGAGCACCGGGCTTTGAGCAAAATGTACGCGAATTTGTCATGCGGGAAGCCGCGCCATTTGCCGATGAAATATCGACAGATGCGATGGGGAATGTAATTGCATTGAAGAAGGGAAAATCAGGCAAGCGCGTGATGGTTGCTGCTCACATGGATGAGATCGGGTTTATTGTGACTCATGTTGATGATGATGGATTTATTCGTTTTCATACGCTTGGTGGTTTTGATCCAAAGACACTTACTTCTCAACGTGTTATTGTACACGGAAAAGAGGATATAATCGGAGTGATGGGCTCCAAGCCGATTCACCTGATGAAGCCGGAAGAGCGTACCAAAGCGCCGCATATTCAGGATTATTTTATTGATACGGGGCTGCCTAAAGCAGAAGTAGAAAAACTGGTATCGATTGGTGATCCCATTACGCGTGACCGGGAGTTGATTGAAATGGGAGAATGTGTCAATGGTAAGAGCCTGGACAATCGCGTTTCCGTTTTCATTCTTTTGGAAGTATTGCGGGAATTGCACGGCACAGAAATGCCCTATGACCTCTATGCTGTCTTTACGGTACAGGAAGAAGTTGGTTTGCGGGGCGCATTAAAGTCCGGCCATCTGATCGATCCCGATTTTGGATTCGGATTGGATGTGACTATTGCTTTTGATGTGCCTGGTGCTCAGCCGCACGAGATGGTCACCCGTCTTGGAAAAGGAGCAGCCATAAAGATTATGGATGGGACTTCTATTTCTGACTACCGCATGGTAAGGTATATGAAGGAAGTAGCCGGAAAGCACGAAATTCCTTTCCAATTGGAAGTATTGCCTGCCGGAGGTACTGATACAGCCGGGGTGCAACGCTCTGGCAAACAGGGGGCAATAGCGGGTGCGGTTTCTATTCCGCTGCGGCATATTCACCAGGTTATTGAGATGGCGCACAAATCCGATATTCGGGCTTGCATTGATCTTTTAAAGCAAAGCATACTGGAGTTGGATCAATATGACTGGTCATTCAAGTAGGTATTACTGAACCTCTTAATTTCTTTAGTGTTGTAAGGTTGAATCAAACAAACAGCCTATGTTTAAAGAGGCCGACAACAAGCTTATCGCAACGTTTACATTTGAAGATTTCAGCCAGGCTTTCGCTTTTATGACGGAAGTTGCCATTCAGGCTGAAAAGCACAATCATCATCCCAACTGGAGTAATGTTTGGAACACGGTAGAATTCGAATTGTCTACCCATGATGCCGGTGATGTGGTTACAGAGAAAGACCACAAGCTGGCTAAGGCAATTGAGAAGATCTACGGACGTTATAAATAAACACAACCTTAATTGTCGGAAGACTGCTTTTGTTCCAGTCTTATTTTTCCGATATTTCTATTCCTGTCGCAAGATATATGTTATGGCACCCACTACTATACATTAACTGCCGGGCAAGGATCCGGCTTTTGCAGTAAAACAACTATGAAGCGAATCCTGCTATTTAGTCTTTTGTTTCTTCCGCTCTTTATCCGGGCACAGGTAATTACGGTGTCTAAGCCTATTTCGATCCGCAATAATGTGACGTATGACCTGCTGGGAGAACTTGGCGGGAAAACCCTGTTGTTTGAGGATCGCGCTTCCCGTTTTTTCGTCCAGGCATTCGATGATAAGATGCAATCCGTCTGGGAGAAAGAAGTGGTGCTGGACGATCGCCGTCCAACGGTATTGGGAGTCATCGCCAATGAAGAAGATTTTTCTGTTCTATACCATTTTCGAGATCAGGGAGATTATCATTTAAAGATTCACCGATACGATGCGGCTGCCAATCTGGTAGATTCTACGACCCTGGATAATCTGGGGCCCTTTCTTTCCTTTCCTCAATTTGAGGTGATTCGATCAGAGGATAAAAGTAAGATTTTGATCTTCCGTTTGTCGGGCTTTAATGACCTGACAGCCCTGGTTATTGATGTGCCTACTCAGGAAATAATCTGGGAGTCGGGTTTTGCCCCGGAGGACATGGTTTACAGCCGGGATTTTCAGCAACTGCTGGTTAGCGACGAGGGGGTGATGTATTTCATTTTGGACAAGGACAACCGCCGACCCCGCGATCAGGCCCATCGATACGAAATATACATTGGCGATCCCAAAACGGATAGTTCCATTCCGGTGGTGCTTACGCTTAGCGTACCCGGCCTGCTGAGTTATGATGCACTGTTTTCGATCGATAATTTGAATGATTATCTGGTTGCCGGGGGCATGTATTACGATGACAATCCCAATCGGGCCGTAGGGCATTTCTTTTTGCAATACGATCTGGCGGCCGGGGGAGAACCCCTGGTTACTTACGAGCCCTTCGAGGATGAGTTTGTGATGAACTTATTGGGCCAGACCAACAGCAAGAAAAAAAATAAAGGGGTGGTGGAAACTTCGATACAGGAGATCGTCCACCGTCAGGATGGCGGCATTTTGATGATTGGGGAACGCAACCGTACTTTTGAGCGCCAGTCGGCATCCAGCCGGGCTGCATTTCGCTACTCCGGGCAGTATATTATCGATTATTATTTTGATGAACTATTCATTATTTCCATTCACCCGGATGGGAATACTCACTGGAAAGCGGTTTTGCCGAAAAAGCAATACTCGCAGGATGATGAAGCGGCTTTTTCTTCCTATTTTCTGATCAAGACGCCCTTCAATTTGCGGCTGATCTACAATGATGAAATTAAGCAGGAAAATACGGTGTCGGAATACGTCGTTAGCGGCAATGGCCACTTTGAGCGCAATGCTGTCTTGAGCACCGAACATCAGGATCTTCGATTGTTGATCCGTTCTGCGGTACAAATTTCAGCCAACGAGATCATCATCCCTTCCGAGAGAAGAAATCGCCTGAAGTTGGTACGTATAACTTATAAGGAATAATTAGCGGCTGTACTCCGGGCAGCGAAGCTGACCGAAATAGTAAACCAGTCCGATACCCAGCATCACGTAGGAGTCATTGTCTACACTGGTTCCGCGTTGACGACCGGGTTGTCCGATCTCTCCGTCATTTACACCATCGATTAAGATAGACCGATCAGAAAGGGCCACGGCCAGATCGCCTCGTAATTCCTGAATGTCGTCTTTGTCGGCATAAACGGTACTTACATCGTCGAGATAGTCGGTGAAAAGACGTCGTCCGCTGATCTCAAAGTTGAGGCTCCAGCGGTAGCTAAGGTCAATTTTGAATCCGGCGCCATACGCCAGGCCACCACCCACCTGCGAGTATTCTTCTCCTTTAAATTGTCCTTCCGTTCCGAGTTGGCGGAGTTCTACCAGTTCTCCTTCATATTCTGTAACCGGATTGTAGTAAACGGCTGTCAGTCCGGCGAAAAGGTAAGGTGTATAGAAATTGTCTGCGCTTCCGTGTTCGTAAGGAAAAAAATTGAATTCCATTTGAGCGGTTCCATCCGCCAAAACAGACTGGAAGCTAAGGTTCCGTGCTCTTTCGAATGGGTTATCGGATTCGGCATCATCGGCACTTACCGAGCCATAATTGGCCGAGAACTTAATACAAATCCGCTCATTGAAGTTGTAGCGTCCTACCACACCGGCAGAAAGTCCTGGCCGGCTGAGGTCAAAACTGGTGTTCAGGTCGCCGAAGTAATAACTTACTCCCAACCAACCACCGGCCTCCCAGCCTTTTTGGGCGGTTGCTGAAAATGAAAGGCTGGTGAGCAGTACCAGGCAAAGAGCGAAGCGTTGGATCATGGCTTTACGATTCCGTTTTTAATTCGGAGGGCAAAATTAGATAAAAAAGTTATTACCTGCTTGTAATCAGACATACAAGCGGCATCATAACGGCAAGAATTTAGGCTGTGGTATTCTTTTAAGAGAAAACTGGCCCAAAATGTCGGTTAAAGCCCTAAAGACCGGCTTTCGCCGAAATCTCCAACATGCGGTCGATGGATTTTACGCCCTGTTCAATTACCCAGTCTTCCAGAATGATTTCCGGTTGCTCGTATTTCATGCTAATATAGAGCTTCTCCAGGGTATTGCGTTTCATGTGCGGACATTCATTACAGGCACAGGTGTTGTCTGGTGGTGCCGGAATGAAAGTCTTGTTTGGCGACTTTTTCTGCATCTGATGAATGATACCGGCTTCTGTTGCTACAATAAACTCGGTGGCGTCATTCTCCTGCGTATAGCGCAATAAGCCACTGGTAGAACCGATGTAGTCGGCTTTTTCGAGGATGTGGTCTTCGCATTCGGGGTGTGCGATGAATTTCGCTTCCGGATGGCGCATCTGCAGTTTGGTGATTTTCTCATTGGAGAAAATTTCGTGTACCATACAGCTTCCGTTCCAGAGTACCATATTCTCGCGTCCGGTTTTCTTCTCCAGGTAACGACCCAGATTGATGTCGGGTGCAAAAATGATCGGTTGATCTTCCGGTATGCTATTGATGATATGTACCGCATTGGTAGAAGTGCAGCAAATGTCGGTCAGCGTTTTCAACTCAGCTGTACAGTTGATGTAACTTACAACCACATGGTCCGGGTATTTCTCTTTAAATTTCCGAAATAGAGGCGGCGGACAAGAATCTGCCAGCGAGCAGCCAGCTTTTAGATCCGGCAATAAAACCTTTTTGTGGGGAGAAAGCATTTTTGCGGTCTCTGCCATAAAGTGAACTCCGGCAAATACGATGATGTCTGCATCATTTTCGGCTGCTTTTTGCGAAAGTCCCAGGCTGTCGCCTACATAGTCGGCAATGTCCTGAATATCCGGTTCCTGGTAATAGTGTGCCAGGATGATCGCATTTTTCTCTTTCTTCAGCTTTTCAATTTCTGCAAAGAGATCCAGTGTTGGATCAACATCAATATCTAGGTACCCTTTTTGGGTCAGTTTTTCTTTTGCTATTGCCAGGTCGTTCATAAAGGCTTTATAGTTTGTATAAGTAATTATCCCAAACCAAATCGTCTTGGGTATAACCTCCGGAATCGCCGGATTGTTCTGCCGGAGTCGGAGATAGGACTATTTGCAGCAAGTCATTCGGCGAAAGCCGGATAAACGGCTCAGGTTCCTATCCTCAAATTTAGGACGATTCCATTTAAAAAAGTAACGGGCGGATCATCTTCCGATCAAAAAAACGGCCGGCCGCTTGTGCAGGTCTGGTGGTGGTGTTTTTTTCCAGTCAATCATAGTGCTGGTGCGAATGTATTCGGAGGGTAGGGTAAGATCGCAGGCGATGCAGAGGCGCGTCTGGGGCCCGAGGGCAGCGAGACAGGCTTCAAACATGGCTGTATTGCGGTAAGGGGTTTCGATAAATAGTTGTGTCTGCCGAAATTTTCCCGATTGTTTTTCCAACTGCTGGAGTTTGCGAATGAGCTCCGGTTTTTTCTGGGGCAGGTAACCGTGAAAGCAAAATTGCTGGCCATTCATTCCGGATCCCATCAGCGCGAGCAACAGGGAGGATGGTCCAACAAACGGCATGACCTTCAGGCCTTTATCATGTGCCAGGCCCACCAGTCGGGCACCAGGGTCGGCTATCCCCGGACAGCCTGCTTCACTCAGCACGCCCAGGTCGTGGCCTTCCAGCGCGGGTTTCAAGAGAAAAGGAAGGTCTGCCGCTTCGCTGCGTTTATTGAGTTCTTCGATGTGGATTTCAGGGAGTGGTTTGGGATGTTGAATCTCTTTGAGAAAACGACGGGCTGTTTTAGCTCTTTCGGCTACAAAGTGATCCAATTGGTGAAATTGCCGGATAAGGTAGTCGGGCAGACTATGGCCGGCATCATCACCGAGCGGGATGGGAAGTAAGAAAATAGTTCCGGTCTTCATGTGAGCAAGGTACAAAGAAAGAAAAGTAAGTTTCTTAAAATCCGTTGGCCCACATTGATTCGTATATCTTTGCCGAACAAAATTTTTATCCCGTTGTTGGGAGGTGAAAGATCGGCCGTCGCATGAATCGAAATATCCGGATTATAATTTTCAGCCTGTTTACATTGCTGGCTGCCGGGAGCACTTATTACTCGCTGCAACTGAAGTTCAACTTTGACTTCGAACAGTTTTTTCCACATGGAGATCCGGACCTGGAGTTTTTTCAGCAGTTTATTGAGGATTTTGAGTCTGATGATAACTTCATGCTGGTTGCTGTGGAACGTTCGGAAGGTGTTTTTGATTCGGCTTTTCTGGCTGATTTTCACGACCTCACCCTGGCAGCAAAAGATTTGGAGTACATCACCGAAAGTCAGTCCCTGACCAAGGTTTCTTATCCGCTTCGCACCCCTTTTGGTATTACTTCGATACCGGCTATCCACCTCGATGATCCATCTCGTTATGAGTCTGACAAGGAAAAGATCATGGCTGATGAGCGTTTTGCTTACAACCTGATCTCTCCCGATGCCACTTCGTTGGTGGTTTTTCTTAAGACTGTTGAGAACATCAAACTGGACGAAGCGGATGCGATCATGAATTCGCTGGATTCTTTGTTGCAGACCTACACCTTTGAGGATTATCACTTTCTGGGCAGGGCGTATTTCCAGAAGGAGCTGGTGGCCATGCAAAAGCGGGAGATTATGGTCTCGGCCATCGTAGCTGGTATTCTGGTTACCCTGGTCATGTTCTTTCTTTTCCGTCGTCCGATTGGTATTGCCATTGCGCTTAGCTCCGTTGGATTAGGGATGTTGTTGTTTATGGGCTTCCTGGGAGTAACGGGCCGGGAGTTGAATGCCATGGCAGCACTGTATCCGGTCCTGATGATCATCGTTGGTACTTCGGATGTGATCCATATCATGTCCAAGTATATAGATGAGCTTCGAAAGGGGCTTTCCCGAAAAGAAGCGATATGGATTACAATTCGCGAAATAGGTTTGGCTACGCTGCTTACGTCCATTACCACTTCTGTCGGCTTTTTGAGTCTGGTTACCAGCCGCGTTTATCCTATTCGCGATTTTGGGTTAAATGCAGCCATTGGAGTGATGGTGGCTTATTTTACGGTCATCTTATTTACCACGGTGGTGCTGTCGATGTTTGACGTGCCTCAATTGATCAAGCTGGGTCGCGGACAGGCATTTTGGGAAAAGAGTATGGGCCGCATGCATCGTTTTGTAAAGGGCAATGGGCGCAAGATTGTTTGGGGTGGTGTAGTTGTATTACTCCTCAGTTTTTGGGGAATTAGCATGATCACCACCAATTACTCCCTGATCCACAATTTGCCGCAAGGCCGAAAGATCACCGAAGACTTCCGGTTCTTTGAAGAGAAATTTACGGGCTTCCGTCCGATGGATATTGCTGTTTTCGCTCAAGGCGAATATGAAGCTACGGACTATGAGGTCGTACAGGCCATTGATACGGTGGAGCAATACCTGCGCTCTTTTGATGAAATTCGAGCGATAAGTTCTATAACTTCCCTGTATAAGAGCATTAATAAAGCTTACAATCGAAATCGTCAGTCAGCTTACGTGCTCCCCGAGGACCGGGCTACTTTCGAGCAGTATCAGCGGCAGGCGGATCGATTTCCTTCCGGCAGTGCCAATGTCTTATTGAGCCGGGATGGAAAAAAAGCCCGGATCACTTCCCGGGTACTGGACATTGGTGCCGACAGCATTAAGCAAAGGGGGTTACAGATCGACCGATGGATCGCTGAAAATACGGATCCGAATGTCGCCACTTTCCGGCGCACCGGAACCGGTTTGCTGATTGATAAAAATGCCGAATATGTACGAAGTAGCTTGTTATATGGCCTGGGCATTGCATTACTGATTGTTAGTACACTTATGGTATTGCTCTTCCGTGATTGGCGACTATTAATCATTTCTTTGGTTCCCAACCTCTTTCCACTGATTCTTGCCGGAGCCATGCTCGGCTTTTTGGGAATAGAGTTGGAAGCGGGCGTTGCCATTGTGTTTGCCGTTGCTTTCGGGATAGCTGTAGATGACACCATTCACTTTTTGAGTAAGGTCAAGTTGGTTCGAGCCCGGGGAAAAAGCATAGAAGAATGCCTGGAAATCACGATGATGGAAACCGGTAAAGCCATCGTGCTCACATCGATCATCCTGTTTTTTGGGTTTATGGTTATGCTCTTTTCGATTCACCCGCCCAGCCGTACAGTTGGACTGTTAATCAGTCTCACCTTGTTTAGTGCTTTATTTAGTGATCTGTTATTTATTCCGCCACTTATTCGCTGGCTGTTGCCCGAAAAAAAGGAGTCGACTGTGACAGAGGAAAAAGATTCGGAATCTAATTGAGAAGGTTGTTAACCCGACATGACATGTCGCACGACATGTCATGTCGGGTTAAAATCGCATTCTGGTGTGACAACTGACCGCTTGTCAATTGTTGGCATTTTTTACGATCTTAGTGTAAATTCCCCCTCAGTAGCAAACAATTGTGCTTCCAAACACCTGATTCCTTTGCACTGACAAAACACCCAAAAATGCGAGCAATCCTCTTTACCGGCCTTATTATGTCGGCAGTTTTTCTGTTGTGTTCCTGCACGAAATCAGAGACCATTCTGGTACCTGATAATGATCCGCCTATAGTCAATAACGTTCCTGCCATCAAGATCGAGAACTATGTAAATCGGGTTTTCATCGATCTGCTCGGTCGCGAGCCACTGGATAGTGAAATGGCTTCAGAAGTACAGTTATTGCGCGATGGCGAGTTGTCGTTAGAAGTACGAGTAGCCCTAATCGAGAAGTTGCAGACAGGCACCGATCCAATCCCCGGCGACAGTACCTATCAAATAGCTTACCATCAACAAATTTACAATCTGGCCAAAGTACATTTTCTGGAAGGGGTATCTGATGAAGTGATTCAAACCGAGTTTCTCTCCAATGCACAGGATACTACAGAATATATCAACCTGGTAAATGTACTTGACAGCCGGGATGCCTTCCGGGAACAATCTATCGATCTGCCTGAATTTATGGGGCGGATGATCTACAACAATGTCTACGATCAGATCAACATGAACACGTTCAACTTTGTAAATGCGACCTTTGATAATTTGTATTGGCGGTATCCAACCGATGTGGAGTTTCAGGCCGGATTTGACATGGTCGAATTTGAATCGGAAGAAAATCTGCTGGGGCAAACAGGCAGCAACAAAGGGGATTATGTGGATATTGTAACGAGCAATCCGGAATTCTACGAAGGAGTGATTATTTGGGTGTATCAGCAATTGTTGTCTCGCCTTCCAACTTCTGCCGAAACCGCTGCCCTTTTAGCGGATTTTATTGACCACAAAGATATCCGACTAATCCAGCGATCCGTCATGCGTACAGACGAGTATGCCGGATTTTAACAGACAATACCTCTATTATGAGATTATATACCATCATCTTGTTTTCCTTCCTGTTTGTGCTTCCGGCCTGCAAGGAGAAGACCTATTATTATGAAGTCAACGAAATTGAAGTTGAACCCAATAATTCGGGGAAAACCAAGCAAAAGAGTGTTGAGCAGTTTATCAATATTGCTTACGCGAATTTAAACCAACAGGCGCTGAGTCCGGACCAGCTTGTCGACATCACCAATGTGATTACCTCTATCGGCGATAAGCAAATTGCTTTTGAGACGGTAATCGCCAAGATGATTACCAATCCGGATATTAGCATTCCGACCGAAAGCGAAATGCGTACAGACATTGGCTTGTTTGTAACCGAAACCTACAAACGCTTCTACGTGCGCCTGCCCACCGAAGCCGAGAAAACCTTTTGGATAAATTATATCGAGTCACATCCGACGGTAACACCGGAGATGGTTTACTTTTCCTTCGCAACCTCGGATGAATACTATTTCTATTAATCAATTCCGGATACACGCTCCCAAAGTCATTGACGCTGAAAAAAGAATAGCATGAAACGCCGTAATTTTCTCAAAAAAGCTGCCTTAACAACTGCCGGCTCCATCGCATTTCCATACATCCTGCCCTCCGGAAGGTTATTCGCGGGAAGCGGAAACCCACCGATGGCAGAGCATGTCGTTTTTGTCCTTTTTGCCGGGGGGGTACGTCAGCAGGAAGCGATAGAAAAGCGCTATCTGGCCGAAAGCCAAAATCTCGATATCGAAGGCAATATCATGTACAATATGCTTACGGGCGATGAGCCGGAGCTGAAGATTGTTTACGGTACAACAACACCCGGCGGACAGCCAGGGGGGCAACCGATATCTCCGATTCTGCAAACCCCGCTTGATCAGCAGGGGACCCTGTTTAAAGAGGTACGTTTTTCCTCAGCAGGTACCGGCCATTTTACCGGACTGAGTACCGGTGTTTCGGGTTATTACGGAACTACACAGGGATTGCAGCAACGTCCGTTACATCCTACCATTTTTGAGTATGCTCGGCGATACGGTGGCTTTGATGCTACGGATGTTTGGTTTATCGGAAATGGTATTGGCAACTCCACTCCCTTGCTCAATCACTCCGAGCATCGGGATTACGGTTGGGAGTACGGCGCCAACTTTTTTGCTCCAAATATCACTTTCGGTATGGAAGGCCAGGAGCACCTCAAAGGATTCAAATCCTTCCACCCGGAAGAGGAATTGGAGCCGATTGAACAGATGCGGCATTTTCTAAATCAAAACTTCCTGCAAAATGGCGGGCGTATCCCGCACCTCAACAATACGGAGGATGAAAAAGAAGACATCAAGGCTTTCATCAAGGAAGTCTTTGCCCGACAGGAAGCCGGCCAATTGGTATTCCCTCCTGTAACCGATAATGGCGACCTATCAACTATGGGCTATGCTACGGAAATCCTCCGCTGGTTTAAACCCAAACTGACAGTGATAAATATGAGTGCGGTAGACAGCTGCCACTCCAGTTACACCAATTACCTCCAGTCATTGCACCGGGCAGATCATGGGGTCGGGTTCCTTTGGAACTACATCCAAACCCAGATTCCTGAAATGGCTAACAATACCGTCATGATGGTAATGCCGGAGCACGGTCGAAACCTGGAGCCAAACGGCATCCTGGACGAAAATGACTGGGTAGCTTACGACCACGATTCGGATGCCAACTCTCGCCGGATATTTACCATGATGGTAGGACCGGGCATTGATGGCGGATTGGAGCTCGGAAGTGAAGCCAATCCGGTTGGTGATGCCGCTGATGTGGTCCCGACCATCGCTGAGGTGCTCGGATTTAAGAACGAAGTTCTAAACTCCGGATTATTGCATTCGGAAGCCAAATCTCTCTTTGACCAGATCTGATGACTATGAAATATACGCTATTAATACTTGCTGCCTGCCTGCTGTTTGTGTGGAGTTGTGAGAAGGATACCTTCGAAAACCCATACGATCTGGTAGATGACACCCTGCAAGACAGTACCGGGCAGGAATTGCTGGAGCCTACTTCTCTGGCTGGATTGCATCAGCAACTTTTCCGGCCTACCTGTGCCAACAGTGGCTGCCACGACGGCACTTTCGAGCCGGATTTCCGAACCATCGAAAGCACCTACAATACGCTGGTAAATCATCCGGTAATTAAAAACGACCCTGAAAACAGTTTCACCTATCGGGTAGTACCAGGCAATGCGGAAAGCTCGCAGATCATAGCCCGTCTCACTTACGATATTGACGGAAATTCGGGCGTGATGCCTTTGGCTTTAGAGCCGGATTCTGACTATCCGGAAAATAAGGAATCATATATCAACAACCTGAGAACCTGGATAAATGCCGGGGCTCCTAATGCGGATAATTAGAATGAGATTCTCAGTACTATTTCTTCTTTTACTCTTTCTCACAGCCTGTGAAACCATCACGGATGATCCGGTCTTCGATGAGGTGCCAGCCATCTATTTTGAAGGCGTTTCTCAGGATACGATTGTGCAGTTTACCGAGCAATTGATTGTTTCTATCCGCTACGAAGACGGAGATGGAAACCTGGGTACCTCTGATCCGGATATCAACTCCATTTTTGTACAAGACAGCCGCCTCGAAAATCCGGACGAATATTACCTGCCGCCGCTGGCTCCGGAAGATGCTCAAATATCCATTACCGGTACGTACAATTTGAAGCTCTCTCCGACTTTCCTTTTGGGGAATGGTTCGCAGGAGATTATGGATCTGGAAATCTATATGGTCGATCGGGCGGGCAATCAAAGCAATAAGATCAACACCGGCCAGATAATTGTAAAAAAGGAATAAAACGCTCCCGGAAATCGAAACAACACCATGCGCCACACACTCATTTTTCTTTGCCTGTTTGTTCCCTTTGCCGCTTTACTGGCTCAGCCGGAGTACAACATGGCCAATCTCACGGTTACAGACTGCGAGGGCTTTCTGCTCGACAGTGATGCCGGAGACATCGGAGACACTTACGATCACAACGAAAATTTCACCTTCACCATTTGCATTCCCGAAGCAGACCAAATCGTAATGGATTTTCTCAGCTTTTGTACGGAAGCAGATTTTGATTCGCTGCGGCTGTATGATGGTCCGGATACGCTGAGTATGCAAATTGGTCCGGCTTATACAGGGGATGTTGATCCGCCTCAAATCATTGCTTATAGTGGTTATCTAACCGTCAATTTCGTCAGCGATCCCAATGTGGCTTGTACCGGCTGGGTGGCTTTCTGGCATACGGTCATAGAAATTCCGGAACCACCGGATATTCTTCCTATCGGAGCCGTTCCCTGTGAGAGCAACAGCATGACCATTACATTCGATGAGCCTTTGCCGTGTGATTCGCTTTATGCGGCGGCCTTTTCCATCGTAGGTCCTCAGTCGCCTTCGGTGACATCGGTGACCCCATCCCCCTGTATCGGGGGCATGGCCAGTACGGTAGAGATAGGATTTAGTCCGCCCATAGATTTTAGCGGGGATTATCAGGTCATTTACAATACTTCGATTACTATTTGTGAAACCGTGTATCCACTGGTCTCCATCGAGCCTTTTGTTGTAAATGATTGTCCGCTGAATGTGCTCATTGAGTTGCAGGGAGGAATAGCTTGTGCCGGAGAAGAAATTACGCTGGTTGCCGAAGCCAGTGGCGGGGATCCCAATACGTATATGTACAACTGGAGTCCGGAGCCTGGTACGGCCGACTCCATCATTGTCTCTCCGACGATGCCAACGGTGTATATGGTCGAAGTGACGGATGCCAATGGTGCCAGTGCAACAGACACTATATTGGTTGATCCGGAGCCAATTCCCGTTTTATCCTTGTCTGACACTTCCCTTTGTACTTCTGTGGAACCTTTCTTTTTAACGGCTGTACCGCCTGGTGGCGAATGGTCGGGACAGGGCATCGCCGAAGGGGAAGAATTTACAGGTTATTACGACCCGGGATTGGTAGATGGCTTGATGGACACCGTCTATTACATCGGACCAAACGGCTGTGATGCTTCCATTATGATCGAATACCTCGATCTCGACCAGGGAACTGATGATGCGGCCTGTCCGGGATCTGATCCTTTTTATGTTTCAGGAGGTATTCCGACAGGAGGTGTTTGGTCGGGACCCAATATCGATCCGGATGGCCTGTTTACGCCGCCTGCAACTGCCGGCAGTTTTGAAGTGACTTACACGCATCCAAACGGTTGCTTCGGTGTCAAAACGGTCAATGTAGATTTGATCGTGATGCCTCTGTTGGATTCGATTTGTCAGTCTGCGGCTCCTTTCAATATCAATGTGACGCCTTTCGGCGGAATTTGGTCTGGTGCGGGTATCACAGATCCCGACTTTGGGCTCTTTGATCCGTCGGAAGCCGGGCCGGGTCAGCACGCATTGATCTACGACATCAATGGCTGCTCGGATACGCTAGACATCTTCGTAAAAGAAATCAATGCACTGTGGGATTTGAATGCCTGCCCCGACGAGACGCCTTTTATCGTTCCCGGAAACTGGCAGCCAATGGGAGAAGGTATGTGGTCAGGTATTGGAATCGTCGATCCATTGACCGGTTTGTACGATCCTTCCATTGCCGGGCACGGCGCAAACGATACGCTAACTTTCACTGCAAATGGCTGTACGGACACGCGCATTATCTATGTGCGCGACACCCGGATATACCTCAATGAGACGCCCACCTTTTGTCCGGAAGACGATGCAATCTATCTCGATTGGGAAAGCGTGCAACGTTCTCCCTGGGGTGGTTCGTGGTCTGGTCAGGGAATCGTTTATACGGGAGGCGTAGATTATTATTTTGATCCGGCTGTCGCGGGGCCTGGCACGCATCTGCTGATCTATGAAGCCAACACCTGTGTGGACAGTATGTACATGGAGGTTTTTCCAGGTCCGGTGATAACGCCGATATCCCTTTGCGAGTTGGCAGATCCTGTTCTTTTGGAAGTTGATATCCCGGGCGGAAGCTGGTCAGGCGATGGTATCACCAATGAATTTACCGGTACTTTCGATCCGACGGTGGTTGGTCCGGGTACTTATACTGTTTCATATACCTCTCCGGATGGCTGTTATGGAGAAGGTATGGTAGAAGTAACAGGCCTGGAGATGGTTGAAGTAAACGGTGTGGAAGACTTCTACTGCTATAAGGATACAGTCATTAACTTAGATCTACAGCCATTCGGCGGAAGCCTGACCATCAATGGCGAACCGGCCACCTATTTGAATCCGGCTGAGTTGGGTCCGGGTACCCATATTATTGAATATTCGGTGGGTGTGGGCGAATGCGAGCAATCGGTACTGTTGGGAGCTGATGTAGGAGAACCCATTGGAATTGAACTTCCCTTTGAAGCAGATACGATTTGCTCGGGAGAATCTGTTAACCTAAGTGCTACGGCATTCGGCGGAAGCTCGCTCAATAACTTTACCTACAACTGGGAACCTCAGCTCGGCTTTGGCCAATCGTTTACGGTGCAGCCCGGCACGGCCACCACTTATACGGTGATGGCTATGGATGGCTGTTCGGATCCGGCTGTGGGGACGGTGAGCATCTTTGTACATCCTGCTTTTTATGCAGAAACAGAAACGGGAGAAGCGGTTTGTTTTGACGATACTACCTGGGCGATGGCTCAGGCATATCCGGGCGATGATTACAGTTATGTGTGGCAAACCAATCCGCCAACCGAAGGCAGTTATGTCGAAAGTTACCCCACAAGTATTTTGTTGGAAGTGACCGACAACAATACCGGTTGTGTAATAGAAAATACGATACAGTTGCCGGGATATGCACCCATCCAGGCCAACTTCGGTATTGCACCCGCTGATGATGATTGTATCAGTGTGTTGGATGGGTTTGTACAAGTTTTGGATTATAGCTCCGGCGGTCTTAGTGGATGGTGGGATTTTGGCGATGGCTCCGGCCTGGTACCTTATAATCTGGGCGACAACCTGAGTCATACATATCAGGATACCGGTCAGTATGAAGTAAACCTCATCATTGAAAACGAAGGAGGTTGTGAATCCGTATTTACCCGGGAGGTTTGCATCGCGCCCGACTATCGCCTGTTTGCGCCCAATGCCATGACGCCAAACGGCGACGGCACCAATGATTTATTTGGTTTTAAAGGAGCTGGTATTACGGAGATTACCTGGCAGGTATACAATCGATTTGGCGAGCTTCTTTTTGAAACAGAGGGGCTGGATTCCCGCTGGGACGGGACCTGGCAGGGCAAAAGAGTACAGTCTGGCGTATACAATGTTGTGGCTCATTACCGCACGATAAGGAGTAATAAGTTGGAGACTTATAAGGGGTATGTAACGGTGATCTATTAGCGTCTTCTGCGGCTGCCACCTACGGCACCTCCGCCTAAAACGGCAAAACCGAGGAAGTAGCCGAGCCAGTAAAGGAAACCGGTGTTGTTGACAGCATAGATGCCGGTATCCAGACCGAACATTTTAGCAATTACAGCAACGGGTAGAAGCAGGCCGTGAATTATCCCGCCAAAGAAGCCATACGCTTTTTGGGTGGCGACATCTTCGGCACAAAGGGCTTCCGGGGCGCAGGAAGAAACGACGATAAGCAGTAGGAAAAAACTGAGGAAATAGAGATGTTGCTTTTTCATGTGTAACTCGGTGTTTGTAGGAAGTTACAACATTCTCACGAATATTGGTATTCCCAAACAGCGTCCAACAAAAACTTTGGGCCCCAGTTTGGATACTTAAACCGCATGTAACTTCCATAGATTGGGAAAGAACCCGGCAGACCGCCACAGGTTTCTTTTTTTGGGTCCGTTTTTTGAAATTTCAGGCTGTTGTCCAGCAATACTTTTCCGCTTTCGCGAAAGTCTTCTCGTTGTCTTTTTTTGCCTGCTCGCAGTAAAAGTGTGGCCAGTTGAAAATTTCCCGGGAGGCACTGGAACCGATGTTCCCCATTCCAATGCAGGTCGTAGCGGCCGGCTATTTCTTTTGTCTTAAGACTTTCTGATAAGCGCTCGAGTGCGCCTTCAGTCAGGGAGGTTGCCCGTACATTGTTGAGCAGAAAGCCTGCTTCCCAAAATCCTCGCAGGGTGTAAGCAATTGTGTGGGTAAAGGCCCGGTCTGAAGCCTGAAATCCCCATTTTTCAAAGGTATAATAAGTGGAGGCCCGATCGAGGTATTTCTCCAGGCTGTGCTGGAGTTTTTCCTTTGGCAGATCCAGCCATTCGGCGCAGCGAAGCAAAGCCCACAAAACCCTGGAATAATAAGTCGGACTATTATTTTCCTCCCAAAAGCCATCGGGAGTGAGTTGGTTTATAATCCAATTTCCGCCTTTCTGAATAGCCTCTTTTTGTTGCGGATTTAGGCTAAGTTCCTGCATAGCTGCCAGTCCGAAAAGGATCATACCCGAGTTAAATACACTTGCTTTTCCGCTGTTTGCATACAGGGCCGGAAAAGCTCCGGAGGGCATCTGAATGGAGCACAGCCATTGGGTTGTTTTCCGGAGAGCTTCCTCAATCCAATCGGCTTCTCCCTGATGTTTTAACAGGGTTTCAAGCAAATAACCAGAGGTTTCGGGATAGGGCGGTGCCCAGCCTTTGAATGGATGGCGGAAGCGCGAATAGAAAGCAGCACTTCCGGCGAAATCATGGACTTCAAAACTTTTCTTCAGCCATTTGAGTGCGGCTGTTTGGTGGATTTTGTATGGATGGTTTTTGGAGCTCATTTTCGGAGCAAACTTAAAAAGCGAGGACGGCTTTTTTGGATGCGGAAATAGGGTGTCCGGGTTGCGCCAAAAGTACGGAATACAGCTTCCACGGATGGCGCCATGCTGCCTTCAAAATCAAAGCGATTGACATTTTTGGCAGCGTCCTTGACTGCTTTCCAAAGCAGCCCGTAGATGGCACTATTTTTTCGGCCTTCAATATTGCTTCCGCTGAGCCAAAAGCTGGCTCTTTGCGCATCCAGGACGATGGCGATAGCTGCCAGCGGTTTGCCTGAATTGTCCTGAGCGGAGTATATTTTCAGGGAAGCATTTTTGCGCAGAACATCGGCCATTTTCTGCAATTTTTCCGGTTTTAGCCGAAAGGCGATTCCTTTTCTTTCCAGGCTGTTATGCACCAGGCTATAGAGGTCTTCCACCGTTGCCTGATCGTTGATGCTGAGGTTTTCCTTTGCTTTGCGAATGTGGTTGCGCGCACTGCTTTCCATCTCCCGGTGTATGCGGGAAGTGTCACTTAGGTCGCTAAACTGATAGGTGTAACGGAGGCGATTTTGATAACCTTCCCAATAGAAAGGGAGCATGTTTTTGAGACTTTCGTCGAATAGCAGATCGGTGAGCCGGGTATTTGGGAGTTGCTTTACCAGGCTTTGAATGATCCGTTGTTCCCGGTTATTTCGGTAGACCTGCCGGCTGCTTGTAGGCGGCTTGATCCAAATGTGAAGGTAGGCGGTAAAGGCCGGTTGCATCAGGAATTCGAAGCCCAAAAATTTCCGTTTGGGCAGGGGCATGGCAGCGATGATATTGTCTTGAGAGCCTTTTGCCAGCAGGGCTGACCAGTTATCCGGACCGCAACTGCAGTCCAGCCACCAGTCATTGGCATACCAGGGAATATAGTACTGCCGGCAAAGCTGCTTATATATCTCTCGGGATTCGGGCACTAGTCGAAGGTAATAAATTAGTATATACTGCTTTGTGAAGTATATTTGAAATTAAGTTCTAAGCAGAAAAGCCAAACAGCGATACATTGAGCGAAAACATTCCATTTAATCGGCCATACATTTCCGGTCATGAAACCGAAAAGCTGGAAGCGGTCATTCAGGCTGGGCGGTTTGCCGGTCCGGGGCCATTTGGCGCTGAGTGCGAACAAAAACTGGGTGCCTGGCTCGGTACAGATCGGGTGTTGCTTACTTCTTCCTGCACCCATGCGCTGGAGATGTGTGCGCTTTTGTTGGATATCCAGTCTGGAGATGAGGTGATCATGCCTTCCTTCACCTTTGTATCTGCTGCGAATGCCTTTGTGCTACGCGGGGCAAGGGTTGTGTTTGTGGATATCCGTTTGGAAGATATGAATATCAATCCGACGCAAGTCGAAGCGGCTATCACGCCCAAAACCAAAGCGATTTTGGTCATGCATTATGCCGGAATGGCCTGCGACATGGATGCCTTGCTGGCCCTTTCGCGGAAGCATGGCTTGTATTTGATTGAAGATGCGGCTCATTGTGTGGGTGCGACTTATCAGGGGCAGTCATTGGGCACCTTTGGCGATCTGGCAACCTTCAGTTTTCACGAAAGCAAAAACCTACAGTGTGGAGAGGGCGGAGCGTTGGTTGTCAACCGGGCTTCTTTGATGCCATCGGCTCGCCGCATTCGGGAGAAAGGGACCAATCGACCTGCTTTCCTGCGAGGCGAAGTATCCTTTTATGAGTGGACCGATGTGGGCTCCAGTTACATCCTGGGTGAATTATCAGCTGCTTTTTTATCGGCTCAGTTGGAAGACCTTCCATTTGTTACAGAGACCCGCCGTCATCAATTTGCGCAATATCGTGAGGGATTAAAGGCTTTAGAAGAAGCGGGGCAAGTCTTTTTGCCAAAACCATTAGCCGGGGCGCATCACAACGGCCACATATTTTTTCTTCGTCTGACGGATGCTTCTAAGCGGAATGAATTGTCGGAATATTTGGAAAAGCAGGGTATTTCGGCGTATTTTCATTACATCCCCCTGCATGCTTCGGGAGCGGGAAAGCGATATAGCCGATTTGAGGGTGTTGACCGGAATACCACTTCAGCCAGCGAATCTCTCCTGCGTTTGCCTGTTTATCCGGGACTTCGGGATAAGGATATTGAGAGAATCGTACAAGGTATTCTCCTATTTTTCAGCAGTAAAAACAGCTAAGCGGGGCAATGGAAATCGTCTGCTTTTGTGGTCACGAATCCCTTTTTGGGAGGCAAACGTTAGCGGCATTGGAGGGGACTCCTTTGCAGCCGAAAGTTGTTGTTGCCGGCACACCAAAGACCTGGGCGCAATTTGACACTCGTATCAACCCGAAATACATATTGGGCTTTCGCCGAAAGCTGAGGAAGCGATTTTTTGCCCGGCGACACCGAAAATGGCTGGAGGAGATCATCCGCCGGATGAATGCCCGGTTGATCTGGATAGAAGATGTCAATTCGCCGAAAGGCATAAAGATGTTGCGCAAATTGGATGCAGACTTGTTTATCTGTAGTGCGTATCCACAAATTCTCGGCCGCGACTGGTTGGACCTGCCTGCTCAAGGGGCAATTGGAATCCATCCTTCCCTGCTCCCTGCCTACAGGGGGGCACATCCTCATTTTTGGGCTATCCGAACCGGGGCAACCGTTACTGGTTTGACGGCTTACCGCATGACCCGAAAAATCGACAAAGGAGAGATTCTGGCACAGTTGAGAATTCCGCTGGAGGGGATGAACTATCAACAACTGTATCATAGATTTGGTGAAGACCTGCCAGTACTCATGGAGGATCTGGCAAGGGTATTGTTCACGGGCAAGCAACCCGAGTTGAAAAACGCTGATCAGGCCCCCTCCTATTTTAAGAATAATCAGCCGGAAGATGCCCGCTTGTGTTGGGATGCCTACAAGATCGATGAAGTCGAATGCCTGTTGCGCACGGGCATTGCCTGGGCCGTATACCGCACCCGAAAATTGCGGATTCTGGAAGGCGAAGTATTGCGGGAGCATGTTGATTTGCCGAAAGAGGAAGCATTTGGAACGATCCGAAAAGACCGGGAGAAACAGCCTTATATTCGATGCCTGGATGGATGGTTGCGGGTAAAAGCCTGGCGATGGCAACGGACGTTTTTCCGTCCGAATCTGCGCAGTGGAGACATAGTGATGTAACAACCCATTTTTCATGGCCATACTTAAAGGGAGAATTCGCAAAAGCGGAGAAATTGAGCGTATTGAAGAGTCTTCGGCAGGCTGGTCGGATATTGAGAACCTGGACAAACTCATGCGTTTTCCGTGGTCAGGAGTTGTGCAGGATCCGAAATCGAAAAAGCTGCATTTTCTTACAGATCGGCTGGGGTTTAGCTTGTTTTTCATTTACGAAAAGGATGGTGAAATAGCGTGGAGTCGCAACTTGCAGGAATTAGTTCTGCTGCCTGGTCTATCCCTAACGATCGACAAAGAAGCGGTGGAAGCCTTCCTGGAATTGGGTTTTCTGCCTGGAGACATGACCTGGTTTGAGGAGATAAGTGTGTTGCCGGCTGCCTCCCGTTGGGTTTATGATCCTGCCGATAAAAACTGGCAAAAGAATCGATACTGGACTTGGGAGGAGATGCCCGTCAATGAGATTGAGTTTGAGGATGCGGTAGATGTGCTGGCTGACAAGTTTCGGGATATGATGGCGGCATGTTTGGAGCGAGTTGGTGCGGGGCAGGCAGGCGTTTCATTAAGCGGAGGATTGGATAGTCGGTTGCTGTTGGAGCTTGTTCGTCAGGACCGGCCGACTGTGGCTTATACCTTTGGCATACCGACGAGTCGAGATGTGCAAATTGCCAGGCAGGTGACTCAGCGTGCCGGCGTGCCGCATACTGTTTTAGAAATCAATGCACAGAACTGGCGGAATAACCGGGAGGAGGCTGTGTGGCGTTCGGGTGGATTATCGGGTTATATGCATTTGCACCATGCAGTCAATGAGCCGGAGAATGCCCGGCTCGCCGATTTCAATTTGAACGGCTTTTTTGGAGGTAATTTTTTTCAGGGCTTGTACAAAGTAAAAAACAACCGGGTGAATCTGGTAGAAGCGGCTCGTATTTTGGGGAAGTTTGCCGGGCGGTTTTCACCGAATGATACTTTTTACGGCAACAGGCAGTCTGATGCCTATTGGATTGATCAGCGTCGCAAGCAGACTTACAGTGCTGTTTTGGCCTGGAATAAGAG
Source organism: Bacteroidota bacterium (assembly GCA_018222965.1). Taxonomy (GTDB): domain Bacteria; phylum Bacteroidota; class Bacteroidia; order Chitinophagales; family Saprospiraceae; genus JAAEZH01. The sequence goes on from JAAEZH010000029.1 coordinate 61,801, forward strand.
TCTTCCTCAGTTTGTGCCTTTAGCAGATTATGAGTTGCTTTCCTTTTTGTACAGTCTTGATGCTGCCTTTCGGCGAAATAATCGATTAGTCACAGCTTGTTTGCTGCAGCGCTTTCCTTTTTTATTTGAAGATATCCCCTGGCAGCGTACCGGATTGCCCTTGGGCAAAGAGCGGTTGACCCGGTTATTCTTGAAATATCGTGTTCCGCAAATCAAGAAGCGATTGGGGCTGGCGAAAGATTATCTGTATACGGATTATCCTGCCTGGATGCGTCGGGAGGAAAACCGGAATTACGTGAGTAAGCTAATTGATAAAAGAACATCTCCTTTAATCAAAGAATATGCGCCTTATTTGAAAGCTTATCACTTTGAGCCTTTATTGACTAATAAACGGGATGGAGAGGAGAAGCTTAGTCGGGCAATGACTTTGAGTATTTGGTTTAGAAGGTTGGAAAAGGAGGGAGTGTTATGAAGTGATAATTATTACTGTTTATTTTTTAATTATTGGTATAGCGGTCGAATTTGCCTTTTCTTTTTGACTCCGGGATTGAAACTTCATTCGGCGAAAGCCGGTAGCGTTGGAAGCCAACTTTAAAGAGATAGGCGCCAAATACAGCCAGGGCGAGTGAAAAATATCGGAAGCCTTTGGTGATGGCGAATGCGGTGAGGGAAGCCAGGAGGCCGATCAGGAAAATCACTCCGCCGGCAAGCAGGGTGATGAGTGCATTGGTTTTGTGTTGCTGGAAGAATTGATATTCGACGATGATTTCGTCGGTTTTGAGGAGTAGGAGTTTTATTGTTTCGGCATCGATTTTTCTGCTCTCGAGTTCTTTTTTAATATCGAGATAATCTTTGCCATCGAAAACCCATTCGCGGCATTCTTCCAGTATTTCAGATACCTTTTTTGACATGGAATGGGTTAAAAGAGTCGTTCTATGCCGATGCGGATCATGCGTTCCATTTGATCAATATTTCCATCGGCTTTAAACAAATCGTTGAGGTGTTTGTCCAGCTTTTTGCTGCCCTCTTCTCCTGCGTAAAAACGGTTCTTGAGTTCGATAATCAACTCGATGACCTCATGATCGGAAAGAATATCGAAAGTGTGTTTGGCTTTTTTATAGTGAATTGCCCCAGCCTTTTGTTTGATGAGTTCGATTTCCTCTTTTTTAACCTCCATGTCGGCACTTGCTGCGTAGCACAGCATGAGGGCGAGAAAGTCTTCCCGGATCCAGTCTTCGGTGTTTGCCATTTCTTAGTTTTTTGGAAAGATACTTCATTCCGTTTGTTCGTGAAAATGTGTGGGATTAATTTGCTGTTTAGAGGAACAAATCATCGACAATCATCCAGAGGGTCATGAGAATCCAAATGGAGAGGGCGCCTTCGATGAGGTGGAACCAGAAGGGTGCTTTATGTTTATTGCCTTTAGACATCCTCAGCAGGTAACGGATGCTTTCGGAGACAAGTGCCACCAGGGCGGGAATGATAAATAGGACCACCGATTGAAAGGTGATCATTGCCAGGCTGTGGTATTTTAATACCGCGGTTGTGATACAGCCAAGCACCATGATAGTCAGGTAAAGCAGGGCTTTTCTGTTTCTTCTTTCCCTTTCCAGATCCAGTCTCGGTGCATCGAGGTTTTCATCCAGAATATCTTTATTCATGCGTTTTTCTGTTTGAGAGTATGAGTCCGACCCAGCAAGCAATTGTCCCGGCGGATTTAATAATATTGGCAGCCATTCCGTTGGCATCCATGTTGAAAATCCGGATGATATTGTGGAGTCCGAGCCAGGCGGTCAATCCGGTAATAAGCAGGAAAAGCAAATTGACCAGTGGTTTATTGGCCAGTGCTTTCCCCATGATGCTTTTGTCGTTGACAGCGATATACAGGAAAATTGCGACTAGTGGCAACAGAACCCCATTAATAGCCTGCGCCATGATTATAGCCGGGATGGGTTTAAATTTCAGGAGACTAAACATAAGCCCGAGTCCTAAAATGATTATCCAGGTGGTACGGAAATTTTTGCCTTTGGGGTCCCATTTGAAGAGACTTGCACCTGTCACTGCCGCCGCCAGCGGGGCTGTAATGGCCGAGCTAAGTCCGGCAGCAAATAACCCAAGGGCAAAGAAAGATCCGGCAGCTTCTCCAAAATTTTGGCTTAATCTTCCCTGAAGGGCTTCGAAGGTAAAAGCTTCATCCAGAGCGGTGCCTGTAATCAGGATTGCCATAGAAATAACCCCGCCGATGATGATAGCGAGGCTTAGTCCGACGCGCATCTCCCCGATGCTTTGCCCCTGGCTTATGCCGGATGCCAGAAAGAGATTATAGGGTACAATGGTTGTGCCGATCAATGCTGTTATGAGCAGGGTTGACCCTTCCGGGAATGTTGGTTTAACCAAAGCTCCGGCAAATTGGGAGAAGGGAATTTCGCTTTGGGCTGCTATTGCTACAAACAGGATTCCCATAAGAGCGACCAGGACCCCGAGTGATCGGGCAATCCATTGGATATTTCCGGTAAGGAGCAATCCGGAGGCTATTGCTCCGATGAGGAGCAAAAGAATCCAGGGAGGTGTATTGGTGATCAACTCGATGCCAGACAAGGCGCCCAGTAAGTTGCCGGTTTGATAGGCGGCACAGCCAAAAGCGACCGCAAAGAAGAGTAGTTTCCGGAGCAGGGCTCCTGATTTGGATTGAAACTTTTGGTTGAGCACGGCTCCCAGAGATTTTCCGGAAGCGATGGTAATACGAGCGGCTGCTTCCTGAAGGATAAGAGTAGCCAGGACTGAAAAGAAGAGTGCCCAGAGCAATGCGGTACCGAAGCCAGCTCCGGCTTTTGCAGCCGTAGCGACCGTGCCTGGTCCGATAAAAGCTGCAGAAATAACCGACCAGAAAAGCAAGCTGGAGAGTCCTTTTTTGAATGAAATGGATTTTGGCATAGAGGAAAGTTAGAGAAAATCCCCAAAAAATTCGTGGAATGCGAGTTTGGGGGAATAGATTGCGAAAATAGTGGGTAACAGGAGTACTTTTTATTCATTTAAAAAAGCCTACTATGTCGACGAAGTCTGTTCAGCGAGTTAGGATGATTCCTATTGTATTAGAGGGGGAAGCTCGAATTTCACTTAGATTTTACTACGAGCAATGGATAATAGAAAAAGTAAAAAGCATACCCGGTAGAAGATGGGATGGAGATGAAAAGTTCTGGCATGTTCCGGATAAGCCATTTGCATTGAAAAGGGTTTACGAGGAGTTTCCCTATTTGAAGCCCAAGGAGGATTGGAAGGATCGGCATCGTGAGGCTGAAAACCGATTTAGAGATCAGTTGCAGCTTGAAAGGAAGAGTTATGCAACGGTTAAATCCTATTTAAGTCATTTTCGACAATTCCTTGCCTTCTTTGAGGGTAGGGATCCGGTAGAACTTCATGTGGAGGATGCCAAAGCCTTTATTGTTACTCACACAAGGAAACGAAACTCTGCCATTTCCACTCAACATCAGATCATCAATGCCTTAAAGTACTACTTTGAAAAAGTCAAAGGAGGAGACAGAGAGTTTTGGGATGTGCCCAGGCCAAGAAAACCACGGAAGCTGCCGGTGGTATTGAAAGTAGATGAGATCAAGCGGATGTTTAGTGTAGTACGCAATTTAAAGCATCGAACAATGCTTAGATTAATATATGCTGCCGGATTAAGGAGAGGAGAGTTATTGAGGCTTGAGATTTCGGATCTTGATTTATCCAGTAGGAGTTTGCTGGTAAGAGAGGGAAAGGGACGTTTTGATCGAAAAACTATTTTAGGAGAAAGGATTTGTGAGGATTTACTAAAATACGTAAAAAGTTATCGCCCCAAGAAGTATTTATTTGAGGGCATGCATGGTGGTCAATACAGTGAAAGCAGTTTACAGTCGATATTTCGCCGAGCGGTAAAACGTAGTGGAGTGAACAGTCGAGCGACCCTTCATAGTTTGCGACACAGTTTTGCAACGCATTTGATAAACAGAGGGGTTGATGTGCGCTCTGTGCAGGAATTGTTGGGGCATAGATCTATTAAGACGACTCAAAAATATATTCATGTGTCGGAAGTTGACCTAAGAAACGTAAAAAGTCCATTGGACTTTTTGGACGATTAAATGTAATTTAGTCATTTAAAGTTGTGGTTAGCAGGTACTTGCTTTTATTAAAATCATATATTATCAATTATGAGATAGGTTTTAATATGCCATAAACCTGCACATAGCAAAATGTTACTGGCGATTGGAAATGGATTGTAATCCCGAATCCAATAACGATTCGTGAATTCAAAACTCCTTGAATCGGTGTGTGAGGAAAAAAGCGAGTCAAATTGGAAACCGATTTGGCTTTTTTATTTGAAAACTCCCTCAGGACTTTGTTGGAAGTAAAAACCTGATTGGGTATCTGTTTTATCTCCTGGCATCGCTTTTCAACGGATTGGATGTTGATGGTAGTTTTATTAGATC
>JAAEZH010000030.1 GCA_018222965.1 Bacteroidota bacterium
CGAGTTTAGCCAGTTTAGCTTTTTGACTTGCAGCGCAGCGTTAAAAATAAAATACTCCCGATAGCTATCGGGATGATCTTTGCTTCATTTGCATCAAGGCAAAGAAGCCGCCGGAGGCAAATACAATTAAGTCAGAACGGGGGTTCTCCCCCTTCAACCCGATAGGAATCGGGAGGTGGAGCAGAGAACCAGGGGCAAATAGTGGTACAGGATTATACTAATTATCAATATTAAGAGTGCCCTGAAGTTTGAGTGGCAGTAAACCTAAAAACTACAAAGTACCACTCGCTTCCCGATACACTACCGCAGCCATAACCTGACCAACAATGCCAAGAGTGCGTTTAGAAATGATATCAATGTTGTCATTATGCGTGTGCCAATAATCACCAAATCCGGTTTCTGAACCAGCGGGTTTGTTGATGATATCGATCATCGGAATTTCGGCGATGGTATTCACAAAGTAGTGGTCATCGAAAATGATTCCGGTAGGGATGTTGACAAATAAATTGCCGTGGCCCATCGTGCCGGCCAGGCGCCAGATCTTGTTCATCACCTGCGGTGCATAGGTCATGGAAACCTGATCTTTGGTGAAACGCGGCGTGTCTGATCCAACCATGTCGAGGAGGATGCCGTAGAGCGGACTGTAACCCGCTTTGTGCAAATTGTTGGACCAGTATTGGGAGCCCAATCCCCAGGTTTTGGGGTCGCTGCCGCCTGATTGGCCCTGATCTTCCACATCAAAAAGAACGATGTCTACACCGAAAGTTTCGATAGGGTTTGCTTGTAGAACTCGGGCTAGTTCGATCAAAACGCCAACTCCTGAAGCCCCATCGTCGGCACCGTCAATGGCTTCTGCCTGCCGCTCGGTGCTCAATGGAGAATCGGCTACCGCTCTGGAATCCCAGTGTGCTGAAAGCACAATTCTGCGCTTTGCATTTGGATTGTACTGAGCAATGATATTGGTCGCCGGCATTTTCGTGCCATCGTATTTTTCTGCTGTCCAGCTTTGCTCAATCACATCCAATCCGTAAGACTTGAACTTGGAAACCATCCAGTCGCGGCATTGGGTATGCGCTTCGGTGCCCGGCACACGCGGACCGAATTCGATTTGTTTAACCACAAAGGCATAAGCGGAATCCTTGTTGAATGCCGGAACCTTATACGTCTTTTGCACCACTGGTTCTTCGGGGGGTGTCGGAGGTGTATCCGGATTGTCTTGTGTGTCGTCGCCACAGCTAATGCTCATAAGCATAATGGCAGCCAGAAAAAACAGTCCGCGGAAATGGATAGCTCTTAGATTCATGCGTTTTCTTGTTATTCGGATGTATTGAAGTGGTTCCAGCCCTGGGCCGTAATCGGATGAATATTGCCTCCTTTTGTATGCAAACGGATGCCATCCTTTTTATCAACGATTTCTCCGGCAATATATATGTCCGGCATGAATTTTACTTTTTCAAGATCGGCTGGGGATACCGTAAATAGCAACTCGTAATCTTCTCCGCCGCTCAGGGCACAGGTGATCGGATCAATGTTAAAATTGATGGCCATTTTTTCGGTGTCTGGATGAAGGGGCACACCGCTTTCTTCTACATAAGCCCCTACACCGGATTGACTACAGATGTGAAATACTTCCGAAGCCAGTCCGTCGGAAACATCGATCATAGATGTCGGAATCAGCTCGTTTTTCGCAAAAAGCTCGATCATGTCTTTTCGGGCCTCCGGTTTGAGTTGACGGCCAATCAGGTAATTCTGATCCTCGAGATTGGGTTTTACATCCGGATTGGAGAGGTAGATCTGTTTTTCCCGCTCCAGCAATTGCAGTCCGAGGTAAGCTGCACCGAGATTTCCGGTGATGCAGATAAGATCACCTGCTTTCGCTCCGTCGCGATATACAATCTGCTCTTTGGGGGCGCTCCCAACAGCTGTTACGCTTATTACAAGGCCTTTCGGCGAAGAAGTCGTATCTCCACCGACCAGATCAACATTGTAAAAGGAACAGGCAGTACGTATTCCCTCATACAATTCATCCAATGCTTCTACCGAGTATCTGTTGGACAAAGCGATGGAGACCGTCACCTGTTCGGGGATCGCATTCATGGCATAAATATCGGAGAGGTTCACCACGATGGATTTGTATCCCAGGTGCTTTAAGGGGGTGTACATCATATCAAAATGAATGCCCTCAACCAACATATCTGTCGATACTACTGTCTGATTATTGCCGTGGTCTATAACGGCTGCATCGTCCCCAATACCTTTTACGGTGGAGGCTTTCTGAATAGAGAAACGGCTTGTCAGGTGGTTGATCAGGCCAAATTCACCCAGTTCGTTTACATCTGTTCTTTTCTGTTCTTGATCTTCTTTTTCTGCCATTGGTGCAAAATTATCAAATTTTCTGAGCCTAAACACGCAAGCTATAAATGTGGCCTCTCAAAACAGCCGGACATTAATTATCAAAGCTGGGCATTGGGAACTGGTTGGTAATGTGCGACCCGCTCCGCCGGTCCGTTAATGTTATCGCTGGTTGACAGGTTGGTTTTCAATCCATCCTCTTTCATCTACCCCAACAAACGCCTCCCAGGCATTTTTGTCGCAAAAAAACGGCAGTTGGTAAAAAAATCTGGTAATTGTATCACACAATTCCTTGTTTTGTAGCGTTCTTGATGATGGATTACCGCTTTTTCCGGCTTTCGCCGAATGAATAGGCAGAACTCCTTACAGTCTTATAACTACAAATCAACCAAAATCGAATCGAATATGAGAAAGTTTCTTCCGCTCTTAATGCTTGCCCTTTTTGCTTTTTCAAGCGCCAGCGTGCAGGCACAGGATGCTCAAGAAGTTATTGACACCTACCTGGAAGTCACCAATGCCACCGATTATACAAAGTTTAGCTCCATGCGAATGGAAGGAACTTCCACCAATCAGGGTATGGAATTTCCTATTTCCATTATTGCCATGCGTCCCAACTTGCAAAAGGTGGAAGTAAGCATTCAGGGCAAACAATTTGTAGATGCTTTTGATGGCGAAGTTGCCTGGGGCATCAATCCTTTTATGGGAGGTGCCGAGCCAACCAAAAAGAATGCCGAGGAAACAGAAGATGCTGCCGAAAACTTTTTTGAGCCGGATCTTTTAAACTGGGAGGAAAAAGGCCATGATGTAACTTACGACGGCGAAGAGGAAGTTGAAGGCACCGCATGCCACCGTCTCAAAATGATCAAAGAAAACGGCGATGAAGAATATTATTTCTTCGATCAGGAAACCGGCGTTTTGATCATGCAGCGCATGTACATGAAAAGCGGCCAAATGGTAGGACAGGCCCTTGAAACATACATGAGCGACTACGATGAGGTGAATGGAATCTTTGTACCTTTTACCATGGAACAAAAAGTAAACGGTCAGACCATTATGCAAATGACCGCAAGCAACATCGAACTCGATCCGGGCGACATCGAAAAAGAAGACTTCGCCTTCCCGAAATAAGAATTTGGATAAATCCTAACGGAGGCTGACCGGCAATAAGTCGGCAGCCTCTTTTTTTAGGCAATCCTCACTATCCGGATCTTCATAGGAAGTAAGAGGGGCGCCTGTTTAAATAAAACGCAAACCAATGAGATTAAAACTTACCTCGCTTTTTAGTCTTTTACTTTCCCTCTCTTTTGTTTCTCAAATCCAGGCACAGGAACCCCTGAGTATCTCTTTTGGAGATCTATCTGCCCGAAGTATTGGTCCGGCAGTCATGAGTGGCCGGGTAGTCGATATTGAAGGAGTAGACTCCGACCATAAAAAGGTATACATTGGCTCCGCTTCCGGAGGAATCTGGTACTCCAATAATGGCGGCGCAGATTTTCGTCCGATATTTGATGAGCATACTATGTCTATCGGGCATATCACGGTCGATCAAAACCACCCCGATACCATTTGGGTAGGAACCGGAGAACCCTGGCCCCGAAACAGTGTATCTGTAGGGGACGGCCTCTACCGTTCTACCAATGGTGGTCGTACCTGGGATCGCATCGGATTTGAAGATTCAGAACGCATCTCCCATATCTTTGTGGATCCCAATAATTCGGCTACCGTTTATGTAGCGGTGCTCGGCCATCTTTGGGGACCTCACCAAACACGTGGGATTTACAAGACCACCGACTTCGGCGAAAGCTGGGAACAGATCCTTTACGTAGATGAGAATACAGGTGCAGCAGATATGACCATGCACCCGGAAGATCCCAATACGCTTTTCGTAAGCATGTGGGACCATCGTCGTTCACCCGATTATTTCGTTTCCGGCGGCCCCGGAAGCGGGCTCTATAAAACCACCGATGGTGGCGCTACCTGGGCAAAAGTAACAGAAGGCTTACCGGAAGGCGAACTCGGCCGCATGGCGGTTAGTTATGCGCCTTCTGATGCCAACATTGTTTACCTCACGGTTGAGGCAGAAAAGAAAGAAGATAAAGGATTGTATCGCTCAGAGGATGGCGGCAATAGTTGGGAGTTCATCAGTTCGGATTTCAATTTGACTGTCCGCCCGTTTTATTTTTCCCGCCTGGTGGTTGATCCCAAAGATGCAGATAAACTGTACAAATGCGGACTCAATCTGACGGTCAGTGAAGATGGCGGCAACAGTTGGCGTACGGTAGGAAGTGGAGTGCACTCCGATATCCACGATGTGTGGGTAAATCCGGAAATGACTGACATGGTATTTATTGGTACAGACGGAGGTGCTTACCGTTCGTTAGATGGGGGATACCTCTTTGAGATGTTTATGGACCTGCCGCTTTCTCAATTTTATGCCGTTACAGTAGATCATGCAGAACCCTATAATGTCTATGGCGGTCTGCAGGATAATGGTTCCTGGTATGGCCCCTCGGCAAGCCCGGGTGGAGTAGAGAATAGTGACTGGAATTTATCCAACTGGGGAGATGGTTTCCATTCGGTACCACATCCAACCGATCCGGATATTATTTATTCCGAAAGCCAGGGAGGAAACCTGGTGCGCCACAATCGCGCCGATGGCCAATCTAAAGACATAAAACCTATTGAAGAAGAAGGGGATCCGGACTACCGCTGGAACTGGAACAGTCCTATCCGTGTTAGTTCGCACAATCCCGAGCGCATTTACTTTGGTGCCCAGTTTTTGTTCCGCTCGGATGACCGGGGCAACTCCTGGACAAAGATTTCTCCGGATCTGACTACCAATGATCCTGCGCGGCAGCGACAAAAAACCTCCGGGGGCTTGTCGATTGACAATTCCACGGCTGAGAATAATACCACCATTTATGTGATTGCTGAATCGCCGGTTCAGGAAGACATGATCTGGGTAGGCACGGATGACGGCTATCTTCAACTTACCCGCGATGGGGGAGAGAACTGGACCAACCTGACACCAAACATCCCGGACCTGCCTGCTTTCACCTGGTGTAGCAGTGTGGAGCCAAGTCACTTTGATGCCAACACCTGTTATGTAACATTCGATGGTCATAAGCAGGGCGATAAGACGACCTATTTGTATAAGACAACAGATGGAGGCAAAACCTGGAAATCACTGGTTACAGAAGATCTGGAAAGTTATGCCCACTGCATCCGGGAGGACCTGGAAGTGCCTAATCTCCTGTTCCTGGGAACCGAATTTGGCTTATACATTTCCGTCGATGGCGGAATGAGCTGGAAAGCCTTCCGGAATGACCTGCCTCGAGCCAGCGTGCGCGATATGGTAATCCACCCCAGAGATCATGCCTTGGTAATTGCTACCCATGGACGGGGAATCTTCATCCTCGATGATATTCGTCCGCTGCGGCAAATGAATGCCCAAATTGCCGGAGAGACACTTTACTTCATGGATCTGGGGCCGACTTATTTCCGATTGCAGGGAACGGGACGTCCGTTTGGTGGTGCTGGTAATTTCAGCGGCTCAAACCCGAATGATGCAGCTCAGATCACCTACTATATGGAGAAGCGCCATGTCTTCGGAAAAATGAGCCTGGAAGTTTACAACCAGGACGGCGAACTGGTGAAAACCCTTCCCGCCGGGAAAAGCGCTGGTATTAATATCGTAAACCTGCCCGTAAGGCTTCCGATGCCGAAGGCAGCGCCAACCAACAACCGGATGGCCCTGTTTGGGTCGGTTCTTACCCCAACCCTTGAGGAGGGAGAATATACCGTAAAGGTCAAAAAGGGAAAGGAGACTTTTGAAACCAGCATTGAGCTGCTTTTCGATCCTAAGCACGAAGAAAATTATCCGGCAGCAGATCGTCAGCTGGCCCGGAAAACCCAGATGCGTTTGTACAACATGACCAACCAGCTGGGGTACATTTATTTCACCTTAGAGTCTATGCACAAGCAAGCCGAAGATCGGGCAGCTAAAACGGATAAGAAAAAGCTTAAGGCAAAGCTGATAGAATTCGCGGAAGCGACCAAAAAATACAAAGACGGACTGGTTGCTCTGGAAGGAGACTTTTACGTGGATGAGGGAAGCAATATCCGCGAGGATATTTCAACGCTTTATCTGGGGATGAGCCAATATCCGGGGAGCCCTTCTGCCGGTCAAATTCGCAAAACCGATGAGATGGAAGGGCGTATGGATGCTGTTCAAACCAGGTTTGACGCCTGGCATGCCATGATGAAAGAACTGAATGCCCAGCTGGAAAAACAGGAACTGGCTCCTATGAAGATCAAAACCTTGGAGGAGTATTTGGCGGAGTAGGGTTGGTTGGTGTAGCGGTGTACTGGTGAAATGGTGTACCGGTGAAATGGTGGGTGGAAGCTGTTGATCCCGTTAATCCCGTTTGTTCCGTATAGGCCGATTCTTTGAGCCATCACCTTATAATATATAAAATGCCTGTTTGACGAGGGAGCTTGTCGAACGGGCATTTTTTTACTTGTGAAGGGGTGGAATGGTGGAAGGGTTTATTCCGTTCTTTCCGTTGGTTCCGTTTATTCCGTTGGTTCTGTTCTTTCCGTGAGTTTATTATTTGGGAAGATCTGCCGTATCAAACCATTAAAACGAATTAAACGTTTAAAACGTAATCCCTACCTTCGCAAAAAAGGCTTATGAAGTTTTTGATCATGCTGTTATTGGGATATTTTGCCTACCGGGTATTCCTGCAGCCAATGCTTAATCCGCCAAAGAATCCATCTGGTCGTAATGACGGGCGGGATGATGATTATGAATATACAGATTACGAAGAAGTAGAATAATATGTCAGAAGAGCAAGTTCGCCCGGGAGATATGGTTTTGTACAAAGACCAGCAATTGATAGTCATGAATAAACCAGCTGGTATGCCTGTACAAGCCGATCATAGTGGGGAGAAATCGCTGCTCGATCTGGCTGAGATCTATGCCAAGCGCCAGTTGTATCTTACTAATCGACTGGATCGTCCGGTGGGTGGCCTGGTTGTTCTGGCTAAAAACCCCGAAGCTGCGGCTAACCTGCACGAGCAATTGCGCAATCGCAAGATGCAAAAGATGTACTATGCCATCACGGGCAACAAACTTCCCGATGAAAAGGGATCGCTGACCCATTTTATTGGGAAAGGCAGTGGCCGAAACCGAAGCGAAGCGCTCGACGAATCGGATGGAAAGGCCAAAAAAGCCGAACTGAACTACCAGTTACTGGGGGCCAGCGATCGCTATTTTCTGTATGAGATTGACCTTATTACAGGTCGCCACCATCAGATACGTGCACAGTTGGGCAAGATGGGCGCTCCTGTTCGCGGAGATGAGAAGTATGGCTTTAAACGGGCCAATAAAGACCGAAGCATCAATCTTTTTTGCCGCAAAATGACCTTCATACATCCCACCAAGGGCGAAAAGATGGAATTTGAAGCACCGCTGCCAGACACAAAGCTCTGGCAAAGTTTTAAGGGCGAATAATTACTGATCTTCCCCGTACAGCTCAAAAGCTTCCCGTAGGACAAAATCCTTTTCGGATTCTCCCGCTACCGGATACCGCATCAAATAAACGGGTTGAGCGGATTCTCCGATTGTAATGACTTCGACAAGTTCCCAGCCGCGACTGGTCATGAAACGCAGGGCGTGCATACGCGATTTGAATCGCAGTTTGCTGTTATCGCTCAGGTCCCTTACCGCAATGCGATTGTTTAAAACGCCGCTTTGACGCACGCCGAGGTCGACAAACAGTTCAAAAAAGTTGGGAATGCCGAGGCAATTGGGCTGAGCTTCGCAATAGACATATTCGGTGTCTGACTGAGCAACCGCCAGACTGCTAACTGTTAATAGTAGAATTAAGGCAATGTAACGCATGGTTTTTTCTTTTAAAAATAGATTACCTCTCTTGTTTTTTTGGCTTTCGCCGAAAGGCTTATCATTACTTTAACTCGTCTGGCGAAAAGTGTTAAAGAAATTGAGAAATGCCTGCGGCTGTTTGCTTTGCATGGCTCTAACAGGCGATTGATTTGGAGGGGAGTGCCTCGAATTCCGGAAGGCTGGCACCATTACATTTTTTTTTACTTTTGCATGGCCCGGGCTCATTGCGGCATCGGGTGGGGAAAATCCCCGGAATAAAAAAGAATTCATGAGCTATAGAAGAATGTCCAAACTGGCCGGTTGGCTGGTTTTCGCACTTGCTGCCATTGTTTATTTTATGTCGGCAGAACGTACCGGTAGTTTGTGGGACTGTGGTGAGTTTATCGCCGGAGCCTACAAACTGGAAGTGGTTCACCCTCCGGGAGCACCTCTTTTCCTGATTGTGGGTCGATTGTTTACCCTGTTTGCCGAGACTTTATTCCCTTCCAATCCGGCTGCAATAGCCTTTTCGGTAAACATGATGTCGGGACTAAGTACCGCCTTTGCTGCGGCTTTTGTTGGCTGGGCAACCATCATGTTGTCAAAGTTGGCACTGGTTGGCCGGGAGAAAGAGCCTGATCAGGGCGAGCAGTATGCCACTATTCTCGCAGGTGTGGTTGCCGGACTGACAACAGCCTTCTGTTCTTCTATCTGGTTTTCTGCGGTAGAAGGGGAGGTGTATGCCATGTCTACCTTCTTTACCGCCTTGACCGTGTGGGCTATGGTGCGCTGGTACTATCTGCCGGATAATCCTAAGACAGATCGCTGGTTGGTTTTTGTCGTGTATGCGGCCGGACTTTCAATCGGGGTTCACTTGCTGAGTTTGCTGACATTCCCCGCATTGGCCTTGCTCTATTATTTCAAGAAATACAAAAAGCACAATTTCATGGGAATGCTGGCAGCCGCTGCGGCTGGTACGGCCATCCTTGGTTTTGTGCAGTTGGGGGTGATCATTGGCCTGACCAAATTGTGGTTTAATCTGGATTACTTCATGGTAAACAGCCTGGGCCTGCCTTTGCATTCCGGTCTGATTCCGTTGATCTTAATCCTGGCAGGAATCACCTACGGCCTCCTCAACTATGCTCATAAGAATAATCTGCCTCTGCTTCAGCTTGCAACCGTTGGAGCACTGATGGTCGTGATCGGCTTTTCAACGATTGGAGTGATCGTTATTCGAGCCAATGCCAATACGCCGATCAATATGAATACACCGAGCAATGCAGCTCGATTGATGCCTTACCTCAACCGGGAGCAATATGGCGAACGAGCCCTGGTTTATGGTCCGTGGTATGGAGCCAAACCCATTGACAATAATTTTTCGGATCGCTATGATTATGTAGACGGCGAGTATAAGGTAGTAGATGAGAAGGTAAGCTATGAGTATGCTGCGGCTGATAAGATGTTGTTTCCGCGTATGGGAGACGGCAGTCAAAACCGAAGCGCCTTGTACGAACAATGGCGTGGAGGAAACACCGGTAAACCTACCCAGCTGGAAAACCTGAAATTCTTTTGGCAATATCAGATCAGCTGGATGTACGGGCGTTACTTTATGTGGAATTTCGCCGGAAGGCAAAATGGCGATCAGGGTTTCTGGCCCGGTGACCCTAGTAGCGGACATTGGATTTCGGGCATTAAACCGCTCGATGAGATGCGGCTCCATGAAGAATCTGAAATGCCGGAGCGCATGGCTGCTGATCAGGCGCGCAATAAATATTATATGCTGCCACTGATCTTCGGGCTGCTGGGCTTGTTTTTCCATCTTAAGAGTCGACCAAACGATGCTTATGCCTTGATAGCCCTCTTTATTATTACCGGTATAGGCATTATCGTTTATTCAAACCAGCCTCCCAACGAGCCCAGGGAGCGGGATTACGTATTGATCGGGTCCTTCTTCACTTTTGCCATGTGGGTCGGTATGGGCGCCTTGTTCTTCTTTGAGCTTTTGCGCAAGAACCTTTCGGCGAAAGCCGCCGGAATAGCAGGTGGAGCGATTGTGTTGCTGGCACCAATGATTATGCTGGCAGAGAACTTTGATGATAATGACCGAAGTGAAATTGTCGCAAGCCGGGATTACGCACACAACTTCTTAGAAAGTTGCGAGCCGAATTCCATCATTTTCACTTATGGGGATAATGATACCTATCCGCTCTGGTATGCCCAGGAGGTAGAAAATATAAGAACCGATGTTCGGGTAGTGAACCTCAGTTTGATTGCGGTAGACTGGTACATAGAACAGTTGCGCCGAAAGGTCAACGACTCCCCGGCCCTGAATTTGACGATTCCGTCTTCAGCCTACAAAGGCGGACAACGAAATCTGACACCATATTTCAATCGGAACAATCCGAATGGCGATCCAAACCTGGATCCTTCCTTAAACCTGAAAGAAGAGCTTCAGTTTATCGGAACCGATCAGGTGAAAGCAGATGTAAATCGCCGACAGCCTCGTTCTTATTTCCGGAGTCACAAATATTACATTCCGATCAATGAGAGCAAGATTTTTGAAAACGGATTGGCTAATCCTTCAGATACCGGTCGTATCGTAAACCGGATTCCATTGAATTTGGGACGTAACAAGAGTTATCTGATTAAGGATGAGCTGGCGGTACTGGATGTGATTACTTCCAATATCAATGAACGTCCGATTTACTTTGCCGTTACCTGCCGGGCAGAAAAGCTCTTTGGCCTGCAGGAATACATGCAACTGGAAGGGTTGGCGCTGCGCCTGGTAGCTGTTAATACACCTACGTCTCCACAAAGCGGGCAGTATGGCCGGGTGTATGGAGCCGGACGGGTTGCTACCGATGAGTTCTACGACAATGTGGTCAATAAATTTGCCTGGGGTAATCTGGATCAGGAACGGGCATACATCAGTTCCAGCTATGCACCGAGTTTGCAAAGCTTCCACCTGACCATGTTGCGTGCCGCTGAAGCTATGGCATTGAAAGGGGAAAATGAGAAAGCACTGGCGCTCTGTGATGAGTACCTGATCGCATTCCCGCAGCTAAACTTCCAGTACGATTACCGGACTTTGCGCATACTAAATGTAATGGTAGCTGCCGGTGGTTATGAAATGGCCAAGCCACATCTGGAAGCAGTAGCTGCAGAGACCAGAGAATACCTGGATTTCTACACCTCGCTGGATATGGGCGATCTGGAAGACGGGTTCCGTCAGGATTTCCAACTCAGCATGCGTACCATGGATGATCTGGTGAATTTGGTCCGCAAGGAAGGGGATACCGCTTTCCTGGCCAGCCTGCAGGAAATGTTTGCAGGCTATCTGAATGAAACAGATACACCGCCACCTCCGCCGCCACCATCTAATCCACAGGATACAGACGGATAAAAGAAAAAACATGCAAGTAAAATCAATAGCTATCGGTTGCGACCATGCCGGGTATCCTTACAAGGAGCCGGTAGTCGCTTTATTGAAAGAGCAGGGAATTGAGGTAACGGATTATGGCACCAACTCACCCGACTCGGTTGATTATCCGGATTTTGTACATCCGGTAGCGGATGATGTAGAGTCCGGAAAAGCCGATCTGGGGATTGTAATCTGTGGCAGTGGCAATGGGGTGGCCATGACCGCTAATAAGCATCAGGGAGTGCGTGCAGCACTTTGCTGGCAGGAGAATATTGCCCGTCTGGCCCGGGAACACAACAATGCCAATGTGATTGCTTTGCCTGCTCGGTTTATCTCGGTGCATCAGGCCCTGGAGATGGTTAAGATTTTTGTGCATACGGATTTTGAAGGGGGGCGCCACGAGCGTCGGGTAGGTAAAATTGCCTGCAGTTAAGTAAGAGACAAAAATTACTGCTGGTGGCTGAGCCTTGTATAACCACAAAAGACACATAAGAAGCAAAAAGTCTTTTGTGCCTGCTGTGGTTAAAAATATTATCTCGAAAGCGGAAGCTTTCAAATAAGCATCGATTATTATGACAAGAATTGTCTTCGTATTGCTGGTGGGGGTTCTGAACCTTTCACCAGCCCTGGGGCAGCAGACTGCCGTTAGCGGACCGACAGAGGAGGATATTGCCAGTCGTTTTGCAGCGACGATTACCGCTGAGGACCTGAGTAACCATCTGATTACGCTGGCTTCCGACGAATATGAAGGACGTGAGACAGGCACGGAAGGCCAGAAAAAGGCTGCCAATTATATTGCCTACCAGTTTCAATCGATGGGGCTGGAAAAGAGAGGTACCAACAATTCTTACTTTCAACCTATAGCCTTTACAGCAGAGAGTTGGGAAGACATTGATTTTACAGTGGGAAAAACAGAATTTCGGCACTTGTGGGATTATTACAGTTTCCCAGCCTACAACACCGACCTGGAAGATGGAGATCTGAAGCATGTGCTTTTTCTTGGGTATGGCATTGACGATCCCAACTACAGCGATTATGAAGGGGTGGATACCGAAGGTAAAGCCATTCTGATCTATCCGGGAGAACCAAAATCGGCAGATGGTAAATCATTTATAACCGGCACCGAAGAAGAGTCAATCTGGTCGGGCAATTGGGAGAAGAAACTTGAAACCGCTTTCGCGAATGGCGTATCAGTCGTATTTATCATTGATCCTCAGGTTCAGAAGACGATTTCTCAGCAACGACGTTTTCTGTTGAATCCCCGTTTTCGGATCGGGGAAGGCCTCAACCCGGAAGGCAATTTTTCCAACAGTGTATTCATCTCAACCACGGTTGCCAAAGAGATGATGGGACGTCGCTATAATAAGGTGATTAAAGCCCGTGATGCCATCCGCGAAGACGGAAAACCAAGAAATGTACGGATCAAGCCAAAAGCTACCTTAGTTCAGAATAAGCGGGTGCGCCAGATAATGGGCGAGAATGTATTGGGTTATGTGGAAGGCCGGGACCCGGCTTTAAAAGATGAAATCGTTGTTGTCTCTGCTCACTACGACCACCTGGGTAAAAAAGGCGATGATGTTTACAACGGAGCAGATGACAATGCCTCCGGAACGAGCACGGTTATGGAAGTCGCTCAGGCATTCGCGGAAGCGGCAAAAGTCGGACAAGGCCCCAGAAGAAGTGTTTTGTTTTTATTGGTTTCCGGTGAAGAAAAAGGCCTGCTGGGGTCCAGATACTATGCTGAGAATCCCATTTTTCCGCTGGAGAACACCGTAGCCAATGTCAATGTGGACATGGTGGGTCGGGTAGATCCGGCGCATGAAGGAAATCCCAACTATATCTATGTGATTGGGGCTGACCGTCTGAGTACCGAGTTGCATGAGATCAATGAGGCGATGAATGCAAAATATACGCAACTGGATCTCGACTATAAATACAATGCCGAAGATGATCCAAACCGGTATTACTACCGCTCCGATCATTACAATTTTGCCGAGCGGGGTATACCGGCCATCTTTTATTTTAATGGTACGCATGCGGATTACCACATGATCACCGATACCTCCGAAAAGATCAACTTTGACAAAATGGCAATTATCGGTAAGTTGGTATTTCACACCACCTGGGAACTCACCAACCGCGATAAGCGGATCGAAGTGGATGTTATTCAAAATTAAAGATGCGCTATCTGATCCTTTTTGCTTCTTTGTTGAGTTTTTTCGGGGCTTGTTCTCCGGGAGAAACTCCTGAGCAAATCTCTGATCAGGCTGGAACCAATGAGGAGCGGCAAGAGACTGATGCTTATCAGGTTGCTTTCCTGATCATGGATGGGGTGTACAATACCGAATTGACAGCTCCCTACGATATTTTCCAGCATACCATTTTCAGGGATAGTATCCGTCCGATGGAGGTCTTTACGGTAGCTAATACCAATGAGCCCGTTACCACTTTTGAGGGATTAAAGGTCTTGCCGGATTACAACTACCTGAAAGACGCCCTCCCAAAGATTGATGTGTTGGTGGTGCCGAGTGCAGAGCATCATCTGGATAGTGATTTGGAAGATGAAGCGATGATTGCTTTTGTACAAAGAGCAGGAGCGGAGGCTCAATATGTTACCTCTCACTGTGATGGAGCGTTTGTGCTTGCCAAAGCCGGCCTGTTGGATGGAGTAGTCTGCACGACTTTTCCCAGCGATATTTCCGCTTTCCGCGAAATGTTTCCCGAGTTAGATGTGCGAGAAGATGTGTGGTTTGTACACGACGATAAGTACATTACTTCTGCCGGAGGAGCCCGGTCATTTGAAGCAGCTCTGTATCTATGCGAGCATTTGTACGGAGCAGCCGTAGCCCGGAGACTGGCTCAGGGCCTGGTAATTGATTGGGACTTGTCTGAAGTACCATGTATCGTTACCGACTCAGCACTTTAGGCGAAAGCCCACCCCGTGAATATTCTCAATTTTTAAGTCCGTGTCTTTTTTCAGGTATTTGCGAAGTCGCGAGATAAACACATCGAGGCTGCGTCCGAGGAAGTAGTCGTCTTCTCCCCAAAGTTTTTTGAGGATATCGGAGCGTTTTAGTACCTGATTTGGATTTTCTGCGAAGTATTGCAGCAGATCGGCTTCTTTTTGCGTAAGGCTGCGTTCATCGCCATAACCGGATAGTATCAGGTTGTCGGAGTCAAATTCGAATGCGCCAATTTTATAGTTTGATTGAGAGCTCGGTCCGCTAATGTTTCGGCGACGGAGGAATATATCGATCTTAAGAAGCAACTCCTCGATGCTGAATGGTTTGGTAATGTAATCATCACCCCCGAGGCGCAATCCGTGTATTTTATCTTCTTTCAGGGATTTTGCCGTCAGGAAAAGAATGGGAATTTCAGGGTCTGATTTTCTAATTTCTGCTGCCAGGGTGAACCCGTCCATTTCCGGCAGCATGACATCCAGGATACAAAGGTCAAAGTCGTTTTTTTGAAAAGCCTCCAATCCTTGTTTGCCATCGGCACAGTGGGTGATCTGATATCCTTGCAAGCTTAGATTGTCGCGGGTGACAAAGCTCAGGCTTTCATCGTCTTCCACATAGAGGAGGTGTGCTTTCATATTGTAATCGGCTTGTTGATTTGCTTTAAGCGAATGATTTGCTGAATTCATGCTAACGGGCTTAAGATCGTAAAAATCGGGATACTGCTGCCTGAAAAGGACTTATAGCCCGGCAGCTTTGTTGCCAATACGGGGCAGCAAACGCTTTTTGCGTTTGCAGGGAGGGATAAGAATGTCTACGTTGGTGCCTTGACCGGGTTGGCTGTCCAGTTGTATTTTCCAACCATGTGCTTTTGCTATCTGGCGAATGTAAAAAAGCCCCAATCCGAATCCCTTGACATTGTGAATATTTCCGGTAGGAATGCGGTAGAACTTTCTAAATACTTTTTGCTGAAACTCCTGAGAGATACCTATACCCTGATCCTCTACACTCATTTTAATAGTGCCGTCTTCCAGGTTTGAGGTGGATACTACTATATGCGGTTTTTCCCGACAGTATTTGATGGCGTTGTCTAAGAGGTTGTAGAGGACATTGCCAAAGTGCAACTTGTCGGCTGTTATTTCCGGGCCGGAAGCTTGCAGGTCTGTTTCCAGTTTTCCTCCGAGTTCTTCAATTTTGAGTCGTGTACTGTCGAGGATCTGAATAACGATTTCGTGTAAATCCAGGGTTTCGAGTTTTAGCTCGAAATTATCTCTTTCTATTCGGGCGATTTGCAGCACCTTTTCCACCTGTTTGTTTAGCCGCGAGTTTTGGTTTTTAATAATATTGGCATACTGATTCAGGCGGGGCGATTGTTGTATATGCTCGTCCTGCAGAAACACATCTGCCGAAATTTTTATAGTGGAAATGGGCGTTTTAAACTCGTGGGTCATATTGTTTATGAAGTCCTTCTGCATTTCAGATAAGCGTTTCTGTCTCAAAATGACAAACATTGAATACAGAAAGAAAAGAATGGTAACGAAGAGTATTATGGAGAAGGTGATGGTCACTCCCATCGTGCTCAGCACCTGCGCCGTACGTTTTGGAAAACGTACCCCGAAGTAGTAGGTGTATTTGTCGTAGATCGGAAAATCGCTTTCCAAAACAGCTGTGGAGTCCTGGTCACCATTGTAATCGATGTATTCTCCGTAAACCATTTTGTTGGTTGCACAGTCGTAAATGCCGTATTCAAAATCTTCATTCAGGCCTACTGCTTCCAGTTCGCGGCGGAGGAAGAGTTCCAGACTGTTGGCATTAATAACGTTGTTGATGTTGACGACATAATAATTGGACGAGACCTGGTTTATGAGGTCGTATTCCGGAACCTGATTGCCAATCTTCTCGAAGTTCTTGGCTACCTTATACAAGGCGACATTTACTCGTTCGTTGAATTCCTGTTCTTTTACATTCCAGGTGTTCATTACCCAATAAGACTGGATAGCCAAAATGCCAATAATGACAAGGCTTCCAAAGATGACCAGTCTTATGATTGTACTATTCTTCATGTCTTGCGAATACGAAAATACCCCCTTGCATTTGGAAAAGAAAACGCTTAACAGCTCATTAACAGCCCGATAAAGGCATTGAATTCAAATTCCTTCCCTATTTTAGCCCCTTATGAAATTAGTCCGAAAGCATCTTATTCTCCTTTGTCTGAACGCGGTTTTTCTCGTTTCAGTATTGGATGCTCAGCGTTCGGATAATCCCTTTGATATTCAGGGGGCTCCACCGGCCGAAGAAGCCGCTGTCGATCAGGTGCCCCTCACAGGGAATCCCTTTGATATTCGTACGCCTCCCGTTGAGCAAGCTGTAGTTGAAGCGCCTATTCGAGGTACGCGTCCGGTTGAAAGTATGGATGAAGAAGTAAGAAAGACCGGTCGATTTCGCTTTGTGTTGGTTTTGAGCATTTTGCTATTGCTGACAGTCGTTGTATCCTTATTTCGGAATATCATTCAGAAAGCCTATCGGTCATTTCTCAACGATAATTTCCTCAATCAGATGCACCGGGATCAGACCGGTATTACTTCCTGGCCTTATTTGGTCCTTTATCTTTTGTTCTTCTTTCAATTGGGGACCTGTATCTACCTCTCTGGTCTGGAGCGGGGCTGGTTTCCCGATACCTATCACTGGCGGGGTTTGTGGCAAACAGTGGGTTTTGTAGGCGGACTCATCTTCCTCAAACACCTTGTTTTGTTTATAATTTCAAAGCTATATCCGGTTGAAAAGGAGGCTGGAGTTTACAGTTTTACCATGGTGATCTTCGGAATCATCACGGGCTTAATTTTAATTCCTTTCAATTTGCTGCTGGCTTACGGCCCTGAAGGCTTGCGTAATGCGCTGGTTTTCATTAGTTTGGGTTTGGTTTTGGTCGTGTTGTTTTACCGCTCGGTTCGGGGTGTGTTGACAGGCTCCAGATTACTTGCACTACATCTTTTTCACTTTTTGTTGTATATTTGCACCGTCGAAATCGCCCCTGTTGTCTGGTTGTACAAGCTTTTACAAGCTCAGATGATGTAGGGCGCGTGGGGTAACTCCCTGATTAGCTTTCAGATTGCAAACCAAAATCCCGTTTGAATGGCGGCAAATGGCAAAGCCAAAGCAGAGATTTACAAGAAAGTAAAAACCATCCTGGTTTCCCAACCTAAGCCTGAGCGCTCTCCCTACTATGAATTGGAAAAAAAATATGGACTACAGATTGACTGGCGTCCATTTATCCATGTAGAAGGGGTAGATGTTAAGGAATTTCGGAAAACCCGGATTCGTCCTGACGAGTACACGGCGATCATCTTTACGAGTAAAAACTCCGTAGATCATTTCTTCCGCATTTGCGAAGATATGCGTATCAAAATGTCTCAGGATACCAAGTACTTCTGTCTCTCCGAGGCTATCGCAAATTACCTTCAGAAGTTTATCGTGTACCGCAAGCGCAAAGTGTTTGTAGGAAAACGGAAAATTGAGGATCTGCGCACATCTATGATGAAGCACAAGGATAAGGAGAAATTCCTTTTGCCTTGTTCGAATCTCGGTGCCAAGCAGGTTAGCAACTTTCTCGATGAAAATGGTTTTGACTGGCAGGATGCAATGATGTATCAAACTGTTAGTAGCGACCTTTCTGACCTGAGTGATGTTACTTACGACGTGTTGGTTTTCTTCAGCCCGCTTGGTATCAAATCGCTCTACGAAAATTTCCCCGATTTTACACAAAATGATACGCGTATGGCCATTTATGGCAACAGTACGAGTAAAGCTGTGGAAGATCACGGATTGACAATCAACATCAAGGCCCCCATGCCGGAAATTCCTTCCATGACCATGGCCCTTGAGAAGTATCTGCAAGTCTCCAATAAGGATGATTAAAGCATAAGATACAGCGCGGATTTATTCCGACCTGATCGAAAAACCCGAACCCTGGAGCAATCCGGTGTTCGGGTTTTTCCATTTATACCCATTGCGAAATTCCCAAACCACCTCATGCTGGATATAGCTTATTGAGCATCCAGTATAATCAGATCAAATCGCATGGGCGCATTTGGTGGGATCGTGGTTTTTCCGTTTGGACCCTGCAAGCCTTCCTCGCCGTAAGCCAGAGCCGGTGGCATGAGTAAAATGGCATGTCCGCCAACTTTGAGTTGCTTCAGGGCTTCCTGCCAACCGAAAATCATTTGTCCGGGTTTGAAGCTGAGGGGGGCGCCCCGCTCGATAGAGCTGTCGACGATGGTACCATCGAGCAATTGCCCTTTGTAATGTGCCGTAATATCCATGTTGTTTCGGAGGGCTGCTCCCTCTCCGGGTTCTATGATCCACATAAAAAGGCCGGATCCTGTCGGACGAACATCCAGTTTTTTATCTAATGCGTAATCAATAATAGCATTCTGATGCTCCATAGCCGGTTCGACAGGATTGCTGTACAGGTGTTTGGAAAGTTCCAGGAAGAGGGCATCCTCATCGACATCTCCGGTTGGTGGAGCGGGCAGAGTGGTCGGTGTTTTCTGGCTTTCGCCGGATGTATCTACAGATTGGCAGGCAGAAAGCCCGATGATGGATAATAGCAGGAGCAGTCTTGTCATGATTTTTAGAATTTGGTCGTTAAGGTAAGCAGATTGTCTTTTTTCAACCTGACAGGTCGGCGACCCGTCAGGTTGCCGACCTGTCAGGTTGAATCTAAACGTTTATACACGGCTTTCGCCGAAAGGCAGAATAAGTTGGAAGATCAGTTAATTAGCTCTTGGACAAGGGGGTAAAAAATTGGTACCTTTGCGTTTTAATTATGGCGACACCAAGAAGCGTATCTTTTTACACGCTGGGCTGTAAGCTCAACTATTCTGAAACATCGGCTATCAGCCGCCAGTTTGAGCAGGCGGGCTATGGCGTTGTCCCATTCGATCAGGGCGCAGATGTGGTGGTCATTAACACCTGTTCCGTAACCGAATTTGCCGACCGCAAATGCCGGAAGATCGTGCGGCAGGCGCTGCGCATTCGACCGGAAGCTTTTGTAGTGGTCCTCGGTTGTTACGCCCAGCTAAAACCCAGAGAAATTGCTCAAATTGACGGGGTGGATCTGGTATTGGGAGCCGCTGAGAAGTTTCGGATTCTCGATTTTCTGGAAGACCTGGTCAAAGCGCCGGGCAAAGGCATGGTACATGCCGGCGAAGTGGTCGAAGCCAATATCTTCGAGCACGCTTTTTCCTACGGAGATCGCACCCGCTCATTCCTGAAAGTACAGGATGGCTGCGATTACAAATGTTCTTTTTGTACCATTCCTCAGGCAAGGGGAAACAGCCGCTCTGATACCATCGAACAAGTAACCGCCCGGGCTGCAAAAATCGCAGAAATGGGCGTGAAGGAAATTGTCCTCACCGGAGTAAATATCGGCGATTTCGGAAACGGTACGGAGGTTATCGAAGGGATCCGTCCCAAGAAAGAAGCCCTCTTTATCGACCTGATCCGGGAACTGGATAAGGTGGAAGGCATCGATCGTATCCGTATTTCGAGCATCGAGCCCAACCTCTGTACGGAGGAGATCATCGAGTTTGTAGCGCAGTCCCAACGATTTGTGCCGCATTTTCACATGCCGCTGCAATCCGGAAATAATACCCAGCTTCGGCAAATGCGTCGTCGCTACAAGCGGGAGCTATATGCAGAGCGCGTAGCTAAAATCCGCGAAGTTATGCCCCATGCCTGCATAGGTGTAGATGTTATTGTTGGTTTTCCGGGCGAGACAAAAGCCGATTTTGAGGAGAGTTACCGCTTTATTCAGGAACTCGATATCAGCTACCTCCATGTGTTTACCTATTCCGAGCGAGCCAATACGCCCGCAGCAGAAATGGATGGGGTGGTGCCTGTCGGCGAAAGACGGGATCGAAACAGACAGTTAAATTCGCTTTCCGCGAAAAAAAGAAGAGCATTCTACCAGCAACATCTGGGCGAAACCCGGCCGGTGTTGTTTGAAAAATATAAAGAAGACGGCCTGATGTCAGGCTTTACCGATAATTACATCCGAATCCTGGCTCCAATTGTACCGGAGTTGTTGAATACCATTCAGGACGTGCAGCTGGGCAATCTGGAAGCCGACGGACTGGTACGTGTGGAAATGGAAAAAATAAAGGTGTAATACAACCGGAACTGATCTCGCATCGTTTTCTATTTTTGCCTTAGCAAAATCGGTTTCATGTACCCAGATCTCTCGTACCTATTTCACGATCTTTTTGGCACCCAACCAGATAACTGGACTTCTATCTTTAAGACGTTCGGTCTGTTCCTGGTGCTGGCAATCCTCTCCGCTGCATACCTGCTCTACAAAGAGCTTAAGCGCAAAGCCGATGAGGGCGTTTTTACTCCGCGCGAAACCCAAAAGAAGGTTGGCCTGGGAGCTACGCCCATGGAGTTGGCCTGGAATAGCATTTTTGGTTTCCTAATCGGCTTTAAGCTGGTTTATATCTTTCAGAACTTTGCCGAGTTTAAAGCCGATGCATCTGGTGTCCTGCTTTCCTCCAAAGGAAGCTTTCTGGCTGGTATTGTTGCAGCCGCTTTGTTTGGTTGGCTGAAGTATCGGGAAAAAGCCAAAGACAAGCTCGACAAACCAAAAACGATTACAGAAAAGATCTGGCCGCACGACAGAATCGGAGACATTACCATCATCGCTGCGGTAAGTGGTATCGTGGGTGCAAAAGTCTTTGCTCTAATTGAAGACCTGCCTTCCTTTTTTGCCGATCCGATCGGCATGTTTTTCTCCGGTAGCGGACTGGCAATTTACGGAGGCCTTATTGGCGGTTTCTTTGGCGTTTACTGGTATTTGAACCGGCACAAAATTCCTTTCCTCCCCGTTGCAGATGCCGTTGCTCCTGCTTTGATGGTCTCTTATGGCGTTGGGCGTATGGGCTGTCACTTCTCCGGCGACGGGGATTGGGGCGATCCGGCCGGGGCACAACCAGACTGGTGGTTTTTACCCGATTGGCTCTGGTCTTACAATTATCCGAACAATGTGGCACAACAAGGTGTACCCATAGAGGGCTGTGAATTTGAATATTGCACCCAGCTGATTCCGGAAGTATACCCAACACCGCTTTACGAAATCGCCATGGCCCTGCTCCTGGGTTGGGTACTATGGAAAGTTCGCAAGCGTTTCCTGGTACCGGGGATGTTGTTCTTTTTGTATGTAGTCCTCAACGGAATTGAGCGTTTTGCCATCGAGCAGATCCGGATTAATGACGAATATAATGTACTGGGCTTTCAGCTTACACAAGCCGAAATTATTGCCCTCTGTTTAATAGGTATCGGTATTGCCGGTATGATTATTTTGCGTAATCGACATAAAAAAGCCAAGGCGACTAAATGAGCGATTTTATAAAACACGAATGTGGATTTGCACTGGTTCGTTTACTTAAACCGCTGGAATATTATCACGAAAAGTACGGCACCGCCCTCTACGGGGTCAACAAGCTGCAACTCCTTCTTCAGAAAATCCGTAATCGCGGACAAGACGGAGCAGGCGTAGCAACGGTAAAGCTCAATCGTCCGCCCGGCAGTCGTTACATCAGTCGCCACCGGTCGAACGATCCGGATGCCCTAAAAGATGTTTTCAGTAATATCTACGACCACTTTAATGAGCTTCCGCGGAAGCGCATGGATGATCCGGCCTGGCTCAAAAAGAAACAACCCTATATGGGGGAAGTGCTGCTGGGACACCTTCGATATGGTACCCACGGCAGCAACAGCATCGAAGCAGTCCATCCCTTCCTCCGCCAAAACAACTGGATCAGCCGAAACCTGGTTCTGGCCGGAAACTTCAACCTGACCAATGTAGATGAGCTCTTCGATGAGTTGCTCGAATTGGGTCAGTATCCAAAAGAAAAATCAGATACGGTAACCGTTCTGGAAAAGATTGGACACTTCCTGGATGACG
The DNA here is from genome assembly GCA_018222965.1 of Bacteroidota bacterium. Taxonomy (GTDB): domain Bacteria; phylum Bacteroidota; class Bacteroidia; order Chitinophagales; family Saprospiraceae; genus JAAEZH01. The sequence goes on from JAAEZH010000030.1 coordinate 22,578, forward strand.
AGGTACAGCGCCTCTATACCTGGTTTAAACCGGATGGTTATTCCAATCAGGAGATCAACGAACTGATCTTCAAAAATCTGGATGTACACCGTTTGCTCCGCCGTGCCAGCCGGAAATTTGACGGCGGCTATGTAATGGCGGGAATGATCGGCCATGGCGATGCTTTCGTGATGCGTGATCCAAATGGCATTCGTCCGGCCTATTTTTACTACGATGATGAAGTGGTGGTAGCCTGCTCCGAACGACCGGCTATCCAAACCGCCTTCGATATTCATATCTCCAAGATCGAAGAATTGCCGCCGGCACATGCCCTGGTCGTTAAGTGTGATGGCCGCGTTGGCGTGGATACTTTCATCGATGAAAGAAAACGCCAGGCTTGCTCTTTCGAACGCATTTATTTCTCTCGCGGTACCGATCGCGATATCTACCTGGAGCGAAAAAAACTGGGGGAACAACTTACCCCGGCAGTATTGGATGCGGTAAATAATGACTATAAAAACACCGTATTCTCCTTTGTTCCCAATACCGCAGAATCTGCTTTCTACGGACTGGTGAAAGGGCTGGAATCTCAGCTCAATAATATCAAGCTGGAGAAGATTACAAAGCTGGGTAAAGAACTCAAGCCTAAGAAGCTGGAGAAAATCCTTTCGCTGACTCCGCGCGTAGAGAAGATCGTTGTTAAAGATGCCAAACTGCGCACCTTCATCGCTGATGATAACTCCCGGGGAGAAATGGTTTCTCACGTTTACGATGTGACATACGGCATTGTGCGCAACAACAAAGACAGTCTGGTGCTGCTCGATGATTCTATTGTGCGGGGTACAACCCTGCGGGATAGTATTATCAAGATCGTTTCCAGGCTGCAACCCAAGAAAATTGTTGTGGTTTCTTCCGCACCACAGATCCGCTTCCCGGATTGTTACGGCATCGATATGTCTAAAATGAAGGAGTTTGTGGCTTTCCGGGCATTGGTTGCCTTGCTAAAAGAGAACAAGAAGAGCCATTTGCTGGATGAGGCCTACCAACGGTGTAAAGAGCAGGAAGATATTCCGGTAACGGAAGTGACCAACGAAGTCGCTGCATTGTATGACGAGTTTACCTACGAGGAGGTTTCCGATAAAATTTCAGAAATCATCACTCCGAAAGGGATCAAACCGGAAGTGAAGATCATTTACCAAACCGTGAAAGACCTACACAAAGCTTGTCCGAATAACAATGGAGACTGGTACTTCACCGGCAAATATCCAACACCGGGAGGTAATCGTGTGGTCAACCGCGCTTTCATCAACTATATGGAAAATCGGGATAAGCGGGCGTATTAGGATCTTACCAGATTAACTTCTCAGCCGCCTGCGCCAACACCTCCTCCGTCTTGGCAAAACAAAATCGCACCAGTTTGGCATCGCTGCCTGCTGAGTAAAATGGCGATAGCGGTATCGCAGCTACCCCCGCTTCGGTGGTAAGCCATTCGGCGAAAGCCAGATCATCAATATCACTCACTGCACTGTAGTCGTACAACTGAAAGTAGGTGCCCTGGCAAGGCAATGGGCGCAAAGGCGATTCCTTCATCGCTTCCGCGAAAAAGTCCCGCTTTTGTTGGTAGAATCCAGGCAGGCTTAAATAGACGTCCGGATTCTCCATGAAATCGGCAAGTGCATACTGTATGGGCGTGTTTACCGAAAACACATTAAACTGATGCACCTTCCTGAATTCAGCGGTTAATGTAGGCGGTGCGATGCAATAACCTACTTTCCAGCCGGTGTTGTGGAACGTTTTCCCAAAAGAATAGGTTATCAAACTACGCTCGTACAATTCGCGGAAGCGCAAAACGCTTTGATGCGGATTGTCGTCGTACACCAAATGTTCATAGACTTCGTCGCTTAAAAGAAGGACCTTCGTATCGCGAAGAATCTCCGCCAGTGTCTCCATATCTTCCCGGCTCCAAACCGTTCCGGTCGGATTGTGGGGAGTGTTGATGATCAACATCCGTGTTTTATCGTTGATCGCAGACCGGATCCGATCAAAATCCGGACGAAAGTGTGGGGCTTCAAGCGGAATGGCAACGGGTATTCCTCCCTGAACCTGAACAGCCGGCTTGTAAGAGTCGTAGGCAGGTTCCAAAAGAATAACCTCATCACCCGGCTGCACGAAGGCGGCTATAGCCGTAAAGAGAGCCTGTGTGGCTCCGGCGGTGATGGTAATCTCTGTTTCGGGCTGCGGAAAATATCCATAGAGGCTTTTTGCCTTTGTGGCCAGCTTTTCCCGCAGAGCAGGTAAGCCGGGCATGGGAGCATATTGATTGTGCCCCAGTTGCATGTGCCGGTAAACGAGTTCCTGTAATGCCGGGTCACAATCGAAGTTGGGAAACCCCTGCGAAAGATTGATCGCCTGGTGTTTATTGGCCAATCCGGACATGACAGAAAAGATGGTCGTGCCCGTGTCGGGCAGCTTGGAAGAAAAAGTGGGTTGCGGCATAGGTCGTAATTTGGGCCTTAATGAACCGAAATATCGCCTTTTTGAAAGAAGTTGAAGAAAATAATATCAAAATATCTGCAACACCTTTGGAGAATTAAAAAATACAGCTAAATTTGCCACCGCTTTAAAAGAAAGCGACAAACAAAAAAATTGGTGCGGTAGCTCAGTTGGTAGAGCAATGGACTGAAAATCCATGTGTCGGCGGTTCGATTCCGCCCCACACCACAAAAGCTTTAAAAGCTACGTTATGTTTAACAACAATCATCATCATCTGTCTTTGGCACTGTGCTAGCAGCTGGTAATCGATTGTCCTGAAAAGAGGTTTGCCACTGCGGTAAACCTCTTTTTTTTTTGCCCAATTCATAATTTCTTAAACCAGAAGGGCAAATTCCTGTTACACTACAACTTGAAAAAATACAATCAACCATGATTCAGGCTATTCATCATCACCATTCTTTTACTCGTTCGAAACCGGACAGATGGTGATGCTATAGACTGACCTCAGGTTATTTTAGAAAGCATAAAGCGGTTCGCCACCTATCCGGCGAACCGCTTTTTTTATTGGTATACTTATGAACAACAGACTAAAGATCGCCATCCAAAAATCGGGACGACTCAGTGAGCAATCCAAAAAATTGCTGCGCGATTGTGGTATCCGATTTAGCAATGGCAAACAGGCACTCATCGCTTCATCCGGAAACTTCCCGCTGGATTTGCTCTATTTGCGCGACGATGACATTCCGCGATATGTGGAAGACGGAACCGCAGACATTGGCATCCTGGGAGAGAATGTCCTGATCGAAAGTGCCCTTCCACTTAGAACGGTCCGAAAACTGGGTTTTGCCCGCTGCCGACTTTCGCTGGCTATTCCCAAATCGGAGAATTACAACGACCCGGCCTTTTTTGAAGGCAGGAAAATCGCAACTTCCTACCCGAAGATTCTCACCAACTTCCTGAATGATAAAGGGATCAATGCCAATATCCACCGCATCAGCGGCTCGGTAGAAATTGCGCCAAACATTGGATTGGCAGATGCCGTTTGCGATATCGTAAGCTCCGGCTCTACGCTGTTTAGCAATGGTTTAAAGGAAGTGGAACGGATTCTGGAATCAGAAGCCATCCTGATCGCCCGGGACCGTTTGCCTGCCGAAAAGGAAGTGATCCTGGAAAGCCTGCTCTTTCGACTGGAATCTGTGCTGCAGGCGCAAGCCAACAAGTATGTGGTGCTCAATGCTCCCAATGACAAATTGGAGTCCATCAGCAACATCCTTCCGGGGATGCGGAGCCCGACCGTCGTGCCTCTTGCCGAGAAGGGATGGAGCGCCCTGCACTCGGTTCTGCCTGAAAATCTATTCTGGAATCTCATCGACGAACTCCGGCAGGCCGGGGCCGAAGGAATTCTCGTAATGCCCATCGAAAAAATGATCCGATAATGCGTACATACATCAATCCAAATCCGACAGACTGGCAGCAGATAGTACAGCGTCCTGCCCAAAATAATCCCGAACTGGAAACCGTGGTTAAACCCATTCTGGAAGCGGTGCGCCGACAAGGGGATCAGGCGGTAAAAGAATATACCCGTCTGCTCGATCACTACGAATTGGCAGAAATAAAACTGGCGGTTCCAAAGCCTGAAAAAGCGGCCGAAGGAATCAGTCCGGCCTTGAAAACTGCTATTGATCAGGCCTGTCAAAACATCAAAAAGTACCACGAGTCCCAGTTGCTTGTTGGCAAACCTGTGGAAACCATGCCGGGCGTAAAATGCTGGTGGGAAAAACGGCCTATTGAAAAAGTCGGACTGTACATCCCGGGCGGAACGGCGCCTCTTATTTCAACGATCCTGATGCTGGGCATTCCTGCTCGTCTGGCCGGCTGTAAGGAGCTGGTTTTGTGCACCCCGCCCAATGCCGACGGAAGCATTCACCCGGCAATGATCTATGCGGCGAGTATCCTGGATATTAAGGAGGTCTTGCGCATCGGAGGTGCCCAGGCGATTGCTGCGATGGGGTACGGGACCCAAACCGTCCCGAAGGTGGATAAGATCTATGGCCCCGGCAATCAGTATGTAACCCTGGCCAAGCAACTCATGATCCGGGAAGGGGTCGCAATCGATATGCCTGCCGGTCCTTCTGAAGTATTGGTCCTGGCCGATGCCACTGCTGATCCGGTTTTCCTCGCCGCAGATCTTCTGTCGCAGGCAGAACACGGTACAGACAGTCAGGCTGTTTTCGTTTGCCTCGATAAATCGGTTTTTGAGCAGACACTGAAGGAAACCCAAAGGCTTTGTGCCCGCATTCCCCGGAAGGACATTGCCCAAAAATCATTGGATGCCAGCCCGGCTATCCTGCTGGATGATTTGGGAAAAGCGGTGGAGCTGATCAATCAGTATGCGCCGGAACACCTGATTATCAATGTGGGGCAGGCAGATAAACTGGTCCCAAAAATCGCGCATGCCGGCTCGGTTTTTCTGGGTCCCTGGAGTCCGGAGAGTGTGGGCGACTATGCATCCGGCACCAACCACACCCTGCCCACCAGCGGCTATGCCCGGGCCTACAGCGGATTGGGGGTGGATGATTTTCAGAAGACCATCAGTTTTCAAAAGCTGGATAAAGGAGGCCTGGAGAATATCGCCAATACCGTGATGGATCTGGCTTTCGCCGAAAGGCTGGAAGCACACAAACTAGCGGTAGAAGTAAGATTGGAAAAATTAAAACAGGAGCAAAATGAACCTTGAAGACCTGATTCGCCCTAATATAAAAAGGATGAAACCTTACAGCTCGGCACGCTCTGAATACCAAGGGAAAGCGGAGGTATGGCTGGACGCCAATGAAAATCCTTATGAGCGAAAGTTGGAATCGCTCTCGCTTAATCGGTATCCCAATCCGAAGGCGCATGCCTTGCGTCAGGCTGTCGCCGAATGGAAAGGCGTTTCAGCGGAGCAGGTTTTTTTGGGAAACGGGAGCGATGAGATCATTGATTTGTTGTTTCGCCTTTTTTGCGTTCCGGGCCAAAGTCAGACGATTCTTTGTCAGCCGACTTATGGAATGTATGCGGTATCAGCGGCTCTGAATGATGTGGCCACGGCTTCTATTTTGCTGGGTGAAGACGGACAGCCAAAGCTGGAAGAGGTGCTGCAAGTCGAAGATGAAAATACGCCTTTGCTCTGGTTGTGCAGTCCCAATAATCCGACGGGGATATCGATTGAGGAGGACCGGATTCGCGCCATACTGGGAAGTTTTTCGGGGATCGTGGTGGTGGATGAAGCGTATATCGATTTTTCAGACAAGGAATCCTGCATCAAATTGCTGGGTGATTATCCGAATCTGGTGGTGATGCAAACATTCTCAAAAGCTCGTGGATTGGCGGGAATACGGGTGGGAATGGCCTTTGCCAGTGCTGAGCTCATTACCTGGCTGGATCGGATCAAACCACCTTATAATTTAAACAGCATTAGCCAGCAAATAGCACTGGAAGCCATTCGCGAAAGCGGAAACCAGGCACAGGAAATTCTGAAAATTCGCCTTGAGCGTAAACGATTGAGAGGGGCGCTGGAAACGCTTCCGGGCATTAAGCAGATCCTTCAGTCAGATGCCAATTTCCTCTTACTTGAATTGGATAATCCGGGCGGCTTACGGAATTACTTGCTCCAACAGGGGATTGTGACCCGGGATCGCAGTGGATTGCCTCACGGTGATTTCCTGCGGATAACGGTGGGCACGGAGAATGAAAACGATTTGTTGATCAGGGCTTGCGCCGAATATTTTGCCGGAAGCAAGCTGGAAAAGAGTATGTCATGACGAAATTGTTGTTTATAGATCGGGATGGCACCCTGGTGCAGGAACCACCGGAAGATTACCAGTTGGATCGGTTTGAAAAGCTGGCCTTTTTACCCGGTGTTTTTCGATGGCTTGGCCGGATAGTGAGGGAATTGGATTACGAGCTGGTGATGGTCACCAATCAGGACGGACTCGGCACGGATTCATTTCCGGAAGCTGATTTTTGGGGTCCGCAGAATCTGATCCTGCAATTGTTGGAAGGGGAGGGGATCCAATTTCGGGAAGTACTGATTGATCGCAGTTTTCCGGAAGAGAAAAAAGATACCCGCAAGCCCGGAACCGGCATGCTGAAACACTATTTACAGCCGGAATTTGATCTGGCCAACTCTTTTGTAATCGGCGATCGTCTCACGGATATGGAGCTGGCCAAAAACCTGGGAGGCAAAGGCATCCTGATTAATGGCGATGACAGGTTGGGAGCCGACGAAATTCAGTCCGGTAAGGCCGATGTGGAAGGGAAGATTGCTTTACAGGCCAGAAACTGGGAAGCCATTTATGAGTTTCTGCGCAAGCTCAACCGGGAGGCTGTGGTAGTCCGGAAAACGAAAGAAACAGAAGTCGAAATTCGGCTGGAGTTGGAAGGTACTGGCAATGGCGATATCCAGACCGGCTTGTCGTTTTTTGATCACATGCTTGATCAGGTCGCCCGCCACAGTGGTTGCGATCTGTACATCCGCACAGCTGGCGATCTGGAAGTCGATGAGCACCACACCATTGAAGATACGGCCCTGGCACTGGGGCAGGCATTTCGTAAGGCACTTGGGAGGAAAACGGGGATTGAGCGCTACGGCTATTGCCTGCCCATGGATGATGCGTTGGCACAGGTGGCCCTGGATTTTGGCGGCAGACCCTGGCTGGAATGGGAGGTAGATTTCAAGCGGGAGCGGATAGGTGATGTACCTGCCGAGATGTTTTTCCACTTTTTTAAATCCTTCTCCGATGAGGCACGCTGCAATCTGAATATTCAGGCATCCGCGGCCAATGAGCACCACCTCATTGAGTCTGTCTTCAAGGCATTTGCCCGCTCAATCGGGATGGCCATTCGCCGAAAGGCAGGATCAGAAACAGTGCCCACTACAAAAGGAATGCTCTGATGGATATAGCAATTATAGATTATCCGGGCGGGAATATCCGCTCGGTCGACAATGCGTTAAAACGCCTGGGCTTCCATGCCCGGCTTACGGCTGACCCTGCTGTTTTGACCAGTGCTGATAAAGTACTCTTTCCGGGCGTGGGAGCGGCAGGAGCGACCATGAAACACTTGAGGTCTACCGGACTCGATAAAGTGATCTGCGGACTGAAACAACCTGTCCTGGGAATCTGTGTAGGCATGCAGGTTTTGTGCAGCTGGTCGGAAGAAGATTCTGTGGAATGTCTTGGTGTTTTCCCCCAGCAGGTACAGCGCTTTCCGGATCGGGAAGGCTTGAAAGTGCCGCACATGGGATGGAATCAGGTAGGGGGTAAGTACGGTGGGGAAGGAGCCTTCGCCTATTATGTACATTCCTATTATGCGCCTTTCGGCGAATATACGGTTGCGAGTAGTGTTTACGGAGATCGATTCAGTGCGGTACTCGAAAAAGACAATTTTTTGGCCTGTCAGTTTCACCCGGAAAAGTCGGGAGCCTGGGGGGCATCATTTCTCAAGAAATTTCTCGAATCATGATTATATATCCGGCAATAGACCTGTTGGATGGCTGCTGTGTGCGGCTTTCGCAGGGAGATTACGACAGACAAAGCATTTATGCCGACGATCCGCTGGAAATGGCCAAACGGTTTGAAGCGACTGGTATTTCCGAGCTGCATTTGGTGGATCTGGAGGGAGCCCGGCAAAAGTCGGTGGTGCATTTGGAGGTGCTAAAACGCATCAAAGACCAGACCGGCCTGAATGTTCAGTTTGGCGGGGGAATTAAGAGCCGTACCGATGCAGAAAAAGTTTTAGAGGCGGGAGCAGATCGAATGATTGTAGGCTCATTGGCGGTACAGGATCCAAAAGAAGTAAGCGCCTGGATAGATGCCTTTGGTTCGGAAAAGATTGTATTGGGTGCCGATTTGAAGTCGGGGAAACTGGCAGTAAATGGCTGGCAGGAAAGTGGTGACCAGGACTTTGATCCGTTTTTGAAATTCTATCTGGAAAGGGGGATTCGCCGGGTATTGTGCACGGATGTAGCGAGGGATGGTATGCTGGCCGGGCCGGCAATTGAATTATACAAAAGCATCCTGGAAAAATTCCCGGAAACAGAACTGCTGGCAAGCGGCGGAGTTAGCAATCTGGACGACCTGAGAGAATTGGAAGAAGCAGGTTGTTTTGGGGCTGTAGTCGGAAAAGCGATTTACGAGGGGAAGATCAAATTGGAGGAGTTGTCAAAATAGGAGAGTTATGTTGATGAAACGCATTATACCCTGTTTGGATGTCGATAAAGGCCGCACCGTGAAGGGCATCAACTTCGTCGGCTTGCGCGATGCCGGGGATCCGGTGGAGCTGGCTATGAAGTATAGGGATTCCGGGGCCGACGAACTTATGTTTTTGGATATCACCGCAACGCATGAAAAGCGCAAAACGGTGAGTGCGCTTGCGCGAAAGGTAAGTGCCGTGCTCGACATACCTTTTACCATAGGCGGCGGGATTCGGTCGCTGGAAGATGCGGCAGCACTGCTGGAAGCGGGCGCTGATAAAATTTCGATCAATTCGGCGGCGGTGAAACGTCCGGAGCTAATCCGGGAAATTGCGGAGCGTTTTGGTCGACAGTTTGTAGTGTTGGCTGTGGATGCGCGTTGGGAAAAGGAAGAATGGTATGTCTACCTGAATGGCGGGCGGCTCCGCACGGAAACGCGGTTATTAGATTGGGTGCAGGAGGGGGAGGCACTGGGAGCCGGAGAGATCATGTTGACCTCCATGGATCACGACGGCACCAAACAGGGATTTGCCATTGAGCAACTGCGTCGAGTGTCGCAGCTGTGCGGCATTCCGTTGATTGCTTCAGGTGGTGCCGGGAATGCAGCACACTTTCTGGAAGTCTTTCGGGAGGCTGGAGTCGATGCGGCATTGGCAGCCGGTATTTTTCACTTTGGGGAATTGAGTATTCCCGCATTAAAGAATTATTTGATTGGGGAAGGAGTGGCGATCCGACCTGTAAATATTGAAGAAACATGGAATTGAATATAGATAAACTGGATTTTGAGAAAGGCGGCGGACTGATTCCCGGCATTATTCAGGATGCCCGAAGTCGGGAGGTTTTGATGTTGGGGTATTTTAACCGGGAAGCACTGGAGAAGAGTATCCGGGAGCAGCGGGTGACATTTTACAGTCGGAGCAAAAAGCGGCTGTGGACCAAAGGGGAAAGTTCGGGGAATTATTTGGAACTGAAAGCTATTCGCATGGATTGTGATCAGGATGCTTTACTGGTGGCCGTTATTCCTTTAGGGCCGGTTTGTCATCGGGGAAGCAATTCCTGTTTCCGGGAGGTTGACAGTCGGGCTGGATTTTTTCGTATATTAGAAAATATAGTGAAACAGCGCTCAGAGGAACCGGTGGGGGAGCAATCCTACACCCGCTACCTTCTGGAAAAAGGGCCTAAAAAGATCGGTCAGAAAGTTGGTGAAGAGGGAGTAGAAGTCGCCCTCGAAGCAGCAAATGGCGATAAATCGGATCTAATAAATGAGTCTGCCGATCTTTTGTATCACTTGTTGGTGCTTTGGCGGGCCAGAGACATTCGCTTTGCGGAAGTTGAAAAGACATTAGCCGAAAGGCACAACTAAATCCGGGTTCTCCGGAGTTTTCAGGCAACCACATTAAACGATTTGCAAGAATTTACCATTCGGCGAAAGCCGGGTGTGTGATTTATTAATCTTAAAAAACGAGTTGTATGAAAACGAAATTACTTCAAAAATTACTGTATCTGTTTTTTGGCTTGCTCCTGGTTTTTCCTTTGCAGGCCCAGTGGAATGCTTCTGCCACGCTCAATGTAAATAATGTCGAGGCTGATGTGCGAATCGGCGATCTTTGGTTTGACGGCGGAAACAGCCGCTATATTGTTCCCAATGATGGTATGAATGAAGTCGGCTCTATTTTTGCCGGAGGAATTTGGTATGGGGGTTTTGATCCGGGCGGAGAATTGAAACTTGCCAGTTCTACCTATTACTCCAACGCCTATTCTGCCGGGCCGCTGAATCCCAACAACGGGACAACCGATGTTACTTCCGAGAATAATTGGGACCGGATATTTGAGATCACGGCTGCTGAGGTTACTCAGCATGTTCAGGATTTTGAAGATAACGGAGTGATTGACGGTCCGGTACCTTACAACATTCTCGGTTGGCCGGGTTTGGGCAATCTGGAATTTTATGGGGTTCATGATTTTCAGCTGCCCAATCAGGAGTTGGCACCATTTGTTGACCGCGACGGAGATGGATATTACGAGCCATTGGATGGGGATTACCCAAAAATGAAAGGCGATCAGGCTTTTTGGTGGGTGTTTAATGATGTGGGCACTACCGCTACAGACTTTCCGCCAGCCCAGCTGGAATTTCACGCGATGGCCTTTGCGTATGCTTCTTCGGATGTTGACATAAACAATACGACCTTTTACGATTTTAAATTGATCAGCCGGGCTCAGACAGCTGTCGATTCTTTTGTAGTCGGATTGTGGGTTGATCCGGACCTGGGGTGTTATTCGGATGATTACATTGGTTGTTCGCCGGCTCACGATATGGCTTTTGTCTACAATGGCGATGAGGTGGATGAAGACTGCAACGGACCGGATTCTGGTTATGGTGAGGAATTGCCGGTGCTTGGTATTCGGGTATTGAAGGGAATGGAAGACGAGACGGGAACGGGACCTGGATTCAGCAATTTTTTATATTCTGCAACCGAGGTTCCGCAGATCACAGAGTGGGATACCATCAATTCAATCTATCAGAATTTGACGGGAACCTGGGGGGACGGCACGCCATTGACTCAGGGTGGCGATGGATATAACCCTATGAGTGGTTTGCCGCCATATGATTATGCTCTTGATGGGAGCGAAATTGACGGCGTGCCCTGGACGGCATGCACTGCGAATATGCCGGCAACAGACTACCGCATGTTGATTTCGAGTGGTGATGTTTTGATGGAGCCCGGAGATGCACGATACTTCAGTTTTGCGGTCATTTGGAGTCAGGATGTGGAGTACCCCTGTCCGGATTTGGAAGACTTTTTTGACGCGAGTGATGATATTGCCGACTTTTACGAGAGTATTGGAGAAGGATTATTTACCGGGGTATCAGATCCTGATTTTGGTGTGGCTTTCGCCGAATGTTTTCCGAATCCTGCAACAGACTATTTACAGATTAGGGCAACAACATCTGCTGCTTTAGAGCGGGTGGAGTTTTTTGATTCGGCCGGACGATTGATTCATCGGGAAGTCGGGGGATTGTCTGGAAATTTGGAGTTCTCGACAGCTGACTGGCCGCGGGGTGTATGTTTTTACCGCTTGTATTCCGGGGAAGGGGTTCAGACGGGGAAATTGATTTTGCAATAAGGAAAGTTTTGCGATCTCTGAATTGGACCTGTCAGGTTGGCGACCTGACAGGTCGCCAACCTGACAGGTCCAATGGTAAAAGCTGTCCGTTTTTGCCATAAAACACAACCCTTTTATTGAAACACACAAATTATTGACTTTCTGTGTTTTAGGTTGTTATTGACTGTCAAAAACCTTCAGATTTGGCCTAAACCAGGATGCCATCAACATACCCGGCGACCTGACGGGTCGCCAACCCGTCAGGTCGCCGACCTGTCAGGTTGATTCGGCGAAAGCAAAAAAATAGAAGAGCTATTGCAACGCTCAGGCAGGATTTTTCATATAGCCGTTAGAAGCCATTATCTGCTTCTAAGCTGACAACCACATTTTGAACGACTTACACAACTTCTTTCATTCGGCGAAAGCCGGATGAACAATTGATTCATGTTCAAAATCTAGTTGTATGAAAAAGAAACTACTTCAAAAAGCCCTTTTGCTGTTTTTGGTTTTCCCGGCATTCCAGATCCAGGCGCAACAATGGTCGGCATCTGCCACCCTCGATGTAAATAATGTAGCTGCCGATGTACGTATTGGCGATCTTTGGTTTAATGGCAGTGATGGGAAATACATCGTCCCCAAAGACGACATCAATCCCAAAACCTCCATTTTTGCCGGAGGTCTGTGGTATGGCGGTTTAGATCCGGGAGGTGCCTTAAAAGTTGCGGCTTCGACCTATTCCGAAAATGCTTTTTTTGCCGGGCCACTCGATCCGGCAACAGGCAGCACGGATGAAGATTCAGTAGAAGATTGGGACCGCATGTTTGAGATCACCTCTTCAGCTTTGGCTCTGCATATTCAGGATTACAACGATAATGGAGTAATCGATGGTCCGGTGCCTGCCAATGTGTTGGGATGGCCCGGTTACGGGAACCCGGAATTTGAAAGCATTCACGCATTTGAGCTTCCCGATCAGGAGTTGGCTCCTTTTGTAGATCGCGACGGAGATGGAATATACGAACCGATGGAAGGCGACTTTCCAAAAATGAAAGGTGAAAAGGCCATTTGGTGGGTGTTTAATGATGTGGGTACTGTGGGGCCTCAGTTTACCGTCGCCCAATTTGAGTTTCACGCGATGGCTTTCGCCTACAGCTCTTCGGAAGACTATCTAAACAATACCACGTTCTACGATTTCAAAATAATCAACCGGGCCATTGAGGATATTGATTCGCTCAAAGTTGGTTTGTGGATAGATGCCGATCTGGGGTGTTATACGGATGATTATATCGGTTGTTCGCCGGAAAATGATCTGGCCTATGCCTACAATGCCGATGATTTTGATGAGGACTGCATCGTAAACGGCTATGGAGAAAGCATTCCGGTTGTAGGTTTTAAGATGCTAAAAGGAATGGAGGATGAAACCGGAACCGGTCCGGGTTTCTCTAACTTCATGTACTATTCAAACCCGAATCTTCCGGGAGTGCCTCCTGCTCAGGGAGATCCCAACTACGATCTGGAGCATTACCATTTACTCAACAGCACCTGGCTCGACGGTACGCCACTCACGCAACTTGGCGATGGCTATAACCCGTTTAGTGGATTGCCACCCTATCCATATGCGTATGATGGGGCCGATTTGAACGGCACTCCCTGGACGCAATGTGGTTTTGAAGTCGACCCTGGTGATCATCGAATGATCATGTCCAGCGGCGGCGTGTTAATGGAGCCTGGCGATGCCCGCTATTTCAGCTTTGCGGTAATCTGGAGTCAGGATGTGAATTATCCCTGCCCGGATCTGACCGACTTTTTTGCGATGAGCAATCAGGTGGCCGATTTTTACGAAAATATCGGGGATGGCTTGTTTTCTGGTGCTCAGGAAGTGTTGCCCGATGCGGCTTTCGCCGAATTGGCTCCTAATCCGGCAACGCATGTTATTAGAATTAGTGCTTCGAGTCCGGAAGATTTGATTGAGCGTATAGAGTTTTTTGATGCAGCCGGGCAGCAGATTTACTATCAAAGTGGTCTAAAGGAAAACAGCATCAACCTATCGACGGCCGACTGGCCCCGGGGCGTAAGCTTTTACCGGTTTTGGGCAGGAGGTAAAATACAGACAGGTAAGTTGATCCTGCAATAAGAAAATTTGCTTTTTGGATAATGCCGAAATCGAGACTACAATTATTTATCGGCATGGATCAGCAATGATCCGATTTCGAATGTTAGAAAAGAAGAGGTCGTTTGGTAAAACCAGGCGGCCTCTTTTCCTTTTTTGGGTTTTGCTTTTTGGACCTGTCAGGTTGCCGACCTGACGGGTCGCCAACCTGACAGGTCCAATGGTAAAAGCTGTCCGTTTTTGCCATAAAACACAACCCTTTTATTGAAACACACAAATTATTGACTTTCTGTGTTTTAGGTTGTTATTGACTGTCAAAAACCTTCAGATTTGGCCTAAACCAGGATGCCATCAACATACCCGGCGACCTGACGGGTCGCCAACCCGTCAGGTCGCCGACCTGTCAGGTTGATTCGGCGAAAGCCAAAAAAAAGCCGCTGAAACCTGAATTTTATATCAGACTCCAGCGGCTCCGCTCACACGAAATACCCATCAAATCCTACTCAAAGGAAATAGGCTCAATGGGTTGAGTAAGGTCTATCGGTAAGGCATCTACAGCCGACTCAAAGGCAATCCATTCGCCGACCAGGAATTGATTGACAGACTGTACGTAATTCAAAATATCAGTCTTCAATGCTTCCACAATGGTGCGTTGGTTTGGCGTCGGACCAAACGAAGCCGGGTAAACTTCAAAGTAGGAGCGCGCTTCCCAGATCCGGGATCCCAAACGGCTTGGGTCGCGATAAATGCCCTGCACATCATCCGGTGTTTCGACTATTTCCGTCAGCTCCTTAATCCGGTCTTTAACCAGCTTGTGTTGCTCTTTTACATCTTTTAGGACATCAGCCGTGTCGACCTGCTGATTAACGATTTCCATCAGGGCCCCGGAACGTTCCTTGGTCTTCCGCAACTTGTCCATCGACTTGGTCATCAGTTTGATGTACTTCTCCAAATCGTCGTAGTAAGCATACTGCGCCTCCATCCCGGAAACATCCATTTCCATGCGGGGATCGTATTCCACTTTGATCTTAATGGAATCGCTCAGCCCTTCGTAGTTTAACTTAACCCAGTATTCTCCAGGCATAACCATGCGACCCGGACGCGGTGGAGCATCTGCATCCTTAGGTTCGGGTTGATGAGGATAGCGCACACCGTCCTTGCGCATGCCCCAGTAAAAGCGATTGATGCCTTTTTTACCCTGAATACGCATATTTCGGATCACCATGCCATTCAAATCTTTGATCTCCACCTGAATGGTATCACTCTTGGCCTTTTCGCCGTCTTTGTCTTCTTCCTTTACCTCTTTCAGGTAATAGCTGATCATGGCCCCGCTGCGTCGGTTTTCTCCTTTATAGAGCGCATCGCCCGTGAAGCGTGTACCCGCGGCCTGGGTGTAATGTGCCTGATAGGCTACCGGCCCGGGGAATACAAACAATTCACTGTTGGTTACGCTGTAAGCACCAATTTGTGCCATTGCCCGCAACGGACGAATGTCGTCAATTACATAAGCGGCACGGCCAAAGGTGCCAATCACCAAATCCTGCTCTCGCGGATGAATAACCATATCCATCGTTGATACAGTCGGGTAACCTTGCGTCCAGCGGGTCCAGTTAGCCCCTTCGTCGACACTCACGTACAGACCAAATTCTGTTCCGAGGAACATCAATCGCGGTTCGTAGGTGTCCTGCACAAAAGAAAGGCAGTAGCCTTCTACACTGTTTCTGCCTGCAACCGATTCCCAGGAGGCACCCAGGTCCCGCGTACGGAACAAATAAGGCGTCCAGTCATCCTGGCGGTAGTTGTTTACCACCACATAAGCTTCGGAAGAATTGGTGCGCGATGCATGAATTTGCGCCACCCAGGCACCCCGGGGCATACCCGGAATGTTGCGGGCTACATTGGTCCAGTTTTGACCTCCATCTGTTGTGATCTGAATGTTTCCGTCGTCAGTTCCAACCCAAATGACATCTTTTACCCGCGGACTGGGAGAAATACAGGTAATGGTCGTGTGATTCTCTGCGCCTGTTACGTCAAGGGTCAAACCACCGCTTTCTAATTGCTTTTGTTTTTCCGGATCGTTGGTGGTCAGGTCTGGTGAAATGATTCGCCAACTGCGGCCGCCATCGTCTGATGCATGCACAAATTGACTTCCGTAATACATCGTATAAGGTACCAACTGGCTCTGCGCAATGCCCGCATTCCAGTTAAAACGCAGCTCTTTTCCTTCCGGATGTACCGGCTTGATCCGGCGGTTAGCGCCAGTAGTCAGGTCGATGCGGTAGAGGTTTCCGCCCTGGCTCATGGCATAAGCAATATTCGGATCGTTGCGGTCAATCACTACGTCAAAACCGTCTCCGAAAGCAATTTCATTCCAGTATCCATTCCGAATACCGCCACGACGCCATACAGCACTTGGTCCCTGCCAGGTTCCATTGTCCTGCATGCCACCATAGATATTGTACGGATAGTCATTGTCAACCTGAATGTGGTAAAACTGGGCCAATGGCAGGTTTTCAATAAACCGCCAGGTCTTTCCGCGGTCGCGGGTGATGGCCAGTCCGCCGTCATTTCCGTCGATCATATAATTGGGATCTTCGGGGTGAATATACCAGTAGTGGTGATCGCCGTGAATATTGTCCCAACCGAGAAGGGTCTCAAAGCTACGTCCGCCATCCTGACTTACTTTTACATTGGAAAACACATTGTACAAACGGTTTTCATTGGCCGGGTCTACGGCAATGTCTGCATAATAGAATGGGCGATCGCCCACGTCCTTGTCATTGACTTTTTCCCAGGTATAGCCGCCATCTTCCGAGCGGTAAATGGCATTTTTCTTTGATTCGATCAGTGCATAAACGATGTCGGGATTACTGGCAGAGATCGCCAGCCCCATTTTACCGAGTTCGCCTTTAGGCAGACCGTCTTCGTCGGTACGCTCAGTCCATGTGTCGCCACCGTCCAGACTTACGTACAGCCCGGATCCTGGTCCGCCGGATTTAAAAAACCAGGGCCAACGGCGGTATTCCCACATATTGACAAAGATCTTATTGGGATTGGTTGGATCAACGATCATATCGGCAGCTCCGGTTTGATTGTTGACATACAATACTTTTTCCCAGCTTTTTCCACCGTCTTTGGTACGATAAACCCCGCGATCTGTACTGGAACCCCAGGCATAGCCAATCGCTGCTACATACACAATGTCGGGATTGTCGCGATTTACGATAATCCGGTGAATGTTGCGGGTGCGTTCCAGTCCCATGCGTTCCCAGCTGCGCCCTCCGTCAATACTTTTATAAATGCCTCCACCACTGGTTTGGCTGTTTCGGGGATTACCTTCTCCGGTGCCTACCCAGATTACATGTGGATTGTTTTGATCGATGGCAAGTGCGCCAATGGAGGCCACCTCCATACTGTCGAAGATGGGGGTCCAGTCTACACCGCCACCATTGGTTTTCCACAAGCCGCCGGAAGCGGTTCCGACGAAGATTTGATCGGGATCGGAGTGGTTTACATCAATAGCTGTAACCCGGCCACTCATGCCGGCTGGACCAATGCTTCGCGGCTGCATGCCGTGAAAAATGTCCATATCCAATTTCTGGCCCCAAAGCATACTTGTACCAAGGAGAGCAATAAGGAGGATGCGTATTTTCATGTTTGTCTTATTTTTAATCAGAGCGAAGATAAAGAATCGCTAATTTTATATCCTACCCGGAACAAATTCTAGTGGCAAAGCTGTAAAAATGATGCCACCGGAGGTGTAAAATTTTCAGTATATATCAATTGATCGCTAGAGTAAGGCGGTAAGTGTTATAATTGTTCAGCCTCTGGAAGTCTATTCTTCCTTTTGCCAAAACAGAAATTTGTAAAAAATGCTGGTAAACAATCAGATCAATTACGTCGAGTTTAAAGCCGCTGATCTCGAAGCGATCAAGGCTTTTTACAGCCAGACCTTTGGATGGGAATTTACCGATTATGGGCCTACTTATACGGCTTTCGCCGAAAGTGGGCTCGAAGGCGGCTTTGAGAAATCGGATGAAGCCATTGTAAACGGAGCACTGGTGATATTGTACCACGATGCGCTTGAAGCTGTGCAAAAAGCAGTAGAAACTAATGGCGGTATAATTTCCAAGCCCATTTTTTCTTTCCCTGGCGGCAGACGATTTCATTTTCTGGATCCGGCGGGTAATGAACTGGCAATCTGGTCGGATAAATGATCAAAAATCCGGAAGCTTTGAGTTTGTTTAGGATGTACGATGCTGCCAATCGGGATGTGGGAAGGCTTTCGCCGAAAGGCTATACAATGAAAATTGCCGTAAAGACGCATTGATTTTTTGGAAAGACCTGCTAAATCTAAAGGATTCGCTGGCATTACTGTTTTGAAATTCTTGAAAAGCAATAAATAAACCTTGAGAGGAAACAGGCGTTTGGGTAAATATGAAGAAACAAATTGCCATTGCCATTTTTGTATTAGCAGGCTTTTTGGGATTTCTTTACCTGGAAAAACCATTCCGGGAATACCTGGTCAGTCGCGAAATGCTGGAACTTAAAGCCCGATTAACATCCGGGGCTTGTGTGCGCGCATTGCTGATTGTGTTGATTTCGGTTGTAATCCGAAAGTTAAATCTTGTTTCCTTTATTCGCATGTATAAACCGGTCAATTTGCAGGCTCTTATTATTCCTGTTGTAATAATTGGGCTGGGATTATTTGGGAATGTTGATACTTACCTTTCGGTGAATGCCGCTACGCTTTTTTTATTTGGTGTTTGGGTACTTCTGGTAGGTGTAGTTGAAGAATTAGTATTTAGAGGCTTTCTATTTCCTCAGTTTTTGAAAGCGTTTGGGAATAGACAATCTGTGCTGATGTGGTCGGCAGTTCTTTCGAGTTTGTTGTTTGGATTGGTGCATTTTTTGAATGTGTTGAGCCAGCCGGAAAATATTTCAGGAGTGACATCACAGGTGTTTTTTGCGCTCTCTGTTGGTGTGTTTTTTTGTGGTCTGCTTACGCGAACAGAAAGTATCCTGATTCCTGTTTTTATACACGCATTGATTAATTTTTCTTTCGGGGCCGGTATGTTAAATCCCGAACCAGAAATCATTGAGGCTGTCAGGGCAGAAGATGGTGTCAATTGGAGTTCGGTTATTCCAACAACATTGTTTTTTGCCTTTATTTTGGGAGGCGGAATTTTCATGTTGTTGAAAAGCGATAAAGACAAAATATTGAAAAGACTGGATAACTAAGAGCTTGTTCGGGATTTGCTTTTGGAGCGAACGCCTCAAAATTTTGTACTGAACGAGGCATGATGAAGGAGCCTAGCCAAAGCTAAGCGACTGAAGAATAACAAAGTGCAGTGCAAAATTTGGCAAGTGCAGCCCAAAGTGTAAAACCCGAACAAGCTCTAAAGCTTTTAAAACGCTATAAATCAGGTGCAAAAAAAACAGGTGTTACATTTTAGGTTTCTATTTGATTCTTGTTTGTGGGGCTTGTTATTTGGGCCACAAAACACCGGCTTCTGAGGCTGGTTTGCCGCTCAATCCTCCTTCTGAAGATGTCGCTCGACAAGTTCGTATTATCTGTGCGGATCAAGTCCCCATTTTTGATTCACTTTTTATCGCCTGCGATGGTAACAAATGGGGTATCGTAGATGGAGCGGGTAAAGAGGTCGTACCATTTATTTGCGATGGCATTAAACAGACAGGAGAGAACCGGGCTGTCATTTCTGTTTACCGGGGGAGTTACTCCTTAAATACGGGCATTCCACGATATGTCTACCAGGGAACCTGGTATTTTGTAGGTGTGGATGGTAAAAGGAAATCCAGAGATAAGAAGTTTGGTATTACGGTTGAGTTTGTTGCCGACTTTCATCAGCCCTGGTTTGTCATAGAACAAGGGCCTTCATTTTATTTGCCGGAGGATTTGAAAAAGTAGTTCTAAACAAAATGATTGTTGGCGGGATGAGCTGTAATTACAAACAGCCTGTCCCCTTTTTATTAATTATCAAGTTCTCCGGATTCTAATTTTTCCTTTAACCTTCTTAGGTCATCGAGTTTTTTGTAGTGACTTATTTGGTCTAATAACTTTTTAGGCATTTTGGCCATTTGTGCTTTCCTCCAATCTTCAAAACCGGGTTGCTGCAAATTTGATCCGCCTTTGTGCGGATATTGAACATATGCCTCAGGTGGTGTAGGCATTTCTTTTCTGCATTCTTTGGAGCACAGGTTGGCCAGCAATGGAACCGTGTCTGTTCCAATCCTTAGCGAAATCCAATATTGTTGGGTCTCCTTGTAAGGGAGTTCTTTTTCGCAGATGCTACATTTTACCCTTTCACCCTGATACCTGACCGGATTGTTTTCGAGGCTGGGGAATGGCATTCTGTTTTTGTAGTTTCCAAATAAGGCACGGGTGCTGATCCGGCTTTCGATCAGTTTCTGACATTTTGTTATCTCGTAAGGAAACCAGTTTAAGTCGTAGGAGGTATAAGGGTCAAAGCCTTCCAGGGATTCCATTTCGCCTATTTCCGGGGGAATCCTTTTGAGCTTGCTTCCATAAAGGTCAATTTGCCGGACCTTCTTGAGTTTTCCGATAGATTCTGGCAGCGTAAATATCTGTTGAAAAAGGGCAGGCCCTAAATAAGATCTGGGAGAAAACTTTGTTAGCTCCTTTTCTGCTACCTGCTCTACGTATTCACAAAGCTTTTTCCATGCGACAGAAGTTCTGTCCTGAACGTTGTTTTCGATCTTCGGGATTTTTTTGGGCATAACAATTAAGGTTTCCAACTTTGGTTACTATAAATAACAAAAGGAAAAGCAGCTCGGAAAAGTTCCTGGGATTACTGCAAAGGCATTGAGTTGCATCTCTTTTTCAATCCATTTTTTGATTCTTTTCGTACCAGGGCTATATAAATCCCTTCTGTAAATGGGAAGTCGGCTCCGTAACCTTTCCTCTTCTAATTCGGCGCTCCGTGATTTCGGTTACAGACTTTCGATGTATTGAGGTTTAACTTGATGCAAAAACCAGCACTATTATGAAAAATTGGATGTTAATTTCAGTCGCCTTTTTATCTCTTGCCTTTTTGGGATGTGAAAAGGAAGATCTACCGGATGTAAATACCTTATCTCAACAGGAAATAGATGACCTGCAATTCTTAAGGGAGGAAGAAAAGCTGGCCAGAGATGTGTATCAATTCTCCAATGAGTTGTATGACGAAATGATCTTTGCTAATATTTCCAACAGTGAGCAAAAGCACATGGATGAAGTGTTAGGCCTGTTGGAAAAATATGACATCGAAGATCCTGCCAGTACGGAAGTCGGAAAATTCAATAATCCGAATCTACAGAACCTTTACGATCAATTGACCGATCAGGCAAGCAACTCTCTTTTGGATGCCCTGATCGTTGGAGCCACCATTGAGGATTTGGATATTAATGATCTCAAAACGAATGTCGCTAATACCGACAGAAGCGACTTGTTGGCCGTTTATGAGATGCTGCAATGTGGTAGTCGAAACCATCTACGGGGCTATACTTCCTGGATTGACAATAATGGAGGCTCGTATGCGCCACAGTACATTGACCAGGCTGAATATGATGAAATCCTGGCAGGGGAGCACGAGCATTGCGGACGTTAAAAATTAGGTTGTTATTATATGAAGTAAGCGGATGTCCCGAAGTTTCCAAATCGGAAGCTTCGGGATATTTATTCGTTTATAACAGTTAACCCTTCATGCGCTAATTCCAGGGTTTCAATTGCCACCTCATTGCCATCCGCTTTTAGATCCGTTCCGCTTATTTTGGTTGGCCAGGCGTTGGCAAGGTTCCATTGCATAGTGACGTTCCCGCTCTCATCCAATAGTTTTATGGAGACTGTGTGCCTTTTGATGGTATTCGCGTTTATCTCCTTATACCATTCCCAAAAGGAGTTTTCTTTTTTGAATATGCCCCGTTTCATGGTGACGTTGCCATACTTTTTAATGCCGGGCATTTTTGCGGTTGAAAATGTTGGACTGTTACTTTGCCGATACTCGATAACCTGACTTTCTAAATCCAGGCCTGAAACTTCCTGAAAGGCGATTCCTGTCATTGTAGGGGAAAGGTCTACCTCAAAATAGAATTTTGAAATAGGCCATACTGTTTCATTCTGACGATCATTATTTGGCATAGTGTGCATGTTGGGTTGGAGATATTTGTTTGCCGGATGCTGTTTTTAGATCGATCATCAATTATTTATATTTGAAACGCGGGTTATAAATGATTGGAGGCAAGGGTTTTTCCTTCTTTGGTTTAGCTTCAAAGCGTTTGTTCCCAATGGGGAAAAGAATCTTAAAGTATGCACCCATAATGTTTCCGCTTGGTGTCAACACTACTTCATAATCACTACTGCTTATGGTGGCTGTCCCTAAACGATTAAAGTTGTATCGGAAAAATACGCCAAATTCATAGGCAGTTTTAAATCGAGACACTTTCATTTTTTGTTTAAAGTATCGACGTATACCCAGCTCGGGCTGAATGAAATATAATAATAGATTTTCTCCTTCTATACTAACGGTATAGGTTTCAAACTGATCTTCAAAGACTTTTTGATAAGCCAGCTGAATACCGCCGGAAAGCCTCAAAAAACCCTCCCTATTATGGGTAGTCATAAAAATATATCCGATTTCGGTAGTGAGCGTAGGAGAGGCAAAGTCCAGAATGTATTTGTCTATTGGACCGCGGTTGGTGAGGGCATAACCGGCGACACCTGCTCCCAAACCTGCAGTCCAGTTTTGATTAAATCGTCTAACCAGCATAAGGTTAATGCCTCCTGCCGGATAAAAAGTACCTTTCCAGTCGCTCGAGGTATTGCTGAAGTTTGGAAAAGAATGGCCCGCGTCCACCCGAATGCCGATTGAATATTTATTGCTGTTGTGCCTGTTCTGGCAGCACGCCAGTAGCGGGAAAAGAATTAAAAGCAGCGCGATTGAAAACCTCATTATCCAGGTGTTGGTCAAACGTTGAGTTTACCTTAAGATACGGGAAATCTACAATTTACTACTCCTCCACCACCGCAATGCACTTCAACTCAATCGCAATTGGTGTCGGCAGCGAATCAATGCCCAGGGTGGTGCGGCAAGGCTGATTGTCTTTAAAGTACTCGGCATATACGCGATTGTAGGTGTGGAAATCGCGTTTCATATCGGTGAGAAAAACGGTAACATCCACCAGATCGCTCCATTTGGCGCCACAATCTTCGAGCACACGCTTTACATTTTGGAAAACGGAATGGCATTGTGCTTCAAAGTCAAAGCTGGTGTAATTGCCGGTGGCGCTGCGCTCCAGGCCGGGCACGCCATCTGTCTCCGGATCCCGCGGACCAATGCCCGACAAAAAAAGCAGATTGCCCACTTTTCGGGCATGGGGATAAAGGCCTACTGGTTTGGGAGCACTCTTAGCGTCGTATTTCTTCATGAATGTGGATGTTGTTTGATTTTGCTGAACAAAGCATTTGGGTAAGTTTCAAATCCCTTTGAATCATGTATAGCAAATATAGATAATGGACGGAACTTTCTCCGACAGCCAGCCAGAGAGAAGGCTTGGTTTTTGGAAGCTATCCGTTTCCAAATTGCTAAACGTTTATTTCAACCTGTCAGGTCGGCAACCTGACGGGTCGCCGACCTGACAGGTCCCCACACCCCAGTTGCACTTCAAATTTAATCGGTTTAAAGCAGGTTTTTAGAACAAATTTCCTCCTAAGTTAGTGATGATCTTAGGTTTAGCGTTTTAGATATCCACTTATTTTTTATGCCTGTTTTAACCAGTTGTGGAAATCAACCTGACGGGTCGCCAACCTGACGGGTCGCCGACCTGTCAGGTCGAAATCTTTATACCCCAAAAATATACATTGGTTTGCCCTGAACAGCCGTTGGTAGAATTTTGTTGATCGGTTGGCTCGCATTCAAGTATGTTTGCGCCAACTTTAAAAAACCAGTTTTTCACCCGAAACAAAACTCAATGAACGTCCGAACTTTGGTTACCAGTCTCCTTTGCCTTTTGGCAGTAGCTGGCTGGTCCCAGGAAAACATCACCATCAGTGGTACCATCTCGGATGCCGAGAACGGAGAAACTCTCATCGGTGCCACCGTCTTTGTCCCCGCCGAAACCCGCGGAACAACTACCAACGAATATGGCTTTTATTCACTCTCCGTCGCTAAAGGCGACTCAGTCGTAATCGAATACAGCTACGTAGGCTTCCAAAAAACCATCAAACGCCTGAAACCGGAAGCAGATATGACTGTCAATGTCGACCTCGGAACCGGCGTGCAGCTGGAAGAAGTCGTCGTAAAAGCAGACAGCTACCGCGAGCAATTGCGCTCGACCGAAATGTCTGTGGAGGCCATCACCACCAAAGAAGCCAAACTCATTCCCGTATTGATGGGGGAGAGCGATATCATCAAAGCCATACAGCTCAAGCCGGGCATTCCTTCCGGCTCGGAAGGAACAACAGGACTATTCGTTCGGGGCGGTGGCTCAGATCAAAACCTCATTGTACTCGACGAAGCAATCGTTTACAATGCCAATCACCTCTTTGGCTTTTTCAGCACCTTTAATACCGATGCAGTCAAAGACCTGAAGTTGTATAAAGGTGGGTTTCCCGCACAGTATGGCGGACGATTATCTTCCGTGATCGATGTGAAACTGAAAGAGGGGAACAACCGGAAATTTGCCGGAAGCGGAGGCATTGGACTCATCTCTTCCCGCCTTACCCTCGAAGGACCGATCCAAAAGGAAAAATCCTCTTTCATCGTTTCCGGCCGTCGTACTTATTTCGATCTGATTACCGGAGCGGTAAATAATTCCAATTCGGATAACGAAGATTTTAACCCGATCCCGGATTATTACTTCTACGACCTCAATACCAAAGTCAACTTTAAGCTGGGCGAAAAAGACCATCTGTATCTGAGCGGCTATTTCGGACGGGATGTCTTCGGGTTCGACAGCGACTTCTTTAACTTCAGCTTTAACTGGGGAAATGCAACTGGTACAGCACGCTGGAACCACGTGTTTAGTCCGAAGTTGTTCTCCAATACCACGTTCACTTTCTCCGACTATCAGTACAACATCAATAACGAGGTCACCGGCTTTTCCTTTAATGTGGGCTCGAATATCAAAGATGCCAACCTGAAAACGGATTTCTATTACGCCCCAAGCGAAAACCATACAATACGCATGGGTGTGAGTGCCACTATGCACATTTTTGAAGTTGGCCGGATCAAAGCCGGATCAGACAATGGCGATATTTCCTTCTCCGCCGGACAGGAATACGAAGGCTATGAATTTGGTCTCTATGCCTCCGACGAATGGAAAATGACCGATGCCCTGAAAGTGAATTATGGCTTGCGCTTGAGCGCTTTCGCGAATGATGGTACAACTTATATTCGCCCGGAACCTCGTGTGGCAGCCAATTATCAGGTTTCGGAGCGCCTTTCGGCGAAAGCCAGTTATGCCCGAATGAATCAGTATCTGCACCTGATTTCCAGCTCTGGCGTTGCCCTGCCTACGGATGTGTGGTACCCGAGTACGGAACGGATTGCGCCTCAACGATCCGATCAGGTGGCTGCCGGTTTCTCCCTCTTGCTGGGCGACCAATTCTTCCTGACCAATGAATACTTTTACAAATGGCTGGATAATCAATTGGACTTTGTAGATGGCGCCGAATTATTTGCGAACGACAATCTCGAAGAAGAGTTTGCTATTGGAAAAGGCTATAGCTACGGAGCAGAATTGTCTATCGAAAAGAAAGAAGGCCGCCTCACCGGATGGGTGGGATACACACTGTCCCTGATCCGTCGGGGAGAGTTTGAACCCATTGATCCCGGAGCCGTTTTTGCCGGTGGTGAAAAATACTATGCCCCCCGCTACGATCGCCGTCACGATATCTCAACGGTATTGATGTATGAGATCACTCCGAGACTTACTGCCACGGCATCCTGGGTGTTTGGGTCTGGCGACCTGTACTGGTTGCCCGAGCGCCGTTTTGTTTTTCAGGATGTGTATGGCGAGCAGGCCGAAATCCTGGTACCCCTGTTTGGCGACCGCAACAACATCCGTTTGGCTCCTTATCACCGTTTGGATTTGGGCCTTGTCTGGAAGTTCCTGCCGCGATGGGGCGAGAGTGATCTGACCCTCAGTGTGGTTAATGCCTACGATCGTCGCAATGCTTTCTTCCTGTACATCGAACCGCAATTCGCGGATGGGGAAGGCAATGGTACCGGTATTGAAGTGCCTGATCGACTGGCTGTTAAGCAGGTGTCTTTGTTTCCGATCCTGCCGGCCCTGACCTGGAATTTTAAATTTTAATCCCAATCCAAAAAAGCAATAGAAATGCGCTATATATTTTTCTTATTCCTGGCACTCGGTTTTACTGCCTGCAACCTGGAGCAGGAGATCGAGCTCGAACTTCCGGTAGTAGATAATGTGACTGTCGTCGAATGTTATCTCCAACCCGGGGAACCTTATAATTTATTATTGAGCCGCACGGCCGGCTATTTTGAGCCCTTTCCGACAGAAGAAGCAGAATTTATTCAGGACTTGCTTGTTACGGGCGCTACAGTTCGCATCATCCGCGGAGAAGAGGTAATCGAACTGGAAGAAGGCTTCTTTTTAAATCCGATTGCACAAAAATTCTTTAATTACGGCAGCAACGAAATCGTACCGGAAGACTATGATTCAGACTTCCAACTGGAAATCACTACTGCCGACGGACAAACAATCACGGCTCAAACCCGCATCTTGGAGCCGGTGCCAATCGATAGTGTGGTCGTTCAGTTTAATGGTCCCGATACCCTCGGCCGTGCCTTGATGTACCTGACAGATGATATGACGGAGGCCAATTTTTACCGAAACATGCTGCACGAAGGCAGCCTCGACAGCATCCCGGATTTTAGTTTTCCGATCAATGATGAGGTAGTGGATGAAGGCACCATCGTTTTTGGAACAAATTATTCCTATGCAGTTGGCGACACGATTTTCCATTCGCTCTTTCACATCGAGTCTGCCTATTACGATTTTCTGGTGAGTTTGAGCAATGCCGTTGGTTCCAACGGAAACCCTTTTGCGCAGCCCGGCGGAATTATTTCAAATGTGGAGGGAGAGGATGCAATCGGTATTTTCACCGGCTTTTCAGCTGACAGGGTGATGACGATTGTGGAGGAATAAAAAGGCGTTTCCTGCTTTTCGTAAGGATAGAAGCTTTTAGGAAAGAGAGTCAGGTTTTGGCTCTCTTTTTTGTTTGGAGCCATTCGAATCTCCGGGTTTCAGTCTGTTTAGTATCTTGTTGATACTACTATTCTGGACTTTAACACTGCCTTTAAATGAATCGACTACTCCTTTGGCTCCTGCTGCTTTTTCCGGTTTCATCCCTTGCGCAGAGTGACACCGAAGGGCTTTTGGAGCAGGCTCGAACGGCTTTCGCCGAATCCGATTATTACCATTCGCTGGAGTTGCTGCATCAATATTCTCCGGAAGATGCAGACAAGCAGTTGAGGAAATACCTTTTGCAGTTAGAGAACCACCTGGAGTTGTCAGATCTGGCTTTCGCCGAATCCCTGCTGAGCGAAATCCAACAACAGCTAGCTGTCTCAGAAACAGAGCCGGAAGAAAGTCTGCTCCTTGAACTGGAAATGCTGAAAGGACGGATAAAAACCTTTCGGTATGACTTTGAAGAAGCAAAATCGATCTTCGAAGCCGCTTTAGCCAAATCCGATACGCCCGATCAGGAAATCAGGATAAAGATCAGCCAGGCAGCTTTGCTGGTGGAAATGCAAAAGGATCAGGCTGCAGCAGACAGCCTCCATCAAATCCTTTCCGGCCTGAGCGAAACAGAATACCCGCTGGAGGTATTAAAAGCCATGCAGATACAGGCTATGGCATTTGGCTATCTGGGGCAGCTGGATACGGCCATTCATATCTATTCGGCTACACTGGATTTATGTGATCAGTACCTGCCTCCGGATCATTATTACAAAGCCATCAGCCTACACCAGATCGGCACCCAATACCTTCGAAAAGGACAGGCCGAAAAGGCAATTCCATACAGCCTTTCATCCTTATCCATTTTTGATATCCGGTTTAAAGGGGATCATCCCAACTACGGGCAGCTTTACAATAATATTGGGATAATGTATGTCCGCAAAGGAGATTTGATCCGAAGCCTGGATTACTTTGAGAAAGCGCTTGCTTTTAAAGAATCCGGGCCTTCGCCTGACCCCGGAAGTCTGGCAAATACCCACCTTAATATCGGAAGTATTTCTTTTAATCTGAATCGCCACCGGCAGGCCTCCATTCATTTAGGGCACGCACTGAAGCTGCGAAAAGAAAGTGGAGATAAAGGCTCAGCGAGATTGGCTCTCGTATATCAGTTGCTCGCACAGGCTGCCGGTGAGACAGGGGATTTTGAAAAGGCGCATTTGTACCTGGATTCCTGTCAGAAAATCAGAACAGGTTTGATGGAAGCCGGAGCACCGGCTGTTGGCAGGGTTTACCTGAAAAGAACGGCGCTTTATCTCAAAGAAATGAAAAGCCGCGAATCCTTGGATTATGCCGGACAAACACTTCAATTTTGGGAAGAATTTCCTTCCGAAAACCAGTCTGATATGGCTGGAGCCTGGAGCAATCTTGCTCTGGCTCAATCGCTAAACGGACAGGATTCAGCTGCCCTGGTTTCACTCAAAAAGGCAAAGGAAGCCCTGGCTGTTTATCAAAACGCTGAGGGCATCTTTCTGGCATCCGACCGTATTTTTCTGCTGGAAATCCTGTTGACTGAAGCTGAAACGCAGGAGCATATTGCAGCCCGGTCTGGTACAGGTGATGATTGGGAAAAGGCACTGGAAAAATTTAATGATGCCTTTCGTCTTCTGAACTGGTTGCGCAAAGATATTAGCAGCGAGCAGGGGCGGGCAGCATTAAATAGCATGCATTACAGCGTTTTCGAAGGGCTTATCCGACTGTATTTTGATAAGTGGGAAGAAACAGGAGCGGAAGTTTATTTGGAAAACGCCTTCATTTGGGCGGAAAAAAGCAAAGCCGCTTTACTGCTGGATGCACTGAAGGCCAGTCAGGCACAGTCCTTTCATAATGTACCGCCTGATTTGATCGAACAGGAAAAAACAATTCAGGAGGAATGGACCACGCTCGAAAAACAACTCTTTTCCGGGAAGGAAGATTCGGAGCTAAACGAAAAACTCTTTGAAGTAAAGGAAGCACATGCCGCATTGCTGGAGGTTTTTCGCCAGGACTATCCGCAGTATTATGCTGCCCGTTTTAGTGAAAAGGTCAGCAGCCTTTCGGAGATCAGGGAAAAGCTGGGCACGGAGGAAGCTTTGCTTGCCTACTTCTTAGGTGAAGAAGGAACTTTTGTTTTTGTGATCGATGCCCACCGGTTTTCCGGAAAAAGACTGCCCGGGCCGAAAGAATGGCAGGAGAATATCTCCCTGCTGCGCACCGGGCTTTCCGGCTATTACGAAATGGAACATCCCCTTCCGGAAGATTATTCAAAACATGCCCGGCTATATACCGAAAGTGCTTATAAATTGTATTTGGATATAGTTAAACCCCTGGGGAATCTGCCGGCAAATTTGCTGATTATTCCCGATGGCATTTTGTGGTATTTGCCCTTTGGTGCATTACTGAACGAAGCGGTTGCTGATGCTACCCGTTTCAGGTCTCACCCTTATTTGCTTCATTCCCATTCCGTAAGTTATGCCATCTCCTCTACCTGGTGGGCTCAACAACAGAAACAACTCGGAGAGCTTACACGCCTTCTGTGTGTCGCGCCACATTTTCCGGATTTAATTTTCAACCAGGAAGAAGCGGCAGTAGTCGCAGATATTGGCGGAGGGGAACTTATTTCAGGTGAGCAGGCTACCATTTCCTGGTTTCGCGATCATTCCCAGGATTACAATGCGATCCACTTATCTACCCATGCCCGGATAAATGATCAGAACAGCGATTTTTGTTTTCTGGAATTTGCCGGAGAACCCAATCGCTTATTCATAAAGGATCTCTATAACTTTTCACTTCCTCTGGATATGGTTGTATTAAGTGCCTGTCATGCCGGTTTTGGTGAAACCGAAAGAGGAGAAGGGGTTATCAGCCTGGCCCGCGCATTCGCCTATGCAGGTGCCCGAAGCATGGTGACCTCATTCTGGCAGGTGGATGACCGCTCCGGAAAGGCAATTATGGAAAGCTTTTACCAGGAATTAAAAAGGGGAACAGGTAAGCGTTTGTCGCTTCGGCAGGCACAATTAAACTATATAGCGTCGCAACGGGAAAACCGACTGGCAAGTCCCTACTTCTGGGCATCATTCCATCTGATCGGAAATACCGATGCGCTGAAGTTTGAGCAGAAAAACAATACCTGGATTTACGGGCTGATCCTTTTATTGTTGATTACTTCGGCGGTGTTTGGCTTTCGCCGAAAGGCAAAAAATACAAGAGCATAGCTACGGAACGGATAAATAACTTTAGCGGGCAAATTTTCTCCAGGTGCTGTTCAGGTCTTCCTGCAACTGCATCGCCTCTTCCCGAAATGGGTGCTCTTCTTTTTGCAACAGACTATCGATAGCCGCTTTCGCGAAATCTGTTTCCCGGCTTTGTGTTTTTCCTAAAATAAACAACCATTCTGCTGCTTCGACATAAGGGTTAAGCTGCCGGGAAATGATCAAATTGGCATAATTAGCAGCTTCTGCCCCGTTTCCGAATTGAAGTGCAGCCTGAGCTTTCAGGAGATATGCTCTGGGATCTTCGATCTCCTGCGTTTCAAGCACCTCTCCAAATTTATCTGCCTGAAAATCCTTTTCCATCTGAAGGAGTACCGCGTTTGCATCAGTAGAGCCGTTTCTGGAAACTATATTGACCGGTATTTCTGTATAATACCTGGATGCCAGCTTGCCGGAACTAAACCTTTGCCAAATGCCTGAAAGACCAGCCAGCCCAAGGATCAGCAGGAATGTGGCCGCCAGTGCCGCTAATTTGAGCGGATGCATTCTTTTCACCCGGGGTTCTTCCCAGCTTTTTAGCTTTTGCTTCAAATGATCAAAGGCGAAAACTTCCGTGAGCTCCAGGCTTTGCTGAAAGTTCTGGTAGGCTTCCTGAAGTTGAGGGTTGCTTAGCAACTCAGCCTCAAAGTCGGCCTTTTCCTTTTGCGATAATTTTCCTTCCTGGTAGGCAAGGATCTTGTCTGTATATGACGGATTTTTCATAGGCCTTTTTTCCATTCAGGATTTTGCGCTGTCAGTTTCATCAGTTGTTTCAGGCATTGGTGCTTTTTCTTTCGAACAACCGCTTCGGTTTTGTATCCTAATTCCCGGGCAATCTCCCGCATGGAGAAATTCAGGCTCCACATCCCCAAAACCTTTCGGCAGGCATCTCCGGTAAGTTGCAATAACTGATCCAGCCGGTTTATTTGTTCGGCCCGCATCAGTATATGTTCTGGGTTTATCACAGTTGCTTCCTCTGCTTGTACGCTATTCAGAATTCTCTGATAATGCTGACTGCGACGCGATTGCTGTAGCCACAGGTTTTTTCCGATGGCCATAAAATAGGTTTGAAGGTTGCTGGCACCTTCAAATTTCCCGTTGCGGATGTTGAGAATTAAATAACAGATACTGTCCTGAAAAATATCGGCACTGTCTGCTTTCGTTCCTCCGGCCTTTCTGATCCAGCTGTCCAGTTTTTCACGGATGCCGGAATGGCTGTTCCAATATCGCATAGCCAGCTCCATCTGCTTCCCGCCGGAACGGATCATCCGGATGAGTTCGATATCGCTGTAAGAGCTGGTCATAGTTAGTTGATTGAAAAAGAAATTTGTTCCAAAAATCCTGATTTTTTCAGAATGCCGGTAACACTTTCGGCATATCATTCCACTAAGAGCTGTAATTATTCTCAACCTAAAATATACAATCATGAGAAAGTACCTGCTCTTTTCGTTTTGCCTCCTGTGTTTTTCAGGTATGGTTTCCGGACAGGGAATCGGGATCAATGAATCGGGAAATGATCCCCATCCCAGTGCCATACTTGATGTCCAGTCAACAAGTAAGGGAATGTTGGTTCCAAAAATGAGTTCTGCCGACCGGATGAATATCAACAACCCGGCAGACGGGCTGCTGGTTTATGATCTGACGGTTCGAGGTTTTTGGTTTTACGATGCGACATTGTCTCAATGGGTTCGGATCGTAAGGGGAAATACAATATTGGATACAGACGAGGATACGAAAATTCAGGTAGAAGAAACGTCTGATGACGACCAGATCCGTTTTGATGTTGGTGGCGTGGAGCAAATGCGTCTGGATGGCCAGACCCTACACCTCGCTGCTCCCGGAAATTCGGTTTTTGTTGGCGAAAATGCAGGTGCCAACGACGATGGCTCCCTTAACCATAATACGTTTGTTGGGTTTGAGGCAGGGGAGGAAAATACAGGTGGCAGTGGCAATACCTTTATCGGTTCCGGCTCCGGTACCATGAATCAGGATGGCGAACAAAACACTTTCGTTGGACTGAACAGCGGCAATAAAATGGTTTCTGGTGATTTTAATACCTTTTTGGGTTATGCCACCGGCTCACTAAATGTTGGTGGTTCGTCTAATACCATGATCGGAAAATTTGCCGGGGGAGCCAATTCCGGTGGAAGCCAGAATACATTCCTTGGCAAGGATGCCGGATTCAGCAGCCTGGGATCCTCGAATGTATTTTTGGGCCACCAGGCCGGCTTTTTCGAGACGGGCTCCCATCGGTTATACATCGATAATTCCAGTACCACGACCCCGCTTATCTGGGGGGATTTCCTGAATGATAAAGTGAAAATCTACGGGCTGCTGGGAGTGGGAGACAGCTATACTTTTCCAGCTGTCGATGGACAATACGGACAGTTTCTCCAAAGCGATGGTTCTGGTCAGCTTAGCTGGTCGGATGTGCCTGTCCCGGTGGTTGCGGAAGTGGCAGATAACGACGGTGATACCAGAATAATCGTGGAGGATAGCCCTGATGAAGACATTATTCGGTTTGAAGTTGGAGGATCGCAGGTGATGTCACACGATGGAGCTATTTTACGCATGGATGACGTTCGGATTGGTTGGGATGCCGGACTTAATGCCAGCCCGCTATCCTCCAATACAATGATCGGTGTGCTGGCCGGAGCTAATATCCCTGCTGGATATGATTATTGTACAGCAGTAGGATATGAAGCCATGAAGGCAGCCGGAAGTGTTAGCATGGTAGGTCTGACAGCTGTCGGGTACAGAGCCTTGCACGGTGGAGGTGATTTTGCAACAGCTGTCGGTTATCAGGCATTGCTCAGTGGCGGGCTCGGCTGTACGGCGGTGGGGTACGCTACTCTGATTGCCAACTCCGGGCAGTACAACACGGCCATGGGTACCAAAACACTGGAAGTCAACACAAGCGGAAATTACAATTCTGCCTACGGAGGAAACGCGATGGCCGGTAATACCATCGGCTTCGAAAATACCGCAGTAGGGGTTAGTGCCCTGGCTCATTCTGGTCATTCGGGCGATCGCAATTCTGCTTTGGGAGTGTTTGCACTGTTGGGAAATAGCAACGGCAATGACAATACGGCTGTTGGCGCTTACGCAGATGTCGGTTCCGGGAATTTATCCAATGCAACGGCAATCGGCGCCTATTCTACCGTCAACTGTTCGGATTGCCTGGTACTGGATACCGATGCAGATGTGGGAGTGAAAACAAACAGCCCTGCTGTGGATTTTCATGTTGTTCACGACAACGGTATAACAGACAACGGCTTTCGGCTGGAGAATAGCCAGAATGGAAATTATTTTCGCTTTTACACTTCCTCCGGAACCGGCTACATGTATGTATATAGCCACTCCTATCCCTCTACTACCATTGCTGAAGTTGATCACCTGAGCGGAGGATGGTATGCTACCTCCGACCGAAACCGAAAAGAAGACTTTAGCCCACTGGTAGATGTGCTGTCAGGTGTCATGCAACTGGAACCCCTCTCTTACCGCTTTGTCGGTCAGGAGCCTGGTTCTGCCAAACGCTATGGTTTTATTGCTCAGGATGTAGAACCGCTTTTCCCCGGCCTGGTACACGTCAATCAGGAACATGGAAACTACACCATGAATTATGCTGAAATGAGTACGTTGGCCATAGCTGCAGTACAGCAGCAGCAAGAACAAATAGAAACCATGCAGTCCGAAATAGAATGGCTGAAAGCCGAAATGGAGGTACTTCGAAACGAAATAAACGCAGGAAAATGAATAAAATGATTGTTTTAATTGTTGCCTCTATTCTCCTTTCCGGAATCCAGGCACAGGGGCAGACGCGCATTGACATTGGTCAAAATATTCACCTGGTATGCAATGGCGATGTCAATGTTGTGCTGGAAGATACCCGTTTTGTAAACCGAGGATTCCTGGAAGCTGCCGGCAGTACCTTCAGGTTTGTCGGATCAGGATTCGCTAATATCACGGGGCCCGTTTTCACAGAGTTTCACAATCTGGAAATTGAAAAGCCGGGTGCTACATTGTTTCTGGAGCAGGATGCCGAAATAAACGGTAATTTGATTTTCCAGCAAGGGCTTTTCGATTTGGGCTTTTATGACCTTTACTTATCCGGATTGCTTGTTGGCGAAAGTGAAAACAGTCGAATAACCGGATCACTTGGCGGCGAGTTGGTCGTAGAAGCATTACTAAATGCTCCGCAAGGGCAAAATCCGGCTAATGTTGGTATAGAAATTTCCAGCAACACAGACCTCGGGCTAACCACAATCCGGAGAGGGCACCAAACACCTGTTTCCGGAGGAGGAGGACAGGGAATTGACCGGTATTTTGACATCAGTCCGGCTCTGAACTCCGGACTGGATGCTACACTGCTTATGCATTATTTTGATGCCGAGCTGGGGCCTGTCCCGGAAAATGAGTTGGAGTATTGGCGTAGCACAGACCAGGGGCAGAACTGGTCGCCGGAGGGTTTTGATACCCGAAACCCGGTTTTGAATACGGTAGCCCTCTCTCAAATCGACGAATTTTCAAGATGGACATTGGGAAGTACCACAAGCCTGCCACTGCCTCTGGATTTGCTCGATTTTTATGGCCAGGCTATGGAAGAAGGCAATAAACTGACATGGAAAACAAGCCATGAAGTCGGTGTGTCTCACCATGAACTGGAACGCTCCGAATATGGGATGGACGATTGGGAAATCCTGGAATTGCTTGAACCCCGGCCTTCCGGAAATTATGCATTTCTGGATGAAGACCCATTTATGCTGACTTACTACCGACTGAAATTTGTGGATCACAATGGAGCGTTTGATTACTCGCCGGTTATTGCGATCTCCCGGGAGATTTCTCCGGCCGTTGACTGGAGTTTTTTCCCAAATCCGGCCAAAGACCAAATTTTCATAAACACTACTTTTTCAGGAAACCAAAAACTGATGATTTTGGATGCCGTGGGCAGGGTAGTGAAAGTAGTAGAGGAAACCACCTCACCGGATCAGGAATGGATCCTTGATTTGTCGGATTTAGCAGCAGGAACGTATTACCTGCTACTCCAAAACGAGCATTTGTCGGCAAAGGCCCTGATCCGGGCTGCTGATTAAGATTAGGCTGGCAAATCAGGCGATGCCCGCGCTTCGGGTTGAGGCTTTCGCTTTGCTCAAGTGGTTGAGAAATTTCCTAATTAGATTCAACCTCCGCCAAAGGCGGATCTCAACCTGCAAGGCGCCAAAGGCGACGAGCATTTCAACACCGAGCAAAGCGAGGTCTCAACCAACATTAAAAACCAAGAATTAACAACTAAAACTTAATCGGAATCCACATCGGTATCCCCTTCGTCGCTTCTGCATAATGCGGCTTATTCCCCTTTTGCCTTTTCTCCATCATTGGGATCGTGATAAACTGGAACATGGCCGCGATAGCCAGCCAGCCAATACCCATCCACCAACTGGTAGGATCGGCGGCAAGCCCAAAAAAGAAGAGGCCCAGCCAAAAGAGCGCTTCTCCGAAATAATTGGGGTGCCGGGAGTATTTCCACAAGCCAGTGGTACAGACTTTTCCTTTGTTTTCCGGCTTTCGCCGAAAGGCCAGGAGTTGATTGTCGCCAATGTATTCGAAAGCAACGGCTGTCAGGCAAATAAGCGTAGCTACGAGGTCGAGGACATTCGCGGAAGCGGAACTTTCTGCCAATGCCGGGTAGAGGGGGAGGCATCCGAGAAACACCATGATGGTTGGAAAAAGGTGAATGCCGCTAAAGCTTACGGCCCAATACATTTTACCGGTTTGTTTGGCCAGCGATATATAGCGCCAGTCTTCGTGGTGCAGGCCCGGCCAGGAACGCGCCCAGTTCCAGGTGAGGCGGATGCCCCAGAGGCAGACCATGCTAAAGGTCAGCATAGCGCGCAAACCATTTGCGGGAACGTCTTGTCCCAGAAACAGAAAATATGCGGCAATCATAATAGGGATGACACTCCAGTACGGATCGTAGAGGCTGGAGTTTTTGCGCCAGTAGCTGAAGATGAAAATAACCACTGTGCCGATACCATCAGCCAGTGCGGCAATCCAGATGGGATGCCAGTTTTGTTGATCTGCCCACCAGCCCGCTCCAAAAGCAGCCGCAGTAGCTATGAGGTAAGCAAAAATTACAATGGAGAATGAGGTGCTTCTTGAAATCTTTTCCATAGGTGTAAAAAATGACCTTCAAAGAAAGTTAAAATCGTGGAATATTTAGAAGTTGTTTAATAATGGCTGCTGAGATTCTGAGAATTGAATTTTCATTCCAGTTGAGGCTTTTTTAGAGCCGCATAGCAGCGCTACGGGGCGAAAAAAAAGTAAAAAGTGGGATGAAAAGGCTTTTTCAGGAGCCAGTGAGCTATTTTTAAACAACTTATTAACCTTAAAAAAAGCGCAGGAAACGGATGGAAGCTGCCCTTGCCTTTTAGTCGTTTTGCCTTTCGGCGAAAGCCTTATTGATAATTGACTCTAACAGAGTGGATTTCAAGTATTTTGTGTACCTTTGCGCGGCAAATTTATTTCATAACCAAAAGCATTCTTTCAATGCTACAAGAAGAAGAAAAAGACGGTTTGCAGGAAACGCCTGAGAATCAGGAAGAAACTGCAGCTGAAGAAACTTCTGCTCCCAAGGCAGAAGCCAAAAAAGAAACTCCCAAAGAGGAGGAAAAAGTAGAGACTCCTAAAGCGGAGGAGAAAACAGAAGCTCCAAAAGCTGAAGATGCTGAGGAGTCGGATTCTGACGATTCAGATGATGATGCAAGCGAGGACGACGAAGATGAAGACGAACTCGTTCTTGACACTGGCGACAAACAATACGGCAGTGCGCATGATGATTTTGACTGGGAAGTGACCAACAAGCATACCCTCCCTTACTCTGAGGATGAAATTGCCAAGTACACCGAGGAATACGACAACACCCTGACATCTGTTCGCGAGAACGAGATTGTTAAGGGTCGAGTTACTTCCATTCAGGATGGTGATATCGTATTGGATATCAACTTCAAATCTGACGGTCTGGTATCATCATCCGAATTCCGCGATACGCCTGATCTCGCTATTGGCGACGAAGTAGACGTATATGTAGAAATGCAGGAGGATCACCGGGGTCAGTTGGTGCTCTCTCGTCGCAAAGCGAAATTGCTGCGCGCCTGGGAAAACATCAAAGACTCTTATGCAAACGGTACTGTTATTAAAGGTACTGTTATCAGTAAGACGAAAGGTGGTTTGATTGTAGACTGTGGCGGACTGGAAACTTTCCTTCCTGGTTCACAGATCGACATCAAGCCGATCATCGACTACGATTCATACGTTGGCAAGACCATGGAATTCAAAGTGGTTAAGATCAACGAGCAGATCAAGAACGCAGTTGTTTCGCACAAAGCGCTTATCGAAAGCGATCTGGCAGAACAGCGCGAGAAGATCATTGCAAGTCTGGAGAAAGGTCAGGTACTCGAGGGTATCGTGAAAAACATCACCGATTTCGGAGCATTCCTGGATCTGGGTGGTGTCGACGGTCTCTTGTATATCACCGACATTTCTTACGGACGTATCAATCACCCAAGCGAAGTGCTTTCTCTCAATGAGAAAATCAACGTGGTGGTGCTTGAGTTTGACGAAAACAAAAAACGGATCTCTCTGGGTCTTAAGCAACTGCAACCACATCCATGGAAAGTTCTCGACGAGGACATCAAGGAAGGAGCTGTTGTTAAAGGCCGCATCGTAAACATCGAAGACTACGGTGCTTTCCTCGAAGTAAAGCCAGGTGTTGAAGGTCTGATCCACGTATCAGAAGTTAGCTGGAGCAACCAGCCAATCAACGCTCGCGAATACTTCACCCTCAATGAGGAGCTGGAAGCGAAGATCGTTACTATCGACCGCGAAGACAAGAAGATGTCACTCTCGATCAAGCAGCTTAGCAAAGATCCTTGGAGTGAGATTGAGAACCTCTTCCCGGAAGCAAGTCGCCACACCGGTGTAGTGAAAAACCTCACCCCTTATGGTGTATTTGTCGAAATGAAAGACGGAATTGGTGGTATGATCCACATCTCCGACCTTTCCTGGACCAAGCGTTACCAGCACCCGTCTGAGTTTACGAAAGTGGGCAACGAGATCGAGGTGGTAATCCTGGACATCGACAAAGACAGTCGCAAACTTTCACTCGGTCACAAGCAAATTGAGGAGAACCCATGGGATACTTTCGAAGATGTATTCCCGGAAGGATCTTATCACGAAGCTACTGTGCTGCGTAAAGACAACCGCGGTGCCATCGTTCAGATGCCTTACGGTCTGGAAGCTTATGCTCCGATCAAGCACATCAAGAAGGAAGACGGTACCATGGCGGAAGTTGAAGAAGTACTCACTGTAAAAGTGATCGAATTCAACCGCGATGACAAGCGCATTATGGTGTCTCACCTGCGTTATCTGGAAGACATCCGCCGCGAGGCTGATGAAACCGTACGCAAAGAGCGCACCAAAGAGCGTAAAGATGTACGTAAAGCAGTTAAGAAAACCCAGAAGAACGTGGAGAAATCCACCCTTGGTGATCTGGCAGGATTCTCGCAGCTTCAGAAGCAGCTGGAAGACACGCCTGACGAAGAGGAATAGATCTGAAGGTTTTTTAGAAGATAAAGGCCCGACTGCAGTTCGCTGTAGTCGGGTTTTTTCATTGTGTTTAATATGTTTAAGGCGTTTGATTCGTTTAATACGGGTTCCATACGCTATCTTCTTTCCTCCATCCTCTTTTTTCTAATCCTCCTTTCTCCAAACATTTCCGACTTAAAACATATTACCTTTGTGGTAACCCGGCTGTGCTAACATAGAAAAAACAAGCATGGCAAAAATTAATTGGATTAGTATGTTGGCCCTTGTGGGGCTGTTGTATTCCTGTGCGCAGGAGACAGAGAAGCAAACTACGGCTGTACCGGAAGTTGTACACGAGCTATTGGAACCAGCTGATTTTGCATCAAAAATTAGTAAGTCTGATGACTGGCACCTAATCGATCTGCGCACCCCAGACGAGTACGAAAGCGGACATCTCAAAGGTGCCGTAAATATTAATTATTTTGATCCGGCATTCGGCGACAGCCTAAAGCAACTAGATGCCGGTATTCCCATCTTTATATATAGCCAGACAAGCAAGCGAAGTACCAAGGCCCTGCCGGCTATTAAAGAAGCAGGGTTTACGGTTATTTATGAATTAAAAGGAGGGTACGAACAAATGGCGTTGTAGAAAATAAGCCTCTAAGCTCCCGAATTTTTCCATAAACAAAATGGAAAACTTGCTGTTGTACCATTCAATTAAACAAAAAGCATTTGGCAAAGAAGGTAATTGTCATCGGTTCGGGTTTTGCGGGATTGTCTGCCGCCTGTTATCTGGCTAAAGCCGGGTACGAAGTAAAAGTGTTGGAAAAAAACAGCATTCCGGGCGGCCGTGCGCGCAAGTTTGAACAGGATGGCTTTGTTTTTGACATGGGGCCAAGCTGGTATTGGATGCCTGATGTCTTCGAACGGTTTTTCAATCATTTTGGCAAAAAAGCTTCCGATTATTACGAATTGGTAAGACTAGATCCTTCCTATCAAATCTTTTTTGAGGATGACCATCTTATGAAAGTTCCGGCAAAACTGGAGGAGCTGCATGAGATGTTTGAACAGTATGAACCGGGAAGCAGTGCCAATCTGAAAAAATTTCTGGATGAAGCGGCCTATAAATATGAAGTAGGCATCAATGAGTTTGTACAGAAACCCGGGCATTCGATCATGGAATTTGCCGACATCCGCGTACTGAAAAGTATGTTCCGCCTTCAAATGTTTACCTCTCTTTCCGATCATGTACGGAAGCTTTTCAAAGACGATAAATTGATTCGTTTGCTGGAGTTTCCCGTTTTGTTTTTAGGGGCTACCCCTCAAAAGACTCCTGCACTCTACAGTTTGATGAACTATGCTGATCTCGCTCTGGGTACCTGGTATCCGATGGGAGGCATGCATAAGGTCATTGAAGGTATGGTTTCCCTGGCTAAAGAACTGGGGGTGGAAATCCTCTGCGATCATGAAGTACTTCGTCTGGAAGTGCCCAACGGCCACGTAACCGATGTGCATACCAGTCAGGGAATTTTCCGGGCTGATGTGGTTGTAGGCGGAGCAGACTACCATCATGTGGAGCAGAAGCTGCTCGCCCCGGACAAGCGTCGATACAATGAGGCTTACTGGGATAAACGGACGATGGCGCCATCTTCCCTGCTGTTTTATTTGGGGGTGGATGCTAAGCTGCCAAATTTGAAGCATCACAATCTGTTTTTTGATGCCGATTTTGGCAAACACGCGCATGAAATTTATGAAGATGCCAGCTGGCCGGAAGATCCGCTGTTTTATGTTTGTGCACCTTCTGTTACCGATCCCTCCGTTTCGCCGGAAGGCAAAGAGAATTTATTTGTGCTCATTCCGTTAGCGCCCGGATTGGATGATTCGGAAGCGCACCGGGAACGCTATTATAATATGGTGATGGAGCGTTTGGAGAAGCGCATCGGACAAGAGATTCGATCGAAGGTTATTTACAAGCGGTCCTATGCGATGGAAGATTTCAAAAAAGACTATCATGCCTTTAAGGGCAATGCATATGGATTGGCGAATACGCTTTTGCAAACAGCCTTTTTGAAACCAAAACTCCGCTCTAAGAAAGTGCGCAATCTTTTTTACACCGGACAGCTGACAACACCGGGACCCGGCGTGCCGCCTTCTCTGATTTCGGGAGAAGTAGTAGCCCGGGAGATATCCCGAACCAAACCCGCCTAAACCGATTAGGGGGAGGCTTACGTAAGTATTAATAATTAAACCGAAACTCCGAATGGACGCATTATATAATAGTGTATGCAGAGAATGCAGCCGGTTGATCACCAACCGTTACAGTACTTCTTTCTCTATGGGGATTAAATCATTTGATCGACGATTCCATATGCCGATCTATGCGGTTTACGGGTTCGTGCGCTTTGCGGATGAGATTGTAGATACCTTTCACGGCAAGGATAAAGCTCGTTTGCTGGAGGAGTTTCGGGCCGATCTCGATAAGGCGCTTCGGGACGGAATCAGTTTGAATCCGGTTTTGCATGCTTTCCAGGAGGTGGTACACCAGTATAAAATTGAATACGAATTGATCGATGCTTTTCTCAAAAGCATGGAGATGGATCTGTTTCACAATCGCTATGAAGACAGTTTATACAAGGAATACATTTACGGTTCTGCCGAAGTTGTAGGTCTGATGTGTTTGCGGGTATTCTGTGAAGGAGACGAAGAAATGTATCAGCATTTGAAAGCGCCTGCCTGCAGTTTGGGTAGTGCTTTTCAGAAAGTCAACTTCCTGCGGGACATGAAATCAGATTTTGATGAACGTGGGCGGGTTTATTTTCCGGGGGTTGATTTTACCCGATTTACATCGAATGATAAAAAAGCCATTGAGGCTGATATACAGGCAGATTTTGATGCGGCTTACGCCGGAATC
Source organism: Bacteroidota bacterium (assembly GCA_018222965.1). Taxonomy (GTDB): domain Bacteria; phylum Bacteroidota; class Bacteroidia; order Chitinophagales; family Saprospiraceae; genus JAAEZH01. The sequence goes on from JAAEZH010000030.1 coordinate 64,502, forward strand.
GTACAATTGCCTAAAGGCGTTCGCCTGGGGGTATACCTGGCATATGTTTACTACACGAAACTTTTTCAGAAGATTTGCCGGTCCACACCGGTCCGTGTAAAGCAAGAACGTATTCGGGTGCCTGACAGCCGAAAAATGTTATTGTTGTTTAGTTCGGCCGTACGTCACCGTTTTAATCTGCTTTAAGCCAGGGCCAAAATGGGGGATTTGAGAAAGTATATACTGTCTGCTGTTGGGCTTGGGGCGTTAATTGCTGTTGTAGTTTTGTGGTTGACAGACGATGTACAGCCAGGGCTGCTTGTATATGATGTAAATCCACCCCTTCGCATCGCCAGTTTGGAAACGACCTGGTTGTATGCCCTTTTGATGATCTTTTCTTTTATCCCTGTATTTGCCTTGAGTTTTGATCGCTGGGTTGCTTTTTACAAGACCTGGCGATATCTGATTCCGGCTATCGTGATAATGGCTATTCCATTTATAGTTTGGGATGTATGGTTTACCCGAATGGAAGTGTGGGGTTTCAATGAATCCTATTTTTCCGGATTTCGAATTGCCAGCCTGCCGGTTGAAGAGTGGGCCTTTTTTATTGTGGTGCCTTTTTGTTGTGCCTTTATCTATCAGAATGTACGTGTAAAGGCTAAGCGGGAATGGTATTTACATGTAGAGCCCGCACTCAGTTATATATTGCTGGTTGCTTTTCTGGTATTGGGGGTATGGTCGTGGGGAATGATTTATTCTTCAACGACCTATTTATTGACTGCCGCATTCATGGCTGGTCATATTGCCTGGGGAGATCAGGGGGTCCGTGCACGTTTCTTATTGGCTTTTATGTGGAGTCTGATTCCTTTTCTGTTGATTGACGGGGCGCTGACGGGCTTGTTTACAGAAGCGCCGATAGTGGTTTACAACCCGGAAGAGTTTATTGGTTGGCGGATTGGTACTATTCCTGTAGATGATGCTGTTTACGGTTTCTTGCTGTTGTTTGGTGTGACTTCCATCTGGGAAAGATTGGGCCGGGCATAATTTTCTGATTTTTTTTTGGGCAGGTATTTCATAATTCAATTGTGGCGATTATCTTTGCACTCGCAATTGAAACCAGCCAACGGGCTGGAAACTTTTTTGAAACTTTTTTTGCAAAAACTTGTCAGTTATAATTAGGCTGATTATCTTTGCACTCGCTTTGAAAGAAAGGCGATATTTAGTTTTGAATTGAGCGCGTTTTTTCGCGTCAAGATAACAGCTTCTGGTAGGGCTACGCAAGTAGGATTTATCAGGAAGCTGGAAAAGTTCATTGAGAGAGTGGTAGTGGTAAGAAAACAAAAGACGTTAGAGTACTT
>JAAEZH010000031.1 GCA_018222965.1 Bacteroidota bacterium
ACCTGATCCTCTTCGAGCAGCGGCATGTATTTAAAGCGTAGAAACAGCTGCACCGTCGCCAAGACATCCTTTTCACAATAATGGGAAATGCGTGCCAGGTCTTTTTCCTGCCAGTATACCCGCCCGACCTCGCTACCGTCTATGTCGTCTTTGGGAGAGGGGAATCCCAATACACCTGCCAATAACTTTAAGGCTGTATAGTTTTTCCGATCGCCAAACTTCCAGAGTTCCATGGTGTCGAGGAGGTGTTTGGTCTCCCAGGGCTTTTTGCCATACAATTGAAATGGGCGCGGATGCGGAATCTGGTGCACCACCATGCGTCGACATAAATAAGGAACATCAAACTCCTTTATATTATGTCCGCAGAAATAATACTTAGCGGGATCCGGATAATACTGGTCAATCAGTTTATTGAATTCGGTTAGCACTTCAGCTTCCGAATCACCGGCAAATGATTTGAGACGCAGTTGCAGTTTTCCGGATGAATCACGGGTCATCACCCCTACAGATATACATATAGCTTTTCCAAACTCAGCGAAAATACCTGCCTTTTCTTCATACAATGCTGCAATGGTCTCCTCATCGGGATCCGGATCAGCATTTCGCAATATGGATCGGGCTTTCCCCGACCAAAGATCCTGCATAGTCGGGTCAAGATCTGACCAGGAAGCTTCGCCGGATACACACTCCACGTCTAAAAACAGGATTCTGGCAACATCAATTGATTGCAGCATAACAGCTATTTTAGAGAAAAAAAAGGTGAATTTTGACAATGACAAGGTAAAAACCCAAACTCGCATTCACAATCTCCTTCCTATTTGCCAAAAAAGGTGAATTTTGCAAACATCTTAAAATCAGGAACTTACAAAATATTTTTCTTTTTTTTTCATTAAATTATAGTTTCTCTAACGAACAATTCGTTGAATAACTACCTTTTCCTGATGACAACGACAAACGTGATGTCGTTCCCAAAAACGACTTGTTAAACGGACATTTAATAAAGAAAGAAAAAACCTTATTCACCATGACCACGAATAATTCAAATAATTCAAAACAACGCCTGATGGCCATCGCAGCAGTTGTAGTTGTAGCGCTGCTTGCCCTTAATGCCATTCTTCTTTTCAACAAATTCAAACTTGACAAGAAAGTAGCACGTCAGGGAGTTGAGCTTCAGGAAGCTCAGCAACTTCAGGAAGAACTGAATGAGAAATATGACCAGGCACTTGCAGATCTGGAACAACAGCGCAGCGACAACGAAGAAATGAATGCGCTGATTGACCAGCAGCAAGCCGAGCTCTCCGCTCAAAAAGGTCAGATTGATGACCTGCTTCGCGATTCCCGCAATCTTTCAAAAGCACGGGCTGAACTTGGTAAGCTGAATGCTCAGGTAGAACAGTATCTGGCGGAAATCAATACGCTTAAAGAGCAGAATCAGTTGCTAACGGATGAAAATTCCCAGCTTGCAACAGACAAGGAAATGCTATCGGGTGACCTCGAACAACAGTTGGCTGCCAATGAAGAGCTGAGTACTGCACGGGCTGCGCTGGTAAGCGAAAAAGAAGAGCTGGAATCTCAAAATGAGAACCTCAGCCGCACCGTAAACTACGCTTCTGTAGTGAAAGTTCAGGAGATTGATGTTACGGGTATGAAGACCAGAGACAATGGCAAAGCCGTTAAGAAAAAGTATGCCAAGAATGTTGATCACCTCAAAGTGTGCTTCAACACTACCATAAATGAAATTACGGAGCCAGGTTCAGAGCAATTCTTTGTTCGAATCATCAATCCGGTAGGCGAAACACTTGCTATCGAAGAACTTGGTTCAGGTATCATGACCAACAGTCAGACCAACGAACAGATTCGCTATACGCAGGTCAAAGAGTACGATTATTCTCAGGACGCTACACAACTTTGCTTCCTTTGGGAACCAAACCTTGGATTCCAGGAAGGAACCTACGAAGTAGAAATCTACAACAAAGGATTCCTTGCAGGAGCCGGTAGCTTCGAACTAAAATAAACCCGTAGCTCCCTAAGAGCTACCATCAATACCATCCTATTAACTAGTGCTATTCCGGGTGTACCTTGTGTACACCCGGATTTTTTTATGCCTGCCTGAAAAGAACTCTTTACCTTTGAAATGGAAAACCATTCGCCGAAAGGCTTGTTTGTATGGCTGAATTGCCTGAAACATGAAGAAAGAAGAGAAAGCAAAATCGATGGAGAATCCGATTGACCCCGACAAAGTCGCGGAAAACCCCCATTTATTGCCCTATGCGCATACCGTTGGTGGAGCCGTTATTAAACCCATTGACCGGGGAAGAATAAAAGGATTGTCGTTGACTTCCATGTACGATCAGTCGGAAATCCAACTTGACCAAATCCGGGAACAGATCAACCTGCTGGCCAGTCAGGCCCGGGCGATTAAGGCACGTGTGCTGGTAAGCGAACAAATATACCAGGCCGACATGTCATTTAAACCTGTTATCGGACACGTTTACCACCTGTATCAGCGTTCCAATGGAAGCTTTGTACTTTCTATGGTTGCACCGGGAGAATGGGGCAATAATGCGCCCTTCGATTTTATCGCCAGTGTTAAACTTATGGCCGATCATACCTGGGAGATTACGGAAGGCGACGCGGAAAAAATAATTCAGCAAAATTCCTAAGCATGAAATGGCTTTTTATCATGGCCCTGGCAGCCACCCCATTCCTGACCGATCCCGAATCGGTAGTCGAATGGCTGCAACCCATGACCCAGGACTTTGGCGATCTAAACTCCAGAGATGAAGTATCTTTAGATTTTAAATTCCGAAACATCAGTCCCGACACCCTCACAATAGATGCCGTCAGACCCGACTGCGGCTGTACCTTTTCGGATTGGACCGATGACGCTATTCCTCCGGATAGTATCGGAATCCTAAAGGTATATTACGCTCCCAAAGGCCCGGGCTATTTCAAAGAAAAGATCAGAGTCTTTTTCAACAGCCAGCGCAAATCAGAAAAAATCTTTGTTGAAGGTTATGTGGTAGAATAATAGCCTTCGCTTGTCGAGATATTTATCTCAATTCAGACTCTCTCCACATCTTGCGTAATTTCTGTTATTTTTGCAGCCGCCGGGCAAATACGCCCCGTAAGAAACTCTGAAAGCAATGAGCATATTAATCTTTCTCATCATTTCCTATATCCTGCTCAGCATCAGCCTCTACTTTGTATTCAACAAAGCAGGAGAAGCTGGGTGGAAAGGCCTGGTACCCGGATTAAACTTTGCGGTCTGGTGCAAACTCATAGGTCGTAAAGAGCGCTATGCGCTATGGCTGTTGTTTCCCATTGTTAATATTTTCATCTACGCCGGCATGTGTATTGACATGGTGCGCTCTTTCGGCAAAATTAGCTTTTGGGAGGCAGCCGCATCGGTTATATATGCTCCGGCCTTCTTCTTTTTGCTGGGCACCCGTGAAAACGAAAAATACAGAGGCCCCGTACTGGAACAGGAAAAGGCCTATTACATACAATTGGAAGAAGCCAAGGCTGCCGGTAATGCCCGCCAGGTAAAAAAGCTGGAGGCCAATAATCCCTATAAAAAGAGTGCCAGCCGCGAATGGGCAGAAGCCATCATTTTTGCTGTATTTGCAGCAGCTTTCATCCGTATGTTTCTCATTGAAGCCTATGTGATTCCAACACCTTCCATGGAAGGCTCCTTATTGGTGGGTGATTATCTCTTCGTGAGTAAAGCGCATTACGGCATTCGCACGCCCAAGACTATCATGATGGTGCCGCTCTTACACAATAGAGTGCCAATTATCAATACAGAGTCCTATTGGGAGAAACCCAACTTGCCTTTCTGGCGGCTTCCGGCCATTGAGTCGATTGATAGAAACGACCTGGTTGTGTTTAATTATCCGGAGGGAGACAGTATTTACCTGACTCCCGGAAGAGCATACAGCGTTTATGATGTGCGCAGAAATCCCGGACTCCAGAATCAAATTAGAGGGCGCAATCTAATCACCCGTCCGATCGACAAAAAAGACCACTATATCAAACGTTGTGTAGCGGTGGGTGGAGACACCCTCCAGATTCGCGATGGGCAGATATCTATCAATGGCCAGCCGGTAGAAAATCCGGAATACATCCAATTCTTGCACAAAGTGACTTATGAAGGGCAGTTAAACACTTCAAAGTTTGCAGAATGGGGTATTCTGGACGGACCCAGCTCCGACATTGCCAGCGCCTCACCCGGCCTGCTCTACCTGCACCTGAATCAGGAACAAGTAGATAAGATCAAAGCTATGGATCCGAGTGTAAGTGTGGAGAAAGTAGACATTGGCAGTCTTCGGAAAAACCCAAACATGGTTTTCCCTTATGATCTCAACAATAATGCCGACTGGACAATCGACAATTATGGTCCTTTGTACATACCGAAAAAAGGAGCGACCATCAAATTGACCCCACAAAACCTCAAAGCTTATCGTCGTTGCATTGAAGTTTACGAAGGAAACGACTTTGAAATAAAAGGTGGTACCTACTATATCAATGGTGAAGAAGCTACCGAATACACCTTCAGGCAAAACTATTACTGGATGATGGGTGACAACCGCCACAATTCGGAAGACTCTCGTGTTTGGGGTTTTGTTCCGGAAGATCATGTGGTTGGTAAACCGCTGTTTATCTGGTTCTCCACAGAAAATGGAAACATCCGTAATGGCATTAACTGGGATCGTATTTTCAGAAAGGCCAACAAGTTTGATTAACTTGCCCCTGAAGGTATAATCGAATGGCAGGACCCGAAGCAAAAGGCAAAAGCGCGCCAAAATCGCGCCCCAATTACTTCTACTCTATTGGAAGTGTAGCCCTGGTATTGTTTGTGCTCGGGCTTTTCGGACTGTTCATCCTGCAATCTCAGCAGCTTGTTTCCTATTTCAAAGAAAGGATCAACGTAATGATTGAGTTGAGGACCGACAGCAGTCCGGCAGGTATAGACAGCCTGCAAGCCCAATTACAGGCAACTCCCTACCTCAAAGCCGGGAGCCTGGAATTCATCAGCAAAGAAGATGCGCTGGAGTTGTTGCGAGACGATTTTGGAGAAGAATTCATGAAGCTCGATTTACCCAACCCGCTGTACGATATTATACTCTTTAATGTACGTTCGGATTATATGCGCACCGACAGCCTGGATTTAATCCGTTCTGCCTGGCGTCAAAATCCAATCGTAAGCGATGTTTACTATCAGGAACAAGTCGTTGATCTTTTACAAAACAATTTGAAAAGGATTAGCTGGTTTACACTGGGCTTTGGGATCTTTTTCCTTTTTATAGCTTTTGTGTTGATCCATAATACCATTCGTTTGGCCCTGTATTCAAACCGGCTTTTGATCAAGAACATGGAATTGGTTGGCGCTTCGTGGACTTTTATCAGTCGTCCTTTCATTCTCCGGTCAATCAGACATGGTATTTGGAGCGGATTAACAGCAATTGGGATGTTATGCCTGCTCTTATTCTGGTTGCAGGAAAAATTTCCCGATCTTCGCGATTTACAGAATTGGACACTGATCGGAGTACTTTTTGGCAGCCTCTTACTTTTTGGCATTGCCATTAATGTTGCCAGCACCTGGTTTACGGTCAATAAGTATTTGAAAATGCGGGTTGACGAAGTGTATTGATCCCGCTTTCGCGAATGCAAATACAATTCAGACAAAAGAAAATTACAAAGCAAGATAAATGAGCAAGTCCAAGAAAAAAGTGGTTGTAACCACTCAGAAGTCTACTCCGGCCAAAGGGGGTTCCAACCGGAAAGGTTCTGGCAACAGACGTGGAAGCAGTCGCCAGCAACCAACCGCTGAAATGGTCTTCGACAAGCAGAACTACATCTGGATGGGTGCGGGTATTGTGTTGATCGTACTCGGACTTCTTTTGATGAGTGGCGGAGGCATGGACGACCCTAATTCCTGGGATGCCAACAAAATTTACGGCTTTCGCCGAACGGTATTATCTCCTATCCTCCTCGTAGCAGGACTTGTTGTAGAGATTTACGCCATCTTCAAGAAATAGGCCGGTAAATGTCTGAAATCCTGAAATCGCTGGTCCTGGGAATCATTCAGGGGCTGACTGAGTTTTTGCCTGTCAGCAGCAGCGGCCACCTCGAACTGGCTAAGTTTTTCCTCAACGATCAAAGTCTGGCTGAAGAGAGCCTCCTCATGACGGTGGTGCTTCACTTTGCCACCGCTCTGGCTACACTCGTCGTGTTTCGAAAAGAAGTCTGGGAAATCCTGAAAGGTTTATTTGCCTTTACATGGAATGAGGCAAGTCGTTTTTCACTTATGATCGTACTTTCCATGATACCTGCCGGGCTGGTAGGTCTGATTTGGGAAGACACCTTAGACGAACTCTTTAATCGGCGTATTCCGCTGGTTGCTCTTATGCTTTTTATTACCGGTATTTTGCTATTCTTTGCAGACAAGGCCCAAACAACCGACAAAAAGGTAGGTTGGAAAGAAGCTTTGCTCATCGGACTGTCTCAGGCATTTGCCATTTTACCCGGTATATCCCGTTCCGGTGCCACCATATCCACTTCCGTATTGCTAAAGATTGACCGGGAACGGGCAGCTCGGTTCTCCTTTCTTATGGTCGTTCCCCTCATTCTGGGTAAAATGGCCAAAGACCTTATGGATGGTGACCTGAGCAGTCAGGCATCAAATTTCACAAATTTATCCGTTGGCTTTACAGCCGCATTTCTAACGGGTATTCTGGCCTGTACCTGGATGATCAGGCTTGTTAAGCGTAGTAAGTTGGTCTATTTTTCCATATATTGTTTTATTGTAGCCATCATCGCGCTTATCGCATTTTATTTATAAACTTATTTAAGCAGCAAAGTAAAACTCATGCCAAGCGACGATCCTCTGCCGGGTAGTTACCTCGAAGGTCGAATGCTATTGGTCGACAAGCCAAAAAGCTGGACCTCATTTGATGTGGTAAATAAAATCAGATACCGCCTCAAAAACCTGCTCAATATCAAAAAGATCAAAGTGGGCCATGCCGGCACCCTCGATCCGCTTGCCACCGGCCTATTGATAATTTGTACCGGAAAGGCGACCAAAAACATACAAACCTTTCAGGGCCTCCCCAAAGATTATGAGGGAACCATTATCCTGGGAGCAACCACCCCTTCTTACGATGGTGAAACCGAGATTGATGCAACTTTCCCCTTCGAGCATATCACCCTGGAGGATGTAAAAGAAGCCACCAAATCTCTTACGGGAGAGATCGATCAAATTCCTCCGGTTTTCTCCGCCATAAAAGTAGATGGCCAGCCCCTTTACAAGAAGGCACGAAAAGGCATTAAAGTAGAAGTGAGAGCCCGCACCGTTACCGTTTTCAATTTTGAGATCACCCGATTTGAATTACCGGAGATCGACTTTAAGGTGCATTGCAGTAAGGGTACGTACATCCGCTCATTGGCACACGATCTTGGCAAAGCTTTGAATTCTGGTGCTTATTTGGCCAGCTTACGACGCACGGCTATCGGCCCCTATCACATAGACGAAGCCTGGGACCTGGAAGAACTGATAGAACGTTTAAGTCCAAAGGAAAACGAAGGTCAGGATTAGGGGCTATCCTCCCGGGCGGGTATAGCATCTGCTTCCTCCCTCGTTAAAGAATCTGGTTCTAAGTACTCCGGCACTACGGCTTCTAAAGCTTTGATGGGGGTGCCATCCGACCAAAAACCCAATGCTGTTTGGCTTTCGCAACCGCAGAGTGCGGTTTTGCACTTTTGGCCTTCATGCACACAATCCATCAGCGCGTCAAAAACTTTCCAGTACCCATTAAAATCTACCGGATCAATTCGAGCAATCCGAAGGGCTTTTTTGGCTGTATAATTTCGTACACCGGTATCAAAGCTTTGATCCAGCGCATAGGGTTGATTGTGCCCGTCCTTTATTCCGGGCGTTCCATACGGATCGGCAGATTGTCTAAGCATAATCCGCGATTCGGTTTGCCGGGCTTCTTCAAATACTTTAAGGCTGAATTCGTCGCCCACTACCCCGTCATTCTCGCTGACAAAAACCACCAGTTTCAGATCATTCGGCATATCCCCATAATCCTTAAGACGTCCGCCTTTCAACCAGCCGGTTCCAGAGGAGCAGATCATCGCTCCTGCAGGTTTGGGAATTTCATAGTCTTCAAAATTGATGGCCAGATCTGAGATAATGACCCCGCCGTAGGAATGTCCGACATACACCAGATCGTCCCAAATGGCAAGCGGATAATCACCATTGCTCAATTCTTCTTTTGCATCCTGAATAGCCCGGGCAACGTGATCGGCAAATTTCGGGGGCCTTGGAAAAACCATATTTCGTTGATAACGAGGGTAAATCACCATATGGCCCTGCTGTACCAGGTGCCGGATCCACCCCCCATAAACCATGGGATTATACCCACCATAACCATGCACAAAAACAACAACCCGGGCAGAATCCGGGCGGGGAGCGACGGGTTCAAACAACCAGTAGCCATCCGGCTTTTGAGCAAAATCATGCATTTTTACATCGCCATGCGGATACACTGCCTCCTCAAAGGAAAACCCGGGTAAAGCCACCCGGGCCGTATCCTGTGCCGTTACAGAATAAAAACAAAAGCAGGCAAAAAACAGGGCAAAAAATCTGGACATTCTTTTTCTAATTTTCAACTAATTAAACGGTCGAAACCCAAGTTTCGTTCTCTCTCAAGCAGGAAAAATCGTTTTAGTTTCTACCTTAGCTTCCATGTCTGAGAGTTCAAACATAAAGCTGGTTGGGGTAATTGGTGCGGGTAGCTTTGGTACAGCTATCTCAAACTTACTGGCTCACAATAAAGACGTACTGTTATACAGCCGTCAGGAAGATCTGGTTCGACAAATCAATGCAACGCACAGGCATTATGATATTGATTTATCTCCTCGAATCCGGGCAACCGATGATTTACAGGAATTGGCCGATAAGTGTGATTTGTTATTTCCCGTTGTACCATCCGACCAGTTTCGGTCAATGATGAAAAAACTGGGACCATTGCTCCAGCCCAATCACATTCTGATCCACGGCACCAAGGGATTTGACCTTCGCCGAAAGGCAGACGAACCGACAGATGCACCGCTCACCAGAGCGCATATCCACACCATGAGCGAGGTAATCCGACAAGAAAGTGTGGTGGTGCGTATTGGTTGCCTGTCCGGTCCCAACTTAGCCGGTGAAATCATGGAGGGCCAACCTACGGCTACCCTAATTGCCAGTCGCTTTGAAGAGGTCATTGAGCTCGGGAAAGAAGCGCTGAGCAGCGGGCATTTCCAGGTCTTTGGATCTCATGAGATGCTGGGTGCTGAACTGGCGGGTGCACTGAAAAACTCAATCGCTATTGGTTCCGGAATCCTTTATGGGATGGGAATGGGTAAAAACATCCAGGCACTGCTCATCACCCGTGGTTTGATGGAAATGATCAGTTTTGGCAAAGCCATGGGGACTACCCCGGCTGCTTTCCTTGGCACTGCCGGAATTGGAGACCTTATTTGCACCGCTACCTCTGTAAAAAGCCGCAACTTTACTTTTGGAAATCGACTGGGGCAGGGAGAAAGCGTGGAGACCATCAAAAACACCATGCCTGAATTGGCGGAAGGATTACGCACGCTGCGAATTGCCCACGATTTGGCCGAGCACTATCAGTTGCATGTACCCATTACAGAAATGTTGTACCGGGTGATCTATGAGGAATATCCGACCGACCGGGCCATCGAGCTGCTTATGAAATATCCGTATTACGTCGACGTTGATTTCCTTTAAACGAGAATAAAAAAGCCCGAATCAAAATCCAGGCATGCGCCATTAAATTGGGAATCAGGCCATAGTGCTTTCGCAGAATGGCGAAGCGGTCTTTGAGAGAAGCATTTCGCTTCTGGGTGGAAACGCCTCCTTCCTGAAATTTGGCAAATAATACATCCCGAACGAAAGTATTCTTTCGGCTTTTCTTGAGAATGTTAATTACCCAATCCAGATCGGCCACCCAATTGTCTTCCATATACGGTCCCGCCAGTTTCCGGCGAGCAATAAACCCCTGGTGACAAACCAGCATACCAAAACGCAATTGTTTCCAGTGCAGGTTTTCGGGCAATTTGCGGGTAGTGCGTTCCGAACGGGTGCCCAGGTCCTGCCAGTCCTTATCGACGATCATTACCTCCCCATATAAAACATCCGTCTCCGTATCAGCTTTTTCCATAATTCGGCTCAGGGTATCCGATTGAGGGATAAGGTCTCCGGCGTTGACAAACCAGACAAAATCACCGGTCGCCAAATGCAGTGCTTTGGACATGGCATCATACAAGCCCTTGTCGGGTTCACTTATCCAGGTATCGATGTTTTTCTGGTTTTCCCGGATTAGATCGGTCGTGCCATCCCCGGAAGCACCATCCACCACAATGTATTCTATGCCCGGATAATCCTGAGCAAAAACACTTTCGAATGTTTTGGCAAGCAGGTCTTTTGCATTATAGACCACGGTAATGATGCTTACTGTTTGCATGTTGGCAAAGCTAGTTTTTTGACGATTAAAAGCCTACACAAAATTGCGTACATTTGGTCATCGTACAATGAATAGGGATACTATTTGTATTTTCCAGTACCCTTTTCATAATCAAAATCAACATAAATCAACGAAAATTCCGGCAAGCATGACTGCAAACCTGAAGAAATACCTGGTTCATATTCTGGCCTACGTCGTCCTTCTACTCGTTTCCTTTATTTATTTCAGTCCGGTTGTTTTTGAAGGCAAAGTCCTTCAGCAATCTGATAATATCATGGCACTTGGTATGCAGGAAGAAATGCGGGAATACAAAGACCCTGAGACCGGACATTTTCCTCTGTGGACAAACTCTATGTTTTCCGGGATGCCTACCTACCAGATTCTGTATGCGACAGACAATCCCCTAAAACCCGTATTCAGGGGCTTTCTTTTAGGCAACCATATGCTTCCGCCTCATACAGGCTTTCTGCTTTTAATGTTTGGACTGTATTTCTTACTGGTCGTCCTGAAAATCGACTGGCGCATTGCCTTATTTATGGCTGTTGCTTTTGGGTTTGGCGCCAACTTTATGGATCAGATTGCTGCGGGGCACTCCACCAAAATTGTATCCATGGCATACATGGGTCCCATTCTGGCATCAGTCATCCTTTGCTTCCGGGGAAAATACTTAACAGGAGGGGTACTTACGGCCTTTTTCCTATCCATGCAGTTGCTGGCCAATCACTTGCAGATCACCTACTACACCCTGATCATGATCGGCATTCTGGGAGCGGTCTATCTCGTCAGGCAAATCCAGGCCAAAGATCTTAAGAAGTTTTTGATCCCAACTGCAGTGGTTGCGCTTGCTGCGGCTATGGCATTTGGCACAAATACCGGACGTCTCTGGACCACCTATGAATATTCTAAGGAAAGTATTCGGGGAGAATCGGATCTGACTGAAAAGCCCGATGATAGTTATGGTACCAAAGCCGGTGAAAGCGGCCTCTCCAAAAGTTATGTATTCAATTGGAGTTATGGAAAGCTGGAAACATTCACCTTCCTGATCCCAAATTTTATGGGAGGATCAAGTAATGAAGTTTTTGTTTCCGATCGGGACAGCGAAACCTTTAAGGCGCTTACGCGAATGAATAATCCGGAGGAGGCTAACCAGTATGTGCGGGCAACCTCCCATTATTGGGGCAATCAGCCAAGTGCCGGTAGTACGACTTATTACGGTGCTATCATTATGCTGCTGTTTTTTATCGGTGCCTTCCTAGTCAAAAATCCGCTGAAAATATGGTTGTTGATCGGCTCTGGTCTCTTCATTATGATGGCCTGGGGGTCCAATTTTGCCGGCTTCAACAACTTCCTGTACGATTACCTGCCCATGTATAATAGTTTCCGGGCAGTAACCATGGTCCTCGGACCAGCCTTTTTCCTGGTATGCATTATGGCAGCTCTGGGATTACAGAACCTGATTTCGGGAGAGACGGCTTCCGCCGAAAAGCTCAAAGCACTGAAGTATGGCGGAGCCATTACGGGAGGCTTGATGCTTGTCGGCTTCCTGCTCGCATCCATGACCAGCTACAATACAGCATCCCTTCCAAGTGATCTGGCCATGGCGCTTCAGAAGGACCGGGCAGCATTATTGCGAGCCGATGCACTTCGCTCGCTGCTCTTTGCCGGAGCCGCCTTTGGTTTATTGTGGTTTTATGTAAAAGGCAATTTCAAAGGACTCATTGCTGTTCTGGGGATCGGCATCCTAATAGCATTAGATATGTTCGGTGTTGCTCGCCGCACCTTAAACAGCGACGACTTTGTAACGGCTGGTCAATCTGAATCCATCACTCAACCAACCGAGGCCGACAAGCAAATCATGGCAGACCCGGATATTTACTATCGGGTGGCAGATTTCCGTCGGGGACCATTTGCAGATGCGATTACTTCCTATCACCATAAAAGTATCGGTGGATATCACGCTGCCAAACTGATGCGCTACCAGGAAGCAATCGAGAAATACCTGGGAAATCCGTCTGCCGGGCAGCAGGTCTACGACATGCTCAACACCAAATATTTTATAGCTCCGGGTGATCAGGCGCAACAAAATCCCGGAGCCATGGGCAACGCCTGGTTTGTGCCAACCTTCGAAGTAGTAGAAGATGAAGATGCGGAGTATCAGGGACTGGCCTCACTGAACCCAGCGGCAAAGGCTCTGATTCGTAAAGACTTTGCCGAATCGCTGCAAGGATATCAGATACAGCCCGACTCCAATGCTTCTATCCAACTGATGAGCTACCATCCGGATACACTGGTTTATCGCTATTCGGCGGCTGGTCCACAGTTGGCAGTTTTCTCTGAGGTTTATTACCCGGCCGATAAAGGTTGGGAAACCTATCTCGACGGAGAGCCATACGATGACATTCTGAAAGCCAATTTCCTTCTGCGTGCGCTGCCATTACCGGCCGGGCAAAATCGGGAGTTAAAAATGGTATTCTCTCCGGATTCGTATTATACCGGCGAGAAGATTTCCTTTACCTCGGGATTAATCATCGGACTGGCCGTTTTAGCCATGCTGTTTTTCTTTTTCCGAAATCAGCAGGGAGTCATTCCGGATCCTGATCAGTTACCGCAGGATGCAGCTCCTAAAACAAGCAGAAAAGCCACATCAGGAACTCAAAGTAAACGCAGCAGTCGGAAAAAGAAAAAGTAGCAGGCAACAATTTACAGCCTTAAGCCGTCATTAGGATACGAATTGGAGCGAATGAAGGACTTTACACGCTTATTGCTTGGCAGCCTGCTGACTACGGCCTGCATACTGACTACTCAGTCCCTGTATGGCCAATTTCAACTAAACGGTTCTGCTCAAGACCTCTCGGATGGTTGCTACAGGCTTACCACTACTCAGGATTTTGTGGCGGGTTCTATCTGGAATTTGGATAAAATAAGCCTCGATGAATCCTTTGAAGTTGTCATGGAAATCTTTTTGGGTTGTAAGGACAACGACGGAGCAGACGGGATCGTGTTTGGGTTTCAGCCGATAAGCACTTCTATCGGAGTAGCCGGAGGGGCTCTTGGTTTTGGAGGTGTCAGTCCGTCTCTTGGAGTAGAATTTGACACCTTTCAAAATGGCGACCTCAGCGACCCGGAATACGATCACATCGCTATCATTCAAAATGGCGACCTCAATCACAATGGAGCCAACAATCTGGCAGGGCCGGTTCAGGCATTAGCCAATGATGCGAACCTGGAAGATTGCGACTGGCACGAACTTCGGGTCTCCTGGGATGCGCCGTCCCAAACGCTGCGGGTCTATTTGGATTGCAGCCTGCGTATTCTCTACATCGGAGACATTGTTGACGAAATTTTTGGTGGCAACCCGGAAGTTTTTTGGGGTTTCACGGCAGGTACCGGAGCCCTTAACAATGACCAGGAAGTCTGCCTGAATTACACTACTTTTTTGGATGAGCTGGAAGATGTGGTTCTTTGCCCGAATGGATCCATTCAACTGGAAGCAACCGGTGGCGTTAGCTATGAGTGGAGCCCGACCAACGGATTGAGCGATCCCAATATCCCTAACCCGGTAGCTTCTCCGGATACCACCACCACCTATACCATTGCCATCTTTGATGATTGCGGCATTCCCTTTTATGACACTGTTCAGGTAACTGTTGATGGAGATTCCAGCTTTGTGGATCTGGGGTTAGACACTTTTTTGTGCAATGGGGATGTTACGCAGCTAAATGCCTTCACACCCAATGCGACCTACAGTTGGAATACCGGCGATACTACCGCTATGCTGGAAGTTTTGCAGGAAGGAACCTATGCCGTGACTGTCACCATCGACGATTATTGTTTTGACAGTGAAGATGTATTCATTGATGTTATCCCCTACCCTACGGCCAGTTTGGAAGCCGACGATCCGCTCTGTGAGGGAAGTTCTGTCTTTCTGGATGTCGGCATAGACGATATCAATGCCGAATACATATGGAACAATGGTTTCAACGGACCTGTATACGAAGTCACCGGCCCGGGCACTTATTCAGTAACAGTATCCAATGAATGTGGTAAAGCTACGAGTAGCATCACCCTTGAGTACGAAACCTGCCGCGAATATTTTCTGCCCAATGTTTTCAGTCCGGATTACAATGGTCTGAACGATTATTTCTTTGTTCAGGACGGAGGCGATATTCGGGAAATCACTTACCTGAAAATTTTTGACCGTTGGGGCGGACTTGTTTACGAGCAGTACAATTTTCTGCCCAATGATCTCATGCTCGGCTGGGACGGCACCCACCGGGGAAAAGAAGTAAACGAAGGTGTTTATGTCTGGATCATGGAGGGATACTTCAAAGACGGGGAGCCCTTTCTCGAAAAAGGAGACGTCACGCTGATTCGCTAATATGCTTCTCCATTCGGCGAAAGCCGGAAAACTTCTTACATTGAAGCCACTTGACGAATGCGATCATGCAGGCTGACACACCACCAAAAAGACAAAAGTTCGGCACGTTTTCAGGGGTATTTCTGCCCAGCGTATTGACCGTACTTGGCTTAATCCTCTACCTGCGCTTTGGCTGGGTCCTGGGCAACCTGGGCCTGGGATATACTTTGCTGGCTGTCCTGCTGGCTCATTCCATTACTTTTATTACCGGTCTTAGTGCTTCGGCTATCGTAACCAACATCGACATGGGTGCCGGGGGTGCCTATTACTTTGTATCGCGAAGCCTGGGCATTGAAACAGGAGGTGCCATCGGGCTTGCTTTTTACATTAGTCGGACCCTCAGCCTTACCTTCTACTCCTTTGGTTTTGTGGAGATTCTGCTGATGTTTTGGCCCGTCGAAAGCTGGGGCCCGGTTCCCGTTTTCGCTCCTGTATTACTGACCGCTTTTGTCATTTTGATAGTCACGCTAATCGCTACCCGATCTGCAGCCCTTTTATTGAAATTTCAGATTCCCGTATTTGTCCTCGTGGTTCTGTCGATTCTGTCACTGATGTTTGGCACTCTGAGCAGCGGCCTGGAAATGCCCAAATTCCACCCTCCCTCAAAGGTGAGTTTTGACCAATTCTGGGTAGTTTTTGCCGTCTTTTTCCCGGCAGTAACCGGATTTTTATCGGGTATCGGCATGAGTGGAGACCTCAAAGATCCGGGCCGATCTATACCCAAAGGCATCCTGCGGGCTATTCTCATGGGTGGCATCGTGTATGTAATAGTCCCTTGCCTCTTTGCCGTTACCGCCTTGTTGAGTCTGGAGCAATTGATCCAGGCTGAGCACGGCATTGAATCCTGGACAAAAGTAGCTTTGTTTGGGGGGGTACTCATTTTTCCGGCAGCTTGCGGAGCCATTTTATCATCTGCCATGACCAGCATAATGAGTGGTCCCCGGGTTTTACATTCGTTGGCGGTTGACGGGCTTGCGCCGAAATGGCTGGCACACACAACAAAAACCGGAGAGCCCGGGCTTGCTACCTGGCTGACCGGCTCCATCGCCATTCTGGCTGCCGCACTGGGCGACCTCAATCTTATTGCCCGCTTCGTTACGGTTCTCTTCCTGACTCTTTATGTGGTCATCAATTTGGTTACAGCCCTCGAAAAACTCGTTTCGGAACCCTCCTATCGACCGCGCATTGACATCCCCTGGTATGTATCCCTTTTTGGCGCATTAGCTGCCCTGATTGTAATGTATTTCATAAGCCCTATTGCCCTGGTACTCGCACTGGGAGGCGAAGCAGCTATATACATTTACTTTCGGAAACGAGCACTCGAACAACAATGGGGAGATGTTTATGCCGGATTCTGGATGCGCATTGCCCGCTTTGCCCTGTTGCGCATGAATCATAAAAAGATCAGCCCTCGAAATTGGCGGCCCCTCATCCTGGTATTTGTAAGAGACATTCCCTCTCGCATCGAACTGGTAAAACTGGCGGCCTCCTTCGGACAAAACAAAGGCGTACTCAGCATTGCCAAACTCGTCGACTCCAAAGACAAAGATACCCTGGGGCGTCGGCGCGCCCTTCAGGAAAAAATGATGCGCGACTTAAAGCCTTACGGATTGGAAGCTTTCTGCGAAGTAGATGTTGTCGACTCTCTGCATTCCGGTATTTTGGCCATTTCCCGGGGACACGGCATCGCTGGTTTAAAAACCAATACCGTCATGTTTGGCTGGTCTGGAAAAAAGGAATCAAATATCAATCAACTTCGGATCATTCGGGATTTGGGCTTGTCGGGCAAGAATATCATTCTGGCCAAGTTTAATGATCACGATGCCTGGAAAATGCCTCAACACAAGGAAATCCATCTTTGGTGGGGCGGCCGCCAAAATAATGGCGACCTCCTCCTGATTCTGGCTTACATGCTCCGACTGAACCGGGAATGGGAGCAATCAGAAATTAAAATTCAGGCCGTGGTAGATACTATATCCGAGCAAAAAAAACTGAGCCGAGGCATTCAAAAAAGCCTGGAAAAATCGCGCATCTTAGCCAGTGTAGAGGTACACATAAAAGGCTTGGAGGGATTCCGGGATATTCTACGGGCCAACAGCCATAATGCGGATATCATCTTTCTGGGGTTAAAAAACACCGATCCGGGGGAAGAAGCAGAACATGCGGAAAAGCTGGAAGATATGGGAAGCAATGCCCAAACCGTCGTTTTTGTGCAAAACAACAGCCTTAAAAACACACTTCCGGCCCTCCTTAGTTGATCAGCCGGGGATAATTGCTTAAATTTTGAGGTAAGAAAAACAGACAAGTACACACTCCCAAAAACGAATACCATGTCCCGCATTTTTACCTTCCTATTTACTGTTTGGAGCATTGGCCTGATGGCCCAGGCAAGCATCCAGATCTTCCCCAATCAAAACCATCAGATCATTGATGGTTTTGGCGCCCACCAGGGCAGCGATGTCGTGAATCAAAGCTGGTGGCAGGAATTGTATTTCGATGATTTGGGCGCGTCTATTTACCGGGTGGATCTTACACCGCGCCTTATATCTCCTTATTCAGATCTGAGCTATTATTCACCCTGGTTTATGGGCTCCGGAACAGATAGTGTGTTCAACCTCGAGGATCCCGATAATCCAAACGGGCCGGAGGATAATCGCGTACGTACCTATACAGGCCCGGATGATTACTCCCGGCTTTTTGGCGGTCTGCATGCACCCATAGCGGTGATGGGCCCCGATATTGAGAGCAATGTTGATTACTTCACCTACAGTCCAAACGGGGCTATTCAGGCCGGCAAAGACCGGGCAGAGGAATTGGGAGACTTTAAGCTCATCGGTTCGCTTTGGTCACCGGTTCCCTGGGTTAAAATATCCTCCGGAAATTCCTGGCAACAGGATTGGTGGCCGGGTCCGGTAATGGGTTCAGAATGGCCCTTTATCTGGGGAGGCAATTTTGCCGGCGGCATGCTGGATGTCTCCGGGAATCCACTGGAAGTATTTGACGATTCCGGTCAGGGAGGCAATGGGCCAACCTCCAGTCTAACTCAATTCGCCCGCTCTACAGCTGCTTACATCAAAGGGTATCAGGAATACCACGAAGTCGAGTTTTATGCCATCAGCCTGCAAAATGAATTGAACTTTGAACAATTCTACAACAGCACGACCTACCCCCTCTCCAGCCAGTACATCGCAGCCTTAAAAACACTGCGAAACGAATTTGATCAGCATCCCGCATTGGAAAACATCCTGATTATGGGCCCCGAAGATCTACTCGGCGGCGATTCCTATGGGATGTGGCAATACGGCGGTGCTGCAGATCCAACACATAAAAATTTACAATACTTGCAAAACATTGCCAGTGACGCTGAAGCAGCAGAGGCAATTGACTTTTTCTGTATCCACGGTTACGGCAGCGATGGCGTCACCTCAGCCGGAGCGACATCTACCCTTTGGGATTGGTGGGTAAATGGCTGGACGGAAAGTCCGGACCCCGGCATCCCAGGAGATGTTGCAGGGTTTGCTTCCTATGGCAAAAAGTCCTGGATGACCGAAACCTCCGGTGAGGTGCAGGATTGGCTTTCGCCGAATGGCGGTTTCCCATCCGATGGGGGCTGGAGTATCGGAGTGAAAATCCACCAGGCACTGACCACCGGACAAGAAAGCGCCTGGATCTACTGGACATTTACCGAAGACGATGGCAACGGCAATGTAACGCCTTATGCACTTTCAAATCAGACCCAGGGAAATCAATCTGCCAAATACGTTGCCGCCAAACATTTTTTTAAGTTTATCCGCCCGGGAGCTTATCGGGTGGAAACCACCAGCACCGGAAATGATGAAATATTGGCCAGCGCTTACAAGCATCCGGAAACGGGTGATCTGACCATAGTACTGATCAACACAAGTAGTAGTCAGCAAGCAGCAGACCTCCAGATCTCCGATTTGGCTCCTGCTGATATTCTTGTCAACAGCTGGTTGTCTGAAAATAACAGTTATTGGAATGCCTCTTCCGTCGTTTTGGAAAATGGTGCGGCTAATTTCCAATTGCCGGCCTACTCCATTATGACGCTGCAAGCAACGGCAGCATTTCCCAGCCCGATAACGGAAACATTGAAACAGCCTTTATCCCTTGAAGTAGCTCCCAACCCGGCAAGCAACAGACTAAACATTCAGATAGTGCCGGATGAAACCGGAGAGGTCCAAATAAGTCTTTGCGATATTCGGGGACAAGAACAAATTCGGCTCGACCGAAAAATACAGGAAGGGATTCGATACACCGAAAATATTGATACCGGGGGGTTAATGGACGGTGTGTATTTTTTGCAGGTACAAAACGGCCGGAGTATTCAGGCGAAAAAGATTATTATTACACACTAAATTTCAGAACCCTTATGGCAAATTCGAAAGTAAACACCTTAATGATCATTGGATTGATCGTTGCCGGTTTTGGCATTGTCGCCGGCTATGTAGTCAAAGATGCCACGTTAAATGCTATTGGCAACATCGCCATTGGAGCGGGCGGATTATTATTCCTTATAGGCGCCATGCGCAGAAAAGGTAAAACCACCTAAACCTACCCCATTGTCACTTTACCGAACTACTGCTATATTACTGCTGCTCATTTCGATCGTATTTATTCTGATCGTAGCCAAGAGTTTTTTGGTGCCTTTCGTTTTGGCCCTGCTCATTTGGTATATCATCCGGAATTTTAGATCCTTTATTCGCCGCAGTAATTTTATTAGAAATCGGGTACCAGGCTGGCTCCAGATCAGTCTGGTGTTTTTGCTGATCTTTTTCATTCTCGGCGGATTGGCCACCCTGCTCACCACCAGCATACAGGATTTTTCCAGGTCTGTGGGTTTGTATGAGAACAATATCCGGGCGATCAATCAAAGCATTAGTGAACGCTTTGAAATAGACCTCGTTGGCCGCCTGGAGCAGTTTGCCAGTGGCTTTGACCTGCCCGGACTGATCCAGCAGATATTAAACAGTCTTACACTGATTATCAGCGATGGATTTTTGATCATTATTTATACCGTGTTTTTGCTGCTGGAAGAGTCCATCTTTCGCAAGAAGATCAAACTCCTGTTCAGCACGGAAGAGAAGTATCATTTTGCGCGGGATATTTTCCAGCAAATTGACCACTCCTTTAGTCGATACCTGAGCCTCAAAACGTTGGTTAGCCTGCTTACAGGTATCTTGAGTTATGCAGTAATGTGGCTGATGAATATCGACTCGCCCGGATTATGGGCTATTCTGATCTTTTTGTTCAACTTCATTCCCAGTATTGGTTCCATAATTGCGACAGCCTTCCCTACTCTAATTGCCATGTTGCAGTTTGGAGAGGTCATGCCCGGAATCTGGGTACTGGTGGGAGTGGGTGCCGTACAACTGCTGGTTGGCAATGTGATCGAACCCCGAGTCATGGGCAACTCGTTAAATATCAGTCCGCTTGTTGTCATCATATCCCTAATCCTGTGGGGAGCTATTTGGGGCATTGTGGGCATGATCCTTAGTGTCCCAATTACCGTTATGCTCATCATTGTGCTGGGACAATTTGACTCCACCAAAGGACTGGCGATCCTGCTTTCTGAAAATGGAGAAATTATTAGAGGGAGTCCGCATGTGACGGTGGGAGCCATTAAAGAGGAAGAATAGTATGAACCCAAAAACCATAGACCCTAATGAGGTAAAAGTACTAGCTGCCAGTCAGCTCCCGAAGGAGCAGTTTGAGGCTTTGCTACGAGCGCTTTATCCTCGCAGGTTTCCTTTTTTAACCGAGCACTGGGAATGGTATTATCGTACCTCTTTTTTTGACCGGCGTGTCCCGCTTATACTGATGGTAAAAGATCAGGCTGCCGGGATTGCCGGTATGCTGCCGGTAAGAATTCAAACGGAGACCAGCACGCCTACGGCTTCCTGGTTTATTGATTTTGCCCTTTTACCCGCTTTTCAGCGAAAGGGCCTGGGCACGGTGCTTACCAAAAAATGGATGTCATTCGCAGACATGCAAATAACTTTCTGTAATGACATGTCTATTGGTGTATTTAAGAAGCTGGGGTGGACAGAATCTTTTGACAACTATCTCCACACCTTCCTTCTCAGACCATTTGAAACTCCCCAACTGGCTGAACGCTTGCCGGGAATAGTACGGAAACCAATGAACTTTTTTATGGGGCCCCTCTTCAAATGGAGGTATTCAAAAAGCAGCTTACTGAAAGTCCGTCCTTTATCAGAGAAGAATCCGGAGGAGTTTTTCCCCCTAACAGAAAAAGAGAATAAGACCGAAGGGTATGAGGTCTACAGGGATCCGGCCTATTTGAATTGGCGACTATTACAATCTCCCGACCTAAAAAACTACCAGCTGGTATCCATGCCAGGTATTGAAGCAATTATTGCCTGTAAAGAAAATAAGGGCCGATACATAGACATACTTTGGATTTCCGATTTATCAGATTCTAAGGCCGTAAAGAAATTAATACAGGCTATTGGCCACTGGGGCATAATCAACAAATATGCCTATATGCGATTCTTCACAACTTTAGAAAAACTCTCCAAATTCCTCTCGAAAGGGATGCCCCAGAGACTTAGGAATCCCCGTTTTGCTTTTTTCTCCAAAGATCCTGCCCTTTATGAACGCATGAAAAACAATCGATGGAATTTTCAACTTATAGACAGCGATTTTGAAAATTTTGGTTCCTACTAAATCCGCCATCATGAGCAGTGTTATTGTAAATTTTCACCGAATAGACGATGCTTCCTGGTTTGAAAAAGAAATCCTTTCTCTCAAGAAGCAGTATACCTTGTTGAGTACTGCTGAATTGGATTCGGTACTACATTCGGCGAAAGCCTTTAAAAACATCTGCCACATAACCTTTGACGACGGAGACCGCAGTTTTTACGAAATTGCTTTCCCTTTGCTAAAAAAGCATCAGATTCCGGTATCCCATTTTGTATCGCCACAAGCAGCCCGGAAGCAACAGAACTTCTGGTTTCAGGAGATAGAAGGATATAATCAGGAGATCTTGCGACAAATTCTGCTGAATGAATTGAAACTTTCGCAAACCCAAACAGCCGGAATCAGCCTGGGAAGCATATTTAAAAGTCTGCCAGTAGAAAGAATGCAACTATGTATTCAAATCTATCAAAAAGAAACAGGCACTGCCCCCAAAGCACCTCAAAACATGAGCGTTGAGCAACTCCGGGAAGTAGCAGACTCCGGTTTTGTATGTCTGGGCGCGCACACGCAGACCCATCCAATTTTACAAAACCAACCCGACGAAAGCA
Organism: Bacteroidota bacterium; assembly: GCA_018222965.1. Taxonomy (GTDB): domain Bacteria; phylum Bacteroidota; class Bacteroidia; order Chitinophagales; family Saprospiraceae; genus JAAEZH01. The sequence continues at coordinate 22,239 of JAAEZH010000031.1, forward strand.
GTCAAGGGGAAATAAGAGATTCCATTCAGGATTTGAAAAAATTACTCCATCGGGATATTCGGTATTTTGCTTATCCAAACGGCCTGCCCGGATTGGATTATGGCCAACGCGAAATTGAAACCCTCAAACAAGAAGGTATCCGGTTGGCATTTTCTACCGACTCCCGGCATTTGCGCAAACAGGATGATCTGTATAATCTCCCCCGAATTGGACTGTCTCCCAGAAATCCCGTAAACCCCATCAAATTAAAACTGGGAAAAAACTGGGAGCTGATACGCAAAGTCTTTGCATCCTCGCCCATTAAAGAACGCCAGACCATTCGCAAGCTGTTGCAAGCCCAATGATTGCCCCCGACCGCCTTTATACTTTTGTGACTTCTTTGTGAAGACTGACTATGCTGTTGCCATTACCTTTGTAAAAAAAGAATATGACACGTCATTTTTGGACAGGCATAATTTGTTGCCTGCTCTTTTCCGCATGCATCAAGGACGATATAGTGCCGGATATAGTTGATCCTGTTTTCCGGATTGACACCCGACTCGACAGTCTGGGCATCAACGACTCCGTTCAGCTTGAAGCCCGATTTATCAATACTGCCGGACAAGAAGAAACAGTCTCTATAATCTGGGAAAGCCTGAGTCCGGATTTCGCAAGCATTGATGAAAACGGACTCCTAAGCGGCATAGCTGAAGGACCGGCATTGATCACTGCACAAGTAGAACATCAGGGAGAAATCCTGGCAGACAGTCTGGCCTTTTACGTGGGTCAGGAAACCATATTTTCCGACCCCTTAATACTCAGTGGAACCATAGTAAGCACCAGCAGTTACGAATTGCAGGGAGCTTTCACTTTCTATGAGGAAGGTCAGGAACTCGTGCTGGCATTCGACGAAAGTTATAAAGCCTCTACAGCCCTGCCCGGACTCTATGTATACCTGACTAATAATCCAAACTCTGTGAATGAAGCCTTTGAGATAGGCCCTGTGGAAATTTTTGAAGGGGAACATGAATATCGCCTGTCGGCCAGCGCACTTGGGTTGGAGGAGTTCGGATATTTGCTGTACTGGTGCAAACCCTTTAGTGTAGAAGTTGGCGAAGGCGCTATTAACGAATAAATCATGACCCATAGAAATCTTATTGTCCTTCTCCTGTTATTGCTTAGCCCGGGTATTAGCCGGGCAGATTCCTGGCCGCAGCCCAAAGGAGATTTTTACATCAAACTGTATGAGTGGTGGGTCATAGCAGACCAGCACTTTACCGACCAGGGATTGATAGATCCCAATGTCACGAATGGAGTGTTTAATTCCAGCCTTTACGGCGAATATGGCTTTACCGACAAATTAACCGGCATTCTAAACTTTCCCTTTTTCAGCAGGGCTTATTTCAACAATACGGTTTCGGAAGCTACCGGTGAGGTCATAATGCCCGGCGAAGCAGTGAATGGTCTGGGAGATGCTCAAATCGGACTTCGCTACGGATTAGTTACAGACAAGCCTTTAGTGTTGAGTGTTTCACTCACTTTGGGGTTGCCACTGGGCATAACGGGAGGCGGAAGTACAGGATCGCTTCAAACGGGCGATGGGGAATTTAATCAGCAACTTCGCCTGGAGGCAGGTCACGGTCTTAAGCTGGGTAAAATGCCCGCTTACGCGAAAGCCTATACCGGCTTTAATCAGCGAAGTCAGGGTTTTTCGGATGAATTTCGATTTGGGCTTGAAAGCGGATTGCAATTTGTACCGGACCGCTTGTGGTTAATACTTCGACTCGATGGCATTGAATCGCTCAATAATGGAAATTCTGTGGCAGGCAACGAAGGCAGCAGCCTTTTTGCCAACAACAGCGAGTACCTCGCATTTACCCCTGAAGTAGCCTGGTATGTAACCGATTCTTTTGGCATTTCTGCCGCTGTGGGAGTGGTCTTTTACGGTCGGTTGATCTATGCCAATCCGAGTTGGTCGGTTGGTGTGTTTTACGATATGCCCTGAGCAATGCCGGAGATTTTGTAAATTTCCCCAAATCGATTGTTTATGAAGCGGTATAAAAGCGTGGATGCTTACATAGCCGATCAGGGAAGCTGGACGCCTCCACTGGAAAGAATTCGGCAGTTATTACTCGATTCAGAATTAGAGGAAACGGTAAAATGGGGCATGCCCGTTTATACCCTGAAGAATAAGAATGTTGCCGGTATTGGCGCTTTCAAATCTTATGTGGGCATCTGGTTCTATCAGGGCGTCTTTTTAAAGGATCCACACAATTTGCTGGTAAATGCCCAGGAAGGCAAGACCAAAGCCTTACGGCAAATGCGTTTTCATGCACCGGAGGAAATCGACAGCGATATCATCCGAGCATATCTTAAGGAAGCCATACAGCATCAAAAAGACGGCAAACGAGTAACAAAACTAAAATAGTCATTCCGGAAGAATTGCAGCAGGCATTTGATGATCAAAACGGACTCAAATCCGATTTTGAAAACCTCACTTCCGGCAAACAGCGGGAATTTGCCAAATACATTTCAGAAGCGAAAAGAGCCGAAACCAGGCAAAATCGATTGGAAAAAGTAATCCCCATGATACAGCAAGGGATTGGCTTGAACGATAAGTACAAATAATTGTAATTTTCCTATCTTGATTTTTTAAGCGTATGTACAAAATGGAGTCTTGCAAGGACTCCTCCAAATACAACCCCAAATTGAAAACAAAAGGGTCATACCCAAAAAATGTACTTCATGAAATCGTTCTTTTCCATTCTTGCCGGATTCCTCCTCAGTTTTAATCTTTTTAGTCAGGATTTTGCGGATTATTCTCCCCTGGATTGTGTCGGCGACATTCCCGATATTTTTACAACCCCTTCCTCTGAAAAGTACAAGGCAGAACTTGCCGAAATTGCTCGCAACGGTGTAAGTCATTCAGAAATGGCTACTATGGATCAATTTGCGTTGGAGACCAACTTTGTGATAGACGATATGTTGCAAAGCGGCATTGTGCTTTTCAATGATGAAGTGAGTCAATACCTCAACGATATCATGTCGGTCTTGCTGGAAAACGAGCCCGAGTTACAGGATGTCGTCAATGTGTATACCCTTCGCACCGAAAATGTAAATGCATTTGCAACAAGTCGGGGGTCCATATTTGTTACCCTGGGATTAATCAGTCAGTTGGAAAACGAAGCCCAATTGGCGTACATCCTGGCACACGAGCTGGTTCATGTGCGCGAACAACACTTGCTGAATCTATACTTAAAATCTGCAGCGCTGGAAAGAGGCAGTCAGGACCTGGTAAAAGAGTCGGGACTGAGTGAAAGCATCCTCTCCGAAAATCACTACTCCAAGGAAGTAGAGATGGAAGCAGACATATTTGGTTTGGAGCGATTCCTGTCTACCAATTACAGTTATTCCACACTAAATACCGTTTTCGACGTCTTTAAATACGCTTATCTCCCTTTTGATGAAGTGCCTTTTGATGCTTCCATCTTTGAAGATGAGTATTATCAATTTCCGGAGAAGTTTTTCAAAGAAGAATTGGATCCGATCACAGGAACTGACGAAGATGCCGACGATAGTGAAAGCACGCACCCCAATATTGGTACTCGCCGAAAAGCCCTGCGGGAAGCACTGGAGGGCAAATCTGATGAGGGGCGTACCAACTACCTGGTTTCTGAGGAGCGCTTTTTTCGGGTGCGCGAGATTGCCCGGTTCGAACTACCCATGCTTTATTTACAGGCAGAAGCACTGGCATTAACCATCTACACCGGAAACATTTTACTTCAAAAATACCCCGGCAACAAATACCTCCGAAAAACGGTTGGCAAAGCCTTGTATGTGCATTCAAAGTACTCCAATGACGAGGATTATTACTATGAATCCAATTACAAAGAAGTAGAAGGCGAATCTCAACAAGCCCATTATTTTATGAAACGATTGCGCCGGGACGAAGCAACCATCCTTGCCCTTCGATACAACTGGCGAATCATGCAGGAAAACCCGGATGATGATGAAGTTCGATCCCTGGTCGAAGATTTGTTTATAGAACTGGGCTTTCAACGAAAGGGATTGGAAGAATTCAATTTCGATGAGAAAATGCTTCAGGAAGTATTTAGTGGGGATGAGAGTGAGAGTGAGAGTGGGGATGAGGATGAGAGTGAGGATGGAGATGAAAACCTGAGCAAATACGATAAAATTCGGGGTAAAAAAGCAGAAACGGTCAAACCGGGTAAAACGGAATACTGGCGACTTGCCTTTCTCGAAGAGATGAAGGACGAAACATTTGAAGCTGCATTTGAAGCCGGATTGGAAGAAGCCAATGAAAGGGAAAAAGAAAGGGAGTTTTATCAAACTTACGAAGGACAAAGAGCCTGGAAAACCCGACAAAAAACAGCTAAGAAAAAAGGGCTTCAGCTTGGTATTGATAAGGTAATTGTGATCAATCCCAATTACCTGAAACTCAACCGAAAAATGGAAAGCGGTATTGAGTACATTGAGACCGAGACTGCACAAAACAAGTACAACGCTTACTTTGAAGAATTGGCAAGAAATACGCCTGTCAGCGTTGAGTTGCTGGATGTTTGTCAGTTGGAAGCCAATGAAACCCGGGCATTTAACGATATCCGCTTGCTAAATGACTGGTTTGAACAACAACTTCAACAAGATGACTTAAGTCTTACAACCGGATACCGTCAAAATGAGATCAATGACATTGCGGATCGCTACGGTACCGATTATTTCCTGTGGACGGGTGTCTTCACTTTTAAAAAACAAAAGAAGACTTTCCTTTACGGAATACTGTTTGACATTCGAACAGGCAGGCGGGAGGTCGTTAAGTTTGAATACATCAACAAAAGAGACCGACAATTTCTAATCAGAGGGCATGTTTATGATATGCTCAATCAAATTGGCTCTTAGAACCTTTCCCGGATAAAAGAAGCAGCCCGGATTTTCAGGAAAAAAATCCGGGCTGTTTTTTTTATTTTCTGAAGTTTCTAATCTTATTCCAGTATTCATCAGCCAGGGCGCTAAGTTCTGGCGACAAATTACCCTTCCATATTACCAAAATATACAGACCGGTGAAAACAGCAGACCGAAAGAAAATACTTAAAAAAGGATGCAAATCAATGGGTATAAAACGTACTAGAAAATAAAGCCCGATACCCAGCAGTCCAACTAATGGGGTCTTTACAGTAAAAGGCTGCAGACCTTCCCGGAAGTATAAAAAAAGATATTTAACCAGGTTAAAAATGGCAAAGGAAATTAAGGTAGCCAGTGCCGCCCCATTAATGCCATAGATGGGTATCAATACAAAGTTGAGGAATACAGATATACCTGCCAATACAATGATGGCATAAAAGTTTACCCGAAAATGCCTGGAATACATGATCAGTTCACTATTGATCCCGGTCATCATGTCCAGCACTTTTGACGACCCCAAAATCAAAACCACATATTTTCCACTCAGGTAAATGGCTTTATTATCCCCTTCCGGAATGAGGGCGTAAAGGTCGTCGATCGACAACCAGAGCGCAAGCAACATAAAGAGCCCGACAATAAATTGATTGATGGAACTCTGTTTATACAACTTTGACAGTTCCTGCCTGTCATTTTCCTCCCAGGCCTTTGTAATTATGGGACCTGAAATACTGGCCAAAGCCCGGCGAGGTACATCAATCACATTGGTTACAAAATTAGGAATGGTATATATAGCCGCACTACTCAGACCAATTAAGGATCCTACCATGAAAGTATCGATATGCGGAACAATGGCAGATCCCAGATTGCCCAGTATTCCAAAGCCTGCAAAGACACCCATATCTTTTAAAAGCTTTCCGCGAAAGCGGTCAAAACGCGGACGAAGGTAAAGCTCCCCCAAACCTTTTGTGTACAAAATATGGGCGATAAAAATCAGTAAATGCAAAAGTACAATACCCAGAACAGCCTGCTGAAAAGAAAGCAAATCTGCGAAGTATAAAACCACACAGGCCGGCACCCCGATTTTGACAAACAAATCATTAAAAACAGCCGGTACCGCGATCCGGTGAAAATTCATTTCATAACGGGTCATCACCTGCGACCAGGCCAAAAACAATAACCAGGGAATCACATAACTGCCATAAGTCTCTATCAAAGGAGTGGGCTCAAAGAAAAGACTGATCAAATTATCTTCAACAAGCCAGTCAAACAGCGCCAGAATACTCACGCCAAGGGTTGGAATAAGCAACAGAAAAAACAAATAACCGTTATGTCCCCGGCTTGTATCTTTAAAATGCGGGAAGAATCGCACGATCATGGATTGCGTGCCCAACAGAACGAAAGGCAAGGCAATCTTAGTAGCGGAAGTCAAAACCTGGATCAAACCATACTGGTCGGTGCTTAAAAAGCTGGTGTAGATAAAAAGTACATTTATCGCACCAAATACCACACCGAGGTACGTGACCAAACTTTGTTTAATTCCTTGTCGTTGAATTATTCCCATACAGGCAATTGAAACGCTAAATTGCGAAATGTTTCAGAAAATGCGACCATTCACTAACTTTGACCGGCTATGAAGGTTTCTATTGTCATCCGCTGTCTCAACGAAGAAAAGCATATCGGTCGTCTTTTGGCCGGAATTATGGAACAAAACCATAATGATGTTGAGATCATTGTTGTAGACAGTGGCTCTACCGATGCCACCTTGTCTATCGCAAGTCAGTTCCCTACCAGGATTATCCATATAAAACCAGAGGAGTTTTCTTTTGGCTTTGCCCTCAATAAAGGTTGTGAGGCAGCTACTGGCGACATTCTCCTGTTTGCCAGTGCTCATGTATATCCGGTTTTTAAAGACTGGCTGGAAAAAATTGCCGATCCATTCAAGGACCCGGAAGTAGCCCTGGTTTATGGAAAACAACAGGGAGACGAGCGCACGCGTTTCTCCGAACATCAAATCTTTGCCAAATGGTTTCCGGATGTTTCGGTTGCCGATCAAAAGCATCCTTTTTGTAATAATGCCAATTGTGCCATCCGCAAAAACTTGTGGGAATCACATCCTTATGATGAGACGCTCACCGGTCTGGAAGATCTTGCCTGGGCCAAACAAATACAGGAAGAAGGATGGAAGATTGCCTATCAGGCAGAGGCGGCAATTGTACACGTACATGAAGAAAAATGGAAGAGCGTGTTCAACCGATACAGGCGGGAAGCTATTGCCTTACGGCTAATAATGAAACACGAAACCTTCAACTTTTTGACTTTTCTAAACCTCCTGATTAAAAACTGGTGGAACGACTGGAAACAGGCAGCCCATAACAAGGTATTACGAAAAGAGTTTGGCAGTATTTTCCTCTTCCGACTCATGCAGTTCTGGGGCACATACCGGGGCTACAAACAATCTTATCTACTCGACAATGCGGTGCGGGAACGCTTTTACTATCCCAAGGGATATGTTCAAAACCAACAGCAATCCAACGATTCTGACCGGCGAATAGATTACAGTCAACTGGATCACTAAATCTACAATCATGGGGCAACTGATCGATATTTCCAATCCGCTGCATCCGGCACTTCCCGTCTGGCCGGGTAGTCATGGCATTCATATTAATAAATTGATGGATCAGGAGAAAGGGGATGAGGCTACCGTATCCAGACTTGATATCGACATTCATTCAGGCACTCATATCGACGCGCCCTTGCATTTTATCAAGGGAGGAAAAACCACAGCAGAAATCTCCCTAAGCAAGCTCAATGGTCCCTGCCGGGTAGTAGAACTGCGAGGAATCAAATCCATACGCCCCGAACATCTGGATGCCCTTCGGCTGCCGAAGGAAACAAAGAAAATCCTGTTTAAAACAGACAATTCTAAAAAATGGCAAAACTTAAGCCATCCCTTTGATAAAGACTTTACAGCCTTAAGCCCGGAAGGTGCAAAATGGATTACTGAAAATGATATTGAATTGGTGGGAATAGATTATCATTCTATCCAACGATTTTCCGATCCTACTGAAACCCACATTACCCTTCTAAAAAAGGAGGTTGTAATTTTGGAAGGCCTAAACCTGGGGCATATCCAACCCGGCCCTTACCGTTTATGGTGCTTGCCTGTAAGTATTAAAGGAGTAGAAGGAGCCCCTGCCAGAGCCGTATTAGAAACGGTTTAATCAAACGGTAAATCCTCCTTTTGTGAAGAGGTTCCAGCCAACAAATAACAGCCCTCCAAAGGGGATTCTTCGGGCAAAAACCACTTTGAACCCATTTTTGCGGGACTTTCTCAGCTAATACCCCATTTTATTTCCCTTTTTAATGAAATGTAGTAGGTAAAATTTGAACATTAGTCAAAAAAAAGCCTTTAATTTGCATTATAAGACTGTCACAATTTCAGTCTTTTTTCAAAAAGAAGGACTGACCCCTCTGAGTTTACTGGGGGGTAATCAGGGGGTTAGGTCCGCTTTTTTAAAGAATTATTTGGTGATTTTTTGGCGATATTACCTGGCCCTTCAAGAGACTTGAAGGGCTTTTTATGTTTAAGACCTGAATGGTCTTCCAGTTTACGGAAGTAAAAAAACACCCTCAAATGCTGTAACTTTTCAATCCCCTATCGTTAAGAGACTGGAAATGAATTCTATCTCCCCTCCCCACGTGAAACGAAAATTGAAATTGTTTAAAAATGGCTCCTGAGGTGTTTTTAAACATTCGCATTATTTTATCATTCTATACCCACTTCTTCGTCGGTATTGAATCCGGAGCTTGAAGTATGAAAAGATCCACACAATTTCCACAAAACTTATCAACTGAGAAAGATGAAAGCCTATTTGACGAAAATTTCATTACTAATTATTTCCGTCTTTTTAAGTACTGTCATATTTGCACAAGGCCTCCCGGGAGATACCAACCCCTGGTCTGATGTGACTGAATCTGTTATCCAAAAAGCAGGTCAGACCAGACACATCATACCTGCAAAGTACCGCACCCTTCAAATGGATCCGGTAAAAATGGTTCAGATTCTGGACCAGGCTCCGGAGCGATTCAAAGGCAGCCAAAAGGAAGTATTGCTTAGCTTACCAATGCCTGACGAAGGTTTTCAAACCTACCGTATCTGGTATGCCCCCATCATGCATCCCGATCTTGCCGCGAAGTATCCGAATATTCGGTCATTTGTCGGACAGGGAGTTGAAGATCCGACAGCAGTTGTTCGTTTTGATTTGACCCCGAAAGGCTTTCATGCCATGATTCGCTCGGGCAACCAACAACCAGTCTTTATTGATCCCTTTGCTGCTGAAACCAATCTGGATTACATCAGCTATTTCAAAACGGATTTTGCCAAACCGGAAGCTTCTGAATTCATTTGTGAATTTGATGAGCATAATAAAGAAGCCCTAAAAACCATTCCGGATATTGATGAGATCGCACTGAAAACTAATGGAGATTGCGACCTGCGTACCTACCGTCTTGCACTGGCCTGTACGGGCGAATATGCCCAGTTTCACGGAGGAACCGTAGCCGGAGCACTGGCAGCTATGAACACGACCATGACCCGGGTAAACGGAATCTTTGAAACAGACATCACTACAACGCTTCAACTGGTGCCTAATACGGATCAACTCATTTTCCTCAATGGAAATTCAGATCCCTATTCTAATGGCAACGGTGGAGCTATGCTAGGACAAAATATTTCGACCTGCAATAGTGTTATCGGTTCTTCCAATTACGACATCGGTCACGTATTCAGTACCGGTGGTGGCGGCGTTGCTTACCTCCAATGTGTTTGCGGATCAAACAAAGCAGGTGGTGTAACCGGACAAGGTACGCCCGTAGGCGATCCATTCGACGTGGATTATGTGGCCCACGAGATGGGACACCAGTTTGGTGGCCGACATACACAAAACAACAATTGCAACCGCGACTCCCAATCGTCTTACGAGCCGGGAAGTGCCTCTACGATCATGGGGTATGCCGGGATTTGTAGTCCAAACGTACAGTCAAACAGTGATGACTTCTTCCACATCAATAGTGTGATCCTTATGTCCAATTTTACCAATGGCGGAGGAAACAGCTGTGCGATGATAACCAACACAGGCAATAATGCTCCTTCAGCTAATGCAGGAAACAATCACATTATTCCAAAATCCACTCCCTTTGTACTGGAAGGTTCAGCTACTGATCCGGATGGTGATGCATTAACCTATTGCTGGGAACAATACGACAAGCAAGTAGCTTCTATGCCCCCTCAATCCTCCAATACAACCGGCCCTGCTTTTCGTTCGCTCGACCCGACAGCCTCCCCCGATCGCTACCTGCCAAAGCTAACAGATATCATTGCCAACAATTCACCGACCTGGGAAGTGCTGGCCAGCGTATCCAGAACATACAACTGGCGGCTAACCGTACGGGATAATAATCCGGGGGCAGGTTGTACCGATGACGATGAAATCACCGTAACAGTAGATGGTTCCTCAGGACCATTTCTTGTAACCAGCCCCAATAATCCGGTGGTATGGAATGCCGGAAATTCAGAGACCATCACCTGGGACGTAGCCGGCACAAGTGGCGGATCCGTTAACGCAGCCAATGTCGACATATTTTTATCTACCGATGGGGGCATGACCTATCCGATAACACTGGCTACAGCTACGCCTAACGATGGTTCACATACCATAACAGTACCAAACAATGCAACTACCGATGCAAGAGTAATGGTTCGTGGATCAGGAAACATCTTTTTTGATATCTCTAACCAGGACTTCACCATCATTGGTGCGCCCCTGGACTTTACCCTTACTGTAACCCCTCCTTCCGTAACACTCTGCCAGGGAGAGATAGCAACTTATACAGTCAATATCGGTTCAGTCGGTGGTTTTAACGGCCCCGTTTCCCTCTCAGCAGTTGGATTACCAGCAGGAGCCAATGCCGTTTTCTCTACCAACCCGGTCAACGCACCCGGTTCTTCAAACCTAATTATCACAAATACCCAGGCCATTGCTCCCGGATCATATACATTTGATATCGAGGGAACGGGTACACCGGGTACAGAAACTCAGACAGTTGGATTGGTTGTTCAACCCGGTGCCCCGGGATCGACTCTGCCTCTGACACCTGCAGACGATGCGGTCGACGTATCCCTTAACCCGCTCTTTTCCTGGGCTCCGACACCAAATGCGGATGATTATGAACTTACCGTAGCCGATAACCCGAACCTCAATAATCCGATTATTCAGGTAACGGTACCTTCTACTTCATACGCGCCTGCTGCACCACTGGAAGAAGGGGTAACTTATTACTGGCAGGTAAGAGCGGACAATAATTGTGGCAACGGAATTCCTTCAACCATTTTCAGTTTTACCACCCTGGTTACAAATCCACCACTTGAGGTAAGCGTTTCCGGTACAGATGTAAGTTGTAATAACGGTAGTGACGGAACAGCAACAGCCCTTGCTTCCGGCGGAACCGGTTCTTACTCTTATAGCTGGGACAATGGCGGAAATACGGCTACCATCACTGGTCTCGCAGCAGGTACTTATACCGTTTCCGTCTCGGACGGTGTAGAACTGGTCACGGATATGATCACCATCAATGAGCCTACGGCGATTTCTATCTCCGGAACCGTAACCGATGATTCCGGCGCCAGCGATGGAGCCATTGACATCACCGTATCTGGCGGTACTCCGGATTATATGTTTTCCTGGTCTAGCGGCCAAAACACTGAAGATATCACCGGACTCGCAGCCGGTACCTATACCGTTTCTGTGACCGATGATAATGGATGTACGGCTTCTGAATCCTTTGTCGTGGAAAGCACCCAACCGCCTTTATCTGTATCTGTTTCCGGTACAGATGTAAGTTGTAATAACGGTAGTGACGGAACAGCAACAGCCCTTGCTTCCGGCGGGACCGGTTCTTACACCTACAGTTGGGATAATGGCGGAAATACAGCAACCATTACCGGGCTCGCAGCAGGTACTTATACCGTTTCCGTTTTTGACGGCGCAGAACTGGTTACGGATATGATCACCATCAATGAGCCTACGGCAATTTCCATTTCCGGAACGGTAACCGATGATTCCGGTGCCAGCGATGGCACTATTGACATTACGGTTTCAGGTGGCACTCCTGGTTATACTTTTGCCTGGTCCAATGGCGAAACTTCCGAAGACATTGATGGCCTTGAAGCCGGAACTTATTCCGTAGATGTAACCGATGCCAATGGTTGTACCGCCTCTGAAACTTTTGTAGTAGAATCGGCAAATACAGATTGCCTGGCCTGGGTTCCGGAAAGTATTGAAACAACCGGCACCACAGCGACCATCTACTGGAATATCAATCCAATACATATCGCCTACCGAATTCGGTATCGCGTTGCTGGATCTTCGGATCCCTGGGAAAGTCCAAGTTTTGCTGCTGATTTGGGTTCTTATACAATTTCAGACCTGTCGCCAAACACCACATACGAGTACCAAACCATAACCAAGTGTTCAAATGGAGAAGTTTCCGACTGGTCTGCTGAGCTCTACGAATTTACAACCGTTGAAATGCAGGAGACCTGTGAATCCTGGGTAGCTGACCAGATTACCACTACATCGACAACGGCAATCATTAGCTGGTTGCCGGAACCAGGTGCTACGTCCTACCGCCTGGCCTATCGCCCGGTTACCGGTGGCCCCTGGACACGTATACAGACGACTATGACCAATGTAGTGCTGAACAACCTACAGCCTAATACCGTGTATACATACATGACCAGGACACTTTGCCCCTTAGGTGGCTGGACTCCCTGGTCAGAAGAATACGAATTCACTACGGAGCTGATGTTCAACTTTGAAGTTTACGACAATAATTTGGTCGAAGAAAACAGCATTAGCCTGAGACCAAATCCAGTTACTTATGAGCTCGAAGTAGCCATAAATATGGAATCAGCCCGACAGGTCTTTATCCGGGATTATACCGGAAAAGTGGTCAACAGCCTGTATGTAGACAGCATGGTGCAAACGATAAATGTTTCTGACCTCCCAGCCGGGATTTACTTCTTAAGTGTCCAGGCTGCAGATGGCAGTATTTTAACAGAACGCTTTGTCAAAGCGGATTAAAATTGAAATTCCTTTTACCTTTCGGGGCAGGCACTAATGCCTGCCCCTTTTTTATGCACACAACTAGAATAAACGCCTGGTCCAGTCCGAGAAATATCTCCACGGCTTTTATGTATGCTTTCGCCGAAAGGCCGGATACACAAGTGGTGGATGAACCTTTGTATGCCCACTACTTATCTAATACGGATTCTGAAGCCGAACATCCGGGCCGTGAAAGTATTCTCGCTTCCCAGGAGAATGACGGAGAAAAGGTGATTCGGGAGCAATTGCTGGGGCCGTGTAACAAGCCGGTTGTATTGTTCAAACAGATGACCCATCATCTCATCAAGGTAAACCGGGATTTTCTGGAGGAGATGGAACACATTTTGCTCATTCGGGATCCACGGCTGATCATTCAGTCTTATACCAAAGTTATTCCCAATCCACAAATGGCTGACCTTGGCATTGAGATGCAATATGTCCTTTTCAGGGAATTGCAGGCTCGCGGCAAACCTCCAGTAGTCATCGATGCAAATGAATTGCTCAAAAATCCGGAAAAAATCCTGGAGGAGCTCTGCAACCAACTTGTCATTCCCTGGTTTCCGGAAATGTTGAGCTGGGAAGCCGGAGGTCGGGAAGAAGACGGCGTCTGGGCAGCCTGGTGGTATAGGAATGTGCATCAATCAACGGGGTTTCAACCTTATCAGGAACGCCAGGCCATCGTTCCAACTGCCCTGGAGCCCCTGGCAAAAGAGGCTGAAAAGTATTATCAATTTTTATTTGAACACGCATTGAAAGCTTAACCCATGCTACAAAAATTCGACCCAAAGAATAACGATCTAATCGTTTATGTAAATGGCCGGTTGCTACCCAGAGAAGAAGCCAAAGTATCCGTTTTCGACAGTGTGGTCCAGGGAGGAGATGCTGTGTGGGAAGGATTGCGGGTATACAATGGTCGCATTTTTTCCTTTGAGCGCCACCTCGAAAGACTTTGGCAATCTGCTCACGCCCTGCATTTTGCCGACATTCCAACCAAAGAGGTCGTACGCGAAGCAGTTTTTAAAACCCTGGCAGCCAATAATATGCGGGACGGTGTGCACATCAGGCTAACCCTGACCCGTGGAGAAAAGATCACTTCTGGCATGGACCCGCGTTTAAACCAGGCAGGCTGTAGCCTCATCGTTCTTGCAGAATGGAAACCACCGGTTTATCCGCCGGAGATTAGGCTTGTCACTTCATCTGTAAGACGAAACAATCCGATGTTTCTGGATAGTAAGATCCACCATGCCAACCTGCTCAATAATATTCTGGCTAAAATTGAAGCCAACCATGCAGGTGCCGATGCCGGCATTATGCTCGACAAAGATGGATTTGTGGCAGAGGCCAATGGGGTAAACCTCTTTTGTGTACGCAAAGGAGAAGTTCTGACTCCCCACGCCCATGCCTGCCTGCCGGGAATCACCCGTGGCCTGGTACTGGAAATCTGTACTGAATGGAAGATTCCATCTCGGGAAACCAATCTTTCCATCACGGAATTCTATACGGCTGATGAAGTCTTTACAACCGGAACAATGGGAGAACTCACCAAAGTTTCTGAAATTGACGGACGGGCAATCATCAACCGGACAAAACAATCCAGACTGGAAGAGATTTCTAAACGCTTTAAGAGATTAACAGAATCATCAGGGACTCCCCTGCCGTAAACATTTAAGACTTGTCTTTCGAACCGAAGATCAAATCAAAAACTTCCTCCCGTCGGCTGCGACTTACAGGAATGCGGTCAGAACCAACTTCCAACAAATTGCCTTCAATGGAGAGCACTTTGTCGCGGGCGACAATATAGGATTTGTGAACCCGCAAGAAAGCAGGATGCGGAAGTGTTTCTTCCAGATATTGTAGCCGTTCGAGAGTAACAAAACGTTGGTCTGCCGTGTGGATCCGAACATATTCTTTCAAGCCCTCAATAAACCTGATATCCTTTAGGAAAATCTTTCGGGTCCTGCCATCAACTTTTACAACCAAAAATTCGGAGGAGCCGGAATGAAATTCATTTGGGGTTGGCCCATTTTCAACCGGAGGTATCAATTGCTTTTGAGCTTTTTCTATGCCCTGCAAAAACCGCTCAAAAGAAAAAGGCTTAATCAAATAGTCTACCGCATTCAAGTCAAAAGCCTCCGGAGCATAATCACTATAAGCAGTGGTGAAAATGGTAAGCGGCGGATTAGATAACACCTTGAGCAGGTTGTTTCCGCTAAGTACCGGCATCTGAACATCCAAAAACAACAAGTCTGTCGGATTTGCTTTCAAATAGCTCAAGGCTTCCATTGGAGACTTAAAGGTAGCCTGCAATTCCAATTCGGGAACCCGACTGATATAGCTTTCCAGCAATTGCAGCGCCAGATACTCGTCATCTACACATATGGTCTTGATGGTTGGATTCATGGAGTGCTGGGGTTGTAGTGGAGTTTAACCAGAAATAAATCACCTTCCTTCTGTGTGCTAAGCTCAAACTGTCGGGGGTATTTAAGTTGAAGGCGCTGCCGAATGTTGACCAGTCCCACACCCCCCGTTTTATCTTTCTGTTTATCATCAGGATTGAAAGTATTTTCCGTGATAAACGACCAGCGATCCGCTGGAAGTACTTCTAACTTGATACGCACAAAAGCATCCGGGTTGTTGTCAAAATCACAATGCTTGAAGCAATTTTCGAGCAATGGAATGAGAATCATCGGTTCGATCTCCACTCCGCTCAGATCACCTTTACGGGTGAATACGATATCAAGGGGTTCCTCGCTCCGCATCTGGAACAAGGCAATAAATTTATCCAGTTGCTCCGCCTCTCTTTGCATTTCAACCTTTTCTCGCTGGCTATCGTACAACACATACCGCAGGAGCTTGCTCAGCTGCAAAACCATGGGGGCTGTCTGCTTGGAACCAGCCACAGCCAGAGAATAAATATTATTGAGGGTGTTAAACAGGAAGTGCGGATTTATCTGTGAACGCAAAAATTGCAACTGGGCGGTCTGCTGCTTTTCGCGAATGGCCTGAAAGCGCCTTTCCCGCTGATTCCGGTTTTCGATCAGCCGATAGAATGTACTGAGTAAAAGGATGGCTCCATTTGTAAGGATAGCTCCGACCTGCAGCATCTCCTTTTTTCCCAGGGCAAGCAAATGTTGACCAATATTCGGAAAATTCAGATTGATTTGAACGCGCAGCCAACCTATTCCGAGAATGAGAACGAATGCAAAAAAGAGATATAAAATGATCTGTCCCCGTTCAAAAAAACGGTCGACCATCCGGGTGTTGATGTAAAACAGCGCCAGGAGTGGAAGCACATTGGCAAAACCCCGCATGACGGCCACATCGAGTGGAACCGCTATACCCACCACCACCACATGAATCAGCAGGAAAAATATCCAGAAACTGATCTGTAGCCAGATGCTCAAACGCCGGTTGGCAGGCAATAAAATCTTCTCTTTTTCCAGGCTTTCCACAAAGCGAAACTACGGAATTGTCCATAAAATCAAGGCTTTCTTCAACCAACGGTAAAACCTGTTCAACCAGGGGTCCAAATCCTTCAACAATACACCATTCTGCAGCTTGTTGAAAATCGATTACCACACATTGAATTTTCTTTCGGCGAAAGCCGCTCCCCCCTTCCTTTGTAATCGTAATCAAAATCATTCACCCAAATAATTAACTCATTATGAATTTTAAATTGTTTTTGATCCCAACTTTGTTTGCCTTGCTATTTTTTACAGCCTGCCAACCGGAGGAAGAACCCCAGCCTGAGGAAAAAGACCTAACCGAAGAAGAAGCTGCTGAAATTGTAGAGGGGGCACTCGCATCGGATGCTGAAGGCATAACGGCAGAAGCTCTCGATGCGGCTTATGTCGGCGACCAATATGCCGAAAAATCGGGCGGAAGTCCCTGTGGAATGGTGTTTGACTCTACCATCGACCGCAGCATCAGTAATGCCTTTATTACTGCTTTTTACTCCAGCGACTGGCAATGGGAGGTTTATTGTAATGACCTCGAAATCCCGGTAAGTATGGAGTTTGATCGCTCCACCGAAGGTTCTTATACTACCAACCGCCTGGAATCTGAGGATGCAGCAGTTGGCAACTGGACCCTGGACAACCTTTTTGGAGGAGACCCCTATGTAATCAATGGTACTTATGAGCGCATCGGCCAACAGGTTTCTCTGGTGCGTAACGAAAATGTGATCAATAGCGAAGTCGTCATTACGGTGGAAGACCTGGTGATCGACAAAGACGACAAACGCATTGAGAGTGGCATTGCTTCTTTCACCCTGAGTGGAGAGGTCGTTGGCGGCGAATCATTCAGCTTTGATGGAGATATCATTTTCCTCGGTGATATGGCTGCTAATGTGATCATCAACGGCAATGTATACACCATAGAACTCTGATTGGAGACCCGAACAGGGGGGGCTTAGTAATTGGTCCCCCCATTTTTCACCCCAAACTTGATTCCCATGCTTATCCTGATAGAAAAATTCGGTTATGTCCCGGCCTGGATGGCTAGTGCCACACTTATCTTTTTGCGATACCTGATCATGGCGGGATTCTTATTCTTTCTCTTCTATTACATCCGGCCGGCAAAGATCAAAAAATGGAAGATCCAGAAATCCTTTCCTTCTGCCAAAAAGGTCTGGTCTGAAATCGGTCACTCGCTAATGTCAGCTCTTGTATTTGCACTTTTCGGATTAATCCTTGCCCTACTCCGGAAACATGGTTTTACCGCGATTTATACCGATATCAGCTTGTACGGATATGGATGGTTGCCCCTCTCATTCCTGCTTTTGTTCCTGATCCACGACACCTACTTTTACTGGATGCACCGACTATTGCACCGTCCGCCCTTTTTCAAAATAATGCATAAAGTGCATCATCAGTCTTTTAATCCAACGCCCTGGGCAGCCATGTCTTTTCATCCACTGGAAGCCGTTCTTGAAATTGCTATCATCCCGATAACTGCGCTGCTGCTGCCCATGCATCCGGGGGTGCTAATAGCCTTTGCGTTCTGGTCGCTCATCTGGAACGTACTCGGCCATGGCGGTTATGAATTATTCCCCAGCGGCTTTGTAAAACATCCCATTTTCAAGTGGGTCAATACGGCTACGCACCACAATATGCACCATTTGAAAAGTCGGGGCAACTACGGATTGTATTTCAACTTCTGGGATCGGATTATGGGCACCAATTTCCCGGATTATGAAGAAACGTTTGAAGCCGTAAAAAGGCGAGCGGGAGCGTCCGCAAACGGACAATCCATACAAAGAAATATCCATCGAAAATCCGCTTAGTGGGTTTAATTGTATTTACTTTATGGAGGCTGCCGAATTTTCAGGCAGCCTTTTTTATTTGAACCCGAACAGCAAATAACTGTTATTTAATAAAACCTGTACACGTGAAAAAGCAAGCAATTTGGAATGGAAAGGTCCTGGCAGAAAGCGACGACCTCGTAAGGGTGGAAGGAAATTATTATTTCCCCGCAGAAAGCCTGAATATGGATCTGTTTTCTCAAAGTGAGACAAATACCGAATGCCCCTGGAAGGGGACGGCATCTTATTACAGTATTAATGTGGACGGACAGACCAATCAGGATGCTGCCTGGTATTACCCCGAACCTAAAAGTGCAGCCAGCCACATCAAAGATCGCGTGGCCTTTTGGAAAGGAGTCGACATCAAAGATGCCTGAAAATTCTGCCCTATGGAAAGCAACAGCCCCAATACAACACTAGATACTACTCAAAGTCTGGCATTGAGATACCGGGAGATCCGTCAAAAAACACTGGATCTTTGCCAAAATCTGCATGCCGAAGACTATGTGGTGCAACCGGTAGAATTTGTCAGCCCGCCCAAATGGCATTTAGGCCACAGCACCTGGTTTTTCGAAAATTTCATCCTCGCACCACAGGCAAACTATTCCCTGTTTGATGAACGCCTAAACTGGTTTTTCAACAGTTATTACGAAAGTCAGGGCCCTCGGATACTGCGCTCCAAACGAGGCAACATGACCCGTCCTACCCTGGAAAAAGTTTTAGAATACCGGCAGTGGACCGACCAACACCTCCTGGCTTATCTGGAAGCAAACGAATCCGGTTTGTCGGAAGCAGAAAAGCATACGCTTGAAGTCGGCCTCCAACACGAGCAACAACATCAGGAACTCCTGCTGATGGATATCAAGTACATACTGGGTAATAACCCCCTTTTTCCCGCTTTCGCGAATGGCCATAAAAAGGAGCAGGCTACATCCATTAGCAACGAAAAGCCTTTGAGTTTCTTAAACGTGGAAGAAGGCCTATACGAAATCGGGTATCACGGGGAAGGATTTTGCTGGGACAACGAACGCTCCCCGCACAAGGTATGGCAGGAAGCTTTCGCCATTAGCGATCGACTGATCACCAACGGGGAATATCTCGCTTTTATAGAAGCAGGTGGCTACGAAAATCATCAGTACTGGCTTTCTGAGGGCTGGGAATGGCAGAATACGCTGGAAGTAAAGGCCCCTTTATACTGGTATGCACGATCCGGTCAATGGTATGAATACACGCTTTCCGGTATTGAACCACTTGATCCAAACAAGCCGGTGGCTCACCTGAGTTATTATGAAGCCGATGCTTATGCCCAGTGGAAAGGCTTGCGCTTACCCACTGAATTTGAATGGGAAATTGCCGCCAAAAAATTTGGATCAAAACAAACACCCGGGGCATTTATGGACGGTGGTGGTTTTCATCCAAAACCCGTTTCGGCAAGTGGCGACCATCAATTTGCCGGCCATTTGTGGGAATGGACTTCCAGTGCCTATCAGCCCTACCCGCGCTATCCGAGATTTAAGGGAGCCCTGGGCGAATACAACGGAAAATTCATGATCAATCAAATGGTTTTGCGGGGTGGCTCTGCAGCGACCCCCATGGATCATTTTCGGATCACTTATCGCAATTTTTTTCACCCGAATATGCGCTGGCAATTTTCCGGATTCAGGCTGGCAAAAGATCTCTGCTAAACCCCAAACATGACCCCATTCGAACAAGATATTCTGGAGGGCCTTTCGGCGAATCCTAAAAAGCTCTCTTCCAAATATTTCTACGATGCGCAGGGAGATAAACTCTTTCAGGAGATTATGCACATGCCCGAATATTACCTCACGGATTGCGAACTGGAGATTTTCACCGCTCAAAAGCAAGCCATTCTGGAGCACATGCCTGCACATTTTGACCTGGTTGAGCTCGGAGCCGGAGATGGCACAAAAACCAGAATCCTGTTAAAACACTTTCTCGAACAGGGACGCAACTTTAACTATCTGCCCATTGATATCTCGGGGAGTGTCCTGGAAAGCCTGCAATCATCACTGGCAAAAGACTTACCCCAACTGGAAGTTGTACCTAAAAAAGGAGAGTATTTTAAAGTCCTGCGAGCGATAAAAGGACTCGACAAACGCCCTAAAGTAGTGTTATTTCTGGGCGCCAATATCGGAAATCTAATTCCGGAAAATGCCCAACGTTTTTTGTCAGAACTCCGGGATTCTCTAAACCCCGGCGATCTGCTGTTGATCGGCTTTGATCTCAAAAAAGATCCGAAAGTCATTCTGGATGCCTACAATGATCCGGCCGGCATCACAGCTCGATTCAACCTGAATTTGCTAAAACGCCTCAACCGGGAATTAGGAGCAGACTTCAATCCCGACCAGTTTAAACACTGGGAATCTTACAACCCCCAAAGTGGAGAAACCCGATCGTTTATTGTCAGTAAAAAGAAACAGGAAGTTTTTATCAAGGCTTTAAAACGCTCATTTCATTTTCAGGCCTGGGAATCTATTGCGGTGGAGCTTTCACTGAAATACAGCCTGGAAGAAATTAAACAGCTTGCTCAAAAATGCCAGTTCAAACAGCAGGCAGCATTCATGGATAGCCGCCGCTACTTTGTGGATGTTCTTTGGGAGAAGAATTAATTTAGTTGCCCGATCAACCACCCGTCCAAGGCAGGTTCTCAACCGGGTCCGCTTTAGCCGGGCAGTCCAACGGGAAAATCGTGTAGCATTTATGGTTGAGCGGAAATCGGAAATAGCGGAATTACAGGGATAGAAAAACCCGTTAAACGATACCCGATCAACGATACACGTTGTATTGAAACCCACCATTCCACCATTCCACAGGTTCACCAGTACACCATTTCACCCAATACCAATCAACGGCATCAACGGCATCAACGGAACTAACAGAACCAATCACCCCCTCCACCTAAACCGGGTAAGCACATAACTCAAAAACACCGGCCAAAACAAGAAGCTCGTGAAACCGAGCAAAGTTGGCGCTTCGATGGTACCCCCCCAGTTTGACAAGGTAAAATACAGTGGAAAGGCAGCCAGGGCTGAGGCGGGAAGTGCAATAATCGCCTGTCGGACCGTATTCAATCCGGGCCAGAGTAAGCCATTGACCAAAAAGACCATGGTAGGCCCTGCCAGGGCAGCTGTCACCAACAAAAACAGATCTCCTTCTACCCCGGAAAAGGCCACACAAACATGTAAAATAGTGCTGGCCAGAATAAAGGTAATCTTCTTCCAGGCTACCGCCTGTGGCAAAGCCAAAACCAGGGCAATCCCAAAAAAGAAGCCGGGAAAAAAGAAGCCGTTTAGGAAGAGAATAGTGGAACGCGCATTTCCCAGATTATCCATACTTCGATCTGCAGAAGGCGTAAAGATCATCAAAGCAACAAATATCAGGAATACGATTCCGCCGGAAATCAGGGCATTGCGAAATACAGCTTTAGGCATGGAATATATATTATCGGGGATTCTGAAACTATCTTAAGTGCGATTACACCTGTCTTCCCAAATGTACAATTCTGACAATTAATTGTGCCGAATTGTTTTCACGACGACGGTACAGGCCTTAATTTAACCACAATTAATAAACCATTTCTCTAAAAGTTGGTTAGGTATATAGCTTTTAGAGTTTTCATAATATTTGGTTTTTTGGGGTTAAACGGCTGACTGCTCCTCGTGAGTAGTCAGCTTTTTTTTAAGCTGATTCGGGATTACTTCAAGCCACTTTTGATTCTAATTAGGCGTTATTCTTTTAGATTAATCATTCAGGTATCATGAAAAGAATAAACGCAAAGCTCATCGGGCTTTTTAGCCTCAGCCTCCTACTACTTAGCTCCTGTGTCAGAGAACCTTCCGATTCTGTAGATCAGGACAAGATTCACACCAATTACGAATTGTTTTACAATGCCAATGAAGACATTACCTATGCCCGGGCTACTTTCCGGTTTAGTAATGCATTAGGTACAAAGCTGGAACTGGCCGGGGCCAGCATCGTACTTTTCGATGGAGAACCCCTCTCCTGGCAACCCGGACTGGCTTATTACGAGAAGAAAATAACCGGTTTGCAGACAACAGGCACCTTCGAATTTGAAGATACCGAGGGCAACACCTACACCAATGCTATCAGCTTGTCAGAAATGCAATACCCCGCAGATCTGGACACCATCGACCGTAGCAGCAGTTTTGAACTCATCTGGCCGGGTGATCCGCTGAACGAAAGTGAAACGGTAACCCTGACCGCCAATGGCGAAAATGAAGGCGATGCCAAGGTCTTTTTTACCGATGACCAGGGAGCCAATTCAATCATTCTTCCCGCTAATAAACTGGGCGAGATCGGTGACGGGCCGGGAACCCTTTTTCTGGACTACAGGTATGTACCTCTAATCACAGAAGCACCAGGTGCCGGAGGCTTAATTACGGGCAGATATCGCCCTGTCAATGCAGAAGTCTATTTTAAATAGGTACACAAGTTTGGAGAATTCAAGGAGATTCCTGTTATTTTAAACGTTTAAAAACAGGTATACCGGCGTCAGAGAGGTTTGTAAGACTCTAAGTCCTTTACGTCAAGTATAAATTTCCTTCATGATAGATTGGAACAAACCCTTTTTCAGATTTATCAGACGGCTCAATGAGTTGTATGACCGGATCACTTATAAAATTACCCCTCGTCGTTTTTGGGGGAAGCGACATAGGTTGGAGATCAAGCTGTTTTCTGGTTTTGGCCATTCAAAAGCCATCCGGATCAGCGGGCGGGTATTGCTTTTCAAGAAACCACCGGGAAAAGAAAAATTGAGCGCCTGGCGGCAATTCCGCGCTACGCTTTCTCTTTTCAACTCCTCGGAAATTATTGGGGCCAAAGTGCGCATCCACATCGGCGAGTATTCCTACGATCTCACTTCCGACCGGGAAGGGTATATATATTTGTCGGTCGACTGGAAACATGAGGTCTTCCCAAAAAACCTGGAGAAAGTACAGATCAAAGCAGAACTGCTGGATAGTCCCTACGGAAACTTTGACGGCGTTACCACTTCGGCTAATTGTTTTTTGGTGACCGAGCAGGCGAAGCTTGGATTGATTACAGACATTGACGATACGGTATTAAAAACCGATGTTACTTCCCGTTTTAAGTGGCGAGCCGTTTACGCTACTTTCTTTGAGGATCTGACCGAACGTAAGGCCATCCCCTACTCCACTGATTTTGTAAAAATGCTGCGTAAAGACGGACCTGTTTTTTACGTATCCAATAGCCCGTGGAATATCTACCCCTTCTTAAAAGCCTTTCTGGAAAGGAATCAGTTTCCGGGCGGTCCGGTGCTATTGCGAGATATTGGCATTCCGCACGACCTGTCCGATCCCCGGCCGCACAAAGTAAAAACCATCAGTCAGATACTGGATCTTTATCCAGACCTCACCTTCGTATTAATGGGCGATAGCGGTGAAAAAGATGCCGATTACTATCGACAAATTGAAGAAAAATATCCGGGAAGAATTTTCGTCAGGCTCATCCGAAAAGTGCCGGGCACAGTGATTCGTTCCAATACGGATCAAACGCACTATTTTGAGGAGTATGATGAGTTGGCTGAGTGGTGGAAAACATTCGGCGAAAGCCGGAAAAGCTAAGAGCGCTTTCTTTCAAATTCATCGCGTCGACGAGAAAGCTCCCATTCGATTAAGTGGCTGATGTGTTCCATATATCCTTTGCTTCTGAAGTGGTTGCGCAGAAACAACCCACCGGCAACAAACAGCAAAAAACTGATGGGAAACAGAAGAAGCGAAAACATGGCCGCAAACTCCAGGCCAAGAGTGGCACATACAAAACCACCGACGATCCAAACTGGCGACCCCGCTCCCGTCAATAAAACGACCTTATGGAGCTTGGCAAACAACCTGCGTTTCTCCCGGCACCGGCCCCGCATTTCCAGAAGTTCTGCGGTAGAGAAATACTCCGCTCCGGCAGATTCCAACAAGTTGAAATCATTCTCGGCACTTTTTTCAAGTCCCTCCAGATAGCGATTTAGCATTCGGTTGTCCATGATACTTATACCCAAGACAAAGTAATTTGGGCTTTTTTATCTCTTTCTTTTTCCGATCCGCATTGTTAAAAATACTCGTCGTAGCTAAGGCTACGACTGCGTTTTTTGCCTCGCTGATCAAAAAAATAATTTTGCTAAAATTATCCCAAACCACTTCGGCTCGGATATACTAGATGCAATATACAAACAGAACGATGCATGGTCAACACAAGCTGCCCGCTTTTGTTGGAGAAACAACAAACCTTAACATCCAAATGACATTCTCGTTCCGCTTTTAGTACCTTTAGAATAAACCCAAACTAATAGCGACATGAAAAAACTTCTACTCTTTTCTTTTCTCTTTATCAGCCTGAATACCCGGGCTCAGGAATTTACCAAATTTGAACTGGTAGATGAGTTGAGCCATAGCCAAATGATCCAGAACTATGGATCTTTTATGCAGTATGGCGTAAGATTGTATACAGCCGAATACGAAAGCACTGACCTGGAAGGCAGTCCGGTAACCGTTTCTGGTCTGGTTGTTGTACCCATTGATAACGGCGGACTTTGTTATCCCCGTCTAATCTATCAGCACGGTACTGTTGGCTCCCCGGATGATGTGCCGTCTCAACTCGCCGGAGGTTATGATTTGGCCGTTGTTTTTGCCGGCATGGGATATATCACCCTGGCACCTGATTTCCTGGGACTGGGTGTGCATGATGCTTTTCATCCCTATGTACATGCCGATTCGGAAGCCGCAGTTGCTGTTGATATGCTGAAAGCCTCCTCGGCAGATACCTTCCTCGGAGGAGCCTGTGTTTACGAGAACCTTGTTTATGTAACCGGCTACAGCCAGGGAGGACATGCCGCTATGGCCGCTTTCCGCGAATTGGAAGCCAACCATCCCGAATATCTCGTAAAAGCTGCCGCTCCTATGTCGGGGCCTTATGACATCAGTGGTGTTATGACCACCCAAACCCTGGGGGATGAAGAATATTTCTTTCCTGCCTACCTGGCCTACACCACGCTCTCTTATCAGGAAGCTTATGGTGATCTCTACGATTCACTGGATGAGGTTTTCAAACCGGAATTCGTACCGATGATTGAGCAGTTCTACAACGATGAAATTACACTTTGGGAACTCAACACCTTCATGATCAATACCCTCACCGCTAATTATGGCGGTTCGATTGCCAAGTTTGCCGTTCAGGAAGACTTTATGGATGAGATCCTAAACGACCCCGACAGCCCGGTTGCTCTGGCGCTCCAGGACAATGACCTGTACGATTGGACACCTCAGGCTCCCACCCGGATGTTTTACTGTACGGCCGACGATCAGGTGCCTTATGAAAACAGCATCAGTGCCGAAATGGCCATGCTTGACAATGGAGCCCCGGATGTAGATGCTATTGACGTAGACACCAATGCAGACCACGGAGGTTGTGTTGAACCAGCGGTAACTGCTACCATTCTGTTTTTTAACCAGCATTATGAATTCGGGTTTTATCTCGACACAGAAGAACCCAAAGTTGCCCATTTAACCATTACTCCAAATCCGGTGGA
The DNA here is from genome assembly GCA_018222965.1 of Bacteroidota bacterium. Lineage (GTDB taxonomy): Bacteria > Bacteroidota > Bacteroidia > Chitinophagales > Saprospiraceae > JAAEZH01. Next base: position 48,181 of record JAAEZH010000031.1, read on the forward strand.
GGATGTTGCCACTATCAGCATTCCTGCCGGAGAAAACGGGGAGGCTCAAATTCGTGTATTCAATGCTGCCGGTAAAACCATCACTTCAGAAAGCTTCTTTGTTCAGGGCGGTGAGGATCTGCGCGTTTCGGTACAGAACTATCCCTCCGGACTTTACTTCGTAGAATTGCGGTTCAACGACCAACGCTACCATGCCCGGGTGTTGAAAGACTAAAATCCGGCTTTCGCCGAATGAAAAATTCCCGTTTGCGCCTGCGCATACGGGAATTTTTATTTACAATCCAAAGCCTATGGCCAGACTCAATATCAGGCTTGGCACCGTTCTCCAGACATTGCGTCGGAGTTGAAAAAGGTTATTGTTAAAGGCATCTGCATCATCGGGAATGGAATCTGAATCAGACCGCTTATACATTCGAAAACCACCTCCAACGAAAACTTCAATCAGCCCCACTTTAGCAAAGACGCCTTTGGATCCATACAGGTAATGGATGGAAATATCATTGGTGACCAGGGTATAATCCAGGGTCTGAAAATAAGCACAATCTTCCCGACAAAACCGCTCACTTCGATCTCTTTCAAGGTATTTGTATCCCAGGGCAAGTCCCTGAAATTCTCCCCAGTTTTTCTCTCTGGTGTAATACCGGAGTGTAGTGCGGAATCGATATCCCTCCAGAGGGTTTGTCCCTCTGGTCAGAAAATACCGCCCATCCCAGCTGGAGATAAATCCAAAGTCTTGTTGGATGGTCCAGTGCTCTTTTAAGCTAACCTCTATCCCGCCTTCAGTTGAAGGTCCCGTAAAATCCAGCAGGAAACTGGGAATAAACTTTATACCGAATCTGAAATCTCCGGCCGAATCAACCTGGGCAAATGCGCCTGAAGTTCCGGCAAAAAGGAATAGGATTATCAATAACTGCTTCACGAGCCAATCGGAATTTTGGAGATCTGCTTCATATTGTCCAGATCAGAGTAATCATACTGGTAAACATTATCCGGTCCAATGACCAATAATAATCCGTCAAGCGGAATGACATCATAGGTCTCAAAACCCGGAAAATGGTGCAATTGCACAATGGCAAGCGGATCAGTAACATCAAAGACTTTCAACCCGTCAATACCATCACAAACAAATAGAATGTTGTCATCCAGCCCGACTCCTTTCGGGTTTACCAATTCGTATTGTGCCAACAACTGAGGATCGCTAAAATTGGAAATATCGAAGATGTTGAGGAGATTGACCTGAGCGGTAGTATTCACCCGACAACGCGAAACGCGATTGGTGGTATTCAGGGTTACGAATGCGAGCGTATCATTGGCAACCACCGGATCACAAGGTTCGATATCGAATGTGAAATCAGAGTATAAGAACTCTCCGGCAAAAAGGGGCTGCCCGTCCTGGCCTATCGTATATAGATACAATCCCGAACTGGAACCAATAAACAATCGGTTATTCAATCGAAAGACTGTCTCAACCTGGTTGCCCACCGGTTGTTCGTGGATAAGCTCCGGCGTTGTGGGATCTGCCAGACTAAAGGTTTTTAAATTGCTTTCATCAACGATATACATAAAATCGCCTGATATAATAAAGCGGGCATAGGAACCGGCTGTTCCGGTATCGTTTGAATCTGCAGGACTGATTCCTTCTTCAGAGTAACAACCGACCAAAAACAGTACAGGCAGAAAAAGTAAATATTTGAGCGTAGACATTATTTTCAATTTAAAGGGACACAAAAAGGAAGAGATACAAGAGCTGGTGGCAGTAATTAACGCCAGCATTTTGGATCATCAAGCGTCGCCGTTTCCCAACCGATAATCAGCCCCATCGACTCATCTACACATTCAAACGGACCTTCGTAGCCTTGTGGGAATGTCTGATCCAAATTGGGGTACAAATCTGCTACCCGGCTAAGTACAGTTGGCTCCATCACATTGGAAACATCCAGACTTACCAGGTCGGTAGCATTGTCTACATACATGATATCTCCCTTTATGGCAATATCCCGTACACCGGTGATTTTCAGAAAAGCGGTTTGAAGTGGATTTTCCGGATTGGAATTATCAATTACATGGATGCCTTCAAATTGTTCGACGGCATAGATGGTTTCATCTTTGTAATAGATCTTACCCAGAGTTCCAATCGGCTTGGGTGTGGTTGCAGCGATTTCTTTCCAATCTCCATCAGCATAAACAGGACGCAATCCCTCCACAGGTGCGCCTGGCTCTACCGGGATAGGGTCTACACAAGAAGCCATGCCAAATAACAGCAGTGCAAAAAACAGGAGATTTCTCATTAGCAACATATTTTTCAATTGGGTTCAGGGAAAAGACGTTTGAACCTGTCAGAACGCTGCTAACAAGAGGGAAATAAGGCGTAGAAAATTAGGGAAAGGCAAAAAGAGGTCATATACCTGCATCGCATATTTAGAGCAATTGAATACAGGCAAAATGGATTCCTTCAAAAATAGTTTAGCAACTATTTGATTGGAAGACGGATCACATTTTTAAGATAAGTCGGGAGCGTAAAATTGTTAGAAATAGCGCTTACTTCTCGATGAAGACGTATTGGAAGCTAAAACTAAAGCGCCCCCCAAGATGAAAGCCCCGGTAGTAATAATTAGAACCAGCATGTACCCTGCGTTTTGTGTTAGACGGTATGGTGAATAAATCCTCGATTTTTGGGCCATGCTAAGATGGAATTTTTTTTCTACTTACCCAATTTTTCCAAATAATATTTTCATTATGCCGGCATTCTACTCCTTTTCATCTACCAAAGGCTGGTTCATTACCATGTTTTGATGGTTGATGGACTCCTGATGCACTGATTTTAAAAAGACAGAAACAAAGTCCGGACTCAATCCGTGAGCTGCTGCACGTTGTTGCGCATGCTCCAAAATCTCATTCCAACGCGTTGGCTGAAGGATCGAAATGTTGTTCTTTTTCTTGTAGGTACCTATCCGCTCAGCAAGCTTCATCCGCGCTCCTAAAAGTCGCAGCAATTCGCCGTCAATTTCATCAATCTCATGGCGCAAATGTTCCAGAGACTCCAGAAACTCCGGATTATCTGTTTCGACATTCCGGAATACCAGCTCACCCAATAAGTCTTTAAACTGAGCAGGGGTGATTTGTTGGGCTGCATCACTCCAGGCCTCATCGGGAGTCGGATGGACTTCCGTCATCAGCCCATCAAAGTTGAGGTCCATAGCTTGCTGGGCCACTGCCTGCAAGGTATCCCGACGACCACAAATATGGCTGTTGTCGCAAATGATCTCAATATTTGGAAATTGACGTTTTAGCTCAATGGGTATCTGCCAGCGTGGCACATTCCGAAAAGAGGATTGCCCGTGAAAGGAGAACCCGCGGTGAATTACAGCCAGCTGTTCCAACCCGGCTTTGTACAGACGCTCCAATGCCCCCATCCAAAGTTTCAGATCCGGGTTGATGGGATTTTTTACAATGACCGGAATTTTGGTTCCCTCCAGGGCATCCGCGATTTCCTGTACAGAAAATGGATTTACCGTTGTACGGGCACCAATCCACAAGACATCTACCCCGTGCTTGAGGGCTTCAAATACATGCTCGCGATTGGCTACCTCGGTAGTCACCTTCAAGCCTGTTTCCTGCTTTACCTCCTGCAACCAGGCCAGGCCCTTACGGCCCACGCCCTCAAAAGAATCTGGTCGGGTACGGGGTTTCCAAATACCTGCCCGGTATAGGTCTATGTCTAAAGGCGCCAGATTGCGGGCGGTTTGCAATACCTGTTCGCGGGTTTCTGCGCTACAGGGTCCGGCAATTACAATCGGACGTTTCTTTTTATCGAAGATGGGTTGAATATTCATTGGAAATAGTTTGTCCCGATAGCTATCGGGATGAGTTTGAGTGTGGCTGTGAGGCTTAATCCAAAATTTTTCGAATTCTGTTTGCTTCCTTTATGAGTTGATGAAATTCATCAAATTTTTGCTTTATCAACAAAGTCCTGAATGTCGCCAGTGTATTGATGTGTTCATCTAAAACATCTAAAAGGTGATCCCGGTTTTGGCGAAAAATCGGAATCCACATATCCGGAGAGGACTTTGCCAGGCGAACGGTCGAACCAAAACCACTGCTAGCCAGTTCAAATATCCGCTCTTCGTCTTTTTCTTTTTCCAGCACCGTTAAGGCCAGCGCAAAAGAGCTGATGTGCGAAATGTGAGATACATATGCTGTATGCAGATCATGTGCCTTCCGATCCAATGCAACCATTTTCATGGGAATAGAAGCATAAAGTGCTTCTACAATTTCACGGGCATCCGGGTCAGATCGTTCACCTTCACACAGCACCGTATATTTATCATCAAAGAGTTTGGGGATAGCTGCCTCAACCCCCGAATATTCTGTTCCTGCCATGGGATGTGTAGCCACAAAACGCCCTCTTTTGGAATGCTTATCTACCAGATTCAGGATGTTCCCTTTGGTGGAACCAACGTCCAAAACGACCTGCTTATCCGTTTTATCCAGCACCTTTGGCAGTAAATGTAAAATGGCATCTACCGGCACGGAAAGTACGCAGAGGTCAGCGGCTTCGAGTCCGGCTTCCCAGGGCATGGCTGCATCAATAATTCGGCGTCGAAGGGCTTGGTCCAGCGCATCCGTATCCAGGTCTGAACCGATGATTTTTTTGGCAAACCCATTTTCCTTTAAGGTAATGGCAAGCGATCCGCCAATATGACCAACCCCAATAATCTGAATAACCATACTTTCTATTTTCTTTGTTGGCCTTTCGGCGAATTAGCCTGTAGCCGGATTCCCAAACTATTGGAATCTGATGAATTCATTTTCTTTCCGCGTGCAGCCAGCTTTTCGACCCGATGGATAGCTTCCCGAAAAACGGTCTCTTCGCTACACAGCGAGATTCGAATGTAGGCGTTGCCCTGCTCTCCAAAGATCCCGCCGGGGGTAATAAAGAGGGCCGTCTCTTGCAATAGATGATCCGAAAATTCAAAACCGTTGCTCACCCATTCAGGAACTCTGGCCCATACAAACATTCCGGCTTGATCCCGCTTGTAATGACAGTTTAGCAGGTCCAGTAATTGATGTACGACCTTTCGGCGCGACCGATAAATTTCATTCAGATCTGTATACCAGGATTCACTCAACTGCAGGGCTTTTACACTGGCCAGCTGCATGGGCTTAAACTGCCCCGAGTCCATATTGCTCTTAAAGCGCAACACAGTTTGCAGCAATTCTTCATTGCCAAACAAAGCACCGATGCGCCAGCCTGCCATATTGTGTGATTTACTCAGTGAGTTCATCTCCAGCACAACTTCTGAAGCACCTTCGACGGCCAGCAGAGAACAGGGATCATTGAGGATAAAACTATATGGATTATCATGGACCAGCAGGATCTCGTGCTTTCGGGCAAATTGCACCAGACGCTGAAACAAGGCTTTATTTCCTCTCGTACCGCTTGGCATATGCGGGTAATTGAGCCACATGATACGCACAGAGTCCAGGTCCAACTGTTCCAGGGCCTCAAAATCGGGCATCCAGTTGCGTTCCGGTTTTAAGTCATAAGTCAGGGGAGTGGCACCTGCCAGTCTGGTTGCAGAAGCATAGCTGGGATATCCGGGATCCGGCACCAAAGCGAAATCTCCTTCTTCCAGAAAGGACATGGCGATATGCATGATCCCTTCCTTTGATCCAATGAGTGGCAATACTTCCCGGTCGGGATCAATGGCAACCTGGTAAAATCGCTGATACCATTCGGCGAAAGCCGCCCGAAGTTCAGGGATACCGCGATAGGACTGATACCCATGATTATCCGGCAAACTACTGCTGTGCGCAAGCGTTTCAATCACTTCCGGGGCAGGAGGCAGATCCGGACTGCCAATGCCCAGATTGAGTATCGGCACTCCGGCCTCTTTCATGCGGGCAATTTCAGCCAGTTTTTTGGAGAAGTAGTACTCCCCCACCCTGCTGAGGCGCTCCGCTTTCTTGAATGTTATTTTTGATGAGCTCATGGGTAATTATTGAATGTGTTTTCCAGCTTCATAGATTCCCAACAAGCGGATCTCCTCCACCTTCGGATCGATACTTTTGAATACATCCTCGAGCCCCGCTCCTTCAGGCAATAAAAAATCCACGAAAAAGCGATATTTCCATGGAGTGCCGTGTACAGGAACGGATTGGATCTTAATGAGGTTTAAGCCCAGTGCTGCCAATTCACTCAACACCCCGGCCAGAGTCCCCACTGCATGTCCAAGCGTGAAACAAACGGATACTTTGGGCTTTTCCAGATTGGCTGTCTCGCCAGCCGTTTTTCCCACCACCAAAAAGCGGGTATAGTTCTGATGATTGCTTTCAATTCCGGGTTGCAGCACTTCCAGATCATACAGGCGACTGGCCAGATCGCTGGCAATAGCACCAACTCCTTCCAGTTTGTTTTCATGAATGCGGCGCGCACTCAGAGCCGTATCTTCCGATTCGACTAAACGGATGTGGGGATGGTCTGCAAAGAAAGGACGGCATTGCTCAATGGCCATCGGGTGCGAGTAAACTTCTCGAAGATCCGTCAGATTCTGCCCGGCAAGTGCCATCAGGTTTTGCCGAATCCGCAGATAAATCTCTCCGCGGATTTGTAGCTTATGACTCAGCAACAAGTGGTAATTGGGCAACAAGCTCCCGGCCAAAGAGTTTTCGATGGCCATCAGCCCGCCGTGCAACTGCCCTTCGGCAACAATAGAATTGGCCAGCGGGATGAAGTGATCGAAAGAAACGATCTCGATATCCCGGTCCTCAAAGAAAGCCTCTGCCGCCAGATGGTGGAAGGCTCCCGGATATCCCTGTATCCCGATCTTTAATGCCTGGTCGTTTGCCTTTATCGCTGCTGTTTGCATTATTTTTACTTATGCCAATAAAAAAAGGCCCCGTAAACGAGACCTTTGCCAACCGGAATACGATCCGGCACGGGGTAAAGTCCGCGTCAGGGTTTACTGATAAAATACCAGTAAGAATAATATTGGTTCGTATTTCTGGTCATGGCAAAAAAAAAGTCCCGGAAAACCGGGACTTATTAGTTAGAAACAACAATGATGGTTTCCCCGGTCAGGCGGTAGCTTGATCGAAATAAAACCAAAAGTAAAAAGTGTTATTGTTGCGTTCCATGTGTACAAACGTATGTTATAAATCTGGTAGAATCAAGTTTTCTCTCGAAAAAAATGAGCACAAAGCCCTTTGCCTAGATCGAAAAGAGCATACCCAAACGAGCGTTCGTCCATCGGTAAGATTCTGAAAACGAGTCAGTTTGTCGGGAGTGATCGGTTAAATCCGTTCCAAACTGCAGCCCCAGAAAAAAACTTGTCTTTTCGGTGATTTTCCACTGCGATTCAAGTCCCAAACGCCATTCGAGTAGCCCGGCTGTTCGAAAATCAGTCGCTTCTAATTGTTTGGGAGCCCATTCATCTTCATGGGTCCAACGCATTCCATTTCGCCGAAAGGCATATCCAAAAGCTATACCGGTGCGCAGATTCAGGTTTATGCGTTTTTCCGGAAAAAACTGCCAGCCGGCCTCCACGGGGAGATACAGAAAATCGTGGGTTTCATACAGGCTATACTTTGTTTCTTCCACCACTTTGACTTCACCTGTCCCTATAATCTCTTCGGTACTTCCATCTTGTCGTATACGGATTTCCAGAAGCAGGTCATCCTGCATTTCGGTTGACTCCAGGATTTGAGTAGCTCTGGATTCATTGGTAAAACGAGCCAGTTCCAATCCGCTGCTAAAGAACAAATGGGTTCTGGCTTTGCGCCGAATGATCAAAGAAGCGCCCATTCGGTCCATTCCCTGTTCGGAGAAATCATCTATTTCAACAGGAATCTGGCGTTTTAATTGCTGGTTTAATAGTCCGTAGTTTACGTCAAATCCAATAAGCCAATTGGAGGAAGCAAAGGACGGCTTTTGAGTCTGGCTTTCATTCCACTCCGGCCTTGATTGGTGTATTGGTACAAACTCCTTCAGCGCAATCTTCTCCAAAGCATTTGATCCCCCCCCTTTGAAGGCAGCTGTCTCCTGATTCTGTTCTAATGCCGGTGTTTTCAATGGAGCTGATCCAATGCGGACCTCGGCTGTAGCTTTGGCAATATTTGAAAGAGGAAGGGCCGGAACATCAGTAACAGACAAGGTTTTTGTTCCGGACTGGTCCGAAATTTCAGCACTGGTTGGTTCTGAAATAGTTGCAGCTGATTCAATCGTATTGGAAGGTACAATATCTGTAGCAGCTACATCCGAACCAGCGCTGGATGTTGATTCTGCCACCGGCCTCAAATCATTATTTACTTCTGGTTTCTCCGCTTGCTCAGAAACGGAGGGCCTCATCAGCATAATGCCACCAGCAAGCAGACAGACACCCAAACCCAATCCAAAAAAGAAGAGAATCAGGCCTTTGCGGTCCTTCTTGCGGCTGTTGTCCAGACGATTCCAGGCGGCCTCCAGATCCAGCTCAGGCGGCATTTCGCGGAAGCGGCTTTCCAGTTCTTTATCAAACCACTCTTTGCTCATGATGGGTTGGCATTTGATCGATTAATAATTGTTTCAGCAATTTGCGGGCCCGGGCCAGTTGGGAACGCGAACTGCTTTCTGTGATTCCAAGCTCTATGGCAATGTCTCGATGCGACCATTTTTCGAAGATGTATAAGTTCAGTACCATCCGATAACCATCGGGTAAGTCTGAAACGGCTTTTTGGAGTTGGGCATCGGAAATCAATTCGAGCTCGGGGTCGGGTTGAAGGGGTTCTGGTAATCGCTCCGGAAAACTCAGGGGTACCCTTCTTTTTTTCTTCCGCAATTCCTGCAGGATGGTATTGGTACTTAGTCGGTACAACCAAGCTCCAAAAGCGCCTTTCTCCGGATCAAATTTCTTGATCTCCTGAAAGAGCTTTATAAAGCACTCCTGCAGGAAATCCTCGGCCTCTGCCTTATCGATGGCATAGCGTCGGCAAAGCAGAAAAACCTTCGGTGCAAAGTGCATGAAGATGACTTTTTCAGCTTTTGAATCCCGCTTTTGAGCGGCTTGTATTTGTTGGTTGATGTTCAAAGAATCAGGTAAACATGGAAAGGGAGGGACCATACTGATCCCTCCTTCCAAATTTAAGTTTATTGTACGATTCCGGTAATCACTACCGAGCTGCCCGGGTAATTTGTTCCAGAAATTTCTTCGAGAATATTGCATCCAGAAATTTCAAATTGAATTAAATCTCCGGGATTGTAACCGGCAAAATTCAAGTTAAGATCCCCTTGTCCGGGCGACCAGTATTCATCCGGATTTCCCAGAAGGGTGTGTGAGAAACTCATGCCATAGAGTGGATTAGAAGGGTCAGCATTCCAATCCAGGAAATTGAATTCCGTTATTACTTTGTCTCCGTCATCATCTGTGTACGTGCTCTGGAAGGTATAGATCTGTGGGTTGCCGTTATCATACCCAACCGTTACAGTACAATATGGTACAAACACCTGCCCTGCACCATTTATGTTGTACTGAACTCCGGATACGACTTGGTTATCGCAGGCATCGATGGTACCTAAATCCATGACATCTGCCACCGAAAATGTCTGGATGTCAGACTGTAATTGTTCATCAATATCAATCGCGTATACATCGATACTACTTCCCTGACAAGTTCCAATTAAGGAATTAAAATTACCGTTTGGCAGGGTTCGCAATACGGTTAAAGTGCCGGCAGAATTGGTAATGGAGACCAGTCCGTTTGATACCGGATTGGCATCACAGTCAACGACATTTCCGCTTACTACCGACCAGTCGTCGGTTAGTGCTATTTCAAAAACGCCCAGGTTGGTATCTGCTGTGAATGGTCCCACTTCTTCGGAGTGTACCACGGTGCCACAGGTATTTATGATTTCAAGGAGAAAGACCACATCTTCCGGTACTTTCCCGTCAAAATAACCTTTGTCATCTGTATGATCGCTGGCCTGATCGCCATTGTCCAGGCGGGTGAGGCGCACTTCCACATAGGGAGCATATCCATTTACATCAACTTGTCCGGAGACTTCAACGAATGGAAAGGGAATATCACAATTCCAGAAGGTAAAGTGGTTTACTTCTCCGATGTAGGTATTATTCGTCAGGTTTGCAGCGCCTTCTTCTACCCAGAGGCCCAGGCCTTCATCGTAGTACCAAAGGGGGATAGACTGGGGTGCCTTGGATTGCAATTCGGCAGGTACCGGCATTTCGATGGTAGCGGCCTGGTTGATGTCCAGTTCTTCGCCGGAAGGCGTTTCCAGCTCTACATTAATCATGCCGTAAGTTACCAGTCCGCGCAACTCGTCTTCGCTGTTGATGGCTGTGAGGTTGCCCGGCATATACTGGTACAGCTCCGAGTCGGTCGGATCGAGCCAGTAGGCATAAACATTCACACTGCCGGAGTAAGTATCGCCATTTGGCAACACAAAACTGCCGCCGGCAAAGTCTACTTTGCTACCGCCATTTAATGCTACTTCGCCGCCACTTGCAGACTGAAGCGTAGCGCTGAGATTGCGTTCAATCATTTGAACGGTCAGGAACTCACGGCTTTCTTCATTGGGGGTAAATACGGGAAAAGCATCAAAGTATCCTTCTTTTTGAACGAATACCAGAGCGCGGGAACTGGATTGAAAATCTTCCAGGTTGAAGTAACCGGCTTCATTGGTATTTGTTTGAGCATCGCCCATGCGAACCACAGCATCTTCTACCGGATTTCCGGATTCATCAACAACCAGGCCATGTACCTGAGTTTCAATAGTAATGCCCGGATCGGGTACAACCACATCTTTGGTCGTAGTAATATCATCTTTCCGGCAGGCGGAAAAAGAAATAAAGAATACTGCCAGAAACAGCGGCAAAATATATCTCATCGGTTATAATTTTTGAATGATTGTTTTTTGTTTGCAAGGCGCCTTTCAATCATAACTATACCGATGCGCGCAAAACGCTGCATGCGTCTGAGTATTTTTTTTAAATCCTTATCAATCGACCACTGTAGAAAGGATCTCCATTGCGGTAAATCTGATAAAAGTAAGTTCCTGCCGGCACCTTCGGATCCCACTCCATTATTTTATTTCCGGGCGTATCGAAGGTCTGAAGTTGGTCGTGAACCAATCGACCACTGATGTCGTAAATCCGCAGGTACATTTGAGTAGAGGTATTGATGTTGAAGTAGAAAGCCACGGTTTCATCAGAAGTCGGATTGGGAGCTACCCGCACGGCCGGCGGATTCGGTAGCGGAGTCAGGGTAGATGTACACAAAGTACCAAAGGCGTCATCCAGAAAAGCCATTCGGTTTACCAGCCAGTTTCTCAGGTAGACAATCTCATTTTCGTAGGTTTGGCCTACATAATAATTGGGCCATATGGCTTCGCCCAAAACGGGCCAGCGTTCGAAATTTCGTCCGGCTGCATCGCCAATGACAGTGGTCAGAGAGTCGACCAGTTCCAGTATTTCAGTGTCTGAAAACATGCCGCTTCGAAGATCATTCCAGCGGGCATACAACTGGCAATTGAAATCCGGATCCTCCATGAGTCGGTCCCACCAAAAAGGGATGAGCCAGAAATCACCCGAGCAGACGTCATTAAAGTCGAAAGCAAAACCTGTGGTCGATTCTCCCAGGCAGTAATTGGCGTTTCCGAAGGCTATATTAAAGTCCCATACCGGTCCCATTTTCAAGCGACTGTCTGTACTGTCGCGATCTTTATACAGGAAGGTGCTCAGGCGATAGCCATCTACGTTTCGGGCAATTTCATTAATGATCAGGTAGTCGATAAATGTAGAATCGTCAATAAACTGTGCATAGCCTTCTTCGGGATCTGCAAAATCCGCTGATTGCAGGTTTTGCTCGAATGCATCCATAAATTGTTGGATGTAACCCTGTTGCGCTGGCTGTATTTCGTCTGCCTGGGGTTCATGGTATTGGAAAAAGATGGTTTGATCCTGTCCCGGAATGGGTTTGTACAGCGAAGGCCAGCCGTCGGAAACAGAACCGGTTTCTTTATCGAGTTTAATCACATAGCCCCCCGTGAGTTGGTCTCCGCTGATGTCGTCGGGATTGAGGGTAGCAATATCAATACGATCGTTGTCTCGTTTGACGCGCTCCAGCAAGACATACAATCCCATGTACTCTCCATTAATCACCAGCTCACAGAAGCGGGTACGGGGTGCCCAGGCCATGATTTTGCCGGCCATTTCATAGGCCAGCACATTTCGGATCAGTGTTTTGTCGGAATACGGTCCGTGTAGTACCCAGTCATTCTCTTCGGGCATTCCCAGCAGGGAGACGTTGTTGTTGCTTCCGTCTGCAAATCGGGTTTCGAGGCCATAGCCTACTTTTGGGAAAATGGTTTGGGAGGTGGAGCCCCGTTTTTCAATCCCGGCCCAACCATCGTATTCATTAAAAGGATCGTCCAGGTGGTTTATGACTCCGGGACCATTATAGATGATGCCAAAAAGCACATCGATCTTTGGCTCATCCGGAATCTCCTCTCCTTGTGTATCCACCACCAAAATGGGCAGGTTTGAACTCTCAAAATCCTGCGCATATACCGAGAGGGGCAAACACAGGATCATCCAAATAATTTGTCTCATAATTCCAATTCACTTTGCCTGATTTTAAGCTGGGATATCAATCAACTATAATTCAGGTTTATCTTTTCTCTAATACGGTCTAAGGTCTGCATAAACTCCAGGCTGTTATCCAGACTCCAAAGCGGGCTCTCTTTTTTGCCGGTTTCCAAACATTCCTTTACGTGCAGTACTTCATATCGGTATCCGGTCCAGGGGGCATCAGATTCCCAAATCAGATCCGGACGATCGTCATTGTAAGATAAAGTAATCTTTTTACTGTGGTGCCAGCGGGAATGGATGTTTATGGTCCCTTCGCTTCCAATTATTTGTGCCTTACAGGGTGTTACGGATCGAAAACTGGACTGCAGGCTGGCCAGATGATCCGCGTATTTAAAAAGCATGCTCAGTTCTTCATCTACCCCGGTTTTGCCGAGAATTGCCTGTGCGTCGATACTTTCCGGTTTGCCACTAAGGAAGAGAGCCAGGAAAACCGGGTACAATCCGATGTCCAGCAAAGAACCTCCTCCTTTTTTCAGATCAAATAACCGGGAGTTGGGATCGTAATTCGGGCGAAAGCCAAAATCTGCTTTGATGTGACACAAATCTCCGATGAATCCATTATCGAGCCATTCTTTGGCCTTCAGGAGGCTTGGCATAAATCGAGACCACATCGCCTCCATTAAAAACACCTGGTTTTCCCGGGCTTTTTTTACCATTTTTTCCGCTTCCGCGAAATTCATGGCGAAGGCTTTTTCGCACAAAACGGGGATACCCCGATCCAAACCGGCGATGGTCAATTCGGCATGTGAGGTGTGTGGAGTTGCTACATAAATCAGATCTACATCCGCTTCTTCCAACAGCGACTCGTAGGAACCAAATGCCTGGTCTGCACCTAATTCCAATGCCATCTTTTCTGCGCGCTCCAGAGATCTGGAACCAACCGCTCCTATGCTAACACCTGGAATGGTCAGCGCATCCTGTGCGAGTTTTGGTCCAATTTTTCCGGCTCCAAGTATACCTATTTTCATGATTACGTTTGATACGTTTGATACGTTTGATACGTTTGATACGAATTTAAAGGGATGCGTAGAAGTCAAGGTTTAACCTTCTTTTTCGTGGTACGTGGTACGTGGTACGTGGTACGTGGTACGTAATTAAAAATTAAGCATTAACCATTATTCATTTTACTCCCACAATTTTCCCGATCGTTTGCAGAATGATCTTCAGGTCGATCAGAAAACTTTTTTCTTCAATGTATTTAAGATTAAGCTCCAACTTTGCGGGCATAATTTCTTCTATATAGGTCTTTTCCGGATCCTGGCTTTGGGCCAGCAGCTCCGCTTCCTTAAAATAACGAATGGATGCATAATCGGTGAGACCGGGACGCACCCAGAGTACATTGCGTTGGCGTTCGGTATAGAGCTCCACATATTTTGGAACCTCCGGACGGGGCCCCACCACACTCATTTCTCCCCGGAGAATGTTCCAGAGTTGGGGCAATTCATCCAGCTTAAATTTACGCAGATAGTATCCCACTTTGGTAATGCGCGGATCGCGATCGCCCACTGTAATTTGCCGCCGCGAATCGATATCGGTATACATGGAGCGAAACTTTAATAATTGGAAAGGAACACCATAGCGGCCTACCCGGGTTTGTCTGTAGATCACCGGCCCTTTAGAGTCGAGTTTGATCAGTATCGCAATACAGCCCAAAATCGGTGAAAGGAAAACCAGAACCAGAACACTGACCAGTTGATCGAAGAAACATTTCAGGCTGCTAATCATCCGATTTCCTTTTGTACGGCTTCTGCCAGGGTTTCAATCACCCGTTGTTGCTGCGTTTCCGTCAGATCGTAAAAGACAGGCAGGGTGATCTCTCTTTCAAAAAAATCCAGAGATACGGGAAAATGCTGCACATCATAGCCCTCCGACTGATAGAAAGACAGCATGGGCAAAGGCTTGTAATGCACATTAACCGATACATCGTGATCAAACATAAACTGAATGATCCGATCTCGGGCTGCCCGGTCAATACCCCGAATACGGAGCAGATATAAATGCGCGGAAGAGCGGCGGTTTTCATCTTCCAATACGGGCAATTCTGCCCAATCGTATTTGCTCAGCAGATTGGAATACTCCTGACAGATTTTTTGTCTTTTCGGCAAGGTATCCGAGAGATAGCGTTTTGCCTCCACCAGTCCGATGGCAGCCAATACATCCGGCATATTGCATTTATATCCCGGCTCGCTAACATCGTATTCCCAGGCATTTTTGCCAAACTTTGCCAGTGCATCTTTACTCTGGCCGTGCAGGGATTTGGTATTGAGTTTTTTATAAATTTCGAGATTATCGAATGGCTCCGGAAAATGCAGGCAGATGGCGCCTCCTTCGGCAGTCGTCAGATTTTTTACAGCATGAAAAGAATAGACTGCTGCATCACAGAGCAAGGCCGGTGCCGCTTCCTGATACAGGGCTCCAAGAGAATGTGCCGCATCAGCCAAAACAAGTGGGCGCCCCAATTGGGCTTGCAAGTCATTTCCAGGCTGAAAAAGACTTTTAATCGATTCCTTTTCCAACATTCGCCGCAAGGCAGCATAATTTACCGGCAATCCGGCAAGATCTACCGGCATAATCGCTTTGGTCTTTGCAGTAATGGCTTTTTCTACCGCATCCATATCCATGCAACCATCGGCAGGATTGATATCTACCATCACCGGACGGGCACCGCAATGCATAACCACATTAGCGGTAGCGCAATAAGTGTAGGCGGGCACGATCACCTCATCACCCGATTTCACCCCCAAAAAGCGCAGGATGAGTTCCATCCCGGCTGTCGCCGAATTTACGCAAAGCACCTTTGGCACATCTGTCATTGTTTCGACTTCCTGCTCCAGGGCTTTGGTTCGCGGTCCGGTAGTAATCCAGCCGGATTGAAGGGTTTTTGTTACTTCATCGATCACCGCCTGGTCAATTCTTGGCGGTGCAAATGGGATTTTTTCAGCCATAATGCGAAGGTACGTCATAGGAGGGAAATGGGGAGTCGGTTCTAAATCGACAAGATCAAGCTTCGCTTGCCTTTGTCGATTTTTCTCCAGGGGAGCGATTCCCCTTCGGTGAATCTGGGGAGATACTCACCGACTTTGTCGGTATCGTGGGGAGTGCTCTCTAATCTCCCCTGCAAGATTGCCTGCGGCAACCTTGCTAACTCCCCAAATCCGCTGAAGGCGGATTCCTCCCCTGACAATACCGACGAAGTCGGAAGAGGAAAACTCCCCGTTTCCCTCCAAACAACAGGTTTCAAAATAAAAACACCCACCTCCCTTGCATATTACCAAAATCGCCTGTATATTTGCACACCCAATCGGGAAGACGATTGGGTATAACATCGCGGAGTGGAGCAGTTGGTAGCTCGTCGGGCTCATAACCCGAAGGTCGCAGGTTCAAGTCCTGCCTCCGCTACAAGGGTAGCAAAATCATCCGTTTCAGACGGAATGCTACAAGAATAAAAAGGTCAATCGCAATTTGTGGTTGGCCTTTTTTTATTGCCCGGAAACCATCCCAGGATCACAGATTTTTACGGATTTTTGGGATTGTACGGATTTCCCTGACCCGTTTATTTTGCGCTCAACCTTACACGATCCACGATTCCCGTTTAAAATTCTACATCCTCTCTCAACTCTTCTTGTCTGAAGCAGGATTTACAGGATTTTAGAATGGGCCGGATTTTCTTGCACGAGTCAAACGCATTCTCGCTCCTCCATCCTCTATCCTCATTCAAAATTTTACATTTTCCAATTACACCCTATATTCGCAAAAGAATATACAAGCCCAACCAATGAAGAAAATCAAACTCATCAAGAATCGCTCCGATATTGGTGCCGGTACCCGCGGTGCAGACC
>JAAEZH010000091.1 GCA_018222965.1 Bacteroidota bacterium
GCGATAAAGTCGCCGTGGAAGTTGAAGTGCCCGGGCGCAAAGACTATATCTATGTAGAAGAGAATGGCGAGCAGCAAAATTATGAGGAAGACTTATTGCTTCCCGCAGCAGATTTGGAAGCAGCCAAAAAGATTCAGCATTATGTGGAAGCAGCCATCCGGCAATGTCCGACAGATATTACAGCTACAGACTGGTCGTGGATCGAAAAGGAAATTGCAGCTGGTGCGGTAACCGAAGCCGATGTTAACCAGTCTGTGGAACAAATGGAGGGGAACCCCTGCAAATGGGCTGTTGAAATCATTGAAAGCGGCAAAAAGACACAGGAAGACCGCTATGAATTTAACTTATACGATATCAACCCGGAGAAAATTGATCTGCAGATATCCGGAAAGCGGGTGTTGATCCGGATGGAAACCAATGATCGGGCAGAGATCATTCAGCGCTATTCCAATTCAGAAGATCTGGGCTACGAACGCGACCTTAGTTTTGAGGTAAAGGATGTGGCCACTGCCAAAATACTGGTAGCGACGATGAAAGAACTGATGGAGGGATGTGAGGAGGAATAGACGATAGAGGATAGAGGATGGAGGATGGAGGATGGAGGATAGAGGATAGAGGCTGGTTCGTTTGTGCGAACCAGCCTCTTTTTTTTATTGCTTCTTCAAACCGATCGTTCCATTACTCACTTCCGTGATTTCATATCCGGTTTGGATGCTGCCGTAGATTTTGTCCAGGAGCTCTTCGGTAGCACCGGTATGGCGCACTCGGAGGGTACCGGTATTGTTCTCGAAAGTCTTTTCAACGGAGCTGACGCCGGCGGCTGACTGAACCACTGTTTCCAAATTGCGCACAGCCATATAATCGGCATTGCTGATTTGTATGGTAGTGAGCGTAGAATTTGGATCCGGCGCTTCCGGAAGTTCCAGTTGGTCCTTTATGCGGGTCATTTTTTCAGTGGCGACAATGACTCCTTGTTCCAGCGCATTGGCTACAGCCGGATTGTCGTTGCTGGCGCCTGCCAGATTGATCCTGCCAAAACGGGGAATGCTAAGTCCCAGGCTTCCGCTGCCGTGTGCTTTCCCTTCTACATTAATGGACTCAGAGTAGAGGATATCGCGGGTCACCGGGTTGATCAGTTTAAGCACGAAGCCGAGTTTTACGATTTCTTTGTTTGTCCGCACACCAAGAACTCCAACAGATTTTGTCTGAATGCTAAACTCGGTTACTTCGCCGGTTACAACGAGTTGTGCTCCCTGAAGCTTTCCCTTTTCATTAACGGTGTTGGGATCCATGTATTCCTCGTTGACATCAAGTTCCTGCATGAAGTCTTCCTGATTGGACCAGGATTCGAGTACGCGGTAGCAGTTTACACCCTGGAGAGCATTCGTGAGCATGGTAGCCATGTTGTCGCCCAATTCGTAAGAACGATAACCCGTAGTCACATTAAATTTTGTTACTACGACCCGAATTCTTTCGTTTAATGGCTTGTCTTCACATTGTTTCTGGATTTCCTCGTAGGTGATATCCAGTTTGTCAGAATCTTGTGCTAGTGTGGCTTTCGCCGAAAGGCATAAAAAAACAAGGCTAAAAAGGGCAATGGAAAGTTGTCTCATTGGAGTGGATTTAATTTAAGGGATTGATTGTAAAGAAGAGTCGGGTGCTTCTAAATTACATAAAAAAACGACGATAAAGTGTGCGGGAAAGCCAAATTATCGTCGTTTCCAGAGGCTGTTATTCCGGGCAATCTACCCAGATGTCCCAAAGGGTACCCTGATTGCAACCGGATACATAGACTTCCAGAGAAGTAGAGACTTTTGGGTCGTATTGAAAAGTGAGTGCACTTACCCCGCTTACAAATCCGTCGGGATTGCCGTTGCAATCCGGGATCACCACATTGGGGGAAAAGAGTGTACCGGTAGATTCAATCCATTCTCCATTGTATCGAAGGTCCAGTCGGTCGGGAATGTCGTACATGTCGTAGCCGACCGTAACGGTCCCGGCTTTTTCGCCCAACACAAAAGACCGCACGGTAATGCCTACGGAGCCACTGATGCCCGTTTCACAGTCTGCTATC
The DNA here is from genome assembly GCA_018222965.1 of Bacteroidota bacterium. GTDB lineage: Bacteria > Bacteroidota > Bacteroidia > Chitinophagales > Saprospiraceae > JAAEZH01. Next base: position 2,075 of record JAAEZH010000091.1, read on the forward strand.
GGACTAACAGTTGTCAGGGTATAATAAGCAGGCGTGATGTTACCGTCGCAATCTTCAATGGAAAACTGAAAATTGAAGGCGCCTTCCTGTACGAAGCGGGGGATAAGAATTTCAAAGTAGGGCTGTTGGGAAGTAGGATCCAGCGTGAGTTGAGTTTCCCAGTAATTATCAGCGCCTTCTACCTGAATGTAGAGGTTGCAAATATTGTCGAGGTCGCTAAGTTGGTAAGGGATATACAAAAGAACCCCCGCACTTACCTCCACTGCAGTGGGATACGTTGCCGTAATACTTCCTGAGCCGGCGTTGCCAATTGGCATGTCCCCTTCAATGTTGATGCCATTGATCCGAAGGGCTTTACAGATTAGATCCAGGTCGTTGGCCGGATCGATTCCATAGTTTAAATTAGGTAGCGTTTCCTTTTGACAAGAAAAGGTCAACAGGCTAAAGGAGAAAAAGAGTAAAGTATATTTGATGAAACGGATCATAGTTCAAAGCTTTTTTTTAAGTTCAGTTCAAGGAGAATAATGCGATAATCCCGGGGAAAGACTTCATGGGCCAAATCCTTGAAAAAGTTGGATTTTAGTTCGATACTGGTTCCTTCATTAAATTGATATCCAAAGGCCAGAATAAAGGCTGAAGGATTCCCCATGAGGAGCGGATCGAATTGATACTCGGCTTCGTCGGTTAGTGTAAAGCCTCCATCTAAAGCTCCATCGCCGGATTGTTCCCGTTCGAGAACATGAGATTTTCCGCTCGTGAGGTGGGCACAGAAATTTACTCCTATACTCCCGTAGAATTTAGTTCCCCATCGGAATTCAAGAGGAAATGCCAGATAATGATGTCTGTATGTTTCCTGAAAGTCGGTAATGTCGGTAAAGTTTTGGTCCGATTCGTGTACAGCCCGATACTTATTGGTGAAACCTCCTTGCAGGTATTGCATCCCAAAAGACAGGCTGAAATTTTCCATAACATTGTCTTCAAAGGGGACAAATCGAAGTTTGATTCCGGCTGTCCCAAAAAATAGGGGCGTAAGACTTCCGGTGAAATCGGTTCCTTCCTCAAATACGGCATGAAAGCTTTTCTGGTAGGTGGCATATTCGCCATGCACAAAAGAGGCTGTACCTCCGATAAATGCTTCCAGATAGAAAACGGGGTCGAAGTCAAATAAAGAGGAACCTTCATAGGCGGAATAGGTCAGTCCGCCGGGAGGATCACCGTTATTGGCTTTTAAGGGTGATAAAACAGAGAAAAGAAGTAGAATAGTAACTATTCTGATTAGCATGGTAAATGGGTGTTGTGGTTAAACAATGGATGCATCTATGTATTACACAGAGCACATGGATGTTACCTGAGAAAAGCAGGAAATTAATCCAGAGTTAGTTTTAAGCGTTTAGGGGAAAATACAATTAAATATGATGGCTGTCAATGAGAAAAGTTAATGCAGGCAGGCGAACGAACCGAATTCCTTCGGTTGCTCTGGTTTAGGAACTCCGTATTTTTATTCTATCCCAGGCTTAAATAATGTGAAGTAACTGAATCCAAGACCTCAAAAGCCGTTTCTCCCATTTTATTACCCTTGTGGTCGAGTAGCGGATTTACTTCGGTTACTTCCATACAAACCACTTTTTTGGAATCGAATAATCCGTTAATAATTGCAACCGCTTCTGCCGGGTCAAATCCTTTGGGAACAGGGGTGCCTGTGCCATAAGATACCAAATCACAGTCCAGGCTGTCGACATCAAACGATATATAGATCATGTCGCAATCCTCTAGTGTTTCCAGTGTTTCGGCTATACAGGTCTCCATGCCTCTGTATCTAACCTCATGCACCATATAATTGCGAATACCGTGTTTGCGGATGAGCAAATCTTCTGGTTCTTCGGTATCGCGCACGCCAAAAAACACCAAATGCTCCGGTCGGAGTTTTGGTCCCGGAATGCCTGTATTCTTGAGGTTCTCCCATTCTGTCAGGGTGTTTTCTGAAACTTCGTTTACCCGGGCTTCCTGATTATCCTCTCCCAATGCTGCCGCTAAGGGCATGCCGTGTACATTCCCGGAAGGGGAGGTGTAGGGTGAGTGCAGGTCTGCATGTGCATCCACCCAGATCACCCCCAGTGTTTTTTCGGGATACATGGCTTTAATGCCGCTGATAGTACCCAGGGCAGAGGAATGATCTCCGGAAAGGACGATGGGAAAAAAGCCTTCAGACAAGGTGTAGCGCACCATGCCTGCCAGTCGGTTGCACTGTTCGCGTACATGGGTGATTCGCTTGGCAAAAGGGGCTTTTACTTTGTCGTATACCGTTTCATTATGTGTCGGCACATCCGAATAAGGAAAGCGGATGAAATAATCATTATTGGCATTAATAGCAGCGATTTCGATGGCGTCGATTCCCAGGTCTGCACCGCGGGTACCGGCACCAATATCGGAGCGATTCTTGATGAGTTTGAT
>JAAEZH010000092.1 GCA_018222965.1 Bacteroidota bacterium
GACGTCAGGTTCCCCATCAGACCCGTATAAAACGCATCAAACGCATCAAACGTGTCAAACGTGTTAAACGTGTCAAACGTGTCAAACGTGTCAAACGTGTCAAACGTATAAACCCAACATTGCCGGCATCTTTTTCCAAAAAGTTCTAACTTGCTACCAACAACAAGCAGTTGGCAAGAGGGCATAGAATCGGTTGTTTTGAATGATAAGGGGGATAATTGCCCGGACTCCCTTTGTAGCCAATTTACCTATAAGAAGTAACTAAGGAACCTAACGAATAAAGCCAAAAAATGAAGTTCAATTATTGATTTTGTTTAACCGATAAATAATTGAAGTTCAACAATCATTTTGACAGTTAGTCAGAATTAAAAGAAAAATCATTGAAAGTTCAATATCAGTCTGAAGAAGCCCTGATGAGATATAGTAGAAAATGAGCGATCATCTACACATAGCATCATCCAACAAGTCCATTGCGGTCCTCCCTTTTGTTAATATGAGTGCCGACCCTGAGAACGAATACTTCAGCGATGGTATTACCGAAGAAATAATCAACGCCCTAACCACCGTGAAGGGCCTGAAAGTCATTGCCCGCACATCGTCTTTTGCATTTAAAAATAAAAATATAGATGTTCGAACTATCGGTGATCAGTTGGGGGTAAGTACAGTTTTGGAGGGAAGTGTTCGGAAAGCCAAAAAAAGGGTCCGCATTACAGCACAGTTAATCAGTACTAATGATGGCACTCACTTCTGGTCAAAGAATTTCGATCGGGAGATGGAGGATATTTTTGCCTTGCAAGATGAAATCAGTTTGCTCATTGCAGACCAAATCCGTGAAAACTTTGGGCATTTCGAAATTCCGTCTTTTTCCAACGCTTTCCCAACTCAAAATATCAAGGCTTATGATTTATGGTTGAAAGGGAGTTATCATCTAAAAAGGAAAGATTTTGATGACGTTAAAAAAGCAATGAATTTCTTCAAAGAGGCCATTAAAATCGACCCGAACTATGCAGAAGCCCATGCATTTTTGGGAGAAGCATATATTCACGCGGCGAGCTACAATATGATACCCAATAAAGAAGGGAATGACTTAGCGAGAAATGCCGCTGAAAAGGCTATCGAATTAAATGCAAAAAATGCAAAGGCACATATGATGCTTGCCTATATCAAATTGTTCTCGGATTGGAATTGGGACGCTGCCCTAATAGAATACGATAAAGCAATAAAATATGGTCTATCTGACCAAAATGAATTCATTACCTATTACTATATATTTATCAAGGAGGATTTTGAACGGGCAATTCAAGTATCCAAAAGGGTGGCTGAAACGAACCCCCTTGATGTTCATACACACTGGCAGCTGGGCTTGATCTATTATTTTGCCCGGAATTTTGAAGAGGCAATTGTAGCATTTAATAAAGCCTTGGAAATTGATCCTGTTTTTGGAGAAGCAATTCGTTATCGAGGCTTAGCCTTGGCGTATTTAGGAAAATATAAGGAAGCATTAATTGACATCAATAGAGCACTTGGGCTTACAGGTGGTCAAGGGCTTGCTAACTTAGATTTATTGGTGGTGAAAATACTTATGGGCAAGAAACAAGAGGTCTTAGCTGTTATAAACAAATCGAAATACATGGACTCCTCAGACCCAGCATTATTATTTTCTCTTTTAAATATGCCTCAGGAAGCCATTTACTGGTTAGACAAAGCTTACGAAGAACGCTCCGTAACAATGGTAACCTTGAAGAATTTTTGGGTCTGGGATAACCTTCGGGAAAATGCCCGGTTTAAAGAGATTTATGCCCAAATGAATTTCCCCCCATCTATAAAAAACAAGCAGATCCTTGAACCTGTAAACCTAGCTCAATCCACTTTCATTAGTACTTCATTGTTAAGCAAAAATGAAATAGAACACTATTTAGGAAAATTAGAGGAGCTAATGAAAGTAGATGAAATATATAAAGACCCATCAATGTCATTAAGGCAATTAGCAGAAAAAATGGAATTGCATCCTAATAAATTATCATGGCTGCTCAATGAACAAATTGGCAAGAATTTTAATGAATATATCAATACTTTCCGATTAATAACTTTCAAAGAAAAGGCATTAAACCCCAAAAATAGTTACCTTACTATTTTGGCGCTAGCCTATGAAAGTGGCTTTAATTCCAAAACGGTATTCAACGTTTTTTTTAAGAAAATGGAAGGGATGACTCCAAGAACATGGGTGAATTCTCAGGAAAAGTAAGCTAATTATGACAGGTGAAACTAGCCTAAAATTTACGCCCTATCAATATCTTTTAGTAGCAATCATTACATTAGTTTTTTTGACAATAGTTTTGGACTTCATGCTTATGTCCGCTTTGTCAGCAATCCTTCTTCCTAAACTTGAAATCACTACCAAACAATTTGGCCTACTTGTGTCTGCCTATCCAATTAGTGCAGGAATATCTGCAATATTACTATCAGGTTATGCTGACAAATTTGACCGAAAAAAATTACTTTTATTTTTCTACTCAGGTTTTTTGCTGGGTATTTTATTTTGTACAAATGCACCTTCATTCCAAGCATTAGTTGTTGCCAGGGTTATAACAGGTATATTCGGAGGTATCGTAGGTCCTGTTTGTTTTGCCATCATAACTGATTCATTTGAAACAACCCAAAGAGGAAGGGCTATGGGAATCCTACAAATGGCTTCTGCAGGTAGCCAAATTTTGGGTTTACCACTTGCTCTCTACTTAGCTTCAGAATTGGATTGGCGTCTAGCTTTTGGGTTGATTTTATTTTTAGGCATCAATGCAGTTTTTCTTATTTTTTGGAAAATAATGCCCGTAGATAAATGTCTACAAATACAAGAAAAAGTCAACCCATTCCATCATTCTTTAAAAATAATCAGCAATAGGAGTTATTTATTAGTGTTTTTAAACAACACACTTTTGGTATCAGGAGATATTATCATGATGACCTTTAGCACTGCATTTTGCACTAACAATCTTGGAGTAGATCTTGAAGATCTCCCTTTGCTTTATGGAATCGCAGGGATTGCTACTTTCATATTTGCCCCCATTATTGGTCGTTTGACAGATAAACATGGCACACTAAATATTTTTTTGGCAGGAACGACCATGACAATAATAATGGTAGCTGTATTTACGAACTTGGGAATAAATCCTCTTTGGGCAGTTATCGTCGTTCATACCCTACTCTTGCTTGGTAATAACGCCAGAAGTATTTCATCTTCAGCTTTAGGCACAGTTGTTCCTGAGATTGAAGACCGAGGTGCATTCATGGCTGTTGATGCAGCAATGCAGCTGGCAATTGGAGGTGTGGCAGCAATGATAGCAGGATTGATAGTGTTTCAATCTGAAGAGGGGATGATAAATAATTTTCCCACCTTAGGGATTGTGGTAATATCATTGATGATTTTAACGAGTGGGGTGATGTATGCGATTAACCGAATGGTAAAAAGAAGGAATATCACATTAAAGTAAAGTTTTTATTCTGCCAGTTACCAGCCCCCTAAACAAATGACTCGGGTCTCAGGATTCACTTCAAGCCGCTTTCCGTATAGAGCTATTACCGCCAGATCCTGAAGAACAAAGACGAATTGCCCCTCCCAAACATGCTCTGAGCCTGTTTAAAAAGTTTCAACTCTCACTATTAAGTTCCAAATTTCATTTCAGAACGATTCACCTTCCTTTTCACTTCATCTTTGCATTGTCAATTCGGTAAAGCAGCGTAAATAATCATCATATGATGATTCCTTTCCCATTTACTACATGAACTAACAATAACGGGAGTTGCTTTGTAAAAATCAAAATTCAAAAAAAATTATGAAAAAAACATTATTAACCTTGACTTTGTGCGGACTAGCTTTATTCGCCAAATCTCAAAATACAAGTGTAGAAAAATCAACATCCGGAATACAAACCGGAGTATTAGGCACCTGGGTATATAATGAAGCAAAACTATCAAATACCATAGCACTAAGAACAGAGGTTGGTTTTGATTTTGGTATTTGGGAAACGACTTTCTATGATAATTACGATTCTCCATTTCTGCTCACACCTGTTATAGTTGTTGAGCCAAGATTCTATTATAACCTCAAAAAACGCTCAGAGAATTCAAAAAGAACTGATGGAAATAGCGGCGATTTTATTGCTTTAAAAATGGGCTATCATCCAGATTGGTTTGTCGTGTTCAATACTGACAATGCTCCTGTAGTAAGTGATTTTTCTATTATACCCACCTGGGGAATTAGAAGAAATATAGGGGAGCATTTTAATTATGAAGCAGGTATTGGCGCAGGATTTAGCCACACATTTGCTGAACGCGCTGGTTATTCAAAGGACAAAAGTGAATTCGAATTAAATATGCACTTGCGAATAGGGTATAGATTTTAGTATAAACAAAAACGATTCTTAACATACCCGAGCCGAAGTGGATTGGGATAATTTTAGCAATTTTATTTTTTTGATCAGCGAGGCAAAAAAC
>JAAEZH010000032.1 GCA_018222965.1 Bacteroidota bacterium
GTTGCCGACCCGTCAGGTTGCCGACCCGTCAGGTTGCCGACCCGTCAGGTTGAAAAAAAAATTTTAGAATGCGAGTTTGAGGAAATACCTTGTCTCCGAGACAAAGAATAAGTGTATGAAAGAGATGAGGAAATGTCTGCAATGCGAAGCTAAACTAAGAGGCCGCGCCGACCAAAAATTTTGCTCCACCCAATGTCGAAGCACTTTTCACAATGGGAGAAATAAGGAGATGCTGAAATTTGTCCGCTCGGTGAATCAAACCTTGTGGCAAAATCGAAGAATTCTGGAAAAGTGCTGGAAATCCAATATGCAGCAATTGCATGTCAGCCAGCTGGAAAGGATGGGGTTTAAGTTTTCCCGCCTGACCGATCTGCTACAGGATGGGCTGCATTGTTGCTATGACTACGGCTTCCGTTTTGGGGAAGAAAACATGGTGGAAATTCAACCTTATAGGGAAAAGGACATCACTGACGAAGTTTGCTAACTTCCTGTTTGAGTTCCCAAACCTGTTGCTGCAACTTTTTATTGTCAGCTTCGAGTTCATCTACACGTTTTTTGAAGTAGTCTAATTCGCGTTGTAGGGAAGCATCGTTGTTGCGGTTTGGCGTCTGATTGGATGAGGTGTCGTCTACTTGTTCAACTCCTTCGTCCTGACCAAACCAGCTTTTGATGTTGGCAACACCATCTTCGCCATTGTACCAGGCTGCTCCCAAATAAGCGAGCGGAACAACAATGATCATTACCAGCAGAAATCGGGTAAATCCTGTTACCCGTAATTTAGATCTTCGTGCCATAAAACTTTTGGATTATCTATTGGTTCTGATCAAAGATAGGCATGCTGCGACTTGTCAGCCAACTATTTCGACAAAAGCTTGCTTTGACAGGATGCCCGATCCATTTGAATTGATATTTTTGTTTTCCACTAAGTACCGAGACTAAATCATTCCGGATGGCCGAAGCTTATATATATGATGCTTTAAGAACTCCTCGAGGTAAAGGAAAATCTTCGGGTGCACTTTATGAAGTGCGGCCTGTTGACCTTCTGGCCCAAAGCCTGGATGCCTTGCGAATACGCAATAATCTGGACACCCCGGAAGTAGACGACCTCCTGCTAGGTTGTGTAACCCCCATAAAAGGCCAGGGGTATAATGTAGCCAAAGCAGCCTTGCTTTACGCAGCCTGGGCCGATAGCGTGCCCGGGATGCAGATAAACCGGTATTGTGCTTCCGGACTGGAAGCCGTCAACCTCGCAGCGATGCAGATCCGGGCTGATTGGGGACAATTGTTGGTGGCGGGCGGACTGGAATCAATGAGCCGCATTCCTATGGGAATGGATGGCGGGTCCCTGCTTTTTGATCCGGATGTAATTAATCGAACCGGATCTATTCCGCAAGGAATAGCAGCCGATCTGATAGCCTCATTGGAGGGCTTCGACCGGGAAATGCTGGACGAGGTGGCCTTCCGATCTCACCAAAGAGCAGCAATAGCCTGGCAAAAAGGCTATTTTAAACAATCAGTCGTTCCTGTTTATGACCAAAATGGCATCCTGATTCTCGACAAAGACGAGCACATCCGCCCGGATATCGACCTGGAAAGCCTGAGTAAACTACCCGCTGTGTTTAAAAAGCCCGGCGAACTGGGATACGATGATCTGGCATTATCCAAATATCCGGAGTTAGAATATGTACGACATGATCATACTGCCGGAAATTCCTCTGGCATCGTGGATGGCGCAGGCTTGATACTCATCGGCAATGAAGCTGCCGGCAAAAAAAATAAATTGAAACCACGCGCTCGTATAGTCGCCGCTGTTACGCTAAGCACAGAGCCTACTCTCATGCTGGGCGGACCCGTTCCCGCTGCTCAAAAGGCCCTTAAACAAGCAGGTCTAAAGAAAGAAGATATCGATTTGTGGGAAGTCAATGAAGCTTTTGCCTCGATCCCGCTTCAGTTTCAGAAAGCCCTGGATCTTGATCCGGAGGTGGTGAATGTAAACGGGGGTGCGATTGCTATGGGCCACCCTCTGGGCGCTACCGGGGCCATGTTGCTGGGTACCTTGCTGGATGAACTCGAGCGCCGGAAGAAAAAACGCGGACTGGTTTGTCTTTGCGCCGGAAGCGGGATTGGTATCGCCACTATTATTGAAAGGACTTGAAATTCAGGATAATTTATGATCCGATATATTAAGGATACAGACAACATTGTTACGCTTACCCTCGACATGAAGGGGCGTTCCCAAAATATCCTCAATCACGAATTGAGCAAGGCCTTTCATCCGGTTATCGAACACCTGAAACAGGAGAAAAAACGAAAAGCACTTCGCGGGGTAATTATTACTTCAGCCAAAAAGAGCTTTCTCTACGGAGGAGACCTGGATTACCTCTACAACGCCGATAATCCGGAAGATATTTACGCTTTCGCGGAATCTGTAAAAGAGGTGTTCCGGGACCTGGAATTGCCCGGAGTACCGGTTGTGGCTGCAATAAACGGCTCTGCTTTGGGCATTGGCATCGAACTCGCTCTGGCTTGCCACCACCGCATCGTTTTAGATGATCCGGAAATCCGTTTGGGGCTTCCGGAAGTTGGCCTGGGGATTATGCCCGGTGGTGGGGGTGTGACCCGCCTCCTCTGGTTACTGGGGCTGGAGAATGCCTTCGAACTGCTCTCCAGAAGCAAAAGGATGAATCCGGCGACAGCCCTCCGGAAAGGATTGGTAGACGAACTGGCCCGCAATGAACGCGACATGATGGAAAAGGCCCGCAATTATTGCCTGTTGACTACCGAAGGTCGCCGCTTGTGGGACCGTCCGGAAGGATATATACCGGAAGGCAAAGCATTACAGACTGTAAGAAGCCTGGCCGCACAAACGTTTAAAAAATACCAGGGAAATTATCCGGCGCCGCTGGCCGTCCTAAATACGCTCGCCGAAGGGGCAAAGCTCCATTTTGATGCAGCCTTACGCATAGAAAGCCGCTATTTTACCAATCTACTCCAACGACCCGAAGCCAAAAACATGCTCAAAGCATTTTGGCTGGACCGAAAAGCCATTGCCGATGGAATTAGCCGTCCAAAAGGTTTTGGCAAGTTCCGTCCGAAAAGAGTTGGCATCATCGGTGCCGGCCAAATGGGATCTGGTATTGCACTCACCTGCCTGGAGAATGGTCTTTATGTCGTTCTAAAGGACGTCTCCAAACTGGTTGCCGAACGCGGGCGCGATTATGTGCGCAAAGCACTCGATAAACAAATTGCCCAGGCACAAATTGACACGCCCAAAAAGGAGAAGCTCCTCAAAAGGATTACCACAACAGATGATCCCAATGATTTCCAGGAATGCGATTTGGTCATTGAGGCCGTATTTGAGAATGAAAACGTAAAAAAGAAGGTCACCAAAGAATCCGAACAGTATTTAGATGAATATGCCTTCTTTGCTTCCAATACCATCTCCATTCCCATTACCCGACTTTCGGAGGCTTCTTCCCGTCCTGAAAACTACGTGGGACTCCACTTTTTCAGACCGGTAGAAAAGGTGCCGCTGGTAGAGATCGTCAGAGGTAAAAATACATCTGACGAGACCATTGCCCGGGCCTACGACTTTGTAAAAGCCATTCGGAAAACGCCTATCGTAGTCAAAGACGATTGGGGATTCTTTGTGGCCAGGGTGCAAAACACCTATATCCTGGAAGGTGTTAGTCTGCTACAGGAAGGCGTACCTCCTGCTCTGATCGAAAATATTGGTCGTCAGGCGGGCATGCCCGTTGGTCCGTTAAAGCTGGCCGATGAGTTGTCTTTGAAACTGATATTGAAATACGAGCAACAGTCTTCAGAACACTACGGCCCCAAATACATCCAACATCCCTCCGTTCCCTTACTGGAAAAAATGCTGAATGAATTAGAACGTCCCGGAGGCACAAATAAGCCCGGTTTTTATGAGACAGATGAAGCCGGAAACTGCCATTTGTGGGAAGGGTTGGCAGAACATTTTCCAGCCAAAAAGAAATACCTGAAAGACAAAGAGGAGATCACAGAGCGATTCCTGTTCGCGCAAGCGCTGGAAGCTGTTTGGTGTTTGCAGGAAAATGTCATTTCCTCCGTGCCCGAATCCAATTTAGGCAGCATCTACGGATGGGGATTCCCTTCCTTTCGGGGAGGAGTGATCCAGTACATAGATAGCTATGGCAAAGAGGCTTTCATTAAACGCTGCGGCGAACTGAAAGACAAATACGGCCCCCGATTTACCGTGCCGGGTAGATTGAAAAAGCTTTAACGCAAAATTGTAACCGTCCCGCTGGCTTGAGCTTCTCGTGGAAGCTCATTCTCAATTACCGTATATTGGATGACCCAGGTATACACGCCTGAAGGCATGGCTTTGCCGCCAAGTGTTCCATCCCAGCCATCTGTAGGGTTGCTGCTGGTGTAGACCAGTCCGCCCCAGCGATCGAAGATTTGCATACTGTAGTTAGTGAGGCTACATTCGGCGAAAGCCCGAAACTCATCATTTATCCCGTCAAAATTGGGTGAAAAGATGTTGGGGAAGTACACATCGCAAAACTCGCATTCAAACAGCTCAATCTGGTCTTTGATGTCCTCGCATTGATTGTAAACGGAAACACTGTAAATGCCGGGTTCTTTGGCATTGAGAAAAGGCAGATTGCTGCCGTCGCTCCACAAATAACTGGCTACGCCATTGGTCGTGGCGTCCAGGAAAACTTGATTTTCGCAGAGATAAAGATCTTCTCCCAGGTCGTATTCGATGGGTGGAATAACCTCCACATTGATGTCCTCCTGAATGAGGCCGCAGGGGTCAACAATATTGACTTCATAAGTACCGGATTCGGTCACTTCATAATACGGATCGGTTGATCCATCCTGCCATTCGTATGTGGCACCGGTCAATTCCTGACCAATAACCAGGGTGTCGTAATAACAAATCAGGGTGTCTGGCCCGAGGGCGTATGCCTGAACTTCTTTCACTTCGAGTTGAACCACAGCATCCACCGATTCGCAAAGGGTGCTGACGTTTACTTCATAAGTGCCTGCTTCCCAGACTTCGAGTATGGGACCAGTCCAGCCGGTGCTCCATAAATAATCCGCGTCTTCGTTGGAGGCATCCAATACAAGGGTGTCTCCGATACAGATCACCGGATCGACCGGCAAGTTGAGTTGGATAGCCGGAATAAAGTTTATAAAAATTTCATCCTCCGCCGTTCCGCAAACATTGGTAACCTCCACGCTGTACACCCCTTCATCGGTTGCATTATAGACGGGGTCGGTGCTGCCGTCCTGCCATAGGTATTCCGATAGGGGGAAAGTGGCATTCAAAGGAATGGAGCTTCCCTCACAAACGAAGGTGTCTAAACCGAGTTCTACCGTAGGCTCGTCGGTATAATCTACCTGAATTTCATCCATCAATACCCCACAGCTGTTGCTGACTTCGACACTGTAAATACCGGCTGTACTAACCGTGAACGTAGAATCGGTGCTGCCATCCTGCCAGCTGTAATCAGCTATCGGATTGGTGGCATCGAGGACAAGGGTTTCGCCCGGACAAAGTATGGTGTCGGGACCCAATTGCACTTCCAGTGCCAGGGCTTCATCGATATTGAATGGAAAAGAATTGGCCAGTGCCGGATTGTCACAGAGGTCGAGTGCCTCCGAAGCCCCGTCTACCAGTAGATTGACCACATAATTGCCCAATTCAAAGAGCGGATCATCAAGGGTGAGGGTAAACTTCTTCTCAAAATCTCCACCTGCATCGCAACCCAGCGAGCTCAGTGTAAATCCCAGCGGACCGGAGGGACCGATCACTTCAAAATTACTTGCATCAATAGTGCTGCACTGGATAAACTCACTAAAGGTGATAACGATTTCTGTTTCTCCGCAATCGTCGGGTACCTCCACCTCTGCTACGGAGGGGATCAGATTGTCAAAAACCGTTGCATCTCCTACTTCAAAATCAAGGGTGTAGCCATCATTTGAACCGGTCCAGTTGGATACCATCAAAACATAGGTATTCCCTTCCTGTACCTGGATGAGATCATTGTATTTGCTTTCGCCGAAATTGATATCCGGAGGTGAAAAATTACAGCCGGCACCCTGAATGTCATAGGGCGTATCACCGTTGGCGCCCGTTTCGCCGTGGCACCCACCTCCACCGGAGGCATTGCAACTTACCACCAGGCTTTGATCACTGAAAATATCGTCGCAACTGGCATTGGTGATATTAAACAAACACCAGTCGTAATCATCATTTAAATTATTAGGGGTGATCAAAAAACCAAAGGAGCCGTCCTGGTCTACCGTAAAAGTGTACCAGATCGAATTGAGTTCTCCGGCGGTACAACTAATGGCTGTATTGATCTCCGAACCGTAATTGCCATCACCAGACGGAGAAAGTTCCTCGCTGTAAATGCCCTGGCAAACGGGAATAGCTCCCAGGCAATCCTGTATCGTAGGGGTCTGTGCCTTCAGTGTTGGCTGAAAATAAAAGACACATACAAACAGCATTCCCAATAATGGGATTCGGTTTCTGAGGTAGTATGTCATAATTCCAATGGTTTTATTCCAATATACGGAAATACACAGATCGCAGTTTAGGAGAGTCTGTTTTTAAGGGCAAACTGTTTGATCTGTTACATTCCATTTATTAATCCAGTCCCTGAAGGATGCCTTTCTCTACGGCCGGCAATCCACGCTCCATCCATTGTGGTTGAGGCGCGTCTTTCAGATAGTAATCAAAAAATTGCGCCATACGTATGTTGAAGTCCTTTCTGTTTTGCAACTTGACTGGCCAGTGTGGCTCGTCGTTGTAATTCAGCATCCAGGCGGGCTTGTCTAGTCGTCGGAGTGCCACAAACCACTCGATGCCCTGATACCAGGGGACCGCACCGTCTTTGTCATTGTGGAGGATCAGTACCGGCGTATTGATCTTGTCGGTAAAAAACAAGGGCGAATTTTCCAGATACCGCAGCGGCTTATCCCAAAGGGTACCCCCAATGCGACTCTGCGTATGCTCATACTGAAACATTCGGCTCAAGCCGGATCCCCAGCGAATACCTCCATAAGCAGAAGTCATATTGACCACCGGTGCTCCGCTTTCCGCACAACGGAAAATGTCTGTTTTTGTAATCAGGTAAGCAACCTGATAGCCGCCCCAGCTGTGGCCCTGGACTCCGATTCGCTCGGCATCAACAAAGCCTTCATCTATCAGTGAGGTGACACCGGCAACCACCGAGTTGTAGGCACTTTCGCCCGGATAACCTTCGCGGTAGGGCACATCCGGATTAAAGATCAAATAACCCCGGCTGGCATAGAAGGAATAATTGATGGTGGACCGGCCGGGAAAAGGTGCCCGATGCCGGTGAAGACCGTCAGAACTTTTTTCGTAAAAGTTGACGATCATCGGGTATTTTTTGTTTGGATCGAAGTTTTCGGGTTTCACAAGCATGCCCTCCAGTTCGTTGCCATCCAAAGAGGTCCAGTTGTATAATTCTATGCTTCCCCAACTGTATTCCTCCTGCTGCGGATTGGCATTCGTAACTTTTTGGTGATCGGAAAAATCTTTGCCGCTGATGTGCAGATCCGGGAAGGTTTGAAAGTTTTCCAGGCTGAATACATAACGGTCCGCATCCCTTGCTTTTTGTGGTCTGCGGTCGGCATACATTTGTCTGAAGCGATACTCCGTAATTTTGCCGGTTTTCTGGTCCAGCCAGGAGAATCCATCCGTTCAGTCGGTATCGGAAAAGGTGCGGAGCAGGATGGTCTCATCTGCTTTCAAAAAGCGTTTGTCCCGGTCAAGTTGAATGTATCGGTAGGAGGTTTCTTTTTCGCGTCCGCGGGTGAGTCGGCGTTTGTTGCCGGGAGCTGCCGGATCAACATACCAGATATCGAAGCGGTCATACAGTAAAAAGGCGGCGTCATTTTCCATCCAGGCACCAATGCCATAACTCCAGGGAACGCTGGGAGTATCATGTTCTTCCTGATAAAAGACCGGATCTTCGGAATTGTCGGTCCAGTTAATCTTAGCCTGATCTGCCAGTCGGATGCCTTTCCAGATGGTGTCCTGCGAACTAAACCAATAAGCGTATTTCCCTTTGGGGCTTAGGGAGGCTGAGCCTTTTACGCCTTCTGCCAGCTTGGTTTTAGTGCCCGTGTCGAGGTCTACCAGGAGGAGGTCGCGGCGGCTTGGGAATCCTTCCCAGGAGACCATTTTATAATAGGGACTCTGATCGTAAGCTACGGCATAGCGGGCATTACCTTCATCGGCTGTCAGCAAATTGTCCATCGCTTCCGGCTGAAGGAAATGGGCTTTTTGATCCTCAATATGGTAGACCGCCAGCCAGGAACGCGCTTTATCTTCTTTAAGGCGTTCCATCTGTTGGGGGTATAAGCGTTCGTCGTTCCAGTGCCACACCTCCACTTGTACAATTTCTTCCGGGAGCAGGGAGGTATCCTGCAAAACGGGTTTCGGCGAAAGCCCAAAAAACAGCCTCGACCCATCTTCCGAAAAGGCCGGTTTGCGATTGGAGCTGACGATCCATTCTTCCGGTACAAAATCGGAATCGCTATCGGCAATGAGCGTTGTCTTGTTCATGCCCGGTTTCCAGTAATGGACCTCGAAGGGAGGAATTTGGGCCTCTGTGGTATCCGAATGCGTGAGAAAAGCCGCCTGACCTCCTTGTTTCGAAAGCGCCATGTCTCCAAATTTGGCCAGGGTATCGGTGTAGACGGGGATCCATTCATCGCCGGATCCGGCAAAGTAATACAGTCCGGCAATCAGCAGAGAATCATCGCCGGTACTCTGTGCGAGCCAGCCGGGGGCCTCATCGGCATGCAAATAGCTGCTTACATAACCGAGTTCGATAGCGCTGGTATCTCCGAGCTGAAGCATGAATAATTTGCTTCCGTTCTTTTTATTTTCCTTTTTTACTTCTGCGACTTTCGTCGAATCGGACTCGTTCTCTTTCTTTTCCGGTACTGCCGGTTCCATGTGGTATGCCAGCCAGCCCGGCCATTTTGCCGGGAGCTGGTAGGATTTTACCCGGGCAATTTTACGCACATTACGGGTAGCCAGTTCGAAGATTACCAGGGTGTCTTTGGGCAGCTTATCTTCCTTTACTTTTTGGCGTCGGAGGGCTTTCAAACTATCCTGGGGCGGGGATTGCAGGAAAACGGCATACGCATTATCGGTGCTGAAATGCCCTTTGGAAGTGCGCTCAAAAGTAAAATCACGCTCCTTATCCAAATCGCGGATAATTAAAGTCGGATCTCCTTCTTCGGGATTCAGGTTGTACATGAGCCATTTGCCGTCGTGACTGATCTGGCTTTGAGTGATTCTGTTCCAACTGACCAGTTCTTCGTGGCCTAAAGTTTTTTTGTTTGGGTTTTGGGCTTTCGCCGAAAGGCAGAAAAAAAACAGGCCCAGGATCGTCCAGGCAGTAAAAAGTGTCCTTTTTTGAAGCATAGGGAGAGATTTTTATGACAGGCGAGGAAATTACAAAATGAAAATGAATGTGTCACCCTGACTTGCCGGGGCATTTTCCAGATTTCTTATCTTGGCAATTATTACTACCGGCAAACTCCGACAGCAAGGCTGCTCGATTCGGGCAGGTACTTAAAACAAATTGAACGTATGAAACCGATATACAACCTGGCTTTATTGATTTTTATTTTGCCCCTTTCGGGGAATGGCCAAACGATTGAAGGACTCACGGATACCCTGGGTCTGGCCATACCTCAAAAGGTAATGGTGGGCTCTGACACCTATTTCCAGACCCTGGAAGCGGATGATGAGAATCCCTGCCGGCTACATCTGAGTATCACCAAAACCGATTCCAGAGGGAGAATGTCCAATCAGGATTTTTACTTCAAACCCTCCGATCTGAATATGGATGGAATTGAGATCAAAACCGGTCGAAAAGACATACAGGTTCTGGTTCCGGTGAAAGAGAATGTGGCTCTCGTTGAATACTACGAGGATCAGGTGCCGGGCGATTACCGCCGGGTGTTACCTTTCCTTGCTGCGGATGCGACCAGTGCTGCGCGCATAAAATACCAGCTAAGCAAACTCCATGATCCCTGCCAGGAACGCTATGAGTCGAAACACGACTACAGCCAATTGGACCTCGACCAATTGCTCGACTGGCTGGTGGAAAACACCGGGGATGTGATTGAAGCAGACAAAACAATTGGGCAGGAAATGAGCCGGGAAGTATTACAGACCGGGGAGCGGCTGAAACTCAACCTAAGTCTTGAAAATCGAGGCGTGAAATATCGAGAATTTGTCCAGGTTAATGCCGGTGATCTGGATGGCGAAAAAGCCCGTCTGGATATTCAGGGAAGGGAGGTGAAAGTGGTGGTCCCTGTCGTTGCCCGTCAGCGATATGTGCGCTCGGAGACTTCCGATAAGCGGGTTCGATACAACCAGAGCTTCAATGTTCGGGCAAATACCATTGATGATGCACAGGCATTTCTGGAGGTGTTTAGAGAACTTACCCCCAAAGCCAAAAGCCTAATGGAAGAACGTCTCGAGGCAGTTGGTACCCCTGAAACCGCTTTATCTCTTTTACAGGTTTTGCCCTTGCGCACAGAAACGGAAAACGGAACTACACGTATCCGGCTCAACGGGGATTGTCTGACCAGTTGGAAATTGGAACGAAAGCCCAAAAAGGGAGATGCTGAAACAGTTACGTACAATGTATATCTGCAAGATGTAGAGAAGGCCGAGATGATTGTGAATACCTCTTCTCTGGAGATAATGTTTGAAACACTCAACCGGGAAAAATATGTTGAAGTTGTAGAAAACGGTGCCAGAAGCTCATTCACCAACAAGTTTAATCTGCCGGTGGATGATGTGGAGACCGCAAAAGTTATGTTGCACCTATTGGATATGGCTATAGAATCCTGTCGCAGCCTGCCCCCGGATTCTGCCGGAGACCAACCCAATGAATTGATGGCATACCTATCAAAGCTTTCCGGCAAGGTTGAAGGCCAGCGTGGTCCGCTCCAACAATCATTTGGTGCGGTAGAGGAAGGAAATAATTGCCAGCTTCGAATCAAACACAAAACAGAGGCTGGTCGCGGTTCTGGCGAGATGGTGTATGAATTGGCCATGTCGGATATCGATCCCGAATCGGTTCGGCTCTACATTTCCGGAAAATCCATTGGGATAGACCTCAATACCAACCGCCGCGAAACCCTCATCACGGCCATTGAAGACGGTGAGCCCAAAGGTTTCGAAAGCAGCCTGCGAATCTGGGCAAAAGACCTGGAAGAAGCTCGGATGCTGGCTTATGCGATCCAGTCGCTGGCGGTGGCTTGTTATGAGTAGGGTTGAGAGAGGAGAGAGGATGGAGGAGAGAGTAGTAGAGTTGCCGGAAAACCAAACCAGATGAAAACACAAATCCCATTTATTGTGCTGTTGTTATTAGGCTTATTGCCTGGTATTTCCTGTGAAAAAGAACCGATGCCCACGGTGGTAAAAGGCTGTATCACCGAATATGGAAGCGGAAAGCCCCTGGAAGGAGCAGTGGTGTATCTAATCGGTGGTCTAAGTCAATGGGGATCTAGTACTGGAACCCCAGGTGTTGATAGTGTTTTGACGGATTCTGCCGGCTTTTACTACCTGGAGTCGTTTGAAGATTTAGATTACTTTATCGTACGTGCAACGGGGGAGTTATATTACACAAGTGAAAACACTTCTTCTGGGGTGATTCCTGGAAAAGAAAACACGATCAATATAGTGCTTGACCCTGTAGGTTGGATACATTATCGGGTGTTTAATGAAAGTGGGGAGGGGGTTTTAGGTTGGAACTCGATTTGTAGTGATATGCCAGGGTTGATCTCTGGAGGGGTAGACCTGGAGTTTGTTTGCCCTATTCATGCAAATAGAGATGTGTTAATTAATTATGCTATAAATAATGGAGGAATAGATACTCCATATGCAGAAACTCGATTTGTTCCAGCACATGACACCATTTACTATGAAATCATTTTCTAGTCGGGAAAGATTAACCTTTTTTCCATTCAAGATCAAATCTGTGAAATCCCAAAAATCCTTAAAAATCTGTGATCCAGATTGTAGAGTTGGCAGATAACTCAAAAGTCAGAATCACGGATTGTATGGATTAAATACGATGCAGAGGCTGCAAAATGGTATCGGATACTTCCTTGAAAATCGGACACATTTTTTAGAATACTCTCTTTCAAATAATTTTTCTGTTTTTTAAAACGCTCTGTGTACAGGACAAAACACACATACGATGGGGTGCGACCCGCGTAGGCGGGTCGCACCATAATGATTTGTTCCACAATATGGTTTTGTCTCGTACAGAAAAAAACGACTATAAAAAGTCGGTCCGGAATCACCAAAAAAGGCCGCTCCTATAACGAAGCAGCCTTTCCCAATTCCTTTCCTCCATCCTCTAATCCTACCCCTTATCAATCTCAATCACCATACCCACAACCTGTTGGTCGGAGTCTGCATCCGTGCTAAACTGGATGGCATCCCCCGCCTGGAAACTCACATTGGGAATTTCCATGCCCTGGAGAACCTCATGTAGCTTGGAGCTGTAGGAGGATTGTCTGCTTTGGTTCATCAGCTGATTGAGACGTTTGTAGTCCAATTCTTTCTTGGATACCACAATCGCAATGCGGTCGCGCTGGCCGAGATTATCAGCTACCATGCTCTTTTCACGGGGAAAGACACGTGTACCGGCAATGCCGCAGTAGGCAGAGTACTTTTCATTGTAGGGAAAGAGGGTATAACTTGAGCCGTCGGTTTCTTGTCCGAAGACATAGACGTAACATTCTACATTGTTGGCAATAGCCACTTTAAACGGATCGCCAACTTTAATGGGCGATTTGGTTCGGAATACCCGGTCTCCCATTTCTCGTAGAGGAATGAGTGACTGGCTGGCATTATTGACCAGTCCAAATTGTACCGAAAGTTTATCCGGATCAAATTGCGGGGAAGTCCCTTCCGGATAGAGCCCGTATGCTTCCTTCACAAAGTGGTTAAAATCCTTATACCGCACCCAGGCAATTCCATCCTGGCCCCAGTCTTGTCCCCAACTGTTCATGATCTGGAATGCCCCGCCGTCTTTATTATCGTCGTAGCCAATGACACACATGGCGTGGCCACTGAACCCATATCCACTATAATCTCTATTGGTTGGGCGCCAGCTGGATTTGCCCCGCATCTGGTGCATGAAAGTACCTCCAACCTGCATGCCGATCACTACCGGAGCGCCCTGCGCCAGGTGCTGGCGGATGCCGTCAATGTCGGGCGTATAGTTGTTGGCTCCGGTTGTCAGGCGGTTGTAGCCTTTGATACGGTATTGTTGAGCCTGCGATTTTTCGTTGCGGTCGGGCTGTGCCGAGCAACTTCTTTCCGTGTATGGGTATTGCTGTAAAGGCAGCACCCCTCCTTGTCGCAAGGACTCCATCGCATCCCGCATGTAGGCACCCTGGCAGCCGGTAAGGGCTATCTGGTTGTACAGGTAGGATGGACTAAATGGAGCCGTATTTGGGTTTTGACCGCTTGCACGTGCGTACAGGATGGTTCGTGCTGCATAAGAGCTTGCCCAACCCACACAGGAGCCCTGTTGGCCCTGATGTTGCCTTTTGGGAGCATATTGTTGTAGCGAGATGGAAGCGGGAAGACTATTGCTCCCCCCCATGGCTCCATAGCTCAGCGGTTCGAAAACCTGGGCTTTGTCGTATTGTTCCTGGTCAAGGGTGGCTCCAAAATAGAAGGATGCCTGTTCCTGATCTTCCGTGACTCCTCCACTCAGCATTTCCTGTCCGCCAAGGAAGAAAAACCAAACGGCACCGATCAGTAAAACGGGAATGAGCAATTTGGGTTTCCGAAACAGGAACATGAGAACAAAGGGAATCAGTTTCCCCAGTGATCCGCCGCCACTACCTCCCGGTCTGGTGGGTTTAGGGTTTCTTCTGGGCTGCGGTTTATCGTCTTCCAAACGAATAGGCATAATAGGTTGGTTTTTTTGTGGCTTTCGCCGAATCCGGACAGCCCGGACCCGAAGCACTTGTTCGATGAAAAGGGGTATGGAACTTCACACCCTGGAAGAGTTGGTTGAATGCAGCAGTGAAGGTAAGGCTTTTGCCTAAAAAATGAGTGGTCAGTCTTTTAGGGCCATTTCCATTTTTCGTTGAATTTGCCCGATAATAGCGGTTCCCTGTTCGCGGGTGTTTTCAATAAACAGGCGGCTGGTATTCATGCCGGCATTGATGACACCACTTACGAAAACGCCATCCAATGGCGTTTCCAGGGTTTCCGGATCGTGTATGGGTTCGCGGTCCGGCTCGGGGCTTATGGGCAAACCGAGCTTTTCAAATAAGGCATAATTGGGCTTGTAACCGGTCATGGCCAATACGAAATCATTTGGAATTTCCCGGATGCCTTCAGGCGTTTTAAGGACCACACTTTCCGGTTTGATTTCCAATACTTCTGTATCAAACCAGGCTTTGATGGAGCCTTCTTTGATCCTGTTTATGATGTTGGGGCGAATCCAGTATTTGACTCTTTCTCCAATATCGCTTCCGCGAATGGCCATGGTTACATCGGCGCCTTTGTGGTAAGTTTCAAGGGCTACATCGCAGGCGGAGTTGGCCGCTCCGATCACCAGTACTTTTTGTCCGATATACGGATGTACGTCATCGTAAAAGTGTTTGACCTTCGGCAGGTTTTCGCCCGGTATGTGCATCAGGCGGGGGGTGTCGTAAAAGCCGGTGGCCACCACTACAAATCGGGACTGATAGGAGTGGCGGGACGTATCGATTTTATATTCGCCGGAAGGCAAGGGAATTAAAGCCTGTACCTCTTCATACAGCCGGATATTGAGGTTGTAATTTTCCACCACCCGTCGGTAATACTCCAGGGCTTCCTGACGTGTTGGCTTTTCATTGTGAGAAATAAAGGGCACATCTCCAATCTCCAGCTTTTTGGAGGTGGAGAAGAAGGTCATATTCGCCGGGAAGTTGTAGAGGGAATTTACCAAAACTCCTTTTTCAAGGATGAGGTAATTCAGGCCGATTTTTTGAGCCTGTATAGCACAATTGATGCCAGCGGGGCCTCCCCCAATAATGATAAGATCGTAATCTGACTGCATGTTTGCGAAAATAATTCAGCGCTTTTAAAACAACAAATTAACCCGGCTATTGGCAAATTGTTTGGCAGGGATCAAGTGGTCATTTTGTGTATCAGCATTTTCAGCGCCCGTTTTTTTAGTGGTTTTTCCAGGAATTCGGTAATTCCTGCATCCCGGGCGGCCTGTATGAGTTGATGGCTGGGGAGGGAAGCCAGTCCTGCAATGGGGGCATCAGAATAGGAATTTATTAAACGCGCAGCTTCGACCCCGCCCATTACGGGCATATTCAGGTCGAGTAAGATTAGGTCGTAGGATGCAGAGGATTTAACGTTTTCCAGTGCTTCCCGTCCGTTGGAGACAATATCCAGCGTGACGTGATCGATGAGTTGTTCGATGAGTTTCCGGTAATTAACCTGATTGAGCAGATGGTCTTCTGCCAGTAAAATCCGCAATGGATTTTTGTGGTCAAATTTGGCCGGTTTATTGGAGCCGGTCAAAGGGTGAATTCGAATATTTAATATTTCAGTGCGCGTTCCGTTTTTTTCTTTGGTGGAGTTAAAGTGACAAAGGCCCTTTTGGGAAACAAATTTTAAAACCTGAAGGTTAATCAGGTTTTTAGAATCAGGAGGAATTTCATCCAAATCGTATTTGGCGGGGGCGTTGATCGGGATACCGCTGATACTTAATTGAAGGATGGCAGATTGATTTTTTTCCTCAAAAACTTCTCCCCGAAATTCTAGGGATTTGCTTTTTTGCGGAGCGGATTGCAATCCAAGGAGGGACAATTCAGCCCAGGCTGCAAATAAAACCGTCAGGAGTAGATAGTTCCCCTTTATCTCCCGAATTCTGGTTGGTATAAAATCTATGCTGGTTTTAATTTGCTGGTTGCCCGTGCGCATCCAGTAATAATTTTTCAGGTGTTCCAGCAGTTTTTGGAAATCAAGTGAGGCTTCCGGTAGTTCCTGTTCTGCAAAAAGGGAAAGATTTTCTTTGACCGCTTTATAAACTAATTCCGTCATGACCTCATGCTCGATCATGATGTTTTCGAAGAGCGGGCTGACTTCATCATTTTGAAGATAAAGGGCTGCTTCCCGATAGAGCTTTAAAATTTGTCCGTGGTGGACCAATAGGCTGTCGATGGACAAAGTAAAATTTGACAGGATGTTGAGCGCGAGACTCAGCCGACCAGTGGGTATTTTTATGCTGTTTAGATCCTGGAGTGTACCGGTGATTTCGAGTTTCCCTTTTTTTCCTGCCCGGGCTGCTTTGAGGGTCGTGTTTACAATACGTACCTGATGCCCGTCAACAAGCAGTCTGTGATAAAAACGGTGTATCTGATGATTTTCGGCTGAATTGATAAACAGTTGATTTACCTGTTCCCGATCAGCAGGGTGTACAAAGTCCAAATAGGCAGACAGACCTGGCTGGGCCAAAGAACCTCTTTTGAGTTTGAAAAGGTCGTAAATTACATCAGACCAGTACATCTCATTGGTTACCAGATCCATGGTAAAGTACCCCAAACCGGAAATACTGCTGGCGATATCGCATAAGTTTTGGAGTCGATTTAGTTTGAGGCTGGTATTTTTATCGCGGAAATGTTCTGCAGATAACTGAACTGCGATTTGGATGGACCTTTTTAGTTCTCGTTCTTCAATTTCTCCTTTGACCAGAAAGTTGTAGGCACCGTTTTTTATGGATTGCTGGAAAAGGACTTCATTGTTTCTGGCAGCAATTACTATAACAGGCAGGTTTAGAAAGTTTTGCTTGAATTTCCCCAGAGTTAGATATTCTTTCTCACCGTCCAAATGGAGATCGAGAAGACAAATGTCAATGGACTTTTCGTGATAAATATCCTGAGCTTTGGAAATGCTGTCTGTGGCAAATGTCTGGAAAATCCCTCCGCTTCCGGATAAAAGGTGTTCCAGAATCCTGACATGCGCAGGATCCCCGTCAATAATGAGTATTTGGAGGGGTTTGGCCATTTTTGCTTTAGGTCCCCCGGGATTGAAGCGTTTTATATAATGAAGGTATCAAAAGTGTTTTCATCAGAACCCGTGTTCTGAATGTTTGGACAACAATTAATTTCTTCAAAACATACCAATACTTCTATGACTCCGGAGCTTTAAGATAAGGGCGGAAATTATTTCCGTTAGTTTTTGATATTCAAAGCATGATTGAGTTTTCTTCCATGTACCATCTTTTCGTATTTGCCGGAAGCTAACACAATCTTCAAACTTGCCAATAGTGCATTTTTTTAGCAGCACCTTTAGAATTCTGTTGCAATTTGGCAAAATTTGGCCATGCATGGGTAACAGAAGCCTTAGTTTGACTTTGGGTCAATTAGGGCCAAATGTAGAAATATTTCATTAGATGCCCAATTTGCAAATGTCTGTCTTTGAACAGTATCCCTATTGTTTTGTTTTTTTGATTTTTTGGGAAATTCCTTTATCCCTTCTAAATTGCGAAAAGTACCCGGACTAAAGATTCAGTCATTTTTATGGATTAATATTGTCCAGGTAAAATTTGAGGTATCCATCCAGGCGCACTTTTGCAAGCCATAATCGATTCAAACAAATCAGGCATGTCAGAAATACTCAGGAAACATTTTCTGGAATATTTAAAATCCAGCGATCTCGGACATTATCCGGCGGCTTTATACGAACCGGTTGACTACATTCTGGAGAACGGCGGGAAGCGGTTGCGTCCGGTCCTTCTGATGATGGGACATGGCTTGTTTGCTGAAGACCACAAGGATGCTTTGCCTGCGGCTCTGGCTGTGGAAGTATTTCACAACTTTACGCTGTTGCACGACGATATTATGGATGAAGCTCCCTTGAGGCGTGGGAAAGAGACGGTCCACAAAAAATATGGGTTGAACGCCGGTATTCTGAGCGGGGATGTTATGATGATAAAATCCTATGAACTGCTGCTTGGGTCAAAAGCTTCTGCAGAAACCAAGGAGGATATAATGAAGTTGTTTTCCTTAACCGCGCGCCAGGTTTGTGAAGGCCAGCAACTGGACATGGATTTTGAGACGAGGGAAGATGTGGAATTGCCCGAATATCTCCAGATGATCGAATGGAAGACCGCCGTTCTGATTGCGGCAGCGCTGGAAATCGGAGCACGACTCGGAGGAGCCACTACAGAAGATGCCGCGCATTTGTATGAATTTGGCCGCAATATGGGGCTGGCTTTTCAGGTGCAGGATGATCTCCTGGATACATTCGGTGATCCCGAAAAATTTGGCAAACGTCCCGGCGGGGATATTCTGCAAAACAAAAAGACCTTCCTGATACTGAGTGGCCTCGAGTTGGCCAATTCGGCGCAAGCCAAAGAATTACAAAAGCTATACTATCAACCTGCTGCTGATCCGGATCAAAAGGTCAGTGCCGTGAAAGAGTGGTTTTTAAAACTGGGTGTACCCGAGCAAGCCAAAGCCGCCCAAGAACAATACCGTCGGTCTGCGCATGCACATCTTGCGGCAGTTGATGCACCGGAGGACAAAAAATCGGCCCTGGCGGATTTGGCTGAATCTTTAATCGTTCGGGAAGTCTGATCCTTAGAATTGCCTGGTGTTTAGCATTTCCGGCGTCAAAGGTGTCGGGAATAAGAAGACGTGTTTCCCTGACTGGAACTGCTTTAGGACATTGTTTCAATGTGTAGTGAATAATAAAAAAAGGAGCACCCCGAAACCGGGGCACCCCTCACACTATGAAACACTATATCTTAATCATTAATAGTTGGAAAAATGTTGTCCTGTTAAAGCCCTTTTTCCTAAAATTAGCGCAAATAAGGCTTTATTCCAACCCTTGATTGTGTTTTCAATCTAACAGGAGCAAAAATGGGGCCAATTTTTTTGAAAAGCTAAAAAACGGTCAATTTTTTTTTGGATCGGCCGGTTTTTTCACTTTATCGGTGCGGAAAATTTTTCCATTCCACCAATTCTTTTCAATAATAGCCTGTTTCTTCTTATAGAAACGCAAAGCGGGTTCGTTCCAGTCTAGAACCTGCCATTTTATTAAACTGCAATTTCTGTGCCATGCTTCTTCCATGAAGGCATCAAACAGTTTTTCTCCTATGCCTTTTCGCCTCCATTTGCTCTTTACTATAAAGTCTTCGAGATGCAACATACGGCCTTTCCAGGTAGAGTATGTCATATAATAAAGAGCCATACCGACAATTGTTTGATCGGTTTCGGCCAGAATTACCTCAAAGATCCCATCAGCAAAATCCTGACGATAAGTTTCCAGTGAGGCCACAAATTCTTCCTCTGCTTTTTCGTAGCGAGCTAAATCTCCAACCAACTCGTGAATGGCGGGAATGTCATCAGGGCCTGGTGTTCTGATTTGTAAATCTTTCATCATAATTTGTTCCGGAAGGTCTTGTGAGGCCGGGAGTATAGAAATATTTCTGATTTTTGTGAAAATATTCTATTCAATAAAAAACAGCAGCCCCACAAGGACTGTTTAGCGTGAAAATATAAAAGAATGAAACGATTTTATCTGATCATAGCCTGCATCATGGGTTTTACCAGTATTCAAGCCCAACTCGCCGAACAGGCGAAGATGGAGTTGATGGTTGACATAGTATATCTGTCTTCCGATTTATTGGGCGGAAGAGAGAGTGGTACTCCTCAGGAGAAAATGGCAGCTGATTATATCGCCCATCGATTTGAAGAATCCGGGCTTTCGCCGAAAGGCACTAAAGGATGGATGCAACCATTTGACTTTGATTACCGTCCAAATCCGCATGGCCCTGTGGAGGAAAAGCGCACCGGACACAATGTAGTGGGTTATCTCGACAATGGTGCTGAAACAACGGTTGTAATCGGCGCGCATTACGACCATTTGGGGATGGGCCATTTTGGTTCCCGGCACACCGGTGAGCCTGCGATACACAATGGAGCGGATGACAATGCTTCCGGAGTGGCGGCCATGTTTCAGGTTGCGGAGGTTTTAGGTGATCCCGCTTACGCGAATAATAATTACCTGTTTATCGCTTTTTCCGGAGAGGAATTGGGATTGTACGGGTCTAAGTTTTTTGTGTCTAATCCAACCATAGACCTGCGTTCGGTAAATTATATGCTCAACATGGATATGATTGGGCGTCTCAACGAAGAAGGCAGTCTGGTTATTAATGGTGCCGGTACCTCTCCCTTGTGGAAAGAGACATTTGAAACCATTGAAGCAGGCAATATCAAGGTGAAAACCACCGACAGCGGGATAGGGCCTTCCGACCATACTTCTTTTTACCTGGAAGACATTCCGGCTATTCATTTTTTTACCGGACAGCACATGGATTATCACAAACCTGAAGACGACAGCGAACTGGTAAACTTTGAAGGTGTAGAGTTAGTCTCTGAGTATATCGTAAAGTTGATCGGAGCACTAGACGACGATGGCCGCATTGCGTTTTCCAAAACCAAAGATGAAACGGAGGAGAGTGAGCGCATGAGCTTTAAGGTTACACTGGGTGTAATGCCCGACTATGTATACGATGGGGAAGGCATGCGTGTAGATGGGGTAATTTCCAACCGACCGGCAGAGAATGCAGGTATGGAGCGTGGAGATATTATTGTAATGATGGGTGGAGAAAAGATCGTAGATATATTCGACTACATGGAAGGCCTCGGGAAGTTTGAGCCGGGCGACGAAACCATTGTTACTGTGAAAAGAGGGGAGGAGCTGGTTGAGTTGAAAGTAGTTTTTTAAGGCATTAGCCTTATTTCCCATCAAAAAGGGAGCAACATTTTTGCCGCTCCCCATCACTCGATAGAGTGGAAACACCAGAAAAAATAAAGTGGGCCTGTGCCATAAGAGGTGCAGGTCCATTTTCTTTGACGCAGGTCGTTCCGGCAGGTCACAAAATATTCGGTCGTTTATGGTCGGTGCCACTTACTGGTAGCCAGACAGAGTATCTGGTCGGTTTCTTTGCTTTTTAGACGATGTACAAAGTTGTTTTCTTCTACTTCGCAGACTTCGGAAAGGATGTGTTGGTGCAGGAGACTTTCTGATTTGTATTCGATCCGCATTTCCAGGGGAGTGGCGGTTTGCAGGTAGGAGGCAGGTAGTCCTTCCAGCATCCATTCCAGATACTTGATATTGGAGAGGTGGTTATTAAAATCCAGGTCATGCCAGTTTACGCAAAATGAGTTTGTCCATTTTGGTTCTGTAAAAGGAGTGAGTCGGCCTCCGGGGCGCGGGAGGCAGTCCTTTGGATCCGGCATGAATTTTTCGTAGTCTTTGATGAAAGGAGGGAGTGGAGCCATTTTCCGGGCTTCGGTATCCATCAGGAGCCAGGTTGAGGAAGCGGCGGCCAGTCGGTTGCCCTCTGCATCATATACTATATAGTCTCTGTAAGTAAAGGATCGATTGAATCCGGCGGGAGTTGTAAAGATGCTGATTTTATCACCTAAAACCGGCAGGCGGTCTACCCACAGTTTTTTGCGCATGAGCACCCAGGAGATTTTTTGGGGTTCGAGATCCCAGACAGACAGCCCGAGATTAATGACATTTTGCATGGCGGCTTCATGCATGAGCCTGACCAAAGCTACGAGGGTGATTCGTTTGTGATTGTCGATTTCGTAGGTACGTACCTGGAAGTTCTCTTTGTGCTGGAAATTGCCCATCGGGGCGAAGGTAAAGAATTGAATGATTTGTGGCTACACCGGCAGAACGAAAATGGGTTTTGAGAAATAACAGGTTATCTGAATCCGGGAGCTTCTATTGGCGGCAAAATAAATTTTCAGGCTTCGGAGGTTTATTATTTGGAAAACAGCTTGTTCGGGCAAATTTAATGCTGCTAATGGTCGGATTGGAGGTGAAGTATAGTTAAAGGGTGCAGCTGCCTTGAAATTGGCTCATTTTTTTTGAAAGGGGGTTTGGGAATTACTACTGAAAGTCATACCTTTGCAATCGCTTTTTAAGAAGCTGAATCACCGATAGATGTGAATTGCATGTTAAGAAATGGGTGGTGAAAGTTATTAAAAGCTGTTTTTCAAGGAATTAATTAACTAAGTCCGAAAGGAATATGCCTACTATCAACCAACTTGTGCGCAAAGGCCGGACGCAGATCGTCCAGAAGAGCAAGTCTCGTGCGTTGGAGTCATGCCCGCAGCGTCGGGGTGTATGTACTCGTGTGTACACAACGACTCCAAAGAAGCCGAATTCTGCTTTGCGTAAAGTGGCTAAAGTACGTTTGACCAACGGTATTGAAGTTATCTGCTACATTCCTGGAGAGGGACACAACCTGCAAGAGCACTCGATTGTGCTTGTGCGAGGAGGACGGGTGAAAGACCTTCCTGGTGTTCGTTATACGATTGTACGTGGTGCGCTGGATACAGCTGGTGTTACCGACCGGAAGCAGAGTCGCTCCCGTTACGGTACCAAGCGTCCGAAGTCATAAGCAATTATGTTTCATCAAACATTGAAACCGCTGATTTAAATGAGAAAGAGAAAACCAAAATCAAGGCCACTTGCGCCAGATCCGAGATACGGAGATCCCCTCGTTACGCAGTTTGTGAATAACATGATGTGGCAGGGTAAGAAGTCAACTGCATACCGCATTTTTTACGATGCAATGGATATCGTAAAAGAGCGTACTAATGGCGAAGAGCATGCAGCCTGGAAGAAAGCATTGAATAATGTTATGCCTCAGGTTGAAGTGCGCAGTCGTCGTATTGGTGGTGCGACTTTCCAGATTCCGACAGAGATTCGTGCGAAGCGCAAGATGTCTATCGGTATGAAATGGATGATTCGTTTTGCTCGTCTGCGTTCTGGTAAAGGGATGGCTGAAAAGCTCGCTGCAGAAATTTATGCAGCAAGCAAAGGCGAAGGTGCAGCAGTAAAACGGAAAGAGGATACCCACCGTATGGCGGAATCCAATCGGGCGTTTGCACACTTCCGCATCTAGTCAATAGAACATATCAAATTATAAAAACCTTTTAGGAAGTCTAATGGCAAAGGATCTTAAATTCACCCGGAACATCGGTATCGCGGCACACATTGACGCTGGTAAGACAACTACCACTGAGCGTGTGCTTTACTACACTGGTCTGAGTCACAAGATCGGTGAGGTGCACGATGGAGCTGCTACCATGGACTGGATGGAGCAGGAGCAGGAGCGTGGTATTACTATTACGTCTGCTGCTACCAAGACCAGCTGGAAATGGAAAGATCAGGAATTCCCGATGAACATCATCGATACTCCCGGTCACGTGGATTTCACCGTAGAGGTGAATCGCTCGCTCCGTGTACTCGACGGTCTGGTATTCCTGTTTTGCGCCGTAAGTGGTGTAGAGCCTCAGTCTGAAACCAACTGGCGACTGGCTGACAACTACAAAGTACCACGGATCGGATTCGTAAATAAAATGGACCGCTCCGGTGCTGATTTCTTCTCTGTTGTTAAAGACGTGGAAGAGAAGCTTGGATCAATTGCTATTCCGCTTCAGGTGCCAATTGGTGCTGAAGAGCGTTTCGAAGGAGTTGTTGACCTGATCACAGGTAAGGCAATCGTTTGGAATGACGAAGATATGGGAATGACCTACAGCGAAGTAGCAATTCCTGCAGACCTGGAAGATACAGTAGCTGAGTGGCGTGAAAAACTGCTCGAAGCGGTAGCGGAATACGATGATTCCCTCATGGAGAAATACTTTGAGGATCCGGATTCCATCACAGAAGAAGAAATGATCGCAGCTGTTCGTCAGGCGGTAATGAATAACGATTTCGTTCCGATGATGTGTGGTTCTGCCTTCAAAAATAAAGGAGTTCAGGCTGTTTTGGATGCTGTTTGTGCATTCCTGCCTTCTCCACTGGATATTGGTGCTGTAAAAGGTATCGATCCGGACACGGAAGAAGAAGTAACGCGCGAGCCATCTGAAGATGCACCATTTTCTGCACTGGCTTTCAAAATTGCGACTGATCCATTTGTAGGACGTCTGGCCTTTATGCGTGTTTACTCCGGTAAACTCGAAGCGGGTTCTTACATCTACAATACGCGTAACGACAAGAAAGAGCGGATCTCCCGCCTGTATCAAATGCACGCCAACAAGCAAAATGCCATTGATGTGGTAGCAGCTGGTGACATTGCTGCAGCGGTAGGTTTCAAAGATATTCGTACAGGTGACACCCTCTGTGACCTCAAAAAGCACATCGTATTTGAAAGCATGGTCTTCCCGGATCCTGTAATCGGTGTAGCTGTTGAGCCTAAGTCTCAGAAGGACCTCGACAAGCTGGGTATGGCTTTGGCCAAACTGGCAGAAGAGGATCCAACATTCCGGGTTCGCTTTGACGAAGACACCAACCAAACCGTAATTAGCGGTATGGGTGAGTTGCACCTCGAAATTATCATCGACCGTCTCAAGCGTGAGTTTAAGGTTGAATGTAACCAGGGTGCGCCACAGGTGAACTATAAAGAAGCATTGACCACTTCCGTTAATCACCGCGAGCGTCTCAAGAAGCAGTCAGGTGGTTCCGGTCTCTTTGCAGACATGGAATTCGAACTTGGACCTGCTGATGAGGAGTTCCTCGAAAGCGATGAGTTCAAATCCGGAAAAACGAAACTTCAGTTTGACTGGGGAATCGTTGGTGGATCGATTGATAAGAATTACCAAAAGCCAATTCGCGATGGTTTCACCGCGATGATGGACAATGGTGTACTGGCCGGTTATAGCATTGACAGCATGAAAGTTCGGGTTTACGACGGTAGTATGCACTCCGTTGACTCGAAGCCAATTGCCTTCGAACTTTGTGCGAAGGAAGGGTTTAGAGCTGCTGCAAATAAAGCCAAACCGGTTATTATGGAACCTATCATGAAGCTGGAGATAATTACTCCGGAAGAATATGTAGGTAACGTTATCGGTGACCTTAACCGTCGCCGTGGATTGCCGAAGAGCCAGGAGCCGCGTACAGGAGGTGCTGTATCAATCAAAGCCGATGTACCGCTCGCTGAAATGTTTGGATATGTAACTGCCCTGCGGACTATCACTTCCGGTCGTGCCAACTCAACTATGGAATTCTCGCACTATGCGGAAGCTCCATCTGGCATCTCCAAAGAAGTGATTGAGAAAGCAAAAGGGGAAGTAAATGTTTAAAATGAGTTGATGATCATGGCTTCGGAAAGCCGTAGCCATGATCCTTAATCAAATCAACTAATTAATAAAGGCATGAATCAAAAAATCAGAATCAAGCTCCGTTCTTATGATCATAACCTCGTAGACAAGTCTACTGAGAAAATCGTAAAAACGGTACGCAACAGTGGTGCTGTAGTCACTGGACCGATTCCGCTGCCCACTAAGAAAGAGATTTTCACCGTCCTGCGTTCGCCGCACGTCAACAAGAAATCTCGTGAGCAGTTTCAGTTGCGCACCCATAAGCGCTTGATTGAGATCTATACGCCGACACAAAAGACGGTAGATGCTCTTTCAAAATTGGAGCTGCCGAGTGGCGTAGATATTCAAGTCAAGTTGACGTAGTAGTAAGTTCTTTTATCTGTATAATCGACCGTGTCGGCCGGATTCGTTATGAATTTGATCCGGGCCCTCGATCGACCAAACGGTGAACGCGGGATTTTTCCCGCCAGGATACATTATTGGGGACTGTTTGCAGTCCGATCCTTTTCACTCTGACTCTGCATACTGCGGAGTAAATGGAGTTCCACGCTTTGGTTTGTCGTGCCCGACACGCAAAAACGAGGTATCGTGAACGGTATTATCGGTAAAAAAATCGGGATGACCAGCGTCTTTGACGAGTCTGGTCACAACGTTGCCTGTACGGTGGTACAAGCCGGTCCATGTGTAGTTACTCAGATCAAGTCTGAGGACACTGACGGTTATGAGGCCATCCAGTTAGGATATGAAGAAGCTAAGGAGAAAAACACTTCTCAGGCCATGATTGGTCACTTTGAGAAGGCGAAGACTACTCCGAAGCGCCAAGTTGTTGAATTTCGCGACTTTGATGCCGTGGAAAAGACAGTTGGAGATGTCCTTAAGGTAAACGAAGTCTTCGCTGAAGGAGATGTTGTTAACGCTATTGGTACTTCCAAGGGGAAGGGCTTCCAGGGTGTAGTTAAGCGTCACGGCTTTGCCGGTGTAAACGATGCTACACACGGTCAGCACAACCGCCAGCGTCACCCAGGTTCCATCGGTGCAGCCTCTTACCCTGCAAGGGTATTCAAAGGCATGCGCATGGGTGGAAGAACTGGTGGCAAGCGCGTTAAGGTCGACAACCTTTCTGTTGTTCGCATCTTCCCGGAAGAAAACCTAATCTTGATCAAAGGTGCGATCCCCGGTCATAAGGGATCTTACGTGATCATTGAAAAATAAGCAATCAAGCCGTATCGTCGAAAGACGGTATTAGCGATAAATCCAATTCGTGATGAAACTGGACGTATTGACCATTCAGGGTGAAAAGACAGGTCGTCAGATCGACTTGCCGGATTCGATCTTCGGGATCGAGCCCAATGAGCACTCGGTATACCTGGCAGTTAAGCAGTATCTCGCTAATCAGCGTCAGGGTACACATAAATCCAAAGAGCGTGGTGAAGTTGCTGGTTCTACCCGCAAGATCAAACGCCAAAAAGGAACCGGTACAGCACGGGCCGGTGATATCAAGAACCCTATTTTCCGGGGTGGTGGACGAGCTTTCGGCCCCCGTCCGCGGACCTATGAGGTACGCTTGAACCGTAAAGTGAAACGTCTTGCTCGCAAGTCTGCCCTTTCGGCGAAAGCCGCTTCCGGACAGATCTTTGTAGTGGAAGATTTTTCTTTCGAAGCGCCAAAAACCAAATCTTACCGGGAGATCCTCGCTAAGCTTGGGGTTGGCGGTCAGAAAACTGTACACGTTACAGCTGAGTTTGAGAAAGAAGTTTTGCTTTCTGGTCGCAATTTGCCAGGTGTGGCAATTACGCGGGCTCAGGATCTGCACACTTATCAGGTGATGAACTCTAATGCTCTGGTTATTTCAGAAGGGGCTTTGGAGAAAATCGTTGAATCGTTTGCATAATCAGATCGCTGATCTGAAGAAAATTTAAAGCAATGGCAAAGGATATTCTCGTTAAGCCGCTGGTAACCGAAAAATCAGACATTCTTTCAGAAAGTCTGAACCAGTACACTTTTGTGGTAAACAAAAGGGCGAATAAAGTAGAGATCAAAAAGGCTGTCGAAGAAATGTACGGCGTAACTGTAGAAGCGGTAAACACGGCAAACATGCCGGGTAAAAACAAAAGCCGTTCTACGCGTACCGGTGTACTGAAAGGTCGGAAGCCAGGCTATAAAAAGGCGATTGTTACGCTTTCGAGCGGTGAAGACATCGACTTCTTTGGCGATATCTAAAAGGGGAGCCGGATACCCGGAATCCTCAAATGATAATAAATCGGAGCGTCGAACCCGGATATCGGAACGGGCAGTTGGCAATTCCGAAAAAATAATAACCGATGGCAGTTAAGAAATTTAAACCGGTCACTCCTGGTACCCGTACGCGGGTTGGTAATACATTTGCCGAAGTGACAACCAACAAGCCGGAAAAAACCCTTCTGGCGCCGATCAGCAAGTCTGGCGGTCGTTCGCGCACGGGTAAGATGACCATGCGTCAGCGTGGTGGTGGACACAAACGTCGCTACCGTATCATCGACTTCAAGCGCAACAAAGACGGTATGTTGGCTACGGTAAAAACGATCGAATACGATCCAAACCGTACCGCTTATATCGCACTGGTTGAATATCAGGATGGCGAGAAGAGATATATTATTGCTCCAAACGGACTGACAGTAGGTGATACTATTGTATCTGGTAAAGGAGCTGAACCAAAAGTAGGAAACTGCCTTTTTCTGGCTGACATTCCGCTGGGTTCAACTATTCACGCGATTGAATTGCAACCGGGTAAAGGAGCGGCAATGGCTCGTTCTGCAGGAACAAACGGAGTATTGATGGGTAAAGAAGCCCGTTATGTATCTGTGAAGCTTCCTTCTGGTGAGGTTCGTCGTGTACTGGCTACCTGCCGCGCAACAATCGGGGTTACTTCTAACCCGGATCACCAGTTGCAGGTGCTTGGAAAAGCCGGCCGCAAACGCTGGTTGGGTCGTCGTCCACGCGTACGTGGTGTAGCTATGAACCCGGTTGATCACCCAATGGGTGGTGGTGAAGGCCGTGCTTCAGGTGGTCACCCACGCTCACGCACAGGTATCATGGCCAAAGGACAGAAAACGCGGAATAACAAGAAGTATTCCTCGAAACTGATCATTTCTCGTCGTAAGACTAAATCTCGTAAGTAATTATGGCACGTTCGATAAAAAAAGGACCTTACGTTTTCCATAAACTGATGAAGAAGGTGGAGCTTGCTAAGGATAGCAAGAAAAAAACCGTGATCAAAACCTGGTCGCGTGCATCCATGATCATCCCTGATATGGTAGGCGAGACGATCGCTGTGCACAACGGTAAAACCTTTGTTCCGGTTTTTGTAACGGAGAACATGGTTGGTCATAAACTGGGCGAATTTGCCCCTACCCGTACCTACAAAGGTCACTCGGGTAACCGGAAAGTATAATTAGGTTTCCAAAAGGCTTTTGCCTGGAGATCCGGGTTCGCGAAAGCGGGCCGTAAATTTCATTAACACCGAATCGCAATACGATGGAAGCTGTTGCCAAATTGAAAAATTGTCCCATGTCTGCCCGCAAAATGCGGCTGGTCGTAGACCTCGTGCGTGGCAAGCAGGTTGACGAAGCACTTGACATCCTTCGATTTACTAAGAAGGAAGCAGCCACCTGGTTGGAGAAAGTACTTTTGTCTGCTATTGCAAACTGGGAAAATAAGCTGGGCAATACAGAGAATGCCGATGATTATGATCTCTTCATTAAAGAGATTTTCTCGGACGAAGGTATGATGCTGAAACGATTCCGTCCGGCTCCTCATGGCCGTGCGCACCGGATCCGCAAACGCACCAACCACGTGACTATCGTGGTCGCAAACCGGGTCCAGCTCCCTGCTGAAATGGAAGATTCTTCCGATGAAGTAGAGGTAGCAGAAGTAACTGATGAAGAATAAATAATTGGAAACGGGCTGTTTGGCTTTCGCCGAATGTAGGTCCGATTCTGACTAACAAACTCAATAAAATGGGTCAAAAGACAAATCCGATCGGTAATCGCCTGGGAATTATCCGGGGATGGGAGTCCAACTGGTTTGGCGGTAAGGACTTTGGCAGTAAAGTAGTGGAGGATGAAAAGATCCGCAACTACCTGCGTGCCCGTATCCACAAAGGAGGGATTGCCCGAATCATTATCGAACGTACCCTGAAGCGTGTAACTATTACGATTCACACTTCTCGTCCTGGTATCATTATTGGTAAAGGAGGTTCTGAAGTAGATCGTATTCGCGAAGAGCTTCGCAAGCTGACCGGAAAGGATGTGCAGATCAATATTATCGAGATCCGCAAGCCTGAGATGGATGCCAACATTGTTGGAGAGAGCATTGCCAAGCAACTCGAAGCACGTATCAACTACCGTCGTGCGATCAAAATGGCTATTCAGTCTACCATGCGTGCTGGTGCAGAAGGCATCAAAGTACGTATTGCAGGTCGTCTGAATGGTGCAGAGATGGCTCGTTCGGAAGAGTATAAAGAAGGCCGTACGCCTTTGCATACTTTCCGTGCAGACATCGACTACGCACTGGTTGAAGCACAAACGATTTACGGAAAGATCGGTATCAAAGTATGGATCTGTAAAGGAGAAGTACTTGGAAAGCGTGATCTGTCTCCAAACGTTGGTGTAGACCAGAAAGATCGTGGCGGCCGTGGTGGTGGACGTGGTAGCGACCGTCGTGGTGGCGGCCGTGGACGCGGACGCGGACGTGGTGGCGATCGCCGTCGCTAAGCTTAAAGCAAAGCTGCATAATTTTATTGCATTGCAGCTATAATGTTTAGAAAATAAGCTGTACCTTTGCCTCGCTTTTTGAGAAAGCGGCTGGTGAAATGTACGATCCATGTGAAAGTTTAGCCGGTACAGGCCGGGCTTTCGCCATAAAAGAAAGAGTAAAATGTTACAGCCAAAACGCACAAAATACCGTAAGCAGCAGAAAGGCCGGAATCGCGGTCTGGCTCACAAAGGCAGTAAGGTGTCTTTCGGTTCCTTTGGTTTGAAAACCATGGATGCCGCTTATATCACCAACCGCCAGATTGAGGCTGCACGTATTGCTATGACTCGTTACATGAAACGGGAGGGTAAAGTGTGGATCCGGATTTTCCCTGACAAGCCTATCACCGCCAAGCCATTGGAGGTACGGATGGGTAAAGGTAAGGGAGCATTGGATCACTATGTTGCAGTGGTTAAGCCGGGTCGTATCATGTTTGAAATTGACGGTGTAACCGAAGAAGTAGCACGCGAGGCATTGCGCCTGGCAGCACAGAAGCTTCCGGTTCGTACCAAGATTTCTGTTCGCCCGGACTATGTAGGTTAATCTAGAATTTTTTATCCGTTTTTTAGGCGGTAATACAATAAGTAATAAGCAATGGCTACCAAAAAATATCTGGAACTTCAGGAGTACTCCGACGCAGATCTGGTTGCTGAACTGGAAAAGACGCAGAAAGATTATCAGAAGCTGCGTTTTGACCATGCAATCAAGGGTCTCGACAATGGTCTTCTGTTGCGTGAAGTACGTCGGGATATTGCCCGTCTGAATACGGAAATCCGCCGTCGCGAAGTGGCTGCAATGGACGAAAAAGCCCAGGAAGGCCGTAGCAAAATTCGGGCTCGACGCCGCAAAAAATAGTAATCATCTGAATTCAGTCGCATAAACTGATTGAAATAAACAGACATGGCAGAAAGAAATCTTAGAAAGACCAAGATCGGCGTTGTTGTCGGCAACTCAATGGAAAAATCCATTCGGGTACAGGTAGAGCGTCGTCTGCGTCACCCGATCTACGGTAAGTATGTAAAGAAGTCTACCAAATTTATGGTGCACGATGAGGAGAACTCCTGTAACGTTGGTGACACCGTACGTATCATGGAGACTCGCCCGCTGAGTAAGAACAAAAGCTGGCGATTGGTTGAAATTATTGAAAGAGCAAAATAATTGGGTGCTGTTTGAAAGAGTCATTGAAGTTGTATAAAAACAACATACACGCTCCCGATAGCAATCGGGACAAACTCAAACTCAAACTCAAACACACACTCAAACTAATACTAATACGATGATCCAGCAAGAATCCAGACTGAATGTAGCCGATAACAGTGGTGCGAAGGAAGTACTTTGTATCCGTGTACTGGGAGGCTCAAAGCGTCGCTATGCATCAATTGGCGACCAGATCGTTGTTACGGTAAAAGAAGCCACGCCGGGTGGTGTTAAGAAAGGCACCGTTTCTAAGGCCGTGGTGGTACGTACCAAGAAAGAGATTCGTCGTCGGGATGGATCCTACATCCGTTTTGATGATAATGCCGTGGTATTGCTGAGTAGTACGGATGAGCCACGAGGAACCCGGATCTTTGGTCCGGTTGCACGGGAATTACGGGAGCGCGAATACATGCGTATCGTATCTCTCGCCCCGGAAGTACTTTAATCGTTTATTCTGGAGTTGAAACTTGCAGATCATGTCAAAGAGAAATATTCAAATGCAAAAGCGATTTAGCCCAAAACTGCACCTCAAGAAAGGGGACAAAGTTGTGGTTATCGCTGGTGCAAACAAAGGGGCTACCGGTGAAATCCTGGAAATGATTCCAGAGAAAAATCGCGCGGTGGTAGACAATGTAAATATCGTAAAGAAGCACACCAAGCCAATGGGGGAAAACCCGGGTGGTATCAACGAGGTGCCTGCTCCGATCCATTTGTCAAACCTGATGTTGATCGATCCGAAATCGGGCGAACCAACACGTGTAGGCCGTAAAGAAGTAGACGGCAAACTGGTTCGTTATTCTAAGAAATCTGGTGAAATTATCAAGTGATGAGCTATCAGCCCAGACTGCAAAAGAAATATTTAGAGGAAATTGTTCCAGCTTTGATGGAGCAATTCCAGTACTCCTCAATCATGGAAGTACCCCGCTTGATTAAGATCTCTCTTAATCAGGGATTGGGTGCAGCTACTCAAGACAAGAAAGTTGTTGATGTAGCTCTCACTGAAATGAGCACGATTGCTGGACAGAAAGCTGTTCCTACGAAAGCACGTAAGTCTATCTCCAACTTTAAGTTGCGGGAGGATATGACTATCGGTGCCCGTGTAACCCTCCGTCGTGAAAAGATGTGGGATTTCATGGATCGCCTGGTTAGTGTGGCACTGCCACGTGTTCGTGACTTCCGCGGGATCAACGACAAGAGCTTCGATGGCCGTGGTAATTATTCCATGGGTATCCAGGAGCAGATTATTTTTCCGGAAATTGACCTCGACAAAGTGAGCAAGATCTCCGGTATGGATATCACATTTGTAACAACGGCCAAGACCGATGCAGAAGCACTTGCACTGCTCAAAGCAATGGGTATGCCGTTTAAGAACCAACGATAGTTATTAAACAACAGATAAATGGCTAAGAAATCCATTATTGCTCGAGAAGCCAAGCGGCAACGCATGGTGAACAAGTATGCTGAGCTTCGCAAGGAACTCAAAGCCAAAGGCGACTATGAGGCGCTGGATAAGCTTCCGCGTAATGCCTCACCGGTACGTTTGCACAATCGGTGCAATCTGACTGGTCGTCCGAAGGGCTATATGCGTCGCTTCGGAATCTGCCGGGTTAAATTCCGGGAGATGGCGTTGAACGGGAAGATTCCCGGCGTGACCAAAGCAAGCTGGTAAATAAAGGGCCCTACCGAGGCCGAACCAGCTCCCCATCTAGGCAGGTATGACCTGTTTAGGGTTATCGGTTTAACTCAGAACGTCTGAACTCTAAACTTAAATTACAATGGCAGTTACAGATCCCATTGCAGACTATCTAACTCGTATTCGTAATGCGCAGCAAGCCGGACACCGTATCGTAGAGATCCCGGCTTCCAAAACTAAAAAAGCCATTACGGAAATCCTTTACGACCAGGGATACATCCTCAAGTACAAGTTTGCGGATGATGAAGGCAAACAAGGCCTCATCAAGATCGCTTTGAAGTACGATCAGGCTACTAAACAGCCTATTATTCGTGATCTTCAGCGTATCAGTAAGCCAGGGCTTCGCAAGTATCGCAAAGCTACTGACCTTCCCCGTATCATTAATGGTCTGGGTATTGCAATCGTTTCCACATCCAAAGGCGTTATGACTAATAAGCGTGCCGCAGCTGAGAATGTGGGTGGAGAAGTCCTTTGTTACGTATACTAAATCACTGCGCGGCCTATTTATAGTCTGTGTAATTGATCGAACTAAAAAAAATTAAGCCATGTCAAGGATCGGAAATGCGCCAATTAATATTCCAGGCGGCGTGGAAATCAAAGTCTCGAAAGGGAACCTTGTAACGGTTAAAGGACCGAAAGGGGAACTCACTCAACAGTGTGACCCTGATTTGTCTTTCAATATTGAGGACGGAGAACTTACCGTTTCCCGCCCTACAGACCAGCAGCGTCACCGTGCCATGCACGGGCTGTACCGTTCGCTTATCTACAATATGGTAGAAGGCGTGTCTAATGGATTTACCAAAGAACTCGAATTGGTTGGTGTAGGTTATCGTGCCTCAAACACTGGCCAGTTACTGGAGCTGATCCTTGGTTATTCGCACCCGGTTATGTTTGCTTTGCCTGCAGAAATTAAGGTAGAAACAGTAACCGAAAAAGGTAAAAACCCGATCATTAAAATGGAGTCTGCGGATAAGCAACTCCTCGGTCAGGTTGCTGCGAAGATTCGCTCATTCCGTACACCGGAGCCTTATAAAGGCAAAGGTATTCGCTTTGTGGGTGAAGAGATTCGCCGGAAGGCAGGTAAAACAGCTGCTAAATAATTTATTGACATTGTTTTTTCCAAAGGGTGTTGGGATGGTTTTATACCCTCACTAACGCCGGATAAAATCGGAAACGATGAAATTTAAGAAAGAAAATCGCCGGAAACGGATCCACTACAGAATTCGCCGAAAAGTGAATGGAACGGCAGAACGCCCACGTGTATCTGTTTACCGGAGCAACAAAGAAATCTACGCGCAGGTTATTGATGATGTAAGCGGTCATACAATGGCTTCTGCTTCTTCTCGCGAAAAAGCCGTAGATAGCAACCTCAACAAAACTGAGCAGGCAAAACAAGTGGGTGCAATCCTGGCTGAACGCCTGCAATCCAATAATATCAGCACGGTTGTTTTTGACCGTGGCGGTTATCTCTACCACGGCCGTGTTAAAGCACTGGCCGACGGAGTCCGCGAAGCTGGCATTAATCTTTAAACGCTAACGTACTCGAACAATGGCAAAAGGAAATGCAAAAAGAGTAAAACCGGCTGAAACCGAACTGAAGGAAAAGCTGGTCAACCTGAACCGGGTTGCCAAGGTAACCAAAGGGGGCCGGACTTTCAGCTTCGCCGCTATCGTGGTAGTCGGAGATGGAAATGGTTCTGTAGGTCACGGTCTTGGAAAGGCACGCGACGTGTCTGAGTCGATCGCTAAAGCTGTTGATGACGCCAAGAAAAACCTCATTAAAGTGCCTATTTATAAAGGTACTATCCCGCATGAGCAGAAAGGTAAGTACGGTGCCGGTAAGGTGCTGATCAAGCCTGCTGCTGACGGTACAGGGGTAATCGCGGGTGGTCCTATGCGTGCTGTATTGGAGATCGCAGGTGTACACAATGTACTTGCAAAATCTCAGGGTACTTCCAACCCGCACAATATGGTAAAAGCTACGATCGACGCACTGTCAAAACTGCGCAGCCCTATGGATGTGGCTCGTCAGCGTGGCATCACTCTGGATAAACTCTTTAACGGCTAATTCATTTTAGCGTCGATTAAAACTGAAAGATCATGGCTAAGATCAAGGTCACACAAGTAAGAAGTATCATCTCACGCCCGAAACGCCAGAAGGAAACGATGAAGGCACTCGGATTGCGGAAAATGAATCATAGCGTGGAACTTGAAGCCACGCCCCAAGTATTGGGCATGGTCGCTAAAATCGGACACCTTGTTAAGGTAGAAGAACTTTAGCAGTAGTTTCGGTGAATTTCCGAAAGGTATCATTACCTTCGCGGGGCTAGCCGAAGCAAGACTTATTAATATCAATCGCAAATTCTAACTAGCAATGGAGTTACATAACTTAAAACCAGCAGCTGGTTCTGTTCGTCAGAATAAGAGAGTGGGTCGTGGCCAGGGATCTGGTCGTGGTGGTACTTCCACACGCGGACATAAAGGTGCGAAGTCTCGCTCAGGCTACAAGACCAAGCGCAACTTTGAAGGTGGTCAAATGCCGCTTCAAATGCGTCTGCCTAAGCGTGGTTTCAAAAACCCGAACCGAGTAACTTACGTAGGCATCAATTTAGATCGCCTGCAGGCTATTGCCGACAAGTTTAAACTCGACACCATCGATTTGGATAACCTCGTTAGCAATGGTATCGTGAAAAAGACTGATCGCGTGAAAATCCTCGGACGTGGAGAGCTTACTGCATCTGTTAAGGTAACAGCTCATGCTTGCTCTGCAAGTGCCAAAGAGGCAATCGAAGCGAAAGGCGGAAGTGTAAACCTGGTTTAAACCTTTCTGATGAAAAAGCTGATAACCACACTCAAAAATATTTGGAAGATCAAGGAGCTGAGAAATCGGATCCTCTTCACATTGGCCTTGCTCGGTGTATTCCGTTTGGGCTCTTTTATCGTGCTGCCGGGCGTAATCCCGTCAGCCCTAGATACCGGCTCTTCAGGGTCTACCGACCTTCTGGGTCTGATTAACCTGTTTACCGGTGGAGCATTCAACAATGCCTCGATCTTTGCCCTGGGGGTAATGCCCTACATTACGGCATCGATCATTATTCAGTTACTTGGATTTGCCGTGCCTTATTTTCAAAGGCTACAGCAGAAAGAAGGAGAGAGTGGTCGTCGGAAACTCAATCAGATTACCCGTCTCCTGACTGTTGCTATTACCCTCGTACAGGGTGGTGGTTACCTTACATACCTGACCAGCCAAAATGCGGTTGTGCCTCCAGAGGTACTTAACCCCGGCTTGTTCTGGTTGTCTGGTATCATTATCCTTTCTGCCGGTACACTCTTTGCCATGTGGCTGGGTGAGCGAATCACAGATCGTGGTATTGGAAATGGTATCTCCCTCCTCATCACCGTTGGTATTATCGCCGGCTTACCGAATGCATTGATTGCCGAATTCGGACTCCAGCTCGACAATGGTGGTCTCTTTATCTTTATCCTGGAAATTGCAGTATTGTTCCTCATTATTATGGCGACTGTACTGATTGTTCAGGGTGTTCGTAAAATTCCAATCCAGTATGCTAAGCGTATGGTTGGACGGGGAAGTAACGCCATGCCTGTTTCAGGTGCCCGCGATTACATTCCGTTGAAAGTGAATGCTGCAGGTGTAATGCCTATCATCTTTGCACAGGCGATTATGTTCCTGCCAGCTACATTCGCAAACTTCTTTTCCGGTGGTGATCCGGCAACATTGTCCAAACCATGGATTCAGGCATTGATGAACCCGTTCTCTGCAGCGAGCTCTGTTATCGCCTTCCTGCTGGTTGTGATCTTCACCTATATCTATACAGCTCTGCTCGTTAACCCGACGCAGTATGCTGATTACCTGAAGCGCCAAAATGCGTTTATCCCGGGCATCAAACCGGGTAAGCCAACGGCCGACTTCATTGATGCAATTACTTCGCGTATTACCCTTCCGGGCTCGATCTTCCTGGGGCTTATCACCATCCTGCCTGCATTTGCAGTCGCATTCGGTGTAAACCAGGCACTGGCCATCTTCTTCGGAGGTACTTCTCTGCTCATCCTCGTAGCCGTAGTGCTCGATACTTTGCAGCAGATTGAAAGCCACCTGTTGATGCGTCGTTATGACGGACTCGTGAAAGAAGGACGTCTGCAAGGACGAAGCCGTCTGCAGGGTATTGGCGCCAATATGTAATATATACCGGGAGCCTGATTCCGGTGCGATTGAACTATTGTTAGGCTCGTTGAGTTACCATTAGCGGGCTAAATCGCCGAAAAGGGGGTGTGTTCCAAACACGTCCCCTTTTCAGTCTTATTGACTTGAAGGCTTTGCCCCTTTCGGGGAATGCCAAAGAGGCAAATCAGGCAAAAACTTGAAGTGTATGATCTTTTTTAAGACCGATGAGGAAATTGAGTTGATGCGTCAGAGCAATCTGCTGGTGTGTAAAACACATGCACATGTAGCAGCTATGATCCGCCCGGGAATTACCGGTGCAGATCTGGATCGCGAGGCAGAAACTTTTATTCGGGATCACGGAGCCAGACCAGCCTTTAAAGGCTATAATGGATTTCCGGCTACATTGTGTATTTCGCTCAATGAACAAGTCGTGCACGGGATCCCATCCGATCAGGTTCTAAAAGAAGGAGATGTAGTTAGTCTTGATTGTGGCGTAGAGCTGAATGGGTTCTTCGGGGATAGTGCTTATACCTATCCGATTGGAGATCCGGGAGAAGAGGTGATGAAACTACTGCGGGTTACAAATACTTCTCTGTATAAAGGTATAGAGCAGGCTGTAACCGGAAAACGATTAGGTGATATTGGCTTTGCC
Source organism: Bacteroidota bacterium (assembly GCA_018222965.1). Classification (GTDB taxonomy): domain Bacteria; phylum Bacteroidota; class Bacteroidia; order Chitinophagales; family Saprospiraceae; genus JAAEZH01. The sequence continues at coordinate 37,732 of JAAEZH010000032.1, forward strand.
ATCCAGGAGTATGTAGAGCGTCAGAATGGATTTGGTGTCGTACGTGAATTAGTAGGACACGGAATCGGACGAAACCTGCATGAGGAACCAGAGGTTCCTAACTATGGTAAGCGAGGCCGGGGCATAAAGTTGAAGGATGGATTGGTGATTGCAATCGAGCCAATGGTAAATCTGGGGAAAAAATCGGTAAAACAGGCATCAGATGGCTGGACGGTTATTTCTCGGGATGGAACGGTTTCAGCTCATTATGAGCATTCGATTGCTGTGCGGGACGGGAAAGCGGATATTTTATCCGATCACTCGATGATTGAAGACGTCGTTCGGAAGAATCCTAACCTTACAGAGGTAGGAGTTTTGAGCGAAGCACTTTCTGCCTGATTTTTTGAGGGTTATCAAGAGGATAATTAAATTATTTTCTCTATCTTTGCCCTCCGAAATTTGAATATGGCGAAAAAAAACCTAATAAAGCAAGACGGAATCATCCAGGAAGCATTGTCTAATGCGATGTTTCGTGTGGAGCTAGAAAATGGGCACACTATTGTGGCCACGATTTCGGGGAAAATGCGGATGAATTACATTCGGATTTTGCCTGGAGACAAAGTAGCGGTGGAAATGTCACCCTACGATCTTTCACGCGGTCGTATCACATACAGATACAAGTAAGAAGGATCGGTTTCGTTTGAAAAACAGAATACCATGAAAGTCAGAGCATCCGTAAAAAAGCGTTCTACTGATTGTAAGATTGTGCGACGCAAAGGACGTGTGTACATTATTAATAAGAAGAACCCGAAATTCAAACAACGGCAGGGTTAATCCCGAAGCTGTTACGTAAATAAATTATCCAATGGCTCGAATTGCAGGCGTTGATCTACCGAAACACAAGCGAGGCGTAGTTGGCCTAACCTATATCTTCGGTATCGGTAATTCCCGTTCAGGGGAGATTCTCAGCAAAGCTGGGATTGATGAGTCCGTGAAAGTTCAGGATTGGACGGATGAGAATATCCGTACTATTTCCCGTATCGTTCAGGATGAGTATACAGTAGAAGGAGAACTTCGGTCTGAAGTACAAACCAACATCAAGCGATTGATGGATATTGGTTGCTATCGTGGGCTTCGCCACCGTAGAGGTCTCCCCGTTCGTGGACAACGGACACAAACCAATGCCCGTACCCGGAAAGGGAAACGGAAAACGGTTGCTAACAAGAAAAAAGTAACCAAGTAATCCTTAATCTGGAATACCTTCAAATCGCAATATAATGGCTAAAGGAAGAAAGTCGGTTAAAGCCAAGAAGAGAAAAGTACGTGTGGAGCCGGAAGGCCTGGTTTATATCAAAGCCAGCTTCAATAATATCATTATCTCCCTGACAAACAAAGGGGGCGACGTGATATCCTGGGCATCTGCTGGTAAAGCAGGTTTCCGCGGTTCTAAAAAGAATACGCCTTATGCAGCACAAGTTGCTGCCTCTGATGCTGCGCGTGTAGCATATGATTCAGGCATGCGTACAGCAGAAGTTTTCGTAAAAGGTCCTGGTTCCGGACGTGAAGCTGCAATTAGAGCAATTGACAACGCAGGAATTAAGATCTCAAAGATTCGCGACGTAACGCCGGTACCGCACAACGGATGCCGCCCGCCTAAACGCCGCCGCGTCTAATCTGATTTATTCAAATATTCATTCAACGAGCTAAGGAAAGTAGTTGAGATGGCAAGATATACTGGACCAAAAACTAAAAAAGCGCGCGCCCTCGGCGAGCCAATCTTCGGATATAGCAAGGCCTTCGAAAAGAAGAAGTATCGCCCTGGTATGCACGGCAACTCTCGTCGCCGTCGCCAGAAGTCTGATTACGCCCTGCAATTGCTGGAGAAGCAAAAAGCAAAGTACACGTATGGTGTACTCGAACGTCAGTTCCGCAATCTGTTTGAATCAGCCAGCCGTAAAGGTGGTGTAACGGGTGAGGTATTGCTCCAATTCCTGGAAGCACGCCTCGACAATGTAGTGTTCCGTTTGGGACTCGCACCTACCCGTCGCGCTGCACGTCAGCTGGTCAACCATAAACATGTTGTGTTAAACGGAGTTTTAAACAACATCCCGTCTACTCAACTGCGTCCTGGCGATATCATTGCAGTTCGGGGTAAATCCCAGGGATTGCAAGTCGTTCGCGATAGTGTCAGCAATAAATCTGACGTTCGCAAGTTCGGCTGGTTGGAATTCAATCCGGACAAGATGGAAGGGGCTTTCCTCAACTATCCTGAGCGGGAAGAAATTCCAGAAAAGATCAACGAACAGTTGATCGTTGAATTGTACTCGAAGTAATCGATCGCTGCTGGAGTGACGACTCCAGCTTGTTTATACAACCAGGTAGCGGCTGTCTGAAGTTTCCGGTCAACGGAAAATATACTTCAGACAACCGCTGCCCTTGTTTCGTATAAGGAGCACCGGTTTAGCTCAAAAAACTTCATCTATGTCTACAAAGACTATTTCTACGAGTGTACTGAATTTCCAAAAACCTGACAAAATTGTTCTGCAAAAAGCAGATGATTTTGAAGGTACATTTGAATTTAAGCCGCTCGAACCCGGCTTCGGCCAAACTGTAGGAAACTCGCTCCGCCGAGTTCTGCTTTCTTCACTGGAGGGATTCGCTATCTCTGCAGTTCGTATCGCAGGTGTTGACCACGAATTCGCCAGCATCCGCGGTGTAGTAGAAGATGTCGTTGACATCATTCTCAACCTCAAACAAGTTCGCCTCAAACAGGTGATGCAGGATGATGATCTCGTATCTGAAAAGATCTATCTGACGATCACCGGCAAGGAAGAATTCCATGCAGGCGATATTGAAGAACATACCAATATTTTCCAGGTAATGAACAAAGACCTGCTCATTTGTAGCATGGAGCCTTCTGTAAACCTGGAAATTGAATTTACCGTTTCCAAAGGTCGCGGTTATGTGGCAGCTGATGAAAACCTGCCTAAAGACGCCCCGATTGGCGTGATTCCAATCGACGCTATCTACACGCCTATCAAGAATGTAGCTTACAAGATTGAAAATACCCGTGTAGGACAGCGCACCGACTACGAAAAACTGACCATCAATGTAACTACTGATGGTACCATCCACCCGGAAGAAGCAATCAAAGACGCTTCCCGGATTCTCATCCAACACCTCATGCTCATCACCGATGAGAACATTACTTTCGATGATGCCGTGAGCCGTCAGGATGATATCGTGGATGAACACATCCTACACATGCGGAAACTCCTCAAGACTTCCCTGGAAGATCTGGATCTCTCCGTGCGTGCATACAATTGCTTGAAAGCAGCAAAGATCAATACCCTGGCAGAACTCGTGAAGTATGATACCCATGAGTTGCTTAAGTTCCGGAACTTCGGTAAGAAGTCTCTGGTTGAGATCGAAGAATTGCTGCAGGACAAAGGCCTTACCTTTGGTATGGACCTGTCCAAGTACAAACTGGATGAAGAATAGTCCAATTTTCGCGAAAGCGTAAATAATTATTGCAATTACCGTTTGCCAATAAGCGAATAGTGTTGCGAAGTTCCTAATTACAAAACAGAATCTAATGCGTCACGCAAAGAAGTTCAACCACCTGGGCCGGAAAGCCGGACACCGCAAGGCACTCTTGCAAAACATGTCAATTGCATTGATTAAGCACAAGCGTATCAATACAACCCTTGCGAAAGCCAAAGCGCTTCGAGTACACCTCGAGCCGATTATTACAAAGTCTAAATCCAACTCCATGCATTCTCGCCGGGTGGTATTCAGCTACCTGCAAGACAAAGAAGCAGTAACTGAACTCTTCGGGCCGATCGCAGAAAAAGTTGCAAATCGACCAGGTGGTTACCTGCGGGTGATCAAAACCGGTTTCCGTCAGGGCGATGCCGCGGAAATGGCAATGATCGAATTTGTGGACTATAATGATGTATACAGCACCAAGGACACTAAAACTGGTGGTGGCCGTAAGCGCCGTCGCTCACGTCGTGGTGGAGGTAGCAAAAAGCAAGCTGCACCAGCTGCTAAACCAGCTGCTAAAGCGGAAGAGGAAGAATAATTTTCTCTTTGCACATCATCAAAATAAAAGGCCAGTTGTTCTTCAACTGGCCTTTTTTTTATCCCAGATCTGCGAGAATCATTGACCAAAGCGTCTCATAGGGTACAAGTTCAATCTCGTGGAGTTCTCTTGCAATAGCGGGAGGCGTGTTTTCCAGTTTTCGTTGCCAACTCTTCACCCGCTTTTCCAATCGCATCGGGTGAAATCCCGCTTTGGGTAATTGTAAAACCATTTTTATAAAATATCGACTACGCCGATGCGCTTTTCCGCGCAGATGCCTGTTGGCATATTTTTCAATGGCCTCCGCTCTGTCTATAATCTGATCGTATTTTTTATGCCGCAACAAAAAAAGGATCTGAATTACCAAAATGGTCACATTATAACCCTGCTTGTCCTGGCTTAATGTAGGAACTTCATTAAGAAAACGGCCCAGTCGAAAGGTCGATTTTTGCAATGCCTGCTCCAGGTAATGCAAAAAAGCTTCTACAATTCGCCAGATTTCCCGATCAGTGGAATACAATTTTTCAAATGCCGGATGCTGTACCGCTTCCTCCCAATGGCAACGTGCTTCTACCGTTTTACTGTTGCGTAAACACAAAATACATTGAAGCTCTTTTAGCTTAAACCAATTGCTATTGCCCTTGAGAAGCATCTGATCCAAATCTTCTATGTACTCCTCGCTGTCTTCATAAAGCTCCAACTGAATCTTACAGGCAATCAGTTGAAATAAATAAATTCGGATATATGATGCCGGAGTATTTGGCTTTCGCCGAAAGTGCGAAATGGCCTCCAGGCAGCTTTCGGCTGTTTTTTCATAATCGTTTAAAGTCATGTATTTAACAACCTGAATAAAACGCAGGCGATGTTGCAGTTTCAGGGAGTGCTCGGTAGCGGGTATGCGATTTAGCTCTGCTTCATAAACGGCTGTTTTTTGCGCCATGCTTTTTCGGGATTCCCGGTTCGACTTATAGAGGTATAACAAATCTTCCAGCCAGGCATCCGCCATCGACTCCGCATGAAAAAGCCGGAGTTTCTCTTCAGACTTTTGATGGTAATAACGATACATCCCGGGTTTTCGCTCCAGTGCACTATAATGATGCCTGAGCAATTGGGCAGCCTGCAAAGCTGTATTGGTGTCATCCCGTTGATCGCTTTTGCGAAATACCCTTTTTAGCAATCCAACTGCTGAGTGTCTGGCTCCCAAATAGAGTAAAAAACGAGCAGCCATCATCTCTCGTTGAATGGCAAAAAATTGAGAATCCATTCTTTGCTGTCCACTATTTTTGATTCGAATAGTAAGCAAGCTGCATATCAATTGATTTCGTAGCCTGGCTTTATACTGAGATAATCGACTACTGCTGCATTTCTTGTCCGGTTTTTTTAAAGCAAAACCGGTATCGGGGGACAGCTCAAAAGAAAGATCTTTCCTTCCGAGCAGGCTCCGGATTTCTTTAAAGGTTTCCATAGCTGTGGTTGCAATTTGAGTTTAATGCTGCTCAACAGGATTCCCATTGGCATTATTAAGCTAGGAAATTGAGGGCGTTTTCAAAAATGTAATCCGTTTGAATGCTCCAATAAAGCTGAAACCCGAGCTTAGAATTGAAATTAATAAGTAATTGATTATCTGTAATTTAGGTTTGTTTTTCAATAAAAATGACTGAAAAAGACGCCTAAATATTCACAAATGATTGTCCAGTGTAAAGGAGCAAACAGCTGCTACATTTGAGTCATACGAAAACAAAACGAAAAGCTATGAAAAAGAAAAAAAACACCTTTAAGGGGCGTTCATGCCACCTTATTTGCCACTCGGTAAAACAGTCTATCATCATTGAGGATGAAAAGATTGCTTAAAAATACCACCACCATCATATAGAGCTTTGACACCCAAGAGGGCAGGATCAGGCGATTGGACGGCCGGAGTCGATTTTAGAGGGGTCAATCCGGCCATGGAATGAGGATTGCTGGAATTTGGTGAGATCGCTATCCTGTTCCTCTTTTGGGTCAAAAAAAAATTATTCAAACCTAAATACCAATGTCATGAAGCGGATATTGAACCAAGTGTGGCTTGCGGGCCTGTGTGTGATAACATTGAATGTGGTACATGCACAAAACAGTACAACCTATAGAGGTTTATCAAATGAAAATGGAATCCTTCGTTTTGAATCCCAAATGCGTTTTGATGAGATTATCGAAGATTTGCGCCGGGAATCAGCAGAATATGCAGCAACACATCAGGAAGAAGAATGGCCCTGTCATATAGATGATCCGGTGCTGGAAAACTTTGAATCTGATTTGGGATTTACGTCCCTGCGGAAAACAGAACTACTTAGGGAATGTAGCCTGCTGGACCGGGGCTCCAAACCGGAGAATCTGCCCCAAACGCGATTTCCAGATCCCTTTTTATCCACGCTTTTGAATGAAAAGGCACAGGTGAAAATTGGAGGAGATATTATTTACATCGTTTCCGACGATCTGTCCTACTTAATAAAAGGCGGTAGTCGGACTACCCTTAACCAATTGGAAGCCGGAGCAAACCCCTGGCAATTTCCAGAGGTGGAAATAAGTATGGTGGGAGGAGATTGCTCGGCAAACTTTACAGTCAATGCCAGCCAGAATTCAAATACCGTAAACCTGAATTACAACGGGCAGCCTCTTGTTGGCGTAGATTTTCTCTGGGAATTTGGAGATGGTGCCACTTCTACACTCGAAAACCCAAGCCATACTTTTGTCAGCGATGGAGAATATGAAATTTGCCTGAATATTGAGGTGTCGGGTGAGAGCCCGTGTGTGGATCGGGTTTGTAAGAAAGTAGTTGTCGGGGACGATTTCTGTGTAGCTGCCTTTATCTACAACGAAACGGGAAGCCCCGGGCAAATATGCTTTTCTGACGCCAGCAATATTATTGAGGATGTGGTGAGCTGGGAATGGAACTTTGGGGATGGATCTTCATCCGATGAGCAGAATCCCTGCCATACTTATACCTGCGACAAGACCTATTATGCTACGCTGACGATTACCACAGTTTCGGGCTGTTCTTCCACTTTCTTCCTGCCTGTTTTTGTTAACTCCAACAATTGCTGTGGCTGGAAAGCATCCAATGATGGATATATCGAATACAATAACGGGGCCAACAGGATTTATTACTACCAGGCCCAGATAAGCCTTCCCTGGTTCTTTTTCAATAAGGTCGTTGCCACCCAGATCAATTACAAGAAGAAATCAAACGGCAAATGGAAGCGATCTAAAGCCGAATTAAAAATCACCCTTGATGGCGATGTTTATTTGAAGGGATCAGCGGGTTGTAAATGTCAAAACCCATACCCGCTGGATTATACCGATTCCAAATATGGAAAATCGCTTACAGTCCTTCGATCAATAGGGAAGGGCTTTAAAGCAAAAATTGGCGAAGAGTGGAATGCAGCCTACAAGGTGAATAACAATCTGATTCACGATCAGGATATCACGGTGACATGTGACTAAGAATTTATTGCTCCGGGGTGCCTACTACTGTCGATTTGTAACCTGCGGAAAGCCCATTTATACTCCGGAGCTTTTTTCTCCAATCAATAAATCAAATCAAATGAAATATCTGAATATCCTGATACTCTTGTTATCCTTCGTGGTGGTTCGGGGGCAAAATGTTCCCGACCGCCTTTTTGACACCCAAATGGAAGAACTGGCCGGTATTTTTGCCGAACTCACCCGCTCAGATCCTGCCTTCAATGATCTGGTGAAAACCCGGACCGCCCTGCGTTTTGATGGTGATTACAATTTTCTGATTAATCCGGCTCTTCGCCTGCCCCTGACCGACGGACAAACATTGGAATCAAAAATTCGGCAGGAAACTGAAAATGAGGATGCTTTGATCGGGTTCATTCAAGGGCATCCCAGACTCCAATTGGCCATCCCAGTCGATTTTGAAAGCTGGAATGGGGTAAATGCCCTGCCGGTCTCCTGGTTTACGGCTCAATTAAATGAAAGTACCGATACCCGGATCGCGTGCATTTTTCCGGATGGTCAGCGTGGATGGTTGTCCCTACTAATCGAACCAGATTATCCCGTACTGGTATTGAGTATCAATGAGCGTACAGATGCACAGGGCAATTTACTGCCCGTTCTTGGCTCCGGTGATGGCGGCGGCGGCGACGATAATGGCGACGATGACTGGGATGATTGGGACGATGACCCCTGTTACGGTCCGGACGGGGCCTGGCAATACCTGGAAAACATGAACTGCCTGAACCTTAATGCCATCGAACACTGGATAAGTGGTGCACCGGAAGTACAGTTCATTTTTAAAAAGGAAAACAACCAAAGTTTACTCAACGGGGAATGGGGTACGATCATCGTTCCGCCAAAGCGGAAAGACGTAGACAATACCTGGTTTAATATTGGAGCCACCCTTTTCAGGTGGTCTCAGGATGGCGGCGGCGGGCTGCCAGCTATTGGTCCCTACTGTTTCGTGTTTGTCAATGAAAGAGACAATGGAACACTGGTCAATCTGCCCATATCGGTGGAAGTAACCACCCCGGCAGGCATTAGTGTGAGTGTGGATCTAACGGTGCATATCACCGATAAAGATGAGATCATTGGTACCCTGCCGGCTTATTTTATTGACTGCAATCACTTTACCTATAATCCCGGTATACTCAAGTTTAGGATGTACCGACAATGAAACGAAGCATGAAAAAGCTAATACTATTGTTTGGACTGCTTTTACTTAATTTCCTGCCACTGGCTGCAACGGATTCCCTTAGTGTGGAGCGATTGCTGCTGGAGGCAAATACCAGCCGGGAAAGCATCGCGATCGAATTCGCCGAAAGGCGCAAAATACTGGAATGGGAATGGCGTCAACTTCAAAAACAGTGCAAAGCGGATTACAATTATGCCTGTTGGCAAAACAGCCAGAAATGGCAACGGGAATGGCAAATACTGGATCAGTTGGAAGCCTTGCAAATGCTAAAAGTGCGTTACCGAAAGGGGATTGATCTAATCAAGTTGCTTTACGAGAAGATTCTGGCACTGGACCATCATTTTTCCAGTATGAAGACCTTCCAGAATATCCTCGGCATGTCGAATCCCAATAATTATCCGGGATTTCAGCAAGTTAGAGGGCTGATGGAGGAGCGTCTCAAACGTAAAAACCTGATTCAGTTGCCTGGTATTTTGCAAAGCAATCCATACCTCACAGCTACATTCTCTCTGGTGGCGAGTTTGCTGGGAGATGGAGAGCCGGGCGAGAAACAGCAAAGCTTTGAAGAGGTCGCCTGTATCCTGGATTTTACAGTCCGAATGCGATCAGACCTGAGTGTAATCCAACATGAAACAGAATACCTGAAGCGGGCAAATCAACAATTGCGGGAGGCTTGCGAACAGCTTTTTGAAGATTATGTCGGTGTGGTAGATTACCTCGTGCCTCTCGAAAATTGCCGAAAAAACGATGATTGGGAACAGTTACTGCTTCAGTTGGAAGACTATATCAGTCAGCTGGAAGCCGATTTGAGAGAAAATACCTCCGGCTTGCCTGTGGTGCAAAGCAACAGAGAATTCGTGAATCTGGAATTTTCAACCCAGCGAGTAGCCGAGTTTGTCGGGAAGTATAACGACTTTATCAGCCTTGGAACCCGCTATTATCAAAAGTTTGAAAACATCGTAAATAACTACGAGCACGAAGCACTTTGCAGCGAAGACCTGCCGTACCAGTTTGAGGAGTTGCGGGATGATATTGAGCAAACCATTGAGAAGTTTCACGATACCTATCGACTTCCAGAAATTCAGGGGTCGCGGATGAAGGACTTGCTGTATGGGTTTCAGGAATAAAATGGAGGAAATGAAGACGCTGTTTACTTGCATAGCATTATTTCTGGGCTTGAAGTTGGCGGGGCAAACCCGGGTCTCCATCGAATTTGGCGAACCCACCCTGGATTGCCAGGGCCGTGGTCAGCTCTGCCAGCTCAGGGCCCTTCCGGATGGACAAAAAGCAGCAGAAGGGGAGGGGCAGCTGGAAATTCGCGAAAGCGGAACCTGCCTTATACTCTCTGAAACTATGATGTCCTGGTTGCCTCAGGGCTATCTGGATTTGGAAAGACCGCTGAACCTGGATGCCGAAGTGCTAAGGGCGATTGGAGTTAAATCGGGAGAAGTTGTCATTCCCGCCGGCCGCTATGCCCTCATTCGGGAAGCAGATCACTGGTTACTTGTTTTCTAGCCAAAATCTATAGGTGGTCCGGTTATTCACCGGAGAAAGAGATGTTCAGTATGGTGTGTGGACTGGAGTCGGCTGCTCTGTGAAGCCGGCTCCCTTTTTAGAGGTATGAAAAATTCAATGTATACATATTTGACCTGGGGGATAGTGATTCTTCTGGCATTTGGACGGGGGCATACTCCTCCCGAGTCCATCAATGACAGTCGCCTGGAGCTTTCGGCCCGGCGGTATAAAAAGGGATTGGAGATTCTTCGGATCATTCACGAAAAATTACTGGAACTGGATTATCATTATTCCGGCTTTTTGCAGGAATATGCCCAGGATCCGCATTCCGAGAAGGATTGGCATCCGAGTTTACAGGCAGATTTGGTTTTACAGGATTTGCCTGTCGGCGAAAGGCGTACGGCTTTGTGTGTACTGGATTTTTCCATTCGATTGCAGGAATGTTTGTTTTATATCCAGAGTGAGACCTCCTTGCTCTATGCATCCAATGAGCTTCTCAAAGAAGAAGCCGGGCGCCTGTTTGGGAATTACACGAATTTTCTGAATTATACAGCTAGTTTAGATTCCTGTCGGCAGGCAGATGGGTGGGAAGAGATTGATGGCCGTCTGGAATCCTATTTGGAGCAATGTCGTAAAGACCGGCTGCAAGGGAAAGAAGAGGTGGCAAACCGGGCCCACATTAACCTTGAATTTGCAGTGGACAGATTGTTGTATTTTATGGATAAATATCAGTATTCCATCCGACGTGGCCGTCTGAGTTATGAACGCTTTGAAATACTGCTGGCAGCTCTTGAAAAGCGGCAAAGTTGTGCCGTTCCTGCTGATCCTTTATATACGTCTCTTATTGAAGGTGTTTCTCTGGCCTCCCAAAAATTTCGGGAGACTTATAACCTGGCAGAATTGGAGGGCTCAAAATTGAAAGACCTGCTGTATGGGTGGTAATATTGAGCGCTTTCTGGGCCGGAATGTGGGACCTTTCAAGAAATTTAAATTCTACTAAAGACATTTTCCTTTATCCAGCTCCCATTCACTATCTTTGCCGCAAAATTTGTGAACCTTTAAAACCACAAATTGATGCAGCAAGTCCCCGCCGTACTGCTTTTGGAAGATGGAACCGTTTTTCATGGCAAGTCCGCAGGCAAGATTGGAACCACAACAGGTGAAATCTGCTTCAATACCGGCATGACCGGTTATCAGGAAATTTTTACTGATCCTTCATACTATGGCCAGTTGTTGGTTGCGACCAATGCACACATTGGCAACTATGGTACGAAAGATGCAGAAGTCGAGTCTGGCGATATTAAGATTGCCGGCCTGATTTGTAAAAACTATACCTGGGATTACTCTCGTAAAATAGCTGATCAGTCCATTCAGGAATACTTTGAAGGCGAAGAGCTTGTAGGTATTTGCAATGTGGATACTCGTGCTATTGTGCGCCACATCCGCGACAAAGGAGCTATGAATGCAATCATCAGCTCAGAGGTAACGGATCTTAAAGAACTCAAAGCACTACTTGCAAAAGTTCCTCCGATGGAAGGACTGGAGCTGGCTAGTGAGGTGAGTACGAAGGAGCCTTACACCTACGGTGATGAGACAGCAACTTACCGAATTGCGGCACTGGATTTTGGGATCAAAACCAACATCCTGCGTTGTTTTGCGGAGCGAGATTGTTACATAAAAGTATTTCCGGCTAAGACTTCCTTTGCCGATTTGCAGGAATTTAAGCCAGATGGCTACTTCTTATCCAATGGCCCTGGTGATCCGGCGGCAATGGGGTATGCGGTAGACACGGCTAAGGAAATTCTTGCCTCTGGGAAGCCGTTGTTTGGTATTTGTTTGGGGCATCAGTTGCTGGCTTTGGCTGTTGATATTCCAACCTACAAAATGCACCATGGCCACCGGGGAATCAATCATCCGGTTATAAACCTCAAGACTGGTAAATCTGAGATCACCAGCCAGAATCATGGATTCGGCGTAAGCCCGGAAGCTATTCGGGCAGCTGAAGATCGGATTGAAATCACCCACGTAAACTTAAATGATGAAACCATAGAAGGCATTCGGGTTAAATCCCATAAAGCCTTCTCTGTACAATACCACCCGGAATCATCGCCTGGTCCGCACGATGCGCGTTACCTCTTTGATGAATTTCTGGAAATGGTAAAGTCTGAAGAAACCGTCCCTGCCAAATAAGCATTTGTTTAGCTTATTAAAAAAAGAAACATGAGTAGCATTCTTGATATTCGCTCCAGAGAGATTCTCGATTCCCGGGGAAATCCAACTGTGGAAGTAGAAGTAATTACCGAAACAGGTGCCTTCGGGAGGGCTGCTGTACCATCTGGTGCCTCTACCGGCAAATACGAAGCCGTGGAATTGCGCGATGGTGATAAAGACCGCTATCTCGGAAAAGGAGTCCTCAATGCTTGTCGCAATATAGAGGAAGTGATCCGCGAGGAACTCATTGGAGTAGATGTCTTTGACCAGATCTACGTTGACAGCAGCATGATCAAGCTGGATGGAACACCCAATAAATCCAAATTGGGAGCCAATGCAATCCTGGGAGTATCTCTTGCAGTAGCTAAAGCTGCTGCTCAGGAAGCCGGCCAGCCTTTGTATCGGTACCTCGGCGGTGTAAATGCACACGTAATGCCCGTACCGATGATGAATATTCTCAATGGAGGATCACATGCTGACAACAGCATCGATTTTCAGGAGTTTATGATCATGCCGGTTGGTGCAGACTTTTTCTCCGAATCGCTGCAGATGGGCGTGGAGGTTTTCCATACGCTGAAAAGCGTGCTCAAATCCAAAGGCTATTCTACCAATGTTGGAGATGAAGGCGGCTTTGCGCCGAATATCAAATCCAATCAGGAAGCCATTGAGATCGTGCTGCAGGCCATAGAGAAAGCAGGCTATAAACCAGGGGATGACATCATGATTGCTATGGATGCGGCTGCCTCTGAATTTTACGATGAAGAATCGGGGCTGTATGTGTTTAGCCAGTCTACCGGCGACAAGCTGACCTCCGATGATATGATAAATTACTGGAAAGAGTGGGTCGATAAGTATCCGATCCTTTCCATTGAAGACGGCCTGCATGAAGACGACTGGGCTGGGTGGAAAAAACTGACTGCCACTATTGGTAATAAAGTCCAATTGGTTGGAGACGACTTGTTTGTAACCAATACAGATCGCCTGCAACGGGGTATTGAAGAAGGCTCTGCAAACTCGATTCTGATTAAGGTAAATCAGATTGGCAGTCTTACAGAGACCAATGATGCCGTATCCCTGGCAAATCGGAACTCCTTTACGGCGGTGATGAGCCACCGTTCCGGGGAAACGGAGGATACGACAATTGCTGATTTAGCCGTTGCATTAAATACCGGGCAGATTAAAACAGGATCTGCTTCCCGCTCTGATCGGATCGCTAAATACAATCAATTGCTTCGCATTGAGGAAGAGCTGAGTGATTCGGCAGTATTCCCGGGGCGGGCATTGCTCGGATAGTCAGATTGTGTTTGTTTGGCTATCTTTGATTTTAAGGCTGTTGCAGCCCAAATATGTAGACTATGGCTAAACGACGCAAAAATCCATTTGTAAAGAAGCTGCTCCTAATGCTTCCGCCACCACTCCGGAATCCTTTTATTCTGGTACTGTTGGCCTTCGGTATTTGGATGTTGCTGTTTGATAACGCCAACTTTTTCACCCAATGGAGACTGGGTAATTCAGTCGACAAGCTGGAAAATGATAAGGTGTATTACAAAGAGCAAATTAAGAAAGCCGAAGCAGAGAAGAAGGTACTCGATGAAAGTCTCGAGGAATATGCCCGGGAGAAATACTATATGAAAAAATCCAATGAGGATGTTTTCATAATTGAGGATAAAAAGGAGCCGGAACAAGAATAAATTAAAGTAAGAACTAAAAATTAAGACTACATGTCCGTACTGGTTAATAAGGATTCTAAAATCATCGTCCAGGGTTTCACTGGAAAAGAGGGAACCTTTCACGCTTCCCAAATGATCGAATACGGCACAAATGTCGTTGGGGGTGTTACTCCGGGTAAAGGAGGCCAGACCCATCTGGACCGCCCTGTTTTTAACACAGTGGCTGACGCTGTGACGGAGGCGGGAGCTGATACTTCTATTATTTTCGTACCTCCGGCATTTGCAGGTGATGCGATTATGGAAGCAGCAGCAGCTGGTATCAAGGTGATCATTTGTATCACCGAAGGTATTCCGGTACAGGATATGGTTAAGGTCAAAGCTTATCTGGAAGATTTTGATTGTCGCCTTATCGGACCAAACTGTCCGGGGGTAATCACACCGGATGAAGCAAAGTGTGGTATTATGCCTGGCTTTATTCACAATAAAGGCCGGATCGGTATTGTATCTCGCTCAGGTACCCTGACTTACGAAGCCGTAGACCAGGTAACCAAAGCAGGTTTGGGGCAGTCAACATGTATCGGTATTGGTGGTGATCCAATCGTTGGAACAACTACCAAAGACGCTGTTCAGTTGCTGATGGAAGATCCGGAAACGGATGGTATCATCATGATCGGTGAGATTGGAGGAAGTATGGAAGCAGATGCTGCTAACTGGGTTAAAGAGAATGGTACGAAGCCGGTTGTTGGATTCATCGCCGGGCAAACAGCTCCTAAAGGACGGACTATGGGCCATGCCGGTGCGATCATTGGCGGTGCTGATGATACAGCTGAAGCTAAGATGAAAATCATGGCTGCTTGTGGCATTCACGTAGTAAGCTCTCCTGCTGAAATCGGAGCAACGATGGCGAAAGCTCTCAAATAAACACAAGAACATACTGTATGGAAGAGCTGGTATCATTGATGCCGGCTCTTTTTTTTGCAGTTTCTGAATTTTGGACATGTCAGGTTGGCGACCTGACAGGTTGCCGACCCGTCAGGTCGCCGACCTGACATGTCGAGTTAAACCAGGCCCCGAATTTTCTGAGAATTGCTGCCCTTTTCACCCAGGCGAATAATCCCTAATAGCAACTGTACCATCTTACCAGGCTTTACCACGAGATCCGCCTTTCGCCCAACAGAACTATCACGCTTTCTGATTTCTTCCTCCAGGCTTTCGCCGGAAAGCAAGGCGATTCCACAGGCAAACTTCCAGGCTCCATTACGGGCTATTTCCATGCTGAAGTCGACAAGGAAGTCGTCGACATTTCTGGTTTTTTGAAGAATCCAGTGGAGATTGGGCCAGATACGGATTAGTTTTTCCTGTACTTCACCGACCAGCGAAGAAAGAATTTCATTGATCTTGTTGAAATCATCTTTCAATAATTGGATAGGCATACCCTCGGAAATTGCTGCTGCAGCAACGCCCAGATCCAGGTTGATGTGGGCATTCATCCCCAACAATAGGTGCTGCAAAGTAGTAGGCCAATAACTCGAGGTGGCCTGAAAAGCCCTTTGCCAGGATATAGAACACGGGGCACCATCCATCCAGGCATAATAAGCATCAATATAGCGCTGTGCAAAAACAACATCGAGCTTTTCCATGCGGTCACCATCTTCAAAATATCCCTCCTGAATACCTTCGCGAACCTCTATGGTAACCCGCCGATATAAGGCAGCAAAGTAACCCATAGCGGATTCTTCCTGCTCAGATCGTTCAATAATCAGGTCAAGCGCCTGAATGACTTCTTCAATGGATTTGGCTTTTCGCAAGGCTGTATTGATGTTGGAATTCCAAGTTGCGAAAAAAATGGGAGATTTTTTTCAACCTGACAGGTCGGCGACCCGTCAGGTCGCCGACCTGTCAGGTTGAAAAGCACGAAGTCCACTTTTTAATAAACAGGAGACCAATCCATATCACTCATCTCCAGCATAAGCTGACCTATTTTATAAATGCCGGTGTAATCATGTGGTGACCTCCTGCTTATGCTTTTATGTTGTTGTATCCAGCTCATACCATTGAATATAGTTCTGGAACCAACGATTGTCCATGTTGAACCATCTATAATGCCATCATCATAAATGTTTTCCGCCAACCCCCAGTATTCATTTATTTTTAGCGCCTCCTCAAATCTTTTCCATCCAGGTTCTGAGATTTCTATGGTCGTATCTTTTTCTATCTGAATACACTCTGTAGAAATGGGTTCCCATCCAACTATTGGATTACAGGAAGGTTTTGTTTTGAACGCATAAACCTCCATCCGGATATCCTGTGGGGAATGAACAAGGCTTAATATGGCTTCACCGTCGAAGGCCCGGTAGTAATAGAACTGGTAAGCTTCTAAAGAATCCTCCATCCGGATATGTTCCATATCAATTGCTGGAAATAAGCTGTCCAGGAGATTGGTTAACAGATCCATGCGCTTTGAGATCCTTGGATCCGGACTGATACTCCAAAAGGTATCTTCTTCCAAAATCCAGTCGATATTTTTTAGTAGATAGAATTTTGAGGTGGAAACCTGGTCATCTTCTATGGCCTTACGAAAGGCTTTTAAAGCTGTTTTGGTTTTGTTTTCTGTTGGCGCTTTCTGCTGACAGGCACTGAAGAAAGCATTTAGTATTAGCAGTGATATGACTAATCTCATCATACTATCATAAAGGCAACAAGATCAAAAGATACTATTTCCGGGCCTTAAAAAGCAGAAAACCATTCGCCGAAAGGCTGATAAATAATAAGATCCAAATAAGGAAATTTGGGGCTCGACCTTTTGGAGAAGAAGTGGATCTGGACTTATACCAGGGGGTAATTAGATCTGGCTCTTTCCAATTTAACTTGCTAAGTAAGCTATTCTGAAAAGAGGATAGGTTCTTAAAGTTCTGGTTGTTGTTGCATCGATGTGTAATGAGCAACACAGGGTCGTAGGGACTGGAAGTTGATAAATAATCGGCAAAAATCAAAATAGTGTCTCCAGTTGTAAATTCATTAAAAGCTCCAGTGCATCCATCCCCGATTACACCACCATCCAAAATGCTGACCCAATCGGAAAAATTTTGAACTTCACTTAGAAAACCTAATACCTTAAAATTTGCCAAAGGCATCCCCGTGGTCACATGGTCGTTGATGTTGGCATAAGCCAGATGTGGATCTTGAAGCTTTTCAAGGAGGATAGCTTTTAGAATTACTTCAGATTCTGCGATAGCTTCCTCCATAGATTGTTTTAAGCAGGTGCAGGCCTGTACAGTAGTTGGCATCACTATAAGAAGAATGATGGATATTGATTTCATATTCTGAAAGACTAAAATGCCTGCTTCAACCCGTCAGGTCGCCGACCTGTCAGGTTGATCCAAACAAGATCCAAAAACGCAATAACCCGCCTTCAACAACTTTAATAAAAAATAGCAAATAGAATAACAGCTATGACAAAGACCATCCCCGCATACACCAGCGTGCGGAAAAGTATGGCCTTGTTTCGGTATGTATTAAAAAGAGCTTCTACATAATCCCGCCAGATGAGATCCGACATCATGCGCTCATCACCCAGCGTCAGATACTTACGCGCCGGATTTTTTCGGTGATCCCCGTGCTTGCTCAGAATGAAAAAGGTGCCGTCGAGATAAGCCAGTTCGTACAACTCACTGACATTCATTTTATCTTTGACACTAACCCCACCCGTTTCTACAATGATCTTATTGCTCCGCTCAAGAATGCGCCACTTGCCCTTGGTGATGTTGCCGTTAACCGACTTTAAATACTCCCCGCCATCATTGAAGAAATGTAGAATGATGTCGTGGAAATTTTCATCTTCCCGGATCTCCATCCACGGCTTGCCTCCATCCTGAGAGTAGTATTCCATCTCGTCGATATCTTCTCCCCACGGACGAACAAGCGGAATGATATGGTCCAGATATTGGTACATCCGATCGAATTTGGGCAATTCGAGGCTGAGTGATCTGGTAAAGACATCTAAAAATTTAAATTCCACAGGAACAGGTACTTATTCCCGGCAAAATAAGAATTTCTGCAAAAGGGGCGTATAAGGATTAAGAATTGCTTTCAGCCATTTTCTTCCGGGCAGCTTCCCGGCGACGCTTCCGAAAGTACTTCGGATGGACGATCAACAGCCCAAAACTCTCTCCGTCTTCCTTGGTTTGTTTGGCATGATGCGCCCCATGCGCCCGGAGAATCGCTTTAGAATAGGTGCTGTCCAACTGATCAAACCACTTAAATCGGCGGTGAATGTATACGTCGTGAATTAGGAAATAAACCAATCCGTAAATGGAAATTCCAACCCCGACAAAAAAGAGCCAAAATTGAGGCGTCGCAGATCCAATGATGTATGATAGGGCACTTGGAATGGCAAATACCAGAAAAAAACGATCGTTCTTCTCAAAAAAGCCATCCTTGTGATGGTGCGGACGGTGATGATCTTCATGCCAGTTCCACAAAACACCATGCATGATGTACTTATGGGCAAACCAGGCCACAAACTCCATAAAGAGGAATGTAGCAATGACAATTAAAGCATAAATCCAGGCACTCATTTTTAACTTTTTATAGCTCAGGCCGTTAGACCCAGAATAGAAAAGAATGCAATTTGCAATATAAACAGGATCATTGCAACAATGTTCCGGCTTTCGCCGAAAAAACGGGCAAAGACCAATTGCAAAGGCAGGGCCACTAAAAACCAGCCTATATAGTTTTGAAGCGGTGGAATACTGTCTCCCCAGGACCAAAAGCCGTAAGCAATTGCAACCGGTTCGATCAATATATCCAAACCTACCAGTAGCAAGGCCGCTCCAAGCCCCCGAAAAAACCAGTGCATTTTGGGCGCAATATGATTTAGGCAAATTCCACCGGCATAAGCCAACATCATCCAGTTGACTCCAATCATCAGTGGCGTGCCATTGACCTTTGGCCCCAGCACCACTCCATAAGCATAATCCCCGAAGATCATTCCGGTTTGGACACCGATCATCTCCGCAAAAAAGCCCCAACACCAGGTTCCTGCCAAAAATACGACAAATCCGGTCGACCATTCCTTGTGATTCCAGAGTATCAATATCAGGGATATCAACAGGTTTACCGGAGTCAGGAGAATGAAGTCAGGATGCAGATTGGTGAGTAGAGACACCACTCCAACAAAATAGAGTATGATTAAAATACCGGAAAACGTTTTTGGCCGATTCTCCGAACGGAATAGTTTAACCTCCATGCGTCCTTTTTATTTCCTGCTCAACAATTTTCGCGGAAAGCAAACAAAGGGGGATGCCTCCGCCCGGGTGTACACTTCCCCCACAAAAATACAGATCATCTATTCGGCGACTGAAATTCGGATGCCGTAAAAAAGCAGCCATCTGGCTGTTGGAAGCCGTACCATACAATGCCCCCAAATGAGAGGATGTTTTGCGCTGAATACTCCGGGGCTCGAGAAGGTCTTCTACTTCTATCAGGGGCTCAATATCTGTGCCCAGCATGCGGCTGAGCTTCTTCAACACCCGATTCCGCGTCTGGGCTATGAGTTTGTCCCAATCCTGTCCGCTGTCGTAGGGTACATTTACCATCGTAAACCAATTCTCCCCGTGAGCAGGCGCATCCTCCGGAGCATATTTGGAGCCGATATTGATGTACACGGTCGGATCTTCATAGATCTTTCCCTGCCTCAAATGCTCAAACTCTGCCTGATAATCTTCGCTGAAAAAAATGTTGTGGAGGTCCAGCTCCGAAAACTGTTTCCCAATTCCCCAATAAAAGATTAGGGCCGAAGTCGACTTTTCCTGCCGAAGCATGCGCTCGGGCGCTTTTTGATCAGCCAACAGGTTTCGGTAAGTGAAAAAGACATCCATATTACTGACTACCAGATCAAAGGCTTTTTCTTTTCCGTTTACCAGCAAACCCCGGGCCCGGCCGTCTTTAACCAGGATTTTTTCCACCGGACTGTCGAAGTGATATCGGACCCCCTTTTCCTTACCCAGTTTATATATGTGGTCGGTGATCGCAAACATTCCTCCCTCTGGAAAATAAGTGCCAATGCCATGCTCAAAATGCGGAATCATATTGAGCAAGGCCGTAGCCCGGTAAGGATCTGAACCGTTGTAGGTCGCAAAACGATTAAACAACTGCACCAGTTTGGGATGCTTCAGGCGCTTCCGATTGTCCTGATGCATGCTCCTGAAAATGTTCAGCCTGGGAAGTTGAAGTAAAGCTTTTGCTACCGATGAGGTAGTCCAGGTATTCAGATGGTGCAGGGATTTATGCAGAAAGGTATCTCCGGTAAGCTGGTACTTGCGGGCACTGTCTTCCAGCTTTTGAAGGACCACACTGCCGGGCACTTTCAACTTTTCCTCTACTTCGCGGGCAAATGCATCCGGAGATGCGGCCGCGTCAATTCTGGTGCCGTCTTCCCAGAAATAATGGCAAACGGTATCCATCTTTTGATAGGGGAGAGGCGGAATATTTGTCGGCCTGGCCAATTGGTAAAGCTCATCGACATACTGGGGCATGGTGAAAAGCGAAGGACCGGCATCAAAACGATATTCGCCCAGCCGAAACTCCGACAGTTTGCCTCCGGGATAAGAGTTTGCTTCAAATACATCCACCTCAAATCCGGCTTTCGCCGAAAGGCGCAAAGCAGTAGCAAGCCCACCAATCCCGGCACCAATTATTCCAACCTTTAATTTGTCTTTTGCCATTTGTTTAAAATACAGATGCTTCTAACAAGCGGAGGTAAAAAGGGTTTAAATCAAAGATTTGTTTTCGGAGGCCGAATCAATTTATTGTCGGCAAATCAATCCTAAAACAAGTCCCCTTTCCTTCTTCTGTTTCAAAGTTGATATTCCCCCCGAAAGAAAGAATAATGTTTTTGGAGAAGGCGAGCCCCAGTCCGCTGCCGGTAGACTTGGTCGTAAACTTTGGCATAAAAACCTTGGTTCGAATTTCCTCCGGTATGCCTTTGCCGTTGTCGCAAATGGAAATCCGCAGGCCTTTGGGTTCAGCTGCTTCCAACCGGGTCGTTATTAATCCTTCCTGATCTTCCGGAATTGCCTGAATGGCATTTTTATAGAGATTGTTAAATACCCCCAGCATCTGCTTTTTATCGGCCATTACCAGAAATGCCTCTTCCGGAATTTCCAGTTCAAATTTTATGTTTTTCCTTTCATTTTCAAAGAGGGTGTAGGAGGAACGCAACAGCTCTCCCACATGAACTTCCTGAAAGTCGGCTTTAGGCATTCGCGCAAAGCTGGAAAAAGCATTGGCAATACCCGACAGATTTTCCATCTGATCGATCAGGGTAGAAGTGCGCTGTTTCAAATATCGAAGGGCATCTTCCGGACGATCTTTCATCAGTCGCTCCAATTGCTGGATGGTCAGATACATCGGAGTAATCGGGTTTTTTATTTCGTGCGCCACCTGCCGGGCCATCTCCCTCCAGGTGCTTTCCCGCTCTGTCTGCGCCAGTTTTCGGGTAGCTTCTTCCAGTTTTTCGATCATGAGATTGTATTCTGAAATCAGTACCCCCAATTCATCCTCCGATTGATAGGGAATAGGTTCGTTTTTTCCCAGATTTACCTGTCCCAAACTACTCCTCAATAATCCCATCGGACGCGTAATTGTACTGGAAACATATAAGGCCAGCGCTGCCGCAACAAGCAGGGCAAAAACATATACGATAAGTAACCTGGATATGAGCCGGAAAATTTTTTCTGTATTGATTTCAGAAATGTCGCTCAGCGGAAAACCAAAAATGCTTTGTACCGCATTCTCCGAATCCATGGAAGCCCGATATACGACTTTGCTTTGGTTGAAAGCTATGTTCTCGACATGTTCCAGATATTGCTTATCGCTTCGCTTTAAAATTTGCTGATATCCCCAGGGAATGTATTGCGGGATCATGCCGGTACCAGACAGGAACCCGTCAGAAGTTTTTAGAAGTTGCCCGCCGGCATCGTAAATTCTTATTTCCTGCCGGTAAGCTTTGGCAAGTCGATTGACCTGTGTGGCCGAAGGTGCTTCATTTTGATTGGTGGAAAGGAGTTGGTCAAATACAGAATCCAGTCGCTCCTGCCGTTCCAGTGTCAGCTCTGCATTGGCTTCCTGCTGGAAATACTTGATCGTAACCCAACCGGAAAAAGTCAGGGTGAAAACGATTAATGCCAGGATGGTACTGTGCATGCGTCCGCCTATGGAAGATCTAAAAGACAGATTTACTTTCATGTCTCCGGGCAGCAACGGAATATACTGATCGGCCAGAAATAGCACGGGAAAAAAGACCAGTAGAAACATGACCAGGAAGGCTGCCAGGGATATCATGTTGTCTGCACTAAATCCTTTGAGTCGCATCAATACCACATAGGCATTATCATACTCAAAACGATCATAATTTTCGAGATCCGGAGCACCGTATATTCGACCGTAATGCTGGTCGGAAGCGGCGACATATCTGCCTTCATCCGACAGGAGGTTTAGGCTGCCCGGGAACGGACTGGATTTGGAAAGCTTTACCGCTTTTCCTTTGTGGTAAACGGAGTAGTCGTATCGATCCAGCAACTCCAACCCTCGCCAGGAAGGCACATCGAAGGACCCAAAACGCCAGGATTGCATGGGAATCTCCCGTTGTTTGATTTTCAGGGTGTATCCCGGAGAAGGCCCGGATGTATACTCCAGCCCATTTGTTGTCGCTAAATCCTGACTAATAACATCTCTGGTAGAATCAGGGACAAAATCATACTCGTAATAAGCCGACAAATAGGGGTGTTCATTCCAGGAAACCCGCCAGGATGATTCCAGTCGCCGGAATTGCGAAGTGTCTCCTGCTGTTTCAGGTAGCTGCGTATAAATATCCTCTACAAGTGATACTAATAATGGATCTTTTTGCAGTGCCAGTTGTGCCGCAATTTGTTCTTGCCGGGTTCCTGGTTCTTCATTTTGAAATCCATAAATGAGAGAGGATAAAAGGGCACTGATTATGATAATCGTAAAAAGTGCCTGAGAAAAACCCCAGTTTTGATTTTCTGCCAACAAATCAATGGCGACTGTAATCCCAAAGGCTGAAACAGCAAAAAGCATTACCGACATCTTGGACCCGATCAGCAAAAAACAGATGCTCACAATGATTGTGGCAATCAGCACAGCCAGCATTCTTTTTGACTGGTTGGGCTCCAGTTTTATGACAATACTCAGCCAGCGCAGGGCCCATATCAGGATCAGGCTAAAAAGAAGCAATAACACGCCAATGGAAATCCAGGCTGCCGGCTGAATGGAAAAGAAAGTCTGATAGTAAAAGTCAATACCGGATTTTGGGACCAGGTATTCGGTGAGTTTTAGCAAGCCAAAAAGCCCAAATACCAGCCCTGAATAGATGCTAATAGCAAACATCCGACCTTTGGCCGGAAAAGGTATTTCTTTCCAAAAGGTTAAGCCGCTCAGACTCATGATCACCAAAAGGAGGCTGCTGGAAACGAGCTGACTCAATAAACGGGCGATGTTTTCCGAGGGAGCAAAAGGGGCTGTTTGTATCAGGCTTTCGCCGAAAGGCTTTATACACAGAAATAATAATACCAGTAAAACCAGATCGAGTAAAAACCGCCACCCTGACTGCAAATTGGCATGTAGCTTTTGGGCACTTCTGTAAGCGGTGGAAGCAAAGAATATGACCAGGAGAATGAAACCCGTAAATAAGGCATACCACCAATTATTGTGGCGCAACTCCGAAAGGAGGTTCAGGGTGCCCAGCGGTTTTCCGTCAGGGCTTAAAATGGTATGGGTTTCTGCAGCTGGCAGCAGGTCATAGATAAATAGCTTATTCCCACCAGCTTCAGGCGGAACTCGCCAAATGGTTTCTCCATGTACATCAACCGAAGAAACCAACAGGGCAATCATGCCATAGGTTTTTCCGGCTCCCTGGGCCTTGGGCTTCCAGCACAGGTACTTTCCAACAGGAGCTTCAAACAAAGCACTTTTTCCGGCCTGCTCATCGAGTAATTGTCGCAGGTTTTCAGGCGGAAACACCTGATTGGTGAGCCAAAATTCGGCCTTCTCGTCTTTATATTGGATAAGATTACCCGGAAAATCAGCCGCTTCCCTGGAAATGTTTTCCAGTGGAATCTCGGCGGCCAGTTTCTCCAGCCGTTCGTGCTGTTCTTTGAGATAGTCGTTTAGCTTTTCGGCGTCGGCAGCAGCCCTGTCAGGCAAAAAATGTACCGGATCGACAAACAAAAAAAGCCCTGCCAGAAGCAGAAGCAACAAATTGCCGATTATCGGTAGTTTTCTCATCGCAATAAATGTATGGAATTTTTATGGTTGGATGGTTGGATGGTTAGTTTGTTAGCTGGTTGGTACGTTCAAATTTCGCTCACTGATACACTTTCAAAATTCCCAATTAAAAATTAAAAACTAAGACCTAAAAATTCTACATGTACTGGCACCCCTCTTAGGGTCAAAACATAAACTACGAAATGGTTTGGCTCCGCTGGAGCCATTAACCACATATACAGTAATGCCTCCAGAGGAGGCACCCCTATGTAACAAAAAATATCGGATTTCCTTAAAGCGCCGGAGGTGCGGCACCTGGTTTTGTCCCTAAGTTTATGTGACACTACAATTCTACATTCCTAATTAAAAATTAAAAACTAAGACCTAAAAATTCTACATGAACTGGCCCCCATCTTAGGGTCAAAACATAAACTACGAAATGGTGTCGCTCCGCTGGAGCTTACTATCAAAATTGCAAAAAAATCTACAAAGGTTTGGCTCCGCTGGAGCCATTAACCGCATTTACAGTAAGCCTCCAGAGGAGGCACCCCTATGTAACAAAAAATATCGGATTTCCTTAAAGCGC
>JAAEZH010000093.1 GCA_018222965.1 Bacteroidota bacterium
CCTCTATCCTCTATCCTCTATCCTCTATCCTCTATCCTCTATCCTCTATCCTCTATCCTCTAATAATATCAATTCCTTATTTTAGCTCAAACTTTTTGCATGACTAAACGCAGAGCTTTTCTTAAAAATACCTTTCTCGGCGGATTGGGGGTGGTAGCAGCCTCCTGTAAAGGCATGGCCAAAAATCATTCAGTATCCTCAAACCCAGGCGACAAACCTATTGTCATCTCTACCTGGAACCACGGGCAAGTCGCCAACAATAAATCCTGGGAAATCCTGCGTGCCGGAGGTTCTGCACTGGATGCAGTAGAAGCTGGTGTAAGACTAGTAGAATCTGACCCGGAAGGCAGTAGCGTCGGACTGGGGGGATTGCCAGACCGGGACGGGAATGTCACCCTGGATGCCTGCATCATGAATCACAAAAACGAATGTGGCGGTGTGGCTTTCCTGCAAAATATAGAGCATCCGGTTTCCGTAGCTCGCAAGGTGATGGAAGAAACCCCGCATGTCCTGCTGGTTGGAGAAGGAGCCCGGCAGTTTGCCATCCAACAGGGGTTTAAGGAACGGTCCCTACTGACAAAAAAATCCGAACAGGCCTGGCTGGCATGGAAAAAAGAATCCAGATATGAACCGATCATCAATATAGAAAACCACGATACGATTGGTTCCATAGCTTTAGACAAAAACGGCAACCTCTCCGGTGCCTGTACGACCAGCGGCCTGGCTTACAAAATGCATGGTCGGGTTGGGGACTCCCCACTTATCGGTTCCGGTTTGTTTGTGGATAATGAAGTCGGCGCAGCCTGTGCTACCGGATTAGGGGAAGCCATCATCAGAGTAGCCGGCAGTGCGATCATCGTGGAAATGATGCGTCACGGTATGAGTCCGCAAGAAGCCTGCGAAGAAGCCTGCAAACGGGTCATCCAAAAACACGAAGACGTTTCCAATTTACAGGTAGCTTTCATTGCCCTAAGCAAAACAGGCGAGTATGGCACAGCGAGCCTCCACAAAGGATTCAACATGGCCCTTCGCACGGATAAGTTGGATACGATGCAGGAGGCGGCTTTTCAGTTGGGATAAACCCATTGAATTACCGATTATATAAATGCCATCCCCAAAATCCGAACTAATCCGTGATCAAAAACCGCCCGCTAATTACCGTGTGCCGCATTTTGACCTTAATGAAATACTGGCCGGCTGCCAGATCAACTACCGATAAACTCAACTCAGCACGGGAAGGGCTCTCACCAGAAAGCTGTTTTACCAATCTACCCTGTACATCCAATACAACCAGTTCGTAAGCTCCTCCCCCTTCGGGATGAGTAAAACCAATTTGCACTTCAGCACTTGCCGGATTCGGCCAGACCTTTACCGCATCTGCCTTTTCATAAGGCAACTGAAAGCTGGATGTGGTCATGGTGTCTTCAACGATCGGATAAATTATTGAATCCAATGGATATGTCATGATCGAACGAGCAAAAGTCCCGGCAACCAGGGTGTTTTGTACCGGATTTACATCCACATCGTAAACCATCACACTTGGCATATTTGCCCCTACTCGTTCCCAGGAATTTCCGGCATCAATGGTACCGTATACGCCGCCGTCAGTAGCGACAAAAAGGATGGAATCCTCCTGCATGGGGTGGACAAAAATATCGTTTATAGCCAGATCGGGCAGGTCTCCGGAAATATCTTCCCAGGTGGCACCCCGATCGGTAGAGCGATGAAGCCTTGGAATATACTCTCCCCACTTATAACCCGAGTGCGAGACATACACATTGTCCTCAAAAGTGGGGGAAGCCTGCACGGCCGTCACATAACGATCCGGAAGATCGGCGGTGATGTTAACCCAACTCTGACCATCATCATCGGTGCGCTGAACCAGTCCGTCGCTTGAACCGTAATACAACAGCCCCTGCACCAGTGGAGATTCATCCAGCGCCGAAATAGTATGAAAAGTTTCTTCGGTTAAAACGCCTTTGGTGAGGTCTGCACTGATCGAATCCCAGGCCACATACTGCCCCGGCGCAAACACCTCGCCTTTCCAGGCTTTGTAGGTGCCGGAGTACAGGATATTTGAATCATGCACACTGAGTAGATACGGCATGTCCCAGTTTCGACGATCATCCGAACCCGGGGTAATGCCCGCAAAATCCCAACTCAAACCGCCATCAGTGGTCATTTGTATGCCTCCTCGCTGCGTTTCCGCGAAAAAGATATTTGGATTATCGGGGTTAAAAGCCATCTGGAAACCATCCCCTCCATAAATACGAGGCCAGAAATTAATGGATGTGGCATTCCCTCCGGAGGAACCATTGTCTTGCATACCACCGTAATAATTTTGCGGCATATGCGGATTGTGCGCTACCCGGTAAAACTGACTGGTAGGAATGTTTTCCGCATCAAAGTAATTTAAATCAGAGTCGGCCACATACAATCCACCATCTGTGGCCAAATAAAAGCCTGAAAACTCCGGCACGTCAAACGAAAAAAAGACGAGGTCGTGCTTATCGGCATGCACGGTATAATCCCACCAGGGTGGCGCGGCTAAAGACCAGTTTTGACCACCATCCTGGGTGCGCCAAAGATCGACTCCAAGCAGAAATATGTCGTTGTCATCCAACGGGTTTACCCGAATTTTCCCAAAGTACCAGCCAAAGCCGCCCAGGGCATTTGCCGAAAGGCCATTAAAATCCTCGTCAATGGGGATCGGGTTCCATGTATCACCCGCATCTGTGGTTTTGTAAATTCCGTGCAATTGGGAATTGGCACCCACATACATCGCAAAAAGTACATTTGGATCCTGTCCCGACATAGCGAGCCCCACCCTGCCAAGCTCCTCTTCCGGCAGGCCACCGGTGAGTATGGTCCAGTTGTCACCGCCATCGGTGGTTTTCCAAACTTTGGAAGCCGGACCAGTTACATTGGAGTAGTAATTATTGCGGATGCGATCCCAGCCGGCTGCGTACAGTATATCCGGATTGGAAGGATCCATAAGGAGATCAATGATTCCAGACTCGTCGCTGTAAAACAGGATCTGCTCCCAGCTTTGGCCGCCATTTTCCGAGCGGTACAGCCCCCGATCTCCGGTTGGTTCAAAGGGCAGGCCCATCGTGGCTGCATAAATAATGTCTGTATTTTGAGGATTAACTACAATTTTAGAGCAAATCCGGGTCTCGCCAAGCCCCAGGTGGGTCCAGCTCTGGCCTCCGTCAGTACTTTTATAAACCCCGTCTCCAATCCCCGGGTAACCGGAAATATTCGGGTCGCCAGTGCCTACGTAGATGGTATTGGGGTCTTGCGGATCGAGGGCAATATCACCGATAGCCAGGAAAGGTTGTTCGTCAAAAACAGGGAACCAGTTGTCGCCATAATCTGTCGTTTTCCATACACCTCCCCGGGCGAAGCCTACATAAATGATGGAAAAATTCTCCGGATGCACAGCAATGGTATTGATTCTGGCACCGATGTTGGCGGGCCCTTCAACGGTCCAGTCTGCCGGGAAAATTTCCGGATTGCGGGTTTGCAGAGCTTCTTTGGCGGATCGAACGGCATTGGTATATGCTTTCATATCGATTGCTGCATCCGGCCAGGCCCGCTGCATCATAAGCTGGTCCTCGGGAAAATGCTTTTCATTCCATTTGGGGGGAGAGGTTTCCTTTTGAGGTTCGGTCTGGCCGAAATCGGTGTTCCAAAGAAAAAAGATACAACCAATAAGAATTGTGATGGTCAATAGGTACTTCATAGGTAAAGTTTCTCTAAAATAATAAATACAATATCCGGGCTTGCGTCCTGAATATCACTTTGTACTGAAAAAATCTTAGAAGTTGTGTAAAATAAATAAACAGGATTCTATTCCCGTTATGAAGTGGTCTTAGCATTTTCACCTGCCTTCGCTGGCAGACAGCTTGTTGAGCCAAAAAGTGTGGCCCGTCTGCAGTAGAAATATCAATGGGCGATGGATAATCAATGTTGGTTTGAGATAATCTTGTAGAAGCGTCTCATTAAATATAACCCAAGAATAAAGGCAATGGGGAAAAATAATCGGGTTTGTCAAGCCTACAACAAACAACTTCACCTAAAAGGGTGAAGAATCCCCTCCTCACAGGCACTATCTTTGGGGAAACAACTTCCTTCGAAATGAAAAAGCCCATTTTATTTGTATTTCCATTCCTGACTCTCCTCTTATTATCCTACTGTGGCCAACCCGCTGAAACGGATGCGCTCGAAGCGGGAATGCAGGATCAAAACGAATCTCTCCAAAATGAAGATCTGGTCAAACGAGGCGAATACCTCATCGGACTCATGGATTGCCATGCCTGCCATACGCCCAAAACAATGACAGAAA
>JAAEZH010000033.1:0-58117 GCA_018222965.1 Bacteroidota bacterium
AAAAAAAGAATCCCGAATCTTCCAATCATTGGAAAATTCGGGATGACTCATGTTTGTTTTTGAGGAATTCCGAGAGTATCCGTTCCACCTGGCTTATTTTTGGTTCCACCGGATAATTCTACCTTTGAAAAAACCGCATCCGCTTAAATTGGGATTCGCGGAAGCGGTAAAAAGTTTCCCATAAATGGCAGATAACAGGAAAAAGGCTATAAACACTACCTGGGTAAGTATTATCGGAAATGCTTTACTGGCTATTGTCAAAGGTGTGACCGGTTTTCTGGGCAATTCTTATGCCCTTGTTGCGGATGCCATTGAGTCTCTTACAGATGTTTTTTCCTCTTTACTCGTCCTTTTTGGATTGCGTTATTCCACCCGGCCACCGGATGAAAATCATCCATATGGACATGGAAAAGCAGAACCCCTGATCACCTTTGTCGTGGTGGGCTTCCTGATTACTTCTGCCACGATTATCGCTGTCAAAAGCATTCAAAACATCCAGACACCCCATGAAGTCCCGGAGCGATACACGCTCCTGGTTTTGGGGATTGTAGTCGTGATAAAAGAATTGTTTTACCGCTTCGTGTCCAAACGCGGAGATGAAACCAACAGCAGTTCCCTCAAAGCGGATGCCTGGCACCACCGAAGCGATGCGATTACCTCACTCATGGCTTTTTTGGGCATTTCTGTCGCCATCTATTTTGGAGAAGGCTATGAAACGGCAGATGACTGGGCAGCGCTGTTTGCTTCCGCCTTCATTGTGTATAATGCCTTTTTGATTTTCCGACCGGCACTTAGCGAGATTATGGATGAGCACCTCTATGATGAGCTGGTAGAAAAAATCCGGAATGTTGCATTGGAGGTCCCCGGTGTGGTTGCCACCGAAAAATGTTATGTCCGCAAATCTGGTCTTTCCTTTCACGTCGACCTGCATTTGGTTGTCGACGGCTCCATAAGTGTACAGAAAGGACATGAAATCGCCCACAATTTAAAGGATGTGTTGATGGATCGTTTTCCGGAAATCAATGATGTGCTGATTCATGTGGAGCCGGATATTATGCCTGAAAAATAAAAAAGCCCGTCCGAATATCGAACGGGCTTTCTGCCTTTCGGCGAATGGATAATTACCGAACTATGGTAATATCTCCTTTGAATATTTCTACTCTTCCGTCGATCAGTTCCACTTCAGCATACCAGACAAAGACACCCGGATTAAGTCGTTTGCCTCTGTGCGTGCCATCCCATCCGGCTGCCGGATCGTTTGGTTGGAAATTCTGGTAAGAGTGTACCGTTTCACCCCAGCGGTCAAGTACCAGGAAGGTTCTGATGCGATTGATATTTGTTTCCCGTCCGAAGAGGTAGAACAAGTCATTCACACCGTCATCGTCTGGCGAAAAGATGTTTGGTGCGTAGATGGCTGGTCGCTCGTCTACTACCAGGTTTACTTCTTCCAGTGTCCGACAATCTCCAGCTACGATAATCTCTACGGTGTAAACCGTTGATTGAAGCGGGGATGCTATCGGATTCAGACAGTCCGTACAATCCAGCCCTTCTGTTGGTGTCCAGGTAATGGATTGAATGTCCGTCTCCATGAAGTTGAGTGGAATCAGGTCTATCTGATAAGACTCTCCCTGAAGCACTTCCACTTCTGTTTCGGTGAAAATTTCTACAGGTTCCGGAACATCAATAAAGGCCTGTACTACACCAGACTCACAACCCAGCGCATCCTGAACCATTACGTTGTAATCGCCTTCATCCAGATTTACAAAAACAGGACTGCTGAAGAATGTCTCTCCATTGTCGATAGAGTAAATGTAAGGCGGCGAACCAGCTTCTACATTCGAAACCTCAATAACGCCCAGGTCATCGCTACAAAGCGGCTGCTGAGAATCTACATCCGGGTCGGTTGGATTGTCTTCGGTGATGGTTACTTCATCCGAATTTTCACAACCATTGTCGAGGTTGGTTACCAGGAGGTTGTAAGTACCACCGGTAGAAATAACAGGACTCAGGCTGGTAGTGTTGTTTTCCAAAACACCGTCAGCGGTTGTCCATTCAAACTGCAGGTTAGTACTGTTTGCTGTTGCTGTTCCGTCGAGTAAAACTTCGTCTTCGTTACAAGGCAATACAAATCCGGCACCGGCATCTACGGTTGGCAATTCCACATCTTCCTGTACTACTACATCTTCTTGCGTAGTACAACCATTGTCATCGTTTTCAATGAGAAGCGTGTATGTTCCCGGCTCATCGACCTCGGCTTGCAGGCTGTTGGCGCCGGAAACAATATTTCCGTTTAGCGTTGACCAAACAGGTAGGAAGTTGGCTCCGCTGCTGGATGCGCTGGCATCAATGTCTACACTCAGGATTGTACAAGTCAGCAGGTTAGGATTGGCAATCAGCAGGGTAGGAGGTGTCACATCCTCATCAACTGTAACAGAGGTTTGCTCCACACAGCCATTGTCCATGTTTTCAATGATCAGGGTATAAGTTCCTGGTTCATCGATTTCCGGATTGAGGCTGGTTCCGCCGTTGAGGATATTCCCATCTGCCGTAGTCCAATTATATACAAACTCCGGTCCGGCACTGGAACCTGTTCCATCGAGGTTGAGGCTCAGTGTCTCACAAGTCAGGATGTCATTGACAGCAGAAACCGCGGTTGGCAATTCTACATCTTCATCAATAGTTACCAGATCGGTAGATTCACATCCATTGGTCAGGTCGGTCACGAGAATCTCGTAGGTACCCGGCTCGTCGATCAGTGGATCAATTGCGTCCGGTCCTCCGATGATGTTGCCATCAGCGGTTGTCCAGAGGTAACTGAAATCTGGTCCTGCGGAAGAACCAACACCACTCAAATTGAGTTGAGTTACGGTACAGGTAAGAAGCTCCGGATTGCCGGCCTCTGCCATCGGCAAAATGGTATCGATCTGCACGTCTACGTCTGTGGTACTTACGCAGTCATTGTCTACATTAGTTACCATGAGCGTATAGGTTCCTGCCTGATCCACAGTTGGGTTGAGGCTGGTTCCTCCATTGAGGATATTTCCATCAACTGTTGACCAGTCGTAGGTGAAGTTTGCTCCTACATCGGTACCCGTTCCATCAAGAACAACAGTCGTTTCCGTACAGGTGATGGGTTCATCTGCTGCAGCTGAAACGATTGGGAAATCAGCGTTAAGGGTTACTTCTGTTTGAGAAGTGGCGCTACATCCGTTATCGATATTGAATACTTCCAGGATATAAGTACCTGGGAGATCAATTTCAGGATTGAGGGTGTTGCCACCTGCAACGATATTTCCATCAACGGTTGACCAGCTGTAAGTGAAGTTTGGTCCGACATCTGCCGTACCATCCAACATAAGTTCGGTAACGGAACAGCTCAGCTCTTCCTCCATACCGGCATCTACCGTAGGATCTGTAAAATCTTCATCAACCACTACAGTGCTCATATCTTCACAACCATTGTCGTTGTTGAAGATAGTCAGGGTATAAGTACCAACTGCATCTACATCCGGATTTTGCGTATCGGCTCCGCCCAGAATATTACCGTCGCTTGTGCTCCAGGTATATTCGAATTCGGCACCAGCCGAAGAACCGGAACCATCCAGTTGAATTTGCGGATTGTAACAATTGAGCAATCCGGGCTGACCCGGGTCAACAACTGGAAGTGTTTGGTCAAAGTCGATAAGTACATCTGAAGTATTGATACACCCGTTGTCTGTGTTGGTTACCTGCAGTTGGTAGGTACCACCTGCATCGACAACCGGACTGGGAGTATCTCCGTCGGAAACGATATTGCCATCGGCAGTGCTCCAGAGATAATCTACCGGATCTCCGCCGGCATCAGCTGAACCATTCAGCGAAATACTCGGATTGAAACAGTTGATCACATCTGTGGCGCCGGCATCTACTATTGGAAGAACAAAGTCTGAAGGCACCACTACTTCTGTCTGAGACGCACATCCGTTTTCGTTATTTACAATCACCAGAGTATATGTTCCCGGTTGATCTACGGTTGGATTGAAGGTGTTATCGTCGGCTACAATATTACCGTCTGAAGTAGACCAGTTGATATTAATATCCGGCAATCCACCAGCTTCCGAATCGAGGATAACGGAATTGATATCGCAATTCAGTTCATCCGGAGAAGCGATGGAAATATTTGGTGAAATGGTATCCGGAGTCACTGTAAATGTCGTACTGGACATACAGAAACTAACCGTATCATTTACCACCAGGGTATAAGAACCAGCCTGATCGACTACGGCCGTAAAATCATCCGGATTGTCGATAATGTTTCCGTCTGGCGTAGACCAGGTATAAACGATGTCAGCTCCTTGCGTACTACCTGAACCATCCAGGGTTACCGAGTTGAAATCACAGTTGAATGGGTTAGAAGCTGTAACGGCGGTTATCGGCACATCCGCATCCTGTACTACATCGACAGACTCTGTAGCTGTACACTGATTAATGGTATCTGTAACCGTCAGGGTATAGGTTCCCTCCAAATCTACGATCGGATTAAGGGTACTACCTCCAGATGCGATATTCCCGTCAGCGGTTGTCCATTCATACACAAAGTTTGGTATCTGGCCATTGGCATCGCCCTGAAGTTCTACAGTAGTCTCTGTACAGGTGATGGATCCATCCGGACCGGCATCAATAACCGGCACATCTGTATTTTGCACAACCGTGGTTTGTTCCTCATCAAAACAATCGTTTGAGGTATCATAAACCAACAGCGTATAAGTTCCCGGTGCATCAATTTCTGGTGTGGAGGTATCATCGCCATTGATGATGTTTCCATCCGGAGTCGTCCAGGTATAAGTAATCGTTCCGCCTGTGGTGGAAGCACTACCGTCGAGGATAATCGTCGGATCGGCACATCCCATAAGGATTGGAGGTTCGATTTCCGAATCGATAATGCTGACGTTTTCTGTAACCACCACGGTATCAGAAGATTCACAGGTGTTGTCTGTATTTACGGTTTCTAATACGTAAGTACCTGGTGCATCCACCTCAATAATAGTGGTATCTGTGACGGTAATAATATTGCCATCAGGGGTTGACCACTGATAAACAATACTTCCGCCTGTATCTGAATTGGATCCATCCAGGTCAAGAGTCAGCACACTACAGGTGAGTTCACCATCCGGACCGGCATCAGTCTGTGGAATGATAAAGTCTTCCGTTACGGTTACAGAGCTAATCTCTTCACAACCATTGTCATCATTAATAACCGTCAGTTCATAGGTACCTGCGGCGTCAATGAGTGGCTGCAGGGTATTGGTGCCACTTACAAAGTTTCCATCTGCAGTGGCCCAGGTAAAGGTCAGGTTTTGACCGCCGCCAATATTCGCGTTAAGCTCAAATTCCTCCAGCGAACAGTTGAGCTCATCTACCGGGTCCAGCATAATAAAAGGCTGATCGGCATCGGCGTCAACGGTTACGGTTTCTGTCGTTGCACAGTTTGTATTCGTATTGAGTACGGTTAATTCATAAGTGCCGGCGCTGGTTACGGTTGGCATCGGACCATCGCCTCCACTGGAAATGGTGCCGTCTGTTGTACTCCAGGTATAGGTGTATTGCGGTCCGGAATCAGATCCGGAAGCATCCAGGATTACCTGAGGGTCGGTACATGAAAGGGTAGGAGGAGCAATAATATCCACAAAAGGCAATATTACATCTCCGGTTATATCAACGGTGCTGACTTCCGTACAGCCATTATCTGTATTCGTAATGGTTAGTGTATAAGTTCCTGCCAAATCCACTTCTGGCATTAAGCTGTCATCGCCCGAAATTATATTTCCATCGGATGTTGTCCAGGTATAAGTAAAGTTGCCTCCGGAAGAAGATCCTGAAGCATCGATGACAATTTGCGGATTGGTACAGTCGATTTCCACGGGTGGCTCAATATCAATTACAGGCGGAGCCACATCGATATCCACAGTAACTTCTGAAGTATCAGAACAACCATTGGAACCATTGAAAATCAGAAGCTGATAGGTGCCTGATTGATCCACAAGGGGTTCTAGAGTATTCCCTCCTGAAACAATATTACCGTCAGCGGTTGTCCAGACATAGGTAAAGTTAGGCCCCATGGAAGAATTGGTGCCATCCAGGATCACCTCATTGGCGACACAATCAATAAATTGTTCCGGGCCGGCATCAGCCAGTGGAGCGTCCGCATTCTGAGTAACGACCACTTCATCCGTTGAAACACAACCATTTTGGGTATTGGTAACTGTAATAGTATAAGTACCTGGTTCATCAACAAATGGTGCCTGAGTAGTTGCTCCACTCACGATATTACCGTCATTGGTGGTCCACTGATAACTAAACATCCCGGGAGGGCCGGAAGATCCAAAGCCTGATAACGGAATTTGCGGAAGCGCACAGTTCAGCTCTAAATCCTGGCCTGCATCTGCAACCGGCAGAGCAGTGTCTTCTACTACAATAATGTCTGTTTCTGTAGTACAACCCGTAAGGTCATTGGTGACCAACAGATTATAGGTTCCATCCTGATTAACAGTGGGATTCAGGGTGTTTCCACCAGACACGATATTTCCATCTGTAGTTGACCATTGATAGCTAAAATTGCCACCCGTACTGGAACCGGCACCGTTGAGTATGACTTCGCTGGTAACACAGGTAATATCTCCTGCAGGATTTATTATAGCTGTCGGATTGGGCTCCACATCGATGTCGTAGCAAACCTCCGTTGGGTTGCCAAAACAAGCGTTGGCTACAGTAAGACAAAGGGTAGTAGAACCAGGAACCGGCCAGGTGATATCTACCGTATTTCCATTATTGGTAATGCTGCCAATCAGTGGATTCATTTCCCAATTGTACAGGGTAGCTCCTTCTACAGGTGGAACGGAATAAGTAGTAATGTCATCCTGACAAACTACCTGATCACCTGTAATCGCACCCGGATCATCGGGCTGGTTACCAACGGTGTTGCCTTCGATAACATTTACGGTGTAATCACAAACATCACCCCCACAGCCATCTACCACGATCCAGTAGATTTCACCAACGATAAAGTTGTTGGCACTCAATACAAAGGCCGTATTCGAACAGCCACATTGCGTATCCATAACCGGACCACCACAACCATAATACATGGCTGCTTGAAGTCCCTGGTTAGGCGGTGCACTTGTACAATTGGTCGGAACAATCTCTATAGAAATAGTTGTGGAGCCTGCATAAAAGGCAAACCATTCATCATTGTTTAGTACGTTGCCGGGACAACCGGGAAACGTTTGTTGAATATTGTTGTCGTTAATCGTTGCACAGTATCCATCCAGATCCTCACAAAGGATAGGCGCTTCCGGACAAGTGTCTCCCGGAGAAGGGAACCCTGGTGGAGGGCATTGTCCGAAGGCCGGGATGGCATACAGGCTTAAGAATAAGGCTAGTATAGTCAAGGTTTGCTTCATAACAGCATGTTTAGTGGCTACAGTTTTTTTGCCTCCAGGCAAATACATCAAATGATTTGGCTTGGGATAAGTTTTAATCGGCAATGTGTTGCCGAATAGCTGGTATAGGCCGGTTAGGATTGGTTTAAGGTGTCATTTTTATTTCCGGCCTGAATATAGGATACCTTTAGATAAAATAATGATGCCTTAATATAGAAATATTATCATTTTAACATACGTGTCAGTTGGCTTCTTGCGCCCCGCATCCTTTCAAAAGCCTTCATTTTGTTGCTTGCTGACATTTGTGCAATTTGCCCGGTAATTATTTGGATATAAAAAGAATTCTTCAGCAAAGGTCGTTTTAATTTTTGGCTTTCGCCGAATAGAGATTTATACCCGCTTCGAAGCCGGGGAATCCTTTGGTTTAACGTATATTTCTGACAGAAAAATTGCCTTTTATGTTTCGTATCTCCCTTTTACTTCCGGTCCTGCTTTTTGTTTCCTTTGAATTTAGTGCTCAAGAAACTTTCTCTGCCCTTGAGCAGAAACTGTTTGAGATGCCTGATGTCATGTTTGAAAAATTGGATGACAGTGATCCGGAAGCACTGGTTTATAAAATCCAGGTCAAACAACCGCTGGATCATAATAATCCTGAAATGGGATGGTTTTGGCAAAGAGCCTTTCTAACTCATCGCGGCTTTGACAATCCTACCCTGATCTGTACCGAGGGATACAACCGGCCCCGAAACCGTACTTATGAACTGAGCCTGCTTTTGCAATCCAATCAAATTGATGTGGAGCATCGATTTTTCGGAACCAGTAGGCCCGATAGCCTGGATTACCGGTTTTTAAATCTGGAGCAGGTAACGGCCGACCTCCACAAGATCAATACGCTTTTTAAAGAGATTTATGCCGGAAAATGGGTGAGCACAGGCATTAGCAAAGGGGGATCCACTACCATTTTCTACCGATACTTCTATCCCGAAGATGTTGACGTAAGCATACCCTATGTCGCACCGATCAACATTGCCTATGAGGAACCTCGAATTTACCAGTTTTTGGATACCATTGGCACCGATGCCTGTCGCAAGGCGTTGTTGGCTTTTCAAAAAAGGTTACTGAAAAACCGGGAGGCTGTTTTACCGCTCATCCGATTTTATAGCTATGGTGCCGGCTACGAGTACACCTACCTAAACCTGGAAGAAGCCTTCGAATATGCTGTTCTGGAATATCCTTTTTCTTTTTGGCAGTATGGCCAGGATTGTGCCGCTATTCCCGATAAAACAACCAATTTGGAGGATGCGGTAAAATACTTCCTGGGCGTATCAGATATTGGATTTTTCAGCGATGCCCCTATGGTTGGCTACGGTTCGCATTATTACCAGGCTGCTACAGAAATGGGATATTACGGTTATGAAACAGAAGATTTTAAAGGTTTATTGAAAGCACTTCCCATGCAGCCACATCCCCATGCCGCTTTTATGCCCAATAAGATCGAGGTGCCCTTCGACGGAAGTCTGCTAGAGGCCGTAAATGAATGGCTGCCTGTAAACGGAGATCAGTTTATTTATATCAATGGAGCTATTGACACCTGGTCAGCCTCTGCAGTAGCTCCTAATGACCAGTCGGATGCCCTTTGGTTCTTTATGGACGACAAGCACCACGGGAATGCCCGAATCAGAAATATGAGTGTGGCCGATCAGGATAAATTGATTGGTGCCCTGGAGCGATGGCTGGACATGGAAATCGATAAAAGCAATCTGCCGGATGGGGAATAATCAGGAAGCAGGTTTGTTCAGTTTGATTTGATATTCTTTCGGCGAAAGCTGCTTCTTACGCTTAAATACCCGATTGAAATAAGACAGGCTGTTAAAGCCACATTGCATATAAACCTCTTTGATCTTTCGTTTGGGATCATGTAGCAGGCTGGCAGCTAGTTTGATGCGTTCGTTGTTGATGAAATCAACCGGTGAAATGCCCAATTCGTTTTTAAAAACCCGGTGGAAATTAGATTCGCTCATGTAAGCCTTGCTGCTTAATTCTTCTATGGTTAAAGGCTTGTCCAGGTTTTTTCGGATGTATTCAATGACAAATGCCAGGCGATTGGTCTGACCTGCATCCAGCGATTTTTCCATATAGGCTTTCCGCGATCCTGCCTGCAAGATCCGAACAATCAATTCCTGAAGCATCCCATTGACAAAGATGTCTTTGGATGGATGATTCTCCGTAAACAGGAATAAGAGTCGGTTGATGATCTGGTAGAGCGCCAGATCGTTTGTAAAATGGAAGTTATAATCCATAAATTCCCATTCCCGCTCATCTGCTTTTCCCATGTTTTCATTCATAAGCATGATCACCTGCCGAATCTTCTCCTCCGAAATTGCCATAGCCAGACAACGGGTGGGGTCGTTTAACCGGGCTTCCGGAAAATCAATGCACATGAGTTCGTCAGCCGGCAGGATCAGCGATTCTCCCGGCAGAAAATCAAAGGATTGTTTATCTCTTAGATGCATGATCTTTTTACCGCTCAACATACTTGCCAAAACCGGATCATCAAATTGCAAAAGAATTTGCTCCGCCTCCTGATGCGTCTCAAACACATGCAGCGCTGCATTTTCCAGTGTATAGGAAGTCTGATTTTCCACCAGGGTTTCCAGTCTTCGGCCTTTATAGAAGTTTTTGGACAATTCCATAAAAGAATAATTTTTGGTCGTGGACGGGGATGCCAATATAATTACTAAATGATTTATCGAAAAATAAAGATTAATCCTGTTGGTAAAGGATTTAATAGCAATACTTGCAAGTATCGTTCATGTTTTTGATAGGATTCTTCAAGAATAAGGATGGTTCAATATATAATTTTGTTTTCGAGCAAAAAAGCAATATGGATATGGTTATTCTACTTGCTTTCCTTATTTAATCCTTAATCGATAACCATGAGTAACGAAGTGACAACTGTTCAGGAGTCGGTGGAAAAACCCCGCTTTAAAGATCAGTATGAAAATTTTATTGGTGGCAAGTGGGTTGCCCCAACCAAAGGCGAGTACTTTGAGAATATATCACCTGTAGATGGAAAGAGTTTTACACGCATTCCTCGATCTACTGCGGAAGATGTAGAAAAAGCTATTGATGCCGCCTGGGAAGCCGCACCTTCCTGGAATAATTCATCTGCGACCGAGCGTAGCAATATGTTGCTGAAAATTGCAGATGTAATGGAAGCCAACCTGGAAGCTCTTGCCAGAGCAGAGACCTGGGATAATGGCAAAGCCTTGCGCGAAACCCGCGCCGCTGACCTGCCATTAGCAGTAGACCATTTCCGCTATTTTGCCGGAGTAATCCGCGCGGAAGAAGGCTCCGTGAGTGAACTTGATGCCAGTACGGTTTCTCTAAATGTTCCCGAGCCATTGGGTGTCGTTGCACAGATTATTCCCTGGAACTTCCCTTTATTGATGGCTACCTGGAAAGTAGCTCCGGCTTTGGCCGCAGGCAACTGTGTGATCCTGAAACCAGCAGAGCAAACCCCGGTTGGAATCCTGATTTTCATGGAAATGATTCAGGACATTCTGCCAGCCGGTGTATTAAACATCGTAAACGGTTTTGGCGTGGAAGCCGGAAAACCACTGGCCTCCAGTTCGCGGATAAATAAAGTAGCCTTTACCGGTGAAACCACTACAGGGCAGCTCATCATGCAGTATGCCTCCAAAAACATCACGCCTGTTACGCTGGAACTCGGAGGAAAATCGCCAAACATTTTCTTTGAAAGCATCATGGATGCCGACGATGCATTCTTCGACAAGTGTATCGAGGGCGCCAATATGTTTGCCTTGAATCAGGGTGAAGTATGTACCTGCCCGTCTCGTCTGCTCGTACAGGAAAGCATTTTTGAAGCCTTTATGGAGCGGGTGATTGAGCGTACGAAGCAGATAAAAATGGGCCATCCCTTAGATCCGAATACCATGATGGGCGCACAGGCATCCAATGACCAGTACGAAAAGATCCTCAACTACATCAAGATTGGAAAAGAAGAGGGTTGCGAAGTAATGACAGGAGGAGAAGCTGCCTATAACGAAGGCCTGGAGGGAGGCTATTACATCCAGCCTACCATCCTGAAAGGCAACAACAAAATGCGCGTATTTCAGGAAGAGATCTTTGGTCCGGTTGTATGTGTAACCACCTTCAAAGACGAAGCAGAAGCGGTAGAAATCGCCAATGATACGCTTTATGGCCTGGGAGCTGGTGTCTGGACACGCGACATGCATCAGGCTTATAAAATTTCCCGCGCTGTGCAGGCGGGTCGTGTTTGGGTAAACTGTTACCATGCTTATCCGGCTCATGCGCCTTTCGGCGGATATAAAAAGTCTGGTATTGGTCGCGAAACCCACAAGATGATGCTCAACCATTATCGCCAGACCAAGAACATGCTTATCTCTTACGATAAAAATGCCCTCGGATTTTTCTAAACCTATTCTCATGACACCACGCGTACTAGTAACCGAAAAAGCAAAAGAGGTGATTGATACATTGAGAGAACAAAATGGCTCTTTAATGTTCCATCAGAGTGGAGGATGTTGTGACGGTTCTTCGCCCATGTGTTACCCGGCAGGCGAGCTGATGCTGGATGAGAATGACGTATATCTGGGAGAGATTCATAAATGTCCCTTTTATATGTCAAAAGATCAATTTGAATATTGGAGACATACACAGCTCACAGTAGATATAACTCCCGGTCGAGGCTCGAGCTTTTCATTGGAAATACCCCTTGGGGTACGATTTGTAATAGACTCGAGACTCTTTTCGGAAGAAGAAACTACTAATTTGGCTCCGGTTAAATTCGGACCGTGAGATTTAGGCCCGGCTGTTTTGCAGCCGGGCTTTTTTATTCGCTATTCTCAATGCTCGATTAATCAATTGTGTTGATGATACTTGTTGCCAGTTCAAACTGGTACCCAAAGTTTGCTGGTGATATGGCCTCCAGCCATAAAAACACAATTCTTATTCAATAATCACCTTTTTACTGAGCTGCTCTCTTTTGCTCTCCAGTTTGATGACTATTACCTGAGCAGCGAGGGAGTCGGGAAGTTTCACTTCCAGTAAGTTGTTTCCCAGTATGAGGTTCCCGGATGGATAGACAGCCTCATAAAGTGGCTTGCCTGCTAAATCAGTTGCTTGCAGGTTTATCGGACTTTTGTACCCCAGATGAAGGGTTATCTGGAAGGTTCCGGTATTCGGATTGGGATGAATACTGGCAGCCATTTTCCCGCTTTGGTAATTGGCAGGATCATACAGGCTGCTTGTCTCTTCGCGCATAAAACGCACCTGATAAATCTGGCTGCTTGCTGTGCTCTGTGTACCATCGTTTATCCAGAAAATGTTTTCGGCAGAACTATTGATGCCACCATATATATACCCGATAATACTGTTGTCGGGCAGGTCATCCATTTTTATGACATCATTCGCGAAAGCGGGAATATCGTCTGCAACAATAAATTCAGCCCCCGATCCCAATAATCCCGGCATTTCATTAGGGAATAAGTATTCTGCCATACTTCCATCGGCCAGGCGACTCACTCCGGCGATGGTTTTTACAAAGGGTACATTGTCGTCCTGCATCAGGACACCGTTTTGCATAAAATACTGTGCCATGCCTCCAAAAAATACCGAGTGCATGGCGTTGTCGGATTCGCTGAAAAGCGGAATATGGGCGCAGTGGTAATGATTGAAATACTGCAAAAAATCATCCTGAACGGCATAGCCTGCTTCCGTGATGTTTACGCAATCCAGAAATGGGAGATCATTGGGTTCTTTGAAAACCCCTGAAAAGGCGGTGATCCCTTCGGTGCCATCAGGCAGGATTT
The DNA here is from genome assembly GCA_018222965.1 of Bacteroidota bacterium. Lineage (GTDB taxonomy): Bacteria > Bacteroidota > Bacteroidia > Chitinophagales > Saprospiraceae > JAAEZH01. The sequence continues at coordinate 13,274 of JAAEZH010000033.1, forward strand.
GCGGCAATACGTTAAGGTCCCGCCGGTGCAGGTTTTCCGGATCATTCCATTCGGGAAGGTGGTTGATGCTGATGTTCTGACCGTCATCATTAATAGTGAATCGCCGCACGGCTTCGGTGTATGTTTGCGTGAAAGTGGGATGATCCATCGGATTGTAGGCACCATCAAATCGCTGGCCTCCAATCAGGTAAAAAATGTCATCCATTCGAAGCAGAACACCACCGGTCACAGCCATTTTCTGGTCGGTGATTTGCCGGAAAAAGGGATTCAGATCCTGTCCGTTGATAATAGCCTGGATCGTACCTTCAATGTCTACTGCCGTCAGATTCGGATAGGTGATATGGTCGCCGGCCAAATTGCTGAAACCGTATCCTCCAAGAAGGTACAAATACGCTCCCTGCTCTTCGTATTGAAGATTGGTAGAACTTAATTGTTGGGCAATGACAGCGGGCAATTGGTCCGTTGAAGCCTCCCATTTTTGTTTGCTTACCGGATCCACCACGATCAGATTGGTATTGTTTCCGGCTTCGTCGAAAGTAGCCCAGGGTTGCCTTCTGTGCAGCCCGTCCAGCCGTCCGCCAATGATTAACCATTTGCCTTCGTGTTGGGTGAAAGCGTATGATTGAAGGCCTCCCAACTGGTCAATTTCAATCGGTTCCAATTCGAAATGGAAGTTCGGTTGTGCAAAGGAGGCTCCTGCCAGAAATAATAGGATAAAGAGAAAATAGAATCTGTTCATTTGATAGGAATTAGACAGGCCGAAATTAAAAGTTTCAAACAGGCTTTTGAGTGACTCACATCACATTCAGCCATGATTTTTGTACTTTTAGTTAGATCAACAGTCTCCGTTTATGCAACTACCGCTTGGATATTTTTCATTCCATTCTAAAGCTTTTATAAACTATCAGTTAAATCGCTGTTATTCATTAGGTTATGCCAGAAAGCAGGATTTGGAAAATGCCGGTAAACAGCTACGAACACTCGGGGATGCCTATACCGTTTTTCGCCGGTTTTCGGATGAAGCAAGAGGGGAGGGGCGGCTAAAAAATGCGGCTTCTTATCTCCGGCTTGCCGAGTTTTTTCTCGACCCTGCCGATTCCAATAAAGGAGCGGTGTATGAAGAGTATGTGCAGTTGTTTGACGAAGCATTTCTGGATGAAGACTATGTTCGTTTGGGGGTGCCTTACGGCGAAAGCAATTTGCATTGCCTGCACTTTCCCCCGCGCAAGCAGGAGGTGAAAGGGTATTTGCTGGCCATAGGGGGATTCGACTCTTTGATAGAGGAATTTTTCTGCTTTTGGAAGTACTTCGCGGAAGCGGGCTATCATGTACTGGCCTTTGAGGGGCCCGGCCAGGGCGGAACTTTGCGCAAGCACGGACTGGTATTTGATCACGATTATGAAAAGCCGGTTGCTGCTGTATTAGATCATTTTAATATTGATCGAGCCAGCCTGATCGGTATATCTATGGGTGGTTATTGGGCCATTCGCGCGGCAGCTTTTGAAAAGCGAATACGGCGGGTAATTGCATTTCCTCCGGTTTACGACTGGATGGAACTGACCAATAATTTCAATCGATCTCTGGTGGGGCGGATGATGAAAATGCCGGGTTTTATGAATTTTAGCATTCGCCTGAAAATGATGTCCGGTTTGTTGAAGCATGCTGTCAATCAGGCGCGATACATCAGCGGAGGTAAAGAGCCCATTGATGCCGTGCGCTGGATGCTTGGCATGAATAAGGAGCATCTGCACAGTTGGGAGGTAGATCAGGATGTCTTTTTAGCAACCGGCGAAAACGATGCTTTTCAGCCACCGCTATTGTTGCAAAAACAAGAAGCGGCATTGAGTCTGGCACGCTCCGTTACCACACGGGTTTTTCGAAAGGACGAGCACGCAGACCAGCACTGTCAAATAGGAAATGTACAACTGGCCCTGGATACCATCAATAACTGGCTGGAGCGATTCCCGGAAGATACAGAACCCCGGATTCCCAAAGCCGGATCTTATAATGAAGAAGCATGAGTGAAACAATAAAAAGGGCATTTATTACGGGTGGTGCCGGCGGATTGGGTTCTTCCTTTGCAAATCACCTGGCAAAGGCTGGCTGGGAACTGGGATTGACAGATATCAGGCCGGATGCTTTGCAGGAAACAGCAGCTGCGCTGGAAAAGGAATTTGGAAAAAGGCCACAAGTGTACGCCTTTGATATTACGAATCGAGAGGCTTACAAAGAAGCCGTTGAAAGCTTTATGCAGGGCGGTTCCATTGACCTGCTGATCAACAATGCCGGCGTAGGTGATGGAGGGATGCTGCGGGAGTATTCCCTCGAAAATTTTCAATGGGTACACGAGACAAATTTTCTCAGTGTGGCTTATGGTTGTAAGTTATTTTTGCCTTATTTCGAAGCGCAAAAGCGTGGCATTATTTTAAATATAGCTTCTGCTGCCGCTTTCGCGAATGGCCCGGGTATGACTGCTTATAATAGTGCCAAAGCGGCTGTCCGCTCCCTATCTGAAACCTTAGGTTATGAACTGGCACCCTTTAATGTACAGGTTTCCGTTGCCATGCCCACCTTCTTCAGGACCGGTGTTATGCGTTTTGCCCGCGGACCAGAGTCGGCTCAAAGCTTTGCACAGAAAATGATTGAAAGCAGTGGGTTGCAGGCGGAACATATCGCCAAAAAAATACTGGAAAAAACATTCGCCGGAAGGCGGGAAATTATACTGCCGGCAAAAGCGAGAATGGTATATCGAATGAAGCGTTACCTGCCATTTATTTTTTCGCCGAAAGGCAGAAGAAAATATGCGCAGGGTACTCAAAAAAAAATAAAGGGGCGATCTTCAGCTATCAGAATCTGATGCCTCCAATGCCCCATAATATCCTTTTAGATTAACTGCTATCCTTTCTTCAAAGCTGCAGCTCCTTCTTTTACGGCTTCTACAATTTCCGGATTCAGCAAGGTGGAAGTATCGCCCAACTCATCTGATTTTCCGGAAGCTACTTTGCGCAGAATGCGCCGCATGATCTTTCCGGAGCGCGTTTTTGGCAAACCCGGAACGATCTGAATCATATCCGGTTTTGCGATCGGGCCGATCATCTTTGTAACTACAGCCTTGATTTCCTTGCGGAATGCTTCTTCGTCAGTAATAGCATGATTGGTAATCACATAGGCATAAATGCCCTGCCCTTTGATATCGTGCGGATACCCAACCACGGCAGATTCTACAATGTTATCGTGTTCGTTAATAGCGTTTTCGACCTCCGCCGTACCCATTCGATGGCCGGAAACATTGATCACGTCATCCACCCGGCCAATTACCCGATAGCGGCCATTGGCATCGCGTCGCGCGCCGTCGCCGGTGAAGTACATATTCTCAAAGCTGGAGAAATACACCTGCCGGCAGCGTTCATGTTCGCCATAAGTAGTACGAAGGATTGACGGCCATGGAAATTTCATGCATAAAAGACCTTCCACATCATTTCCTTCAATCAAATTCCCATCCGCATCGAGCAATACGGGCTGAACTCCCGGCAATGGATAGGAAGCATAACAAGGTTTTGTATCTGTAATTCCCGGTAACGGACTAATCAGAATACCGCCTGTTTCGGTTTGCCACCAGGTATCAACGATCGGTGCATTGCCTCGACCTACTTTCTGATTGTACCAGTTCCAGGCTTCTTCGTTAATCGGTTCACCTACAGAGCCGATAACTTTGAGGGAAGACAGATCGTATTTGTCAACATATTCGTCCCCCTGCGCCATTAACGCGCGGATGGCCGTAGGGGCTGTATAAAACTGATTGACCCGATGTTTGTCGCAGATTTCCCAGAACCTTCCGGCATCCGGATAGGTTGGAACGCCTTCAAACATCATCGTGGTAGCTCCGGCGAGCAAGGGGCCGTATACGATATAGGAGTGGCCGGTAATCCAACCGATATCGGCTGTACACCAGTAAACATCCCCTTCTTTGTATTGGAATACATTTTTGAAAGAAAAACAAGTGTAAACCATATAACCGCCACAGGTATGTACAACGCCTTTGGGTTTACCCGTTGAACCAGATGTATAGAGAATGAAGAGCATGTCTTCGGCATCCATTTGTTCTGCCGGGCAGTCTGCAGACTGATTGTCAACTTCGTCGTGCCACCATTTGTCGAGCTTGTCGTTCCAGGCAATATCTGCTCCGGTATTTTTATGGACCAGTACCGTTTCCACCGAATCACAGCCCATGCCAATGGCTTCGTCTACCACGTTTTTTACCGGGATGTTTTTGGTGCCGCGGTGGTTGTAGTCGGAGCAAATTACCATTTTGCAAGTGGCATCTTTGATCCGGTCTGCCAGGGCAGAGGAGGAGAAGCCCGCAAATACCACGCTGTGTACAGCACCGATCCGGGCGCAGGCCAAAACGCCAATAGCCAGTTCCGGAACCATGGGCATATAGAAGCAAACACGGTCTCCTTTTTCGACGCCATTGGCTTTTAGTGCATTTGCAGCCTTGCAAACGGCCTCATGCAATTCTTTATAGGTGTAGGCGATTACATCAGCCTTTGGATCATTGGGTTCCCAGAGAATGGCTACCTGATCAGCCCGATCTTCTAAATGGCGGTCGAGGCAGTTTTCGGTGATGTTAAGTTTGCCTCCTTTAAACCATTTTACATCGGGTCCTTTAAAATCCCATTCCAGTACTTCGTCCCATTTCTTCATCCATTTGAATGTCTCGGCCTGCTCGGCCCAGAATCCTTCGGGATCGTCTACACTGTGTTTATAGGCTTCGTTGTATTCTTCCAGGTTTTTTATCTGTAATGTCATTTGGATATATTTGATTTTTGTAACATCTAAATATATAGATTTTTAGATATTTTATTATAAAAAAAACGGAAATATTATCCGTATTCAACCATTTCGTTGACCATGTTTACCAATTCTGAATTGTCAAAGGGTTTTATGATATACATTTCTCCGCCCTGATTGTATCCGTTGATCTTATCTGCATCGGTACCTTTGGCCGTCAGGAAGAGGATTCGGGTTTGATCATAGGCCGCATTGCTGCGAATGTTCCGGGCTACTTCAAATCCATCCATCTCCGGCATCATCACATCCAGAATGACCACATCCGGCAAGAAAGCGGCCATCTTTTCCAGTGCATGTTTGCCATCGAAGGCCTTGTCAACGTCATAGCCTTGCTGCCTCATCAAAAACTCGATGGGAGTAAGTATGTTGGGTTCATCGTCGACCAGTAGTATTCTGGCTGCCATGTTTCTGAATATGAAATAATATTTTGTCCAAACAGTGAATGAGAAACGAATTCTCCCTTCATTCACAAAGAAACAAATTTTTGTCTAGTAGAAAAGATCTCAGGGGTCATTTTTTATCGCCTTTCAGGGGTAAAGTTATACGGAAGACGGATCCCTTTCCCGGCTGGCTGTTTACGGTGATATCTCCTTTGTGTTTTCGGATGATTTCGAGGGAAATGGGGAGCCCGAGGCCGGTGCCTTTGGGTTTGCCTTTTTGGTGATTGCTGACCTGGGAAAAGCGATCAAAAATACTGTCGAGGTCATTTTTTTCAATACCGATTCCCTGGTCAATTACCTGAATCACAGCTTCGTGATTGCGGGTATGCAATTTGAGTTCCACCTGTTGAGATTCCGAGCTTGAAAACTTGGCGGCGTTGGATAGCAGGTTGATCATTACCTGAATTAGCCGGTCTGCATCCCCCTCAATATAGACCGGGTTTTCCGGAAGACTGAGTTTGCCTTCGAGCTGTTCTTTTTTCAGATAAGGGCGGGCACTGTTGAATGCCAGTTTGCACAAAGCACCGAGTTCCAGTTTTTCAATCTGAAATTCGCCTTTATAGGATTGCAGTTTTTCGAGGTCCAGCACCTGATTGACCAATCTGGAAATGCGGTCGCTTTCATTGACCATGATTTCCAAAAATTCCGCTTGCTTTTCCGACTCCAGATTGGGGTTGTCCCGTAGGATATTTGCCAGTGATTTTATGGAAGTGATGGGGGTGCGCAATTCGTGAGTTACGGTAGTGATAAAGTCTGCCTTAAGCCGGTCGAGTTCTTTGAGCTGGTTATTGGCAATTTTAAGTTGAGAAGTAGTGGCTTCCAGTTCGGCCGACTTCTTTTCCAGGGCTTGGCTATATCGGAAAATCTCTTGTGTTTGCTCCAGCAATTGAAGCATTTCGGCCAGACTAATGGGGTCTTCTTTTACCGCTGATCGGATGATCGTCCGGGCAGTGGCAGAACCAATCGCTCCACTGAGATGTGTTTCTACAAATTTGACAAAACCCTCATCGGCTTTCGAAATTTTGTCCAATTGCAATTTGTTCCTTTTTTCGTACTCCCGAAGCAATTTTTTGGCTCTTTTTCTGCCCAAAAACTGATGGAGCATGCCGATCAATTCCGCAATGTTTCCCTCCCGGCGGATGATCTCGTAATCAAGTCCGCCTTTCCGGTATTTGTGGATATTGACAAACAGATCAGCCTGGGCAATCTCCAATGCGGATTGCCTGCTAAAGAGCGACACCAGATAAAAGGCAGTCAGATTAAAAAACAAACTCCAGAAGGCACCATGAGAAACATGATCCAAGCCATCTAGTCCGAATAATGCATAAGGTTTGAGCCATTCCAATCCAAATAAACCCTGTTCCACAAAATGACTGGATAAGATCCCCGTTTCTGCCAGCGTAGGAAGCGGAAGGGTATAGGCCCAGACCAAAAATCCGACAATTAGCCCCCAAAGCGCTCCTTTTTTTGTAGCACCTTTCCAATATAAACCACCGATTAAAGCAGGGGCAAACTGGGCTACGCCTGCGAATGAGATCAGTCCGATTGAAACGAGTGTGTAACCCAATCCGACAAATTTGAAATAGCCATAGGCAAAAAGCAAAACAAAGACAATGCATACCCGCCGAATGCCAAGCAGTCTTTTGGATAGATCGTCCCGGGCTACCCCTCGACCGGAAGGATTGCGCAAGAGAAGCGGCAGGACCAGATTGTTGTTGATCATGATGCTCAAAGCGATCACGGCAACTATGACCATGCTGGTTGCAGCTGAGAATCCTCCGAGGGCTACAAACAGGGATAAAATGTCTGCATTTTGGCTCAACGGCAGACTGAGAATGAAGGTATCGGGATCTGCAACGCCTCCGGGGAAATACAGCAATCCGGCTACAGCGATAGGCAGCACAAAGATATTAATGAGCAAAAGGTAAAGCGGAAAGGCCCAGGCCGCCTTTTTTACGTGATTTGTATTGGCATTTTCAACCACCGCCACGTGAAATTGTCGAGGCAGCAGGAGAATGGCAAAACTCGAAAGCAACATCAGCCAAAACCAGGTCCAGTTGTTGTGCCCGCTGGATTCGAGACTAAATAATCGCCGGATCTCAGGCACCTCGGAGCCTTGTTTAAAAAGATCGCCCAGTCCGTTAAACATCCAATAGGTTACAAAAACACCTACCAGCAAAAAGGCAAGTAATTTCAAAAGGGACTCAAAGGCCACGGCAGCTACAAGGCCTTCGTGTCGCTCATTGGCTTCCAGCTTTCGCGTGCCAAAAAAGATGGTGAAAATAGCCAGTGCCAGGGCAATAAACATCGCAGGATCCTGAAAGAGCGATACGTTTTCGAGCGAGGATTGTATGCCTTTCGGCGAATGGGTGGTCAGTATTTCATAACTCAAGGCCACTGCCTTGAGCTGAATGGAAATGTAGGGAATGATGCTGAATACGGCGATGATGGTGGCTGTAATACCAATGGTGACACTGCGCCCGTAGCGGGAAGACAGGAAATCTGCAATCGAGGTGATCCGCTGATTTTTACTGATCAGGATCATCTTCCTCAAAACAAACCACCAGAGCGGAGCCAGCAGGGTCGGACCCAGATAAATGGGCAAATAGCCAAAGCCGGATTCAGAGGCTTTCCCGATGCTGCCAAAATAGGTCCAGCCCGTACAATATACTGCCAGCGAAAGGGCGTAGATGAATGGATTGTTTACGAGGCTTCGACCGGTCCTGCTAAGTCGCTCACTTCGGTAGGCAATCCAGAAGAGAAGGCTGACATACGCCAGAAAACAAATGATGATTATGATAGGACGCATGCCTGTCTGTTGACGATCCTACATTCGGCGAAAGCCGGATAAGGAATTATGTTCTGAAGGTCCAAAATATCAAAATAATAACAGCCAGCCAAGCCACAAACAGGTAGGCAAATACAATCGGCACACCCAGGATAAAGCCTTCCTTTCCAAAGATGTAAATAAGGGGGAAGTTAAACAGAAGTAAACCCAGCAGAAATATGCCTACCAGGTGAGACTGTCTTTCTTTGGGTGCATTCTTGAGCTGTTCAGTCATAGATTAGCTGTGATTTACAGGCAATTTAATACGCTTCCGCGAATGTTTATTTGCTGACCGCTTTATTTTGGGTTCCCAGAAGGCCAAACCAGCCGGGGTTGATGTATTTGCTTTTATTGAGGGCCCAGAGGAAAAGCAGGGCGAATGCGCCCAGTCCTACAGAAGCCAGGATGTGTCCGTTTAATTGAGATTCCAGTTGGAACCGTAAAAACAGGGTACCAAAAATGTATATGATGACAAAAATGTCGGAGGCTTTTTGACTGAGTTGGAGTTTCATTGAAATTGTTTTATCAGTTTTGAAAAGGCAGAGGATCCTGGTTGAACCCTCTGCCTGTGGAGCATTATTAATGTCCTGATGCCTGTCCTGCGCCGCGAGGCACACGGATGTCTTCCACGATTTCCTGCACTTCCTGAGGAGGAGCGGGTGTGAATCGGGAAACAATTAAGGACACGGCAAAATTAAACAGCATACCAAGTGTGCCGATACCTTCCGGGCTAATGCCAAACCAGTACTGATCGGGAGTGCCTCCACCGTACTTAAAGTACCAGATATAAACACCCGTAAACAGGAGTCCGACAATCATTCCGGATATGGCTCCCTGCATATTCATGCGCTTGGAAAAGATCCCCATGACAATCGCGGGGAAGAAGGATGCAGCTGCGAGCCCAAAGGCGAAAGCTACTACCTGAGCGACAAAGCCGGGCGGATTTATACCGAAGTAGCCGGCGATAATTACCGCAACAGCAATGGCGATCCGGGCAGAGCGCAACTCCGCTTTCTCACTGATGTCCGGCTTTAACCATTTTTTCAAAAGGTCGTGGGAAATGGATGTGGAGATCACCAGCAGCAATCCGGCAGCAGTAGAAAGAGCAGCTGCGAGGCCGCCGGCCACTACCAGCGCAATTACCCAACCGGGAAGATTGGCAATTTCCGGATTGGCCAACACCATGATGTCGCGATCAACAGTAAGTTCATTGCCCTGCCAGCCCGCCGGCTCGGCTACAGCACTCACGAATTGTGGGCTATCATCGTTGTAATACTGAATAACGCCATCGCCGTTGAGATCCTCAAAAGCGAGGAGGCCGGTTTGCTCCCAGTTGCCAAACCATTCCGGCATGGTCGCGTATTCCTTATTATTTACGGTGTTGAAAAGATTTGTTCGTGCAAATGCGGCGATGGCTGGAGCCGTGGTATACAGGATGGCTATAAAAAGCAAGGCCCAACCAGCTGATTTACGAGCATCTGCCACCTTAGGTACCGTAAAGAAACGGACGATAACGTGCGGCAGACCAGCGGTACCCAACATGAGTGCTGCTGTTACAAAAAACAAGTCGACTTTTCCTTTATGGGAGGTGGTATATTCCTTAAATCCAAGATCTGTGGAGAGCTGATCGAGCTTAGCCAAAAGCGCTGTACCGTCTTCCAAAGTGCCTCCGAGTCCGAATTGCGGAATGGGGTTGCCAACCATCAATACAGATATGAATACAGCAGGCACCAGGTATGCGAAAATCAATACACAATACTGGGCTACCTGGGTATAGGTGATCCCTTTCATACCTCCCAAAACGGCGTAGAAGAATACAATACCCACCCCAATGATAACACCGGTTTCAAATTCTACTTCCAGGAAACGGGAGAAGGCAATACCCACGCCTTTCATTTGCCCGACCACATAGGTAAAGGATACGAAAAGCGCACAAACCACGGCAACAATTCGGGCTGTTTGGGAGTAATAGCGTTCTCCAATAAAGTCGGGCACCGTAAACTTGCCAAACTTCCTAAGGTAGGGAGCGAGCAGCAAAGCCAGCAGTACATAACCTCCGGTCCATCCGAGCAAATATTGAGCGCCCTGATATCCCATAAAGGAAATCAAACCGGCCATGGAGATGAAGGAGGCGGCCGACATCCAGTCAGCTGCGGTAGCCATGCCATTTACGATGGGATGTACTCCTCCGCCAGCAACATAAAATTCTTTGGTGGAACCTGCTCTGGCCCAGATGGCAACAGCAATGTAGATAGCGAAGGTTGCTACCACAATGATTCCCGTCCATATTTGTATATCGTTCATAATTTTTTGCTTGTTTTTGTAAAGGTTTTAGATCAATCTTCGTGCACATCATACTCCCTGTCCAGCTTGTTCATAAGTCGGACATAGACGAAGATGAGGACGACAAATACATAGATGGCGCCTTGCTGCGCAAACCAAAAGCCCAGTTTGAAGCCCCCGATTTCAATCTTGTTTAGCGCATCGGCAAACAGGATGCCGCAACCGTAGGAGACGATAAACCAGATGGCAAGCAGGATCCCGAGGTACTTTAAATTCTTTCGCCAGTAATCCTGTAAATTTTTGTCTGACATTGGGTTGTGTTTTGTTGATTAATAATTCAGGTCAAATCGTCGGTCTACAGAAATACATGAGCCTGTAAACGGATTTGACTGGTCGTTTCTCTCGGATCATTCATTATGGAATGATATTCGAGCGTAAGTTTGGCGTTGTGCCCGTTTATGAAGTAGTTGATCCCTACATCCAGGGCAGATGGATTTTCTATTTCTGAGTAGCCCTCATAATTTGCTCTTTGGTAAGCTACATAGGGCATGATTTTGGCAGCTTTGAGGTAGTAGCCCAATTGACCATAGAAAACGCTACCTGTTCCCGCCCAGCGGGCAATATAATTTTCTCCATAATCAAAAGCCATAAACGAGACATACCCATTGACACAATTGCCTTCGCCGACAGGCATGTCCAGAAAGGCATCAGCCGCAAAGTGCAGGATATTGTGGTGCGTTTGCATGGTATCGTCATACATGCCATTGGGATGTGCGAAAAAGCCGGCTCCAATACCGAAAACCTTTTTACTTCCCAGATAAGTACCCACCTGAAAGGGCAATTTTGTGGATTCTCCATCAAATATATTGTATCGGAAATAGCCTTCGTAAACAGCCTGTCCCGTGGCGTTTCCATCCTGATCGGGATTGGAAGCTCCGGTATAGGACAATTGGCTTTGGCCGCCGTAATCCGCTCCTCCGTTTAATGGGGAGCGTCCCGAACCATTGACTGCGATCCGGTAATCAAATTTACCGGAGGCTCCTTTGGCGTATACACCGAGGTGTCGGGCAAACTGGTCGGAATATCCCAATGAATGCCACTGCACAAAAGGACGGCTTTGATCGAGCGTCATAAAATTGAGTGTGGATTGATTGGCCAGCCGGGTCATGCCTTTCCAGTAGTGCAATCCGCCGCCGATAAACAAGGCATCCAATACTTTAAATTCTGCCCAGGCATCGTGTAGAAACAATTGCGGGGCATTGGAATTATTTCCCAGAGAAGAGAGATTTCCCGGAGAAAGGCCATTGAGTCCGAAATGTGTCAGGATCAGGAATCTGGGAGAAACCTGTGCAAATGCCAGAAATCGCGAACGGCGAATGCTGGGTGTAATGGTAAGCGGTTCTTCGTTTTGAAGATTGTTGGTGGTGGCCCAGATTTGATGCCACATGATGAAGCGGATATATTTTTTGCCGCTTTCATCAAGCTTTAGGGTTAGTGGTTGGTAAGAATGATCAACATTTTCCTGAGCCATCAGGGAACTGTTGATAAAAACTACCAGGAGAACTACCCATAATTTAGTGGTAAACATTTTTGCCATGCGAACTGATTTTATGGTTTGAATCTTTACCAGAGCATGTTTGTCCCACTAAAGTATATAAATATCTATATATCTAAACATAATTATGTAAAAAAATTGCATTTGCCAATAAAAAATGGCCATAGAGGGGAGTAGGCAAAGAAAATCGGGCCGGAAATAAGGGGGAGATTTAAGCGGGAGGAAGGAATGACATTCGGCGAAAGCCGTATTATAGAACTTTGGTAAGTATATCCAGAAAACCGGCATATTCTGGTTTTGTCAGGGCATAAAGCGAATTTTTTCCATCCCGTTTTACGCGTACAACATCCTTGTTTTTCAAAATTCTAAGATGGTGAGAAGCAACAGCCTGTTCCAAATCCAATTGCTCATAAATTTCAGTTACAGACAGTTCTTCGTTTCGCGACAGGAGATCAACGATAGCCAGTCTGGCAGGATGGGCAATGGCGCGCATGGTCTCTGTGGCATTCTCCAGGAAGTGCAGGTCGAAATGGGTTTTCATGTCTTAAGTTCTAATTCCGTTTCAAACGGATGGTTGTTCACACCGAAACTTGCCTTGTATGCAAATGTCTGATAAATAAGTCAAAATATCAACTTATATAGATGTTTTCAGTTTTATCGAACATTTGGTGGCGTCTGCTTTTCTTAAGTACCCGAACAAATTTTCAATACTTTTTAGGTAGATAAGTGACTTATTCCCGGAAATTGCGTTTTATTATCTTCATTGTACATCTTTAACACACACACTAACAGAAACCTCTTTTGTTTATGTCTCAACCAAGTCTGGCCACAAAGATCCTTCCAGGAGAATTTGAACCTGAAAACCACTGGTATCCCAAAGCTTTAAATGCTACAATACATCCATTGGTTAACTTCTTTATGCATCTGAGTAAAGATCGCATAATCAAGCGGTATTGCCACTTACATCCAAAGGTGCGACCCCAAATTTTGGAAGAAGTTTTAACCTACCAGCCCAAGTATTTTAGATGGGCGGGGGCTGACCTTATGCACGTTACGGATGCAGAGGGCAACCGCCATATGGTTGTCATTGAAAATAATTCCTGTCCCTCCGGACAAAAATCCATGCCACTCCTGGACGATCATCAGGAAATGGGAGGTTACCGCACTTTAGTGGAAAAAACCATCAGGCCATATCTCGATAAAAGAACCCGGAAATTTGAAGGAGAACTCGCGGTTGTATACGACAAGAACCCTATGGAAGCTAAAGGATATGCCCATGCTTTGGCTACCGTTTACAACGAACCGGTAAATCTGGTTACCTACTATCACGATGATCCGAATCCGGGCGTACGATTTTCCGACGGGATTATGGAGGTGCGTACTGAAAAAAATACCTGGATACCAATTCGGGGAGCCTTTCGGTATTTGACTCAAAAACCCTGGACCCGATTGCCGCTGCACTCAAAAACGCGCATTTTGAATCCGGTGGTATCCTGTTTGGCTGGTGGTCGAAATAAGATGGTCGCATCCAAGGCCTATGATTTGTATAATTCGACCCTTCGGGAAAGCGGACTTGAGATCCTGACTCCTGAAACCATCTGGGATGTTAGCAAAGCCGAAATCCCCTTGTGGGTACAAAAGCTGGGCGGACAGGCTGTGATCAAAAACCCCTATAGCAATGCCGGACAGGGCGTCTGGACGATTGTTACCGAGCAAGAGTTGGATGACTTTATGGAGAAGGAGCACGATTACGGACGATTCATTGTTCAAAGCCTCATCGGTAATTACCAATGGAGTTCACGTTCTTCGAAAGGCAAGTTCTACCATGTGGGAACCATGCCTTCGGAAAAAGGAAATACTTACGTGGCCGATATTCGCTTGATGGTAAGTGCCACCAATTCGGGGATTCGTCCGTTGGGAGTATATGCCAGACGGGCATTAAAACCGCTGGCTGAGGAGATTGATGATGGAACTGCTTCCTGGGACATGTTGGGGACAAACCTTTCGCTCAAAAATACAGATGGAAGTTGGGACTCAGATACTACCCGCCTGATGTTGATGGACCGAAGAGATTTCAACAGATTGGGAATCGGTTTGGACGATCTTATTGAAGCATATATTCAAACGGTTTTGTCGATGATTGCCATTGACAAAATGTCTGTAAAACTATACAATAGTAAAGGTAAGTTTCGGGCGAGATTGTTTAAGTCTCTAAATGATGACCCGGCCTTATTAGACGAGATTTTGTTATGAGTAAAAAGTGGAAAATACTGGTTCTTACCGACCACAGCACCCACAACCCAAACAACTCGGTTTATGAATTGTGTAACGCTTTAAACAGAGATAATCGGGTTGCTCAGGTGGTGCTGGCCAGTAAAGGACATCCGGAGAACAAATCGTTTTTTGAGGAGCATGTCTCCACCTTGCTAAAAGGTGTTGAGGTCACCAAATCAATTGATTTTGACTGGGGACAGGAGAAGCTCTCTGATCCGGACATTCCTTCCTGGGATGCCCATGCATTTAATTTTATCTGGCTTCGGTTGCCGCGACCAATTCCGGAAGGATTCTTCGATTATTTGGAAACGGCCCTGGGAGATAAAATTATCCTGAATCGACCATCGGGCATCAACGAGTCCAGTCCGAAGTCATTTTTGCTTCGGGTACAGGAAATTTGTCCACCCATAAAGCATTGTGAAAACCTGGAAGATATAAAAGCCTTTCAGCAACATTTTCCGATTGTTCTGAAGCCTCTCGAAGATTATGGAGGCAGGGGGATTCTGCGTGTAGAGTCGGGAAAGGTCCTTTTAAAGGAGGCGAAAATTCCTTTAGACGAATTTGCATCCAATTTGGAGGATCAATTTAATCGCGGCGGATATTTGGCCATGAAATTTTTGAAGAACGTACATCTGGGCGATAAGCGAGTTGTTGTGGTAAATGGGGAGGTAATTGGAGGTATCTTGCGCGTTCCTCCAAAAGGTTCCTGGCTTTGCAATGCTTCTCAGGGCGGTCAGGCACAAGTCGTAGAAGTTGATCCCGAAGAATATCAGATGGCAAAACTTTTGCATAGCAAACTGGCTCCTCTTGGAGTAGCCATATTTGGGATGGATACCCTTGTAAACGACGACGGGAAGCGGGTGCTTTCCGAAGTAAATACCCTTAGTATTGGCGGGATAGATCCTCTTGGAAGAATGAGTGGCATTCCGGCCTCCGATAAGGTGGTACAAAATATGTTGGATTTTGCTGAAACACTTAATAATAACTAATGCACATAAACAACGATACAGTTGAAATTTTAGGAACGGAAAACCCCGTTCCGATTGTTGAGCTCCTTTCTTTGGAGAAGATGGAGCCTGGCACACAGAAGCGGTATTTCCTAAAACTCGTGGAAGACGGTCTCGGACTGCCTATCATGATACCTGTTTTGGTCGCCCGGGGCGTAAAGGAAGGGCCTGTATTGGCTGTGACTGCCGCCGTGCATGGTAATGAACTAAACGGCATTCCGGTCATTCAGCGTCTTTTTAATGATATTGACCCGGCTGTGTTAACCGGAACAATCATTGGAATACCTGTGGTCAACGTACCCGGATTTCTGCAGATGCAGCGAAAGTTTAACGACGACTTTGATTTGAATCGCCTGATGCCGGGCAATGAGTATGGCAATAATTCGGAGGTTTATGCTTATCGTTTTATGGAAAGAGCGATGCAGGGGATAGATTATCTGTTGGATTTGCATACTGCCAGTTTCGGCCGGATCAATTCTTATTACATCCGGGCAAACTGGAATGATCCCGTTAGTCGGAAACTCGCCATGCTTCAAAATCCGCAGATCATCGTAAACAGTCCGGCACCTGACAGCACTTTACGGGGCAGCATGCAAGGGCTGGGAACCAAGGCGATAACCCTGGAAGTTGGAGATCCCAATCGTTTCCAGAAATCGCTGATACGCTCCGGTTTGGAGGGCGTACACAATACCATAATCCATTTGGGAATGCTCGATGGCGACATCGAGCCTCCGGAAACCGATCCCGTTTTATGTAAAAAGTCTTATTGGATCTATACCGATTCCGGGGGGATTCTGCAGGTGTTTCCCCAGGTTACCCAACGGGTAAAGAAAGGGGATGAGATTGCTGTGTTGAAAAATATTTTTGGCGATTTGATCCGAAAGTTTCATGCACCTGAAGATGGTATTGTAATTGGAAAAAGCGTACATCCTACTGCACAAACCGGCAGCCGGATTTTGCACCTTGGAATAGAATGATCCTGAAATAAAATATCATGGAAGATTTTTTTGGCAGCTATGAAAATATCGCCGCTTTTGTAGGCATCTTGGTAGGAACGGCAATTGTGGCTTCCGTTTTTAGCAGGCTGTTTCGGCGGTTTATTTTGCGATCCAGCAAGATCATGCAGAATGATCCGACCAATTATCAATTCCTGCGACATGCCATTACCGGACTGATTTACCTCCTGGGTATTGGCTGGGCATTTTTTATGGTTCCGTCCTTTAGGGCTGTTTCAGGTTCTTTGCTTACCGGGGCAGGCATTCTGGCTGTAGTGGCTGGTTTTGCCTCTCAACATGCCCTCAGTAATATCATGAGCGGTATTTTCATTGTGGTTTTTAAACCCTTTCGGGTGAATGATCGTTTGCGAATTCGCACCGATATCAGTGGGGTGGTGGAGGATATTACCCTTCGACACACGGTTATTCGCGATTTCGAGAATAAGCGGGTTATTATCCCCAATTCTGTCATTAGCAATGAAGTCATTGTCAATGCCGATTTTGCGGATGATAAGATTTGCAAGTTTGTGGAAATTGGGATCAGCTACGACAGCGACATCAAACAGGCCAAAAAGATTATGGAAGAGGAAGCTATGAAGCACCCCTTGATGGTCGATGGCCGTTCCGCAGAGCAAATTAGTGAAGGAGCTCCTCTGGTACCTGTTCGCGTTTTGATGCTCGGAGATTTTGCCATTACTTTAAGGGCATGGGTTTGGGCCAGTAATCAGGCCGAAGCTTTTGCTATGGGATGTGATCTTTTGGAAAACATTAAATACCGTTTTGATGCGGAAGGCGTTGAAATTCCATTCCCCTACAGGACGTTGGTGTTTAAGCAGCCAAAAGGAGCTGAAAGCTTTCAATCTCCAATTGATAAAAGTCAGCCGAATTCCTGAGAATTCTCAACGCGCGTTTTCGGCCTTCCGGCTACATTGTGATGTAGAAACAATCCTATTCGCAGCCTGTAAAACCATTCCCCGAAAGGGGCAAAAACAGGAATTTAAACAAGATTGTTATGATTATCACAAATGAAATCACCTTACGCGAGGTAAAAAGTGCCTTTACAGATAAGTTCCATTATTTGAAACTGGAATTTTATACCCGGCCTCACGAACCTGGAAAAGGCTCTCCGGCTCAGGAAGTTTTAGACGACTCCCTTTTGATCAAAGAGGTGCGCAAAACCGGTACTTCCGGGGACCTTGAAATCATTCCGGATATGAAAGTGCGCGACCTTGAATCCCGTTTTGCCGAGGATTATGGCTTATACGCACAGGTTTTTCGACGCTCCGGTAATATCTGGATGCAAACCAGTGTTACCGATGAATGGACGTTGGAGAAGCAAAACCGCAAGGGAGGCTCTTCCGAAAAGTCCTTTCAAAGTATGCACGAAAACGACTAATGTTCTTTAACCAAACAAACCGGTATCATGAAACGCATTGCATTTCCAACCGATTTTTCCGATACCTCTCGTAATGCTCTGGATTACGCTATAGCACTTGCGAAAGATATCGATGCCAAATTAGATATTCTTAGTGTCTATCATATTCCGATGATAGATGTTAGTCATACACCTCCGGAGCTCATTCATCGAATGACGGATGAAAAGCGCATCGAAGTGGAGCGCTCCCTGGAGGAAATGTATGCCGAATACAAATGTGACCAACTAGGCGATTGCCATGCCGTTTATGGTGTGTTTACTCCGCAGGAAATCACTGAATTTGTGGATGACAACAATTACGACATGATTGTTATGGGTACGCGTTCTGAGCATGGTCGAATGGACCGCCTCATGGGCAGTGTAACCACCCAGACGATGATGAATGCTAAAGTGCCCGTAATTGCGGTACCGGCTGATGCCAAATATGAAAGCATCAAACAGATTATCTATGCCACAGATTTCCGTCCGGAAGACGGACCTTCTGTAACGCAATTGATGCAATTTGCGGGTCATTTTAAAGCTGAGGTGCATTTTGTACACGTGGAAACACATCCGGAGGTTGGTGTTATGGAGGGCGTTGTCACAGTAGCTGATCACCCGGTTCCCTTTGCGGATTTCTCCATTGTAAACAGCCCTTCCGTTGAGGAGGGTCTGGACAAATTTATGGATGAAAAAGGAGGGGATTTGCTGGCGATGTTTATTCCGCGCCGCCGCTTGTGGGAGCGTTTATTCCACTCCAGCGTCACCCGCAAAATGACGTATCATTCTAAAACACCTCTACTGGTGTTTCACCAATAGATAGAATTGGATTAATGAGTTATTCATATAAGGGTTGAACCTTTTTAGTGTGCTTGGGATATGGGATTCCCAAGCACATTTTTTTGGCAGACGGGCAGAAAAAATCCCGCTCCCTGAGTTTTCAGAGAGCGGGATATATTGCCCCAATGAGTAACTACCGTAAGAATCTATCGGAAAGCGTAGTTTAGCAGATCAAAAGGTGTGATCATGCCTTTTAGGTTTCCGGAGCTATCCACAACCGGCAGGCAGTGAAACAGGTTTTCCCGGAAATAGGAGGCAGCCAAACTAATTGGCTCGTGCTCCTTAATGGTTGCAATGGTGTCGTGCATGACCTCACTGGCCAGAAGGGAACGAAAAACAGCTTCATTATAGGCTTCTGTTTTTTCCTTCCGGAAAAAAGTAAAAGCACTTTCCAATCGGTGAAAATCCGTCTTACTAATGATCCCGACCACTTTACCGTCTTTTACGACGGGCAGATGGTGAAAGCTGTTTTCCGTAAAGATTTCCCGTACACGGGTCATCAGATCATCTGGTTTCACAAAGATGACTTCATCAGTCATTATTTCCTTTACGGCAATATTTTTATCCATGGTTATTTGGCTTCAAGATTTACGAATTTGGGTATCTACCTCCGACTATCAATTGATTGTATCTGCAATCGGTGATTGGAAGCTGTAGGCAAGCAGGTCATGGGTCGTTACCAGACCGACCAGCTCTTCTCCTTCCACAACCGGAAGGGCGTGGAATTTGTTCGCCAGGAAAATATCTGCGGCCAGGCCAACAGAATCCTCCGGAGTTACCGTCAATGGATATTTTGTCATAAAGTCCCGGGCTTCAAGACTTTGGTAGACTTTTTTGGACCAGGTGGGCCCGCTGCTGTCTAAGGATAAGATGTAGCTAATCCGATGAAAATCAGATTTGCTGACCATGCCCATTAATTCACCACCAGCGGTTGTAACCGGAATGTGGTGAAAAGAATGTTTGCGGAAAATATCCTGAATGGTATTGGCTTTTTCTTCCGGACGAACGCAAATAAGCGTTTTCGTCATAATTTCGGCAATTCTTTTGTTGGGATCCATAATGCTTGATGATTTTTACAATACAAGTATACAGGATCATACGGTCCAACGAAATGATAATCATCAGTCTGCAGATTGACTTTATTCAAGGCCTTTTTTTCGGGGATGGGGCTTCTTTTTGCCATGCCGGGCGCTAAAAACATGTTGAAACATCTTTTTTAGTTTTTCTTGTTGTTCGGCATCACATAAGGCGCTTAACTGAAGGTAGTGATCGAGCAACATACTATCAAGTCGTTGCTGAATTTCACAGGATTTTTGAGAAAGGGCTGTAGCTGCCTGATTGCCATCCGGGTTGCCCATGGCCGACAGCATCTGCTGCCTGGTTTCCCGAAGTTCTTTGGTCAGGGGGCTGCTTTTTTCAAAAAAATGTTGGCGCAAAATTTTAAATCTATTTGCTTTTTCCGGATCCAGCCCCAACTCCTGCTCCAGCACCTTTTGGGGATCAAAGCGCCCTCTGTCTTGTTTTCTGTCAGGCCAAAAAACAAAAAGCGTGATAGCATTCAGGAGGATCAGCAGACCAATTAACCAGGTATATTTTCCAAAGAGCCTATTCATTCTGTATCATTTGAATAGTTGACGAGGGTGAGATCATCTTCATAGATTCCCATTGGCTGATAATGTATGTAGTCCTCTGCCAGGATTTCGGCAGGCAGACTTTCGGTCCTGCTTGTCTCCATATTTTGCAACCAGGCAAAGGCATTGATCAAAAACAGCAGGCTGGCCAGCCCAAATATCCAAATCTGAGCCGGATTTCCGGAGGCGGCTTTTTCTCGAAGTTCAAGAGCTGCATTTACCCGGGAAAACATATAGGGGTTTCCATCCGGCCGTTTTAGTTGATTCAGCAGGTCCAGGCTTTTGCGCGCCTCTTTTTCAGGATTAGTATGTGTATGCTTCATGTTTTATTCCTCGTTTGTGTAATAGGCTTCCAGTTTTTTTCGAAGATTTCGGGAAGCTCTGTTTAGCAAGGCATCAACAGCATTTCTGTTGGAGTTCATGATAGAGGCCACTTCCGTAATCTCCAGGCCTTCTACACGGTTAAGCACAAAGGCTGTCTGTTGTTTCTCCGGCAATTCCCGAATCTTTTCAAATAAAATTTTACCGCGTTCCTGATTTTCCAGGCTTAAGCCGGGATGAAAAGAATCATCGGGTACCTGAAGGCTTTCCGCCTGATCTAATCCGATCAGGGATTTGAAAAAGGCAGCTCTTTTTTGGCGCTTTCGATACCGGATAAAGCTCAGGCATTTATTGGTTGCAATACGGTATATCCAGGTTGAAAGACTGGAAGCTTCCTCAAAGGTATCCATTGAACGAAAGACATCGACAAATACCTCCTGGCAAATATCTTCTGCATCCTGTAAATTTGAAACAAAACCCAGACAGGTATTCAGCACTTTGGGCTGATACAAGTCTATAAGCTGTCGGAATGCTGCCTCGCTTCCCGTTTTAAGCTCCTGAATGAGTTCCGTTTGAGCAGTGATAAGCCTGTTATTTGAACAATTGGTTTAAGGTAGTATCTGCCTGTCAGGTAATAATACCGGAAGTTATCAACCTCACTTTTCTTTTAGACGCCTTTCGGCGAATTTTCTTACGCTGATTTTTTATTTAAAAACATCCGTAAGACAACAGCAGTTTTAGCATCTAAAGATATGAACGCAAAAATATAATTATGAAAAAGCAAATGAATTGGATTCCTTTTCTCTTCTTGATGGCCTTCGGCTTTAGCCCGGTTTTATTGACAGCCCAGGCAGATGGAGAAGGACCACGCAAAGGAGTACGTGCCGAGAAGCACATGGCAAAACTTACCGAAGAACTAGACCTGAGTCCGGAGCAGGTAGCAGCCATCGAAAAAATGGAAGCTGGTTTTGAAGAAGAAGAACAAGCGGTAAAAGAGCAAATGGATAAGGCACGAGCAGAACTGCGCGCCCTGCACAATGCGAAAAAAACGGAAATGGAAAAGATCCTGACAGAAGCACAAAAAGCCAAACTCGAGGAGATGAAAAAAGAGCGCCACGAGCGTTTCAAAAAGCACCATGGCCGTAAGGGACATCATCCGCACAAAAAGCCCTACCAGCAGGAAGATCGCGGATAAAGAATATTAGTTCCGTTTGACAGAAGGCCGTTCCGAAAGGAATGGCCTTTTTGATTTTTAGAGAATCTCTGAAAATTTAGGATATTAGGGGAAGAATACGATAACCCCCATTAAGAAAATCGCGACCGAAATGAAGGTTTTTGCCAAACGCCTTGAAAGAATGATTAGCCTGAACCGATTGGAACAGGCGATAGATACTTTTTTAGACACCTTGTCAGAATTTGAACCGATTGATTCAGACGGCAAAGAAGAGTCCAGACTTTTGAGAAACCAGATTATTACGCTTAGCCAGCGCCTGCACCAGGCCTCTGACAACCTAAAAGGAGGCCGGGCTACAGAAGCTGATGTTAATCGGGAACGTCGAAATGTGAGTACCACCATGTTGGAGATCATGGGAGATATGGATCGGTATCCCGCTTTTCTCGAGCACATCCGCGAAATGGAAGATGAGGAGGCCTGGCAGGCTGCCAGCAAAAGCAATACAATAGCGGCCTATCAGGAATATTTCGACAATTTTCCCAATGGAAAATACACCAGTCAAACGAAGGAAATCATTCAGGATCTCCAGGAGGTAGAGCGCCGGCGCGCAAATGAAATGAAACAAATAGCTGAAGAGGAAAAAAAGCGACGCACAGAGGCATTCAACCGGGAAAGGCAGGAGGAAAACCGTCAACGCCAAACCAGAAAAGAACAGACACAAAATCAAAGACCTTCTTTTTCTTCAAATACTAATAAGGATACAAAACCCACCTACCAAAGACGTGCACGCCCTGTTTATGGCAGTCAGGAATCTTCCACGCCATCAGGCAATAATGAGAAAGAGAACTGGAGCAACACTTTTATAGGTTTGTCTTACGCGGCTTCTGTATTACTCTCCCTGGTTGGTATTGGAATTGGGGCTTATTTGCGACTGGCCAAGAAAAACGGAGCACATCGGTATGACGAGGCTACCAGAAACCACGGTCTCTTTATTTTGATCGTTGGAATTGTTTTTTGGTTTATTTCCTTTTCATTGTATACGAACGGTTACTAATGGAATCCCTTTCAAATCTTGTGGCTGAATCGCGTGCACTTTTGCGCGAGGATGGCCTTGCTGCCTCCCTGGATTGTTTGGATATGGGCAGCAACTTGCTTTCTGCGAATCTTCAGGATGAGTTGGAATCGTTTTTTCTTCGCAAAAGAGATCTCGAGACCCAAAACCGGCAAAACCTGCTGACTCCGGATTCGCATGCTGTCCTGTTGCGGAAACTGGAGAAAGACTTCCTGGGATTTCTCCGAAGTCTGGAGAGTAAGCAGCCCCGTTCAGTCGGCCTTTCGGCGAAAGCCAAAGAAAAAATTGAAAGTCTCATATTTCAGGGAAGACTCAATACTGCTTTCCGGGAAATAAAAGCAGCCAGGGATCAGGTGATCGGTGAAAAATCAAATCAAATATCTCTATTGCTTGCCGATTGGGAATCCTTCCGAAAGGATGTTCAAATGGGCATTCTGGATTATAATACCCAAACAACCCGACAGTCTCAGCTTACCAATCGATTGTTGCAATTGATGGATTAGGAAATCGACAAATACCGATGCCAAAAGAGCATACAGGCAACAGAACGCAAGGGTTTCCAGTCTTCACTGATGGCAAGAAGGGTTTCGTGGTCGGTTTTTTTCGGCAGATCCAGGTGCGCAATCATGCTTTTTCGCAGGGCCAGATCACCGATGGGGAATACATCCAACCTGTTGAGCATCATGAGCAAGACGATATTTGCGGTCCAGTTTCCAATACCGGGCACCTGAGTAAGGTGTAGTCTGACAATCTCATCAGGCATCTGTGGGACTGCTTCCAAACTAACTTTGCCTTCTAAAATATGTCTGGCCAGTTCTTTGGCATATCGCGTTTTTTGCCGGCTAAATCCGCATTTTTTAAGAAGGTGATCCGGAAGCGCATTTACCCTTTCCGGGCTAATTTCCTCCAATAGGTTTTCCAGTTTTTTATAAGCATGTTTGGCAGAGGCTAAGGAAACCTGCTGTTCGAGGATGGTGAGCAGCAGACCGGAAAAACTCAGGCTTCTTTGCCAGCAGGGCGGGTATCCGTAGGTATGAAGCAGTTCTTCGATACGGGTATCTGATTCAGCGAGTTGGTCGCAATAAGCGTGAAAATTGTCAGGGGTAAATGTTTCCATAGCATATTTGGGAAGTAAGATAAGTAAGTGGTCAAAAAAAAGAAAACCCCGGCAAATACCGGGGCCTTCCTAACATCCTATGCTCTGGTTCTTTATGTCAGCGAAAGCCGACTAGCTGTTTTTGGCAGCTTCGTAATCATCCAAACTAACAGGTTCTTCAGCCAGTGCCTTGATAATATCATGCACGGTGATGATACCTACCAGTTCATCGTTGTCTACTACGGGCAACGCGTGGAAACGGTTGAGTTTAAAAACATCCAGTACCGTCCGGATTTTATCGGTTGAATCAACCTTACCCAAACCCTTTGTCATGATGTCTTCCACTCTCCAGCTATTGAGACGGGTAGATTCGAGAATCTCGTCTGTCTGGTTTTGCGTATATCCATGCATGAAATGCTTGAAATCCGTTTGGCTCAACATTCCGATAATCTTATTAAAGCGTACTACCGGAAGGTGGTGAATGTTGTTTTCATCAAAAATCGTTTTCACCTTATCCAGCGTGTCTTCCGGATTTACGGTGATGAGATTTCTGGTCATTAATGTTGATACTGGTGCAACTAAGTTCATGATCGTTTATTTTCGGTTTCTGATTGCAATATCAGGGGAAATGCAGCCCGGCTAAATGACCTTTCTCATCTTTTTTGTTGATTTCGATCATGGGGCAATTTTTTAAAAGTGCCCCTCCCTTTTAACTTTTCTTCCGTTCTCTCGTTTCTAATTATATGGAAAAACTGAACGGAAAAACAGCCCTTATTACGGGCGGAACAAAAGGAATCGGCTACGGCATAGCGGAAGCATTGGTTGCACAGGGAATGCAGGTAGCCATAACGGGCAGAGATGCTGCATCCAGCCGGGAAGCAGCTGAAAAGCTCACGAAAACCGGACCGGGAAAAGCCATTGGTCTGGAAGCAGATGTACGCGACTACCAGGCACAGCAACTGGTCGTTAAAGAAACCCTTGACTCCTTTGGAAGTATCGATGTACTCATCGCCAATGCCGGTATCGGGCATTTTGGTTCCATTGAGGATCTGAGTCCGGAAAAATGGAATGAAACCATTGACGTAAACCTGACCGGCGTTTTTTACAGTGTGAAAGCCAGCCTGGATGCATTAAAGGACAGTAAGGGTTATATTATTACCATCGCCAGTCTGGCGGGCACCAATTTCTTCCCAAAAGGCTCTGCCTATAATGCTTCCAAGTTTGGACTGGTGGGCTTTACCCAGGCAGTTATGCTGGACGTGCGAAACTATGGCATTAAAACGACTACCATTATGCCGGGTTCTGTGGCAACTTATTTCAACGATCACGTGCCTGGCGAAGAAGACGCCTGGAAGATTCAGCCGGAAGATATTGGTCAGATGACTGTAGATCTCCTGAAGATGCATCCACGTACGCTGCCAAGTAAGGTAGAGGTGCGTCCGTCTATGCCGCCCAGCAAATAATTGAAATCAAATCGTTCTTTATGTGTGCAAGTGGCAATAATCAAGCACAATATTGTAATGCGATTTGAGCAGGTAATTGCCTGTTCCCGCAGTAATCCTAATTGAAGAAAATCATTACGCCCTTCCGACTTGTCGGGAGGGTTTTTTTGTGAAATAACAACTGCAAATTTCGTAGCTTGAACCAAAATCCCCAACTGATTATGTACTGGAAATTAGCCTTGTTGTTTAGTTTTACACTTCTCTTTAGTGCTTGTCCAAAAGGCGCTGAAAAGGAAAATTTATCCAATCTGCCAAACGGTGATTCATTAACAAAGAAGGCTGTATCCGTTGCAACTCCGGCCTGGGGTTGGAATCCTAAAGAGATATTTCCGGATATCGATTTAATCGATATTTATCCAGATCCGCTGCCGGAGTTGGAAAATGGCATTCCCGCTGATGCAACCGTGGTTAATGCCGGAAATATTGGCGATGGTTCGATCTTCAATGATCCGGATAAATGGTTTTTTGTGGTGGAGCCCGGTGATTATTCAGACCTGGAACGGATTAAATTAACGGCTTCCGGTACTGCTGATCAGCGTCGGGTTATCATGGCCAGGGGAGAGGCACCGTGGAATCGGGATCCGGAAAACCGAAGCCGGTTTGATGCATTTGACATTCGGGGCGATTACTGGATGATGTATAATTTGGAATTTTTCGGCCATTCTGCCGTGAAAGACGACATTCGAGCAGGTGTTCCCACTCGATTGATGAATGTCGGCCACTGCACCTTTTCGCATTGTTTGTGGAGAAATGCCAGAATGGGGCTGCGGATCTATGGAAACAGAAATACGGTTCAGTTTTGCGTTTTCAAAGACAAGCCCCTCGTAAGTGCGGATGTTGGCGGCGTAGTCATTATGGCAAATACCGGCAAAGAAAGCCGCGGCAACCGGGTATTGGGCTGTGAGTTTGCCGGCATGTCGGATGGGGTAGGAGTACCCTGGTCAGACCGAAGCGATTCGGGTTCGACTCCGGAGACCATTATTGCTTTTAATAATTCCTGGATACCAAAATCGCTGTACCGAAAACTCAAAATGGGAGATGAGTATTGGACCACTTCCTGTGCAGAAGATGGTTATGATGTCAAGAACGGGGCCATTACCAATGATCCGTCCGACAGATGCTTCTTTATCGGCAACATCAGTCGCGGACACCGGGTCACCGACCAGGATTGTGGAGGCTCAGGTTCAACAGGTGCTGCCTGGCTTTTTCATCGAAGGGCCAGAAACTGGCTGATTGCCGGTAATCTCAGTTACGACGATGCCATGGGCTGTTATGTGAAGGGGTACAGCCTAAAGGGCAGAAGTAAAGATCAGGTCGAGGCCATGGAGATCACCCAAAATGTTTTTGCTTATCTGGCGTCAGAATTCCCCGGTGGTGGAGAATGGAAACGAGGCAGGGAAAATCCGGATGACGGATTGGCTTTACGCGTTTCATGTCCGACCTGCGAGGTGCATGAGAATATCATCGTAGGAGCCGATAAGGACTCCTATGATCCAAAAGTGATCGAAGCTAATATCCACGATAATTTATTTGTTGATGTGATCAATAAACGATTAAAAGAAGGCCACAAAAGCCGGACTGCTGTTACCTGGAAAAAGGTGCGATTCAAAGCTTCGCCTTTATTGAATCCGGAGGAGGTTATTGAGATTGAGGTGCCTTTGAAAGAGTAGGAGGTTTTATTAGAGCTGGTGAGCATCTACATAAAGACCAAAATTCAATGGCCTTGAACTGACTACCCTGGTTGGTGTTCAGGATTTTGGATTTTCCATATTACTCAACAGCTTTTCCAAAACTTGTCGGTACCGTTCTGACTCCATAGTATTTGACAAAGACCAGCCTACGATCATGTGAGTGTGTAGGTCAATTATTATTGCCAGATACAATATCCTCCCTTTACCGGAATGTACGGAGATACAGCTAATCTATCGCTTATTATTAACCAATGCCTCAGTCTTTACGGAGGTAGGTGGTCATGAGCGGTAAGCCGTAAAACGGGTATTTCATATGCTGCTCGTCAATTATTCGCGTCAGCTTCAGGATTAAAGCTGTTTCACCGCATGCTTTGTAAACAAGCCTGACCGCGGAATGCTTAACAATCGACATTGAATGGCAAAGCTCAAACTTTCGTGCTTACGATCTACTTTTGATTGCCTTTTCAGGAGATCCTTACCAATGACAAGGCTTTATATAAAAAAATGATTTCTACATTTTGTTTGCCAATTAGCTTATACAGCCGTTCCTTTTCTTTCTCAGAGGATCCCTCAACCTGCCCGTTTTATTGTCCAAACACAGATTTTGACCTTTCCCAATAAAAGCTGTTTCTTGAATAGTATCTTATAATATTAACGGCTTATTCAACTTCTGTTCTGTGGAATGTTTTGGATAACTAATTCAGACATATTATCTTGAAGTACACTTACAAATTTTTAGACCTTATGAAACAGTTTACATTTTTAATTCTTGCAATTGCGTTTTTCCAAATATCCTGCTCTTCCGATGATATGAATAACCTAACAAATGAATCTGGTGTGTTTAAGGCAACAATTGATGGGGAAGATATTCAGTTTAATAATTCATTGAATGTTCATTTCTATGATGTTGATGAATTTTCGGTTCTTTTAATTACTGGTGGGTCAAATTCGTCACTATCTGCTGACTATTCTACCCTAACCTCAGAGATATCTATACCAGATACTATTGGCCTTGGGGAAAATGTTTATGAATTCATGAATTTGACTGACTGCTCTTCTCCTAATCCGAATGTATGTGGTTGGTTGTCATATGTAGACGACTTGAGTGGTAACGTGGTGTATTCATCGACTAATGATATGGGTTTAGGTTTATTTCGGATTGAAATTATCGAGCTTGATTTGAAAAGTGGCGGGCACATTATGGCTGAATTTGAGGGAACACTTTATGATTCAGATAATGCCAATAATAGTGTATCGGTTACAAATGGTATTCTAGATGTTCCAATAATGTGATTAATTGCAGATTAAATGTTGTCACGTTGAGTGGTTAAGCTGCCGGAGCATGTTTAGTTTGATTTATTGGGCTGTTATTTTTTATATTCCAGTATTTTTTAAATGTTTTGGTGGGAGTTTAGAAACGACTCTTGAATTCAGCCGTCAAAACTCTTTGCATAATTACTTGGCTTTATTGCATGAATATTTAAGATAAAAAATCTCTATTCCGTTTGATTTAAACGATTTTCTGAGAAACAGGCATACCAATACCTGGCATTTTGTTGAGGCAACGTATTTTAATTGCTGCTTAAGTCTGCTGAGTTTCCAGCTTTCTGGAGAAAAGTTCAGCCCCAAAAGTTGTCTTCAACCGATACATTGCAGTTTCCACCATGCTTGCGCATCTTCTATCCTCCTCCTCCATATACCTTCAAACCGGTAGGGGCGAAGACCAAAAAGATCGACACATTTGATTTAGGAGCTGCTATATCAACCTCTAACTGCCCGGCCCGACTGCTTATTTGACTGTAACTGGGCACCTACAAATCTATGCCCGTCAGATTCATCAAAGATGCTGTAAAACCCTGCAACTGCCAATTTTTCAACTGAAATACCGCTTTGATCTGGAGCAGTCCGATTATGCAGGCATCCGAATACCTTTACTGGACTCCGCGCCGATCCGGTCCTTAATAATACCAACCTTCTTGTAAGGCCGCGTCAAACCGGATCGTAATATTTCCTCGCTTTATCAGACTTCGGTTAGACTTACTCCAATTCGTAACTTTATACTTGTCTTTCTTAACCCAGGTTTGCATTTTACTCCGTTTTGCTTATACCTTTGACATGGGTCAGGGATTGTAGATTTGTTAATTGGTATTTCCAAAAATACAAACCTCGGCCTCCTCTTTTTCTACCTATTCATGCAACAACGCCTAAAGAATTAGGGTTTGATAAATATGTTCCAGGAGCTTAATAATTATCCATTTTGTTTGAGCTATGTTTGAGCAGACCTCCAAAAACAAAAAGGCCCCTTCAAAACGAAGAGGCCTTTTTCATTGATCATCATTGTGCCCGGAGCGGGAATCGAACCCGCACTCCCTCAACGGGAACAGGATTTTAAGTCCTGCGTGTCTACCAATTCCACCATCCGGGCAATTGATAATCAGTGTATCTGCCGCAAAGATAAAAATCTGGATTATATACTCGCTTATCCAGCTTTAATTTTCAGATTTTCTGGTAAAACAGTAAGAATCTTTGCAAAGTTCCTTTAATCCGCATTGCTGTATAAGCCGGGGAGCTGCAACATTTTTAGAGATTGCTGAATGCCTTCCTGCAAATAATTGTGGAGTTGTTCCTTTCTGGCAAGATCTTTATCGATATCAATGAGACTGCTGATTTTCAAAACTGCCATTGGGAAGTCCCCCGGAAACCAATAGGCATTATCAGGCAGGTCTTTGTCAGGAACCGCTAAACGGGCTTTGTCTTTTTCCCAGGGCCTGATGTAAAAATACTGCTCGGGGATGGAGCCATCGTGGATGGCCAATCCCATGCCCAGGCTCTTCTGAACTTCCCCGTCTTCTCCAAAGGTCAGCGGACAATAAATCGCGTGATCAAAGTGGTGTGGCCAGGTTCTGGTTTCCGAAGCATGCTCAAATAATCCGGAGTACTTATACAAGATTTGATCTGCCAGACTGCGGATCACCGAAAAGGCTTCATGGCTTTCGTCTGACAGCCTTTGAAGCTTCCCTCCATTTAGCACCGGATAATCCGGGAGGTCATAATGAAAGTCCAGTTTGAATGCATTACCATCCAGTCCGTGCTGACTGAACAGTCCTCTTAATTCGCCGGCTACCTCGTCCATGCTTCGGCCATTCAGCGAAAGCTGGGCCAAACTCTCAAAATCCCCATTTACCAAATGAAGTACAAAGGATTCGGGATACAACAACAGATGTAAATTCTGTTCTGTACCCAGATTTTGCGTGCTAAAACAAGCCAGATCACTGCGCCATGCCATATTGGTATGGCTGTCGTCGTCTTTAGCCGGAACAAAGTACTTGCCAGCCATGCCGAGAAACTGAGCAGCAGCATGAACTTGTTCTGTAGCTTTATTTAGGGCGTTTGAGGCTGTTTCAATATTGTCAAGCATTTTATTCTGATTTTTCCTGTGTACTGGCGTGATCCATTACTACAAGCCAATTTTCGTCAAATTGTTTAAGCGCATAGGTGATGTACATCTTGTGAAAGTAAGGGTTGCCATTTCTGTCAGGTTCCCGATAAACCGATTCTACTACCGAGATGGTATAATCCCCTTTCCGATCGGAGAAAAGCACTTTGGTTTCCATAGTCCAGGTAGTATCCTTAAACCATTCCCGGTGCATATCGAGGAAGGCACCGGCCGTTTCCATCCGGGTTCCGTCTGGCAAAATGAGTTGCATAGGATAATCAGCAGGAGGAAGCGTTTGTGTAAGCGTTTCCAGGTCTTTTTCGCGGACACTTTTGAGATGTACCTCCAGCAAACTGTCGGCTTCGGTAGTATCATCCGGTAGCGGAGGTAAGCCAGGGGGCTCAATAGGTTGACAGGCAATGATTAAGCAGCAAAAAACAGTTAAAAGCAGCAAATTGAAGTTTAGGGCTTTCATAATGACAAAACTTTGGTTTGAATGTACTAATTTATGGAAGTTATCTCATTTCGTCTTTAGACGGATTAATCTCTCCTAAATAACTAAACCGATGAAAAATTTTTTACTTATTCTCGTTTTATTGTTGCTCCCAGGTTTCTTTTTTGCCCAAAATCTGGTTCAAAATCCCGGCTTCGAAACAGCTACGGTAGGACCTCCAACGGGTACACCAATTCCAGCTTATCCGATGGAACTTGATCACTGGTCTGCTGTAACGACCGATGGCGAATTTATCAACGATCCGGCATTAGCACATTCGGGAGATGGCTTCCTGAGCGTTCTCCAGAATCCCGGTGCCCACAATGAAGAGCCCTGGCTCAATGGAACCGGGGTGTCGGGGAGTGGGTATGACCGGGTTGGCCAGGTTGTTGGTGTTTCTCCGGCTACGGAGTACGTGCTGACGTTTTGGATTCGGGGAGGAACCGGTATTCGTTACAATTACATCGAGGGGGATTTGTATCTCCAGATTGAAGAATTATCTCCCATGCCGGAAGAGATATTGACGGTTTCTGTATTTGCAGACAGCTCGCAGTGGAAAGAGATTACCTATAACTTTACAACCGATGAAGATGCTGACACGGTAATTTTGTTGTTTTCCTGCAAAGGGGAGGTTGGAACGGATGTGTGGATTGACGATGTATCTCTGGAGCGGGTAATCAATAGTGCTGCCGATGAAGTTCTTGCACTGCCAGACTTAAAGGCTTTCCCCAACCCGGCGTCATCCGAGTTGTTTTTGGAGGCTCCTTTTGTGTTGGATCAGCCATTAATTCAAATTTCCGGAGTTGATGGTCGTCGGTACAATTTGCCTGTTGCAATTCGGGAACGCATGGTAAATGTTCAAACATCTGATTTGGCTCCGGGAATGTATTTTGTTTATCTGGAATCTGGAGAAAACCGGGCAAAAGGAAAATTTGTTGTACGTTAGTGGAATACCCGGCTGAGTTTACAAACGAGCTCAACCTAGACTATGAAATCTGGAAAACTTCTAGGCTGGTCAATCACTGTTGCATTGGCCGGCTTTCTTTTTGGTTTTGACACCATTGTAATCTCTGGTGCAGAGGGGCCTATTCAGGAACTCTGGAAAACCTCTGATCTGTTTCATTCTACTTTTATTGTTTCCATGGCCCTTTGGGGAACGGTCATTGGTGCCTTGTTTGGCGGTATTCCCTGCAATCGAATTGGCCGGAAGAAAACGTTGATTCTTATTGGTGTTCTCTACTTCGTTTCAGCTGTTGGTTCGGGGCTTTCGCCGAATCCCGTTCTATTTTCCATATTTCGCTTTATTGGTGGATTGGGGGTTGGGGCCTCCTCCGTGGCTGCTCCCATTTACATATCCGAAATTGCTCCTGCCGGGCAACGAGGCAGGTTGGTTGCCCTGTACCAGTTTAATATCGTTTTTGGAATCCTGATAGCCTATTTGTCCAACTTTTTTATCGGTCAGTATTTTGATGAAAATGCCTGGCGCTGGATGTTGGGTGTAGAGGGTATTCCGGCAATATTGTATTTGTTTATGGTCATTCGGGTTCCCGAAAGTCCGCGCTGGTTAATTCTAAAGAAAAATGATGAAAGCTCGGCAGCCGGTATTTTGCAATCGGTAAATCCGGGCGCTGATATCCAAGCGCTGATCCGGCAAATTCGAGATTCTATTCACGAGAAGAAAGCGGGTATCCGGGAATTTCTATCGGGTGTATACAACAAACCCATCATGTTGGCCTTTTTACTGGCCTTCTTTAACCAAATGTCTGGAATAAACTTCGTGCTCTATTATGCCCCCCGGATCTTCCGGAGTATGGGGATAGATCCGGATAATGTGCTGGCAGCATCAGTTCCGATCGGGCTTGTAAACCTATTGTTTACTCTATTGGGTATGTATTTGATCGATCGGGTTGGACGAAAAAAGTTGATGTTGTATGGCAGTCTGGGGTATATCGTTTTTTTACTTGGTGTGGCCTGGGCTTCCTTTACCGGTACAACGGGTACTCTGGTGATCTTCTTTATTTGCGGATTTATCGCCTCACATGCCATTGGACAGGGAGCGGTAATATGGGTGTTTATTTCCGAGATATTTCCCAATCAGGTCCGGGATAACGGAATGTCCTTTGGAAGTGGGACACATTGGGTTTTTGCGGCCACCATAACCCTGGTTACCTTACCAGTTATGTCGGCTTTGGAAGGCAGGGAGTGGATCATCTATTGTTTTTTTGCCTTTATGATGATTTTGCAGCTTCTGTTTGTCCTGTTTATTATGCCGGAAACGAAGGGCGTTCCACTGGAAGATTTGCAACACGATTTAATAGAAGAGGATGAATATGTCTAACCTTAAAGCAATTGCCTTTGGAGAAGTGCTCTGGGATATGTTGCCTGATGGAAAACAGCCGGGTGGTGCCCCGATGAATGTTGCTTATCATTTGAATTGCCTGGGGGTCAATTCAGCCATGATCAGCTGTATTGGAGATGGACCATCCGGGAAGGAATTAAAGGCCTTTCTGGAGTCAAAAGGCATCGATACCCGATTGATACAAGTCGATCCGAAACATCCTACAGGCAGGGTAGAGGTTAGCCTGGATGCTGGTGGAAGCCCCTCATATGATATTGTTACTTCCGTTGCCTGGGATTTTATTCAGCTACCAGCTGATCACGGAAGTCCGATGCTTGCGGAAGAAGTAGCCGGGGCCGATGCTTTTATTTTTGGCAGCCTGGCTTGCCGCAGCAAAACGAGTCGGGATACGCTTTTTACCTTGCTTGAATCGGCAAAAAAGCGGGTGTTTGATGTGAACCTGCGTACGCCCTGGTTTGACAAAGATTTGGTTGATGTACTCATGCAGGAATCGGATATCCTGAAAATGAACGATGAAGAACTGGAGCTCATCGCCGGATGGTATGACATTCAGGGCAATCAGACGGAAAAGCTGGAGATGCTTTTCAAAATGTTTGATCCGGATCTGATCATTATGACACGCGGTGGGAATGGCGCTGTTTGTTTTACTGAAAATGGCCTTAGCGAGCAATCCGGCTTTCCGGTGAAAGTCGTAGACACCATCGGGAGCGGAGACGCTTTTCTGGCCGGCTTTTTGAGCAAATATCTACAGCGGGAATCCATACAGTCCTGCCTCGAATTTGCCTGCCGAATGGGAGCCTTTGTAGCCGGAAGGAAAGGAGCTACCCCGGAGTATAAAACTCCCCCTTCCTGATTGAAGTCAGGAGGGGAGAGATGGCATAGGGAATTAGTCCTTCAGGAATCGAATTATGGTCGTTTCCTGCTTCATGTTTTGTAATTGTAATATGTACATGCCTTTTGGCATGTTTTGGGAAAATTCTATTTGATTGCCAGTCCTTTTCAGGAAGATTTCTCGACCCTGGATGTCAAAAACGCGCAGGCTGTAAATACTTTCACCAGGTATTCCTTCGATGAAAAGCTGATCTCTTACTGGGTTGGGGTGGATAATAATTGCCGGATTACTTTGGTCAGACAGGGAATTTACCGTCTCGAGTTCAAATTCGGCGAAAGCCTGACAAGCATTGGCGTCAGTAACCGTAACAGCATAGGTCCCCGGAGCCAGATTCGAAATTTCTTGTGTTTCGGATCCATCCGACCAGGCATAGGAATAGGGAGCTGTTCCGCCGGATGCAAAAGCAGCTGCAGAATTTGTGAAAGGATCCGACAATACTTCCAAATCCAGCGGAGATTCAGGTTGTGTAACGGTGACGGTTCCACTTATTTGAATACCATTTTGATCGCTAATAGTATATGTATAAATACCGGCAGCCACTTGATCTATGTTTGGGATCGCTGGTTCCCAATCAACAAAATAAGGTGGTACCCCGCCCTTCGGAGTAAGATCTATGGAAGCAGATTGGTCGCCAAAACAATCTA
The DNA here is from genome assembly GCA_018222965.1 of Bacteroidota bacterium. Lineage (GTDB taxonomy): Bacteria > Bacteroidota > Bacteroidia > Chitinophagales > Saprospiraceae > JAAEZH01. The sequence goes on from JAAEZH010000033.1 coordinate 48,071, forward strand.
CGATTGCGTTGGTTAAATCCAATTCGACATCTAAAGGTTCGATGTCTGGTAGTGTTATCTCCAGTTGTTGAAAATCGGTGCAACAATAATTTGAAGTGGAGAGATCGACGACAAGGGTGCCCGGCTCATTTACTATGATATTGGTGGGATGTCTGTCTGTTGAGGAAGTGCCGTCACTAAAGTTCCATTCGTAGTTTCGGGCATACTTTGAATTATTCACAATTTGCACTTCATCATAATTGGCCATCAGGAGCTCAAAGTTGGCTGGTGGAACGAGGCTGTCGGGATTTCCCAGGGAGTTGTAGCCGATAAATACACCGGAGTCCCAGACCGGATCAGCCACATCTGTAACGAGTATTTTGGCGTGGTAAGTTTCTCCGGCAACTACTTCAAAATCGGCGGGCAACTCGGTTGTAATTCCGTCGAATACCACATCTTCTGAATCGGAGTTGTCGATGTAAAACTGTTCGTTATAGGGGTCACAATCGAGCGGAATCTCTGGATTTTCGGGATGCAGGGTGTTGATGGATACCACTTCATTGGTTGTGGGGATGCGGGAAATATTTGCAGCATTTCCTTCGTAGGGGCCGTTAATGCCAGGTCCGGAAACAAAAAAACCGAATACATCATTAAAGCTGGTACAGGCATACTCCGGGTATTCTTCCGAGCCAAAGACGTAGGAAAAGCTGAGGAGGCCTGATTCGGCGGGCACAAAATCAAACTCAATCACAAAGGTGTTGAAAGCTTCTCCGGAGGAGAGGCTGTTGAGGTCCGGGTCATCGGGATTGGAATTGGTGTCGGTAGCGGCAAAAGCGCTGGCCGGATTGTTAATTCCGATGCCACCGGAAGGCTGGTCGAGCAGGTATCCGGTGCTGATCACAATACCAGCATTAATTGGCAGGTCGGTATCAGCGGCATCAAAGAAGCCATAAGAAAGAGGCAGGCCTTCGTAGGTGATATTGGAAGGGGTGACCGCAGTATTCGAGAAGAAATCCATGATCATTTCTTCCATTTCATAGGAATTATCCAGCATGAGGTTGGACTGCGCGTACATCCCTGTCGCTGATAAGGACAGGATACAGAAAAGTAGGTACTTTTTCATTTGTTTTAGTTTTCGATTTAAAAAAATCACTAGCTTTCTTTAAAGCTAAGTTATTGCCCTTTGAATTGCAAATCCATTCTCTTTCTTGTGTTGAGGAAGACAAATTGGGGTAGGGAAGGGGTAGTGCCTGCCAGGCGGTATCGCGGCCAGGCCGGAATATTGAAAACACATTTCCGGCAGGGCAAACAAAAACGGGCATCTGCTTTCTGCAAATGCCCGTTCAGAAATTCTAATTTTTACTATTTACTGCCGTACCATTTTTTTGGTGGCTGTAAAGTTGTCACTTTGCAGTTGGTAATAGTACACACCTCTGTTGGAGAGATTTTGTACTTCCCATTCGTGATAACCGGCCTGAAAGGTGTTTTCCAAAACCCGAATTACCTTGCCGGAAATATCGGTTATAGTCAATCGTGCCTGACAGGATTTTGGCAGGAAGAATCCAATGCTTGTGCTTTCGCCAAATGGATTCGGCCTGTTTTGGTACAGGGCAAATTCTGTTTGTTCTCCAGACTGCTCAAATTCCAGAGCCACCTGAAGCCATTCGCCTTGAGCGCCATAAGCTTCATTGGAGGTAAACTCAGAAGTAATCTTTATGGCAGTTGCAAGATCGATATCTTCCCTGGCAGTAATGCGAAGCCCAAATAGTGGGTTCTCAGTTGGGAGAACCTGAACTTCCGGGCTGTACCAACTGGTGGTAAACAGGCCTTCCGAAAGACGGGCTGTACCGAAATTTTCTGCATCCAATTCTCCAGGCAGTATTTGCTCAATCCAGAGTTTATGTGGATCAGCTTGCAGTGTAAACTGATACCCAAAGATTGATTGTCCATCACCGGAGAAATAGATATCGATAGTCTCCCCGGCAGGGATGGCTCGTGTTGGAGTTCGCATGTTAAGACTTCCGTCGAATGTGCGATCGCCGGTTTCTCCAAAGCCTTCGCTGGTCTGAGCGGTGGAGTTTACATCACCGACCTTCACAGCTACAAAATCAACTTCCTGCATATTTTCTGCCAGATCATTGAAATTGACAATCTCCGGGAAATTCTCTTCCCATGGATCCTGCGGATTCGGGAAAACATAATCCGCCTCTACAAATCGCCAGCTGGTATTATTGGGGAATTCATCTGCCAATTGCAGGATAAGCGTTTGAATGTCTACCAGGTCCAGCGTGCTGATCGAACCAGAATTATTGGCATCAGCGGCAATCATTTTATAGGGGCTGTCCAGGGGCACCAGTCCAAGGATATGCTGGGAAATCAAGACCATATCATAAGTCGAAACTCCGTTTCCGTGATTAGTGTCCAACATTGGAATAACGGAATAATCACCACCTTCGGGCAGGGAAAGCGAATACATTCCATCTGCGCCGGTCATGGCAGTTTGCATGCCGCCATTTACATCAATCATCACCATTTCTACCGGTTCGACCTCTTCTGTGGCTATGAGGCCGGAAACTATCGGCGATGGATCATCACAAACATCCATATTGTCCTGTACGACGATAAAGGTCTCGCAGAAGTCCTGATTTCCTGCTGCGTCGGTAACCCACATTTCCACCGGAATTTGTCCGAGGTCATCGCAGGTATAAGTGACGGCAAGGTCGGTAACATCCGGAGAGAAGCTGAATATCAGATCTCCGGGACAATTGTCAAAGCTGTTGAGATCTAAGTCAGATGCCCAAACTTCGATCATACCGGTTTGCATGATCTCTACTACAATTCCATTCAGGCAATAAGGGCTTGGGAGCTTGCAATCTTCCACAACAATGTCGATTGACTCAAATTCTGTATTGCCACAATCATCTGTTACTGCATAATTTATTGTGTAACTGCCGGGTGCTACATCCGGAATTATCACATCGTCCTGGATATCAGCGAAACTTCCGAAGTCGCCGCTTATATCGACTTCAAAGGAGGCAGAACACTGGTCCAGAATATCCGGATAAGGCAATGTGAGATCGGTGTCACAATCGGTATCTACGATACAACCGTCAATGCTCGGCACCACGAATTGCGGAGCCTGATTATCATTGACTTTGATTACTTGTTCATAAACAATGTACCCGTCGGGTGTTCCGGGAGCGCCAGAGTCGTTCCAGCCGTCGCGGAAGGTACGATCATCCTGGTCGCCATCGCCATCCCAGTCTGTAAAGTAAATCGCTTCGTAGTGGTCTTCTTCAGCAAAGGCATCATAGCCAAAGTCATCATAAATACACCAGTTGATGACGGTCCAGGTACGTACAATTTTATAGCAGGCATCCGGTACTACATAGAAGTAGTCATCGTCAAAGCTTACTCCAATGAGTTCGCATTCATCAAAGAATATTTCCGGTTCGCCAAAGTCGGGTAATTGTCCGTCTGTACATTCAACCAGAATATCTGCCGGGAATTCGACTACCCAATCCGAAACATGCTCCACAAAGATGGTTTGGGTACAGTTTGCTGAAGGGTTGGTTGGATTGTCGTCGCTGGTAATCCAGGTACGTACAATTGTTCCTTCCTGGCAATTGTCGATATTTACGGTCACCGAATAATTGGTGTTTAAGGCACAATTGTCGTAAAAGGCAGGCGTGCCAAAATCTTCCAGCACTGAATAATCTTCATTGGCGAGCGGTGCTCCCAACTCATCGAGGTATTCCTCACAACTAATGGTTTGCGGGCCCGGACAGAATGTAGTGATTGGTGGAATTTTATCATCTACATATACCTGGACCATACAATCATTGACATTGCCAAAGTAGTCGACTACTCTGAATACGACCATGATCGGGCTGTTAGGTACGTCCGAGCAACAGAATTCAACCGTTGGCCCGAAGTCGTCAAATCCGCCATCACAAAGGCCATCCATACGGCGAGCGAGAAATTCTTCTACGCCACAATTATCAAATGAACCATCATCAAACACACCGGCTGGCACGATGGCTTGTCCGTTGCTGCTTAACGCAACTTCAGTAATCTCATCGCATATAGTTGTTGGTGCAATATCATCCACCACCTCAATGGTTACATCGAGTTGTGAAATATTGCCACAAACATCTTCAGCCTGGTAAGTGATTTGGTGGAAACCCAGTGCGAGTCCCGGAGACGGGATCAGTCCTCCTTGCGCGCCGTCTACACCATTGACGTAAATTGCTTCGCCGACAGGCGTGAAAATGCGCAGTGTAATATCATTGCAATTATCTGTCACCATAGCAGGCGGTAAAAAGTCCTGAGAGGTACAGGGTTGCGGATGTACTCCGGGAATATTTGCACTAACCTCAAAAGGCTGCATGCTAATTACCGGTGGCGTGGTATCTATAATTTTAATGATCTGAATATTGTCTTCTCCCTGATCATTGCTGGTTATGACCTGGCTTGTACACCAGTCGAGGACGGTCCAGGTGCGAATAATCTTGAAGGTGTTTCCACAGGTGCCGACAGGATTGTCTGAGTGTACATAATTGTACATGCAGAATTCCCCTTCAATACCTTCCGGAATGCCTGAGCCTGTTGTAGCCGGCACTCCGGTATATGGTGTCGCTTCAATAATATTCGGGTATGTTTCATAATCGGAGCATTCCCATTCCAGGTCGTCCGGGAAGTCCACATCATCCGGACGAGTGAGCGCCACAATTTGCGAACAGATGTCGGATTGGTTTCCGTACTGGTCGATGGCGATGTAATCTCTGCGGATTCTGACAGTATTGTCGTCGCAGGCATCATCATCGATCGTTTCTTCATAAACAAGTTGGATATCAAATACCAGGCAATTGTCTGTAGCTGTTGGCGGAGGAACATCCTCTATGTTTTCCGTACAGGATATTTCAACATCGGTCGTCGGACAATCAAAAACCGGCGCCAGTTTGTCTTCCACAATAATGGTGCTCCAGCAATAATTACCGGTTTCCGGATCGGTAACGGAGACGATCCATTCTTCACCGATGTGGCTGCAGTCTAAAACATCATCTGTAGGGCCTTCGACATCGATAATGTAATCATCGTAGCAACCGTATGGACCACCTTCCAATAAGAAATCTGCATTGAGTTGAACTTCTCCGTTTTGATCCAGAGAGAAGGTGATCAGATCGTTGCAGGTTAGTGTATTGGTTGGATTGGCGTATTCATTTACCGTGATGGTGAAATCACAGGTGCTGCTGTTTCCATAAAGATCGGTGGCCTCAAATTCGAGGGTATAATTTCCAATGTAGAAGAAGTCGCCACTGCTTAATCCGCCGCCATCAATTTGGACGATATCCGGATTTGGATCGCAATTGTCTGTTGCTGAAACCACAAAGTCTACGATGGCTTGGCACTCTCCCGGATCGAGGTTGATAATGATGTTATTCGGACAGCTAATAACTGGTGGTTCCGTATCGGTAACGGTTACATCAAAGCAACAAGCTGCGGTAATACCGGCAGCGTCTGTTACTTCAAAGCAATTGGTCGTAGTGCCTACCGGGAAAACGTTTCCACTGGCCAGGCCTTCAGTCTGTATCAGTGTTTCGCCCGGGCAGTTGTCGTTGGTTGTTACAGAATAAGTAACGACTGCTCCACAAATACCGGGATCATTGTTTACGCTAATGTCAGCAGGACAATTGATGGTTGGCGCCTCTGCGTCAGTAACGGTTACGTCAAAGCAGCAGCTGGCTGAAAGTCCGGCAGCATCGGTAATCGTAAAGCAATTGGTAGTTGTACCTACCGGGAAAACTTCGCCGCTGGCCAGACCTTGTGTTTGTACAACCGTTTCACCCGGGCAATTATCGCTGGATGTCATGGTGTACTCCACGAGGGCGCCGCAAATGCCGGGATCGTTGTTAACCGCAATATCTCCCGGACAGGTAATGACAGGTGCTTCTGCATCCGTTACTACCACATCAAAACAACAGCTGTTTTGGTTGCCTGAGGCATCGGTAACTTCAAAGCAATTGGTAGTGGTTCCAACCGGGAAGGCAGAACCGCTGGGGAGTCCCTGTGTTTGGGTAATCGTTTCGCCCGGACAATTATCCGAAGTCGTAATGGAATATTCCACCACGGCACTACACAGTCCTGAATCGTTATCGACCGAGATGTCTCCCGGGCAGGTGATTTCCGGATCTTCATCGTCGGTAACAACCACATCAAAACAGCAGTTGGCTACATTGCCGGAGGAGTCGATTACTTCAAAGCAGTTGGTCGTGGTCCCGATCGGGAATGCAGCACCACTGGCCAGACCTTCCGTTTGGTTGATCATGACCGCATCATCGCAGTTATCGGTGGCCGTTACATCGTATTCAACGACAGCACTACACAGTCCTTCATCGGCCGAAACCGGAATATCTGAAGGACACTGTAAGTCAGGCATTTCCCCATCCTCTACAATGACTGTAAAAGAGCAGGTAGCGGTATTCCCTGAAGCGTCCGTAACCAGGAATACATTGACAACGGTATCAACGGCAAAGAATGATCCGCTGATTTGTCCGGAGATCTGCATGGTCGTTGGGTCGGGACAGTTGTCTGTGCCAATCGGAGCGGCATAATTGATCAATGCGCCGCATTGTCCCGGGTCATTACCTACGGTTATGTCAGCCGGACAGGTAATTTCCGGAAGTTCAGTGTCTTGTACGGTAATTAAGAATCCGCAAGTGGCGGTATTTCCGTTGGCATCTGTTACGGTAAATTCAATCATGGTGGTTCCAACCGGGAAGGCAGAACCGCTGGCTGGGCCGGCCGTTTGTTCAACCGTGAATGGGCCACAGGAGCCGGTTCCTTCGGGTGATGGAAAATCGACAAGGGCGCTACAGAGGCCGGGGTCATTGGGAACAATGATATCTGAGGGGCAGTCGATGTTGACTACACAGGAGCCGATACCCACAGATGTTGTTGCCGGCGGGGTGGTAAAGTCCCCGGAGGTAGCCGTCACTGAGTTTTGATAGTTTCCGGCAGCTGCTCCGGCTGGCACATCGACCAGATAGATTAATTGGATAGATCCGTTGGCCGGAATTTCATAAGTCGTATAAGGGAAAGTGGCGGGCAGGCAACCTTTCCAGCTAATAGTTCCTCCGTCACCCAGTGTTGGTACTGAGGAGGAATTGGCGGCATTTACATCGCTGGCCGGATCAATGCTATTGAAGGTAAATGGAGTCGGTAGAACATCATCGATGTGGTCAACAGAAATGACCTGATCGGTGCTGTTGGATAAGGTTACGGTATAAATTACCTGATCGGGCGGACTGGCCATGTTTTGATTGACCTCTTTGGTAATTGTCAGTCCGTTTTCAGCCGGAGGGAAGACAATATCCGGAAAGTCGGGATCATCAAAATTGCCGGTGTATTTAAAGTTTGTTCCTCCGGAGGTTTGTCCGGCGTATGGACTGGCAGTTGTGGCATTTCCCACACAATTGGCTTCAAAGTAATAGCGCACCGTAACGCTATTTCCCGATCCGCCCATACTGCCAGTTGACGTAAAGTACATTTGATTTTGGACACCAACCGGGATGCCTACACCAGCCAGATCGGAAGCGAGGACTTCTGAATTGATCAGTTGGAAACAATCAGCATTAAAGTTTACATTTCCTGCAGGCTGGAATGTGAATTCGTCGCCATTCTGCACATTGCCAAATTCATAAACAACATCCATGTAAAAGGCCTGGCCTACGAATATTCCGGGTCCTAGTACGCTGTTGATTACAATCCCGCCGGCATTGGCAGAAATAGAATTCCGGGTGACAACATCATCCGAATCGGAAACCGTTCCGGGATTGCTGTCGCTTACCGTGATTTCGAAGGTACCGGTCTCGTCTTTGTCGAGGTAAGGGTATTCTACAAACCAGTAGAACGTTCGACATTCACCAGCTGCCATTGTCCCGGCTGTCTGAATGGGATTTTGACCTCCTGAAAGGGCAAAGCCCGGAACCGTTCCGGTCACGCTTGTCATTTCGGCCACAACATCCATCAATGTACCGCCTGAGGTATTACAAACCTCAAAGCCTACATAAGCCCTTTGGGGGCCTTGCATTTGTGGCGGGCTGTTGGAGTCTGCAATGAAAAAGGGGGCCGTAGTCATGGTGATGGAAACATCACCGGGATTTAGGGCAAGTGCTTTTTTTGGTAAGAATGCAAATGTTGTAATCAATAATAAGATAAGTACCAAAGTTGGATTCTTCGCGCTGAATAAGCTGCGAGTAATCACCTGGGGGTTAATCGGTATCATACAGTAGGGTACAATTTGTTAATATGTTTCAAATTTGAGTTTTCCTGGCAGGAAGAATCATTCAAAGCATCTATACCAACCTGATTAAGGGCTGTCGAGAAGACTTTGTACGGGACAAGGGAATCCTATTCTTGCCAGTAGCAATTAATTTTAAATACGAGTATAAGCTCGCATAGGGATTTAGGTTGAAATTGCCGGTAAACAAGTCCGAACTGGAATAGCCGGAATGGAAGGGAATGTTAATCGGTCCGGGATTATAATCAGACAGTTTTGCCGGGGGATTGGTTCGACTGTAAAGTTAGGACTTTTTTATTACATAGTAAACACTTTTAATGTGTTGCAGGGGACTTTTAAGCGGCCTTACTTATAGGAATTAAAGAAGCTGTTTCGATAGGGGGGTAAAAAATTCCCGGCTATTGAAAAAGCTTCATTCTACCATTTACTATTAAAGACCGAAGGGATGTCGTATCTGCTTTTTTTCTTCGGTTTATAATTAGGCTGTTCTATCTGAGCTTAATGAATTTAAAAAAGTGGCTGTCATTTTCTTTCGTGACAATCTTCAACAGATATGTGCCTGCAGGCATTGTCAGGGGAAGTTTGATTTCTAATTGGCGGCTCATTAAGGAAACAGATTTTCCATTAACATCAAGGATTTCAATGGTTTGAATATCCGATAACTGAATTCCGTTTATATATAAGACTTGATTTGCCGGGTTTGGAAAAATTTCCAATTCCGGATATAAGAAAGAGGATAGAAAAAAGCCGGACCTTCCAATTGGAAACATCCGGCACTGAGACTTGCTTACCTTGGTACTTACTCGACTGTTATCGGAATGACAGCCAATTGATTTCCGGCTCTGACTTTTAGAAAGTAGGAGCCAGTTTTCAAATGTTGGGGTATATACAGGGCTTCGACAGGGACACCGGCTTCGCGATGGCCCTGGCAAAGCAGGTAACTAAATCCATTCGTGTCGAGCAACTCGACAAACACGGTGGATGTTTCATTCAATCCGTACTCCAACCAAAACTGTTTGCCTACTTGTGGGCTTTGGGGAAAGATGCCGGCAGTCAGATATGATTTTTCCCCTTCCGGGAATGGCACCTCGGTTGCCAGGTTTCTGGTGGGGTAGGGGATCTCTGTTGCGTTTTTTCCATCGACGGGCAGGGAAAGTACCAGGCTGGAAGTATGCGCGGCAGACTGTCCGATAGCGAGGTTGCAAAGAAGCAGAGCAGGGAGTAGTAGTATGTAAGTTCTCATAGTCGTTCGTTTTAAGGGGTGAAACAGAACGCTGGTTGTTGGTAGTTATACCTTAATGCTATTGGTTGGAGAAAGGATACCTCAAAGACCTCCACATTTTTAAAGAAAGTTTTTTGGCTCGCAACTTTTTGATAGTCAGGCTAAAGCAACATTGCTCAAAAAAATCTTATCAAAAGGCTTGCATGGTAGTACCATCTTGTATTATCTTTGCCACCGCACTCGAAAAAAATGCTTCTAAAGAGAAGAAAAATCGGGTTCAAAAATGCGAAAGTAGCTCAGCTGGTAGAGCACGACCTTGCCAAGGTCGGGGTCGCGAGTTCGAATCTCGTCTTTCGCTCAAGAGTGAAGAGCTGTTCCGTTTTGGAGCAGCTCTTTTTTTGTTTGTAATCGTTTGATGCGTTTTACTCGTTTAACACGTTTAACTCGGGCATCGGCATTTCATTCTGCACCAAATTCTCCGATAACCAGGCATGAACTCACCCCCTTTGTCCCCCTCTCTTAGAAAGAGATGGGGAAGGACTGG
>JAAEZH010000033.1:58251-60066 GCA_018222965.1 Bacteroidota bacterium
ATCATGCATGAACTCACCCCCTTTGTCCCCCTCTCTTAGAAAGAGATGGGGAAGGACTGGGGCCTGGGAATTTGCTTTTGGTTTCTATTGTGATTGTATTGCATTTTTCGGATCCTGGTGATCTGTTAATTGCGGGGTCTGACCCGCGTAGGCGGGTCACCAATTCTTAGCACTATGGTTAATTTAATTATCCCGACCCGCGTAGGCGGGTCGCACCTCAAATGATCACCTTGGGAAGCATTGATCTAAGGAAGCAAGCGGGTCATGGAAATCCGGCCACAATAATTATCTATTTAAAAGGGTACAGTTGTTTGGAGAAATTGAAGGGTTGAATAGTTCGATTTTTTAAGAATAAGGAGGGTTAAAATATCTATTTATCCAATTATCGTTTTCTGAAGATCGGAGTCTCCTCTCTATTTTCATATGCTCAGAAATATTTTTTAACGATGGGTAAATCGTTATATAGTTTACACCCAATCTTGAGAGCGAAATAAGCAACTCTTCAGCTAATTCAGATGGGAGTATGATTTTTTTTATGATTGATGAATAATCTTGCCATTCTTTTGGCAACCCATTAAGCATTACCTCATCATGAGGAATCCATCTACCTAAGTCATAGAATCTGGAATTGGAAGCTGGGACTAAAGTGAAAGCTCCTCTTTGAGACCTTAAAAACGGATTAACTGAATTATTAGCAAATATTAGGTTGATATTTCTGTTTGCTCTAACAGGGTGAGCCTCTAAGTATTTCACGGACCAAACCGAAATTTTTTCACTTTTGATATTCCCTTCAGCTACATCATGAGCTGCAAAAAATGCAGCTACAAATGGGGAAAAAGTCCAATCTAAAAATCTAGTAGGAATGGAATAATGTTGGGCTAAACTAAAAAGGTCATACAGTTCTGGTGGAGGAAAATCATTATAAATATCAATAAGCGGGCTTTTAATATTAGTATCAGGAGTTTTATATAGTGCATGATATTCCGGGCCAAAATTCTTTCCAAGCCTTCCAAGCTTCCTATAAATAGAATCAAAATATTTTATTATATGACTTGATTTTAAATAACTGACATTGATCCCAATGCTGTCGGATATATCAATAAAGTCGTTTACCAATATAGTTTCAATAGTAGTGATTTCTGTTGTCACATGTTTTGCCCTATTATCTTCCCCCAATGCACTTTTATCAAATTTTCTTCTATAAATTGATGGATGAAAACTTTTATTTAATCCTTCTTCCGGAAGCCTTTGAGAAGGAGGGGTAAGTGCCCAATCTGAATCTCCTTGTCCCCGAAAAATCCATCCAAAGTTTTTAGGGTATCGTCCTAATTTCCTTTCTCCCCAATGACTTTTATAAGGGTTTAAATAATCTAAAAATTCTTCAACAGAATCTAACTCAACTTCTATAGAGCGAATTTTTTCTTTGTGGTCCATACTGGATTTCTTTCAAGAAAAGTAATAAAAGATGGATAATTCGAAGGATGCAAATTGTAAATTTAATGGACTAAAGTATTTTCAAGGTCAAATCTTGCAATTTCCTTTACCATTTTGTCCCAATCTCTCGATAAGTATGATGCGTCTTCAAATCTGCCGGCAGCTGCTGGCCATCGTGTCGATCGCGGCATGCATCGTACATAATAGCCCAGCCAATCCCTTTTGCAAAGTTTGTTAGTTGATCCATGATTAGCCGTTTAGTTCTTTTTCTGTGATGTCGAAATAGTCCTTGATCTTTCTGGACTTATAGGCCGTGAAAGATTTGAGTATGTAAAGCATTGAATTACTCCCTAATTACCTGAAAATCATTCAGGTATGCGA
>JAAEZH010000034.1 GCA_018222965.1 Bacteroidota bacterium
TTGGCGAGGAAGGAACGCTTTTACTGACACAATTACTTAGGGTCAACCTTTGGGTATTTTATCCGGCCTTATTTTATCCCGCCTACTTTGCCAGTATGGCCGGCAGGCAGGTTGCTTCCTTTGCATCAAGGCAAAAAAGCCGCCGGAGGCAAATACAATTAAGTCAGAACCTGGGGTTTCTCCCCCTCAGCCCGCTAAAAGCGGACAGCTCCCCCTCGAGAGGAGGAGCAGAATGCCATGCACAAATAGTGGTACAGGATTATACTAATTATCAATATTAAGAGTGACCTGAAGTTTGAGTGACAGTACAGCTAAAACTTAAAAAGGGTGCCGGCCCCTAAGGGCCGACACCGGAACACCCTGTTGTTAGTTTGAGTTTGGGTTTGGGTGTGAGTTTGAGATTATTCCGTTACTATGGTGACTTTGATAGCCTCTGAAACCGTTGGATAAGTAAAACCATCATCCACTTTGCGGACATTTCCATTTTCATCTGTGCCGGAGTCTGCTCCGCCGCGGGCTGGTTGGCTATTTCCGGCACCGGGGTATTCATTAACCTCCGTACCGGCATCCCAAAGGCTTACAGAAGAAGTTAGATCTCCGGTGATTGGATCATCGCCATTGAAGAGGGCAATTCCGTTGGCACCAAAGGCGTAGAATAAATCGTTGGTATGAATGAGCATGGTCGCAAAATTGAGGTAAGCCCCTGCCTCTGCTTCAAAACTAAACGTATAAGATTGACCGGGCATCAATGGGCCGGGATCTGAAGCCCCTTCTGGCGTATTAAATGCACCGCTACTCAACAAACTTCCGTCTGCATCCAGGGAGGCAGCCAGAGCAGATGGATCTCCATCTTCTGCCAGGGCTTCCAAACCGGCTCCGCGATCGGGAGAACCGGAGGTAAACAGTGCTGCTGTTCCAGACTCATGTACAGCAAAAACGCCAGGAGCAAAAGGAGAGGTATAGCCCGACTTTTCTTCCAATTCTCCGGCTGTAATACTATTGTCTCCGTCTTCAGCCAGATCTTCGAGTCCTTCTGAAGCAGCCGTACCTTCGGTGAAAACCGGTGTACCACTACCGTGTACTACCCAAACACCGGGTGCATAGGGATTCGGAATAGCGGTTGCATCTGAGTTATTGGAGATCGTCAGGGTGAAACCAGTTCCGCCATCGTGCTCCAATTCCAAACTAATAAGGTCTGTAATTGTCGGATAAGTAAAGCCATCGTCATTAACATGTACCACACCATTCTCATCCATTCCTGTGTCGGGATTGCCCTGATTAGCTGGTTGATTGGGACCGTTTCCGGGTTCTTCATTGACCTCCGTACCGGCATCCCAAAGTAACAGCGATGAAGCTACATCTCCACTAAGCGCATTTCCGTCGGCATCGTATAAAGCCAGTCCGGTTTCTTCAAAACCAAAGAAAAGGTCGTTGGATGCAACAAACATGGTTGCCAAAGACAAATACATCCCCTGGCCGGCATGAAAACTGATGACCTCTTCTTCTCCGGGCATGATAAGTCCGGTCGTACCACTATTCAGATAATCTTTTGTCGGAAGGGTGTTTTCGATACTGACTTTGAATGAAGCTGGCCCGTCGGGCATCATGTCATTATCATCGTCAGCGCAGGATGTGATTCCAATTGCCAGAGCGGCAATTCCTAAAATAAATTTAATTGGTTGCATGATCATTTTTTGGATTTTTTTGATAGCACAAAGGTGGCGGGAATACGAGCTGACGGAATCACATGGAATTCACAATTTGGTCACAGTTATTACCCAAACACATAACAGCCAACACAAATTCCTGAATACCAGTACATTAAAACCAAATCGCAGCATATTTACAGCAGGCAAATACTTTTTTCGGTCAAGCCGAATGCCGGCAAATTGTAGCCATCCGGACAATGCGTCCAATCCGCAATGACGATAATACCCGAGACTTTGTCGCATGCGTTTGAGCTGTGAAGCAATGCTGATCCTTCTGTGATACTTTTGTGATCTCCCAGCGCTAATTTTGGACTAACATTCTGTTGATACATGAAAAAAGTACTTGTCGTTGAAGACGATCGGGATATCACCGATCTGCTGGAAATCCATTTAAAAGATCTAAACTGTGTTTTAGACAAGGCATATGAAGGTCTGGCAGGATTGGATTTTGCCTTGAAAAATCCCTACGATCTGATAATCCTGGATGTTATGTTGCCGGGCCTTGACGGAATCGAAATATGCCGCAGGATTCGGGCTCGGGAAGTACATACTCCCATATTAATGCTAACAGCCAAAGCGGAAGAGATTGACAAAGTGTTGGGCTTGGAAATGGGAGCCGATGACTACCTGACCAAACCCTTTAGTGTGCGAGAATTTATTGCTCGTGTGAAAGCTATTTTTAGAAGGATGGATTTATTGGGAGGCCGGGAATCCGGGAAGAGTAATGGCAAAATACTTTCCTTTGGTGCATTAGGTATAGACCTGGACAAACGAAAAGTTACAATCAAAGGAGAACGTATTGAACTTTCGCCCAAAGAATTTGAGTTGCTGAGTCTACTCGCTTCAAATCCGGGGAAAGCCTATGATCGAAACCGTATTCTCAATCTGGTCTGGGGATACGATTTTGACGGTTACGAGCACACCGTAAATTCCCATATCAATCGCCTGCGCAATAAAATAGAACCAGACATTCACAATCCCACCTATATCCTTACCAGCTGGGGCGTAGGTTATCGTTTTAATGAAGACCTATAATCTGCCCCATGAAAAACAATACCAATAAACTGTACTGGAAAATCTCAGCTACTTTTCTACTTATCCTGGTCGTGCTGGGTACCACCTATATTCTGATATCCACTTACACAGCGCGGCAATACTTTCAGGAAGTCAATCAGAAACTTCATGCGGGCCTGGCTGAAAGTACGGTGAAAGAAGTTCAGCCTTTTATTGATGGTCGCGTAGATACAACGGCTGTGCAGGATATTATGCACTCGATGATGGTGATCAATCCAAGTGTAGAGGTTTATTTGCTGGATACGGAGGGAAAGATCATTACTTATGTAGCGCCTTATAAGCGGGTAAAGCTCGAAGAAATTGATCTGGCTCCGGTGCAAACATTCATTGCCGCTGAAGAGAAGCCATTTATCCAGGGGCCTGATCCCCGTCATCCCGGATCCAAAAAAGTCTTTTCTGCTGCCTCTATTGAAGAAGACGGTAATTTACAGGGCTATTTGTATATCGTTCTGGCCAGTGAGGAGCAAACCGCTGTAAGTGCTACCCTCTTTGGCAGTTATATGCTCGGACTGGGAAGCCGGCTCTTTTTCATTACGTTGATCAGTGCACTGATTATTGGATTGATCGCAATCTGGTACATTACTCGAAATTTAAGAAGCATCATTTCAGTAGTACAACGCTTTAAGGAAGGCGATTTGCAGGCCAGAATCTGTCCCCGGGCAAGTAATGACATCCCGGTGCTGGGAGAGACCTTTAATGAAATGGCTGAATCTATTGTAGCCAATATTGATCAGTTGAAGTCGGTAGAGAATTTGCGGCGGGAGTTGATCGCCAATGTATCTCACGATTTGCGTACACCTCTTGCGATCATGCAGGGATATATCGAAACCCTTCAGATTAAAGAGGGCCAACTCAGTGTAGAGGAGCGCCAACAATATTTACAAGTCGTATTAAACAGTTCTGAGAATCTCTCGCATCTAATCAGCCAGCTTTTTGAATACAGCAAGTTAGAGGCAAAACAAATTGAGCCACAAAAGGAACCCTTTTTCATGGGGGAACTGGCTCAGGACATTTACCAAAAATACCAGATTCTTGCCCGGGAAAAAGGGATTGATCTTCAACTATCTGTTCCGGAGGGCATACCTATGGTTTTTGCCGATGTGGGCTTAGTAGAGCGGGGCATTCAAAAC
Organism: Bacteroidota bacterium; assembly: GCA_018222965.1. Taxonomy (GTDB): domain Bacteria; phylum Bacteroidota; class Bacteroidia; order Chitinophagales; family Saprospiraceae; genus JAAEZH01. The sequence goes on from JAAEZH010000034.1 coordinate 3,914, forward strand.
CTGATGGACAATGCCATTCGGTATACGCCGGAAGGCGGAGATGTAATAATTGCATTAAAAAGCGGGGACAATTCGGTTGAAGTTCGCATCGTAAACACCGGGATCGGCATTCCGGAGGAGGAGCAGTCTTACATCTTTGAGCGATACAGACAGTCGGGTAAAAAATCAGATTCCAAGGGAGCCGGATTGGGGCTGGCTATTGCCAAAAAGATTCTGGAGCTTCATAATGCCCGGATTAGTGTGCGCAGCAAGATCAATGAAGAAACGGCATTCATGTTTAGCCTGCCTGCGTGGAGTCAGCATCCGGCCTGAAAATGATTTGGCCCTTAGTATTAGCTCAAAATAAAAAAGGAGTCTATGCAAAAGCAAAGGCTCCAATTGTGTCGTCTTAAGAGTCGGAATCATCCGGACTCTCACTCGTAAGTTGTAATTTCAAATCCATTCGGTGTAAACCGGAAAATGGATTTTAAGCAATTTAGCAATATCCTAAATCACTGTCGTCGCGATACAGTTCAATTTTAATTGGGGACTGACCTGCGGCAGGGATTTTGGAATTTTGGGGGTTGCTTTCTTTTTTGTTTTTCTTTGGGCGAAATATCGCCAACAGCCGTTTCATTTCTGTAGTACTTTACTTGGATGATTAAATGTTCATGGGAGTAAACTGACTATAATTCAGTCCACTGATAAATTCAACAGAAAGTTCCGAAAATATGTTCGGTTAAACCAGCCTTTATTTCAACTTTCTTCCAGTTTTAACATATCTGTAAGCCTCTCAGTCCTAAATACTTACAAAACTGTCATTCAAACGCCAATCCGGGCTTGAAATACGCTATTCTACGGGGTCTCCTTTTTGGAGTCTGTATCCTTTTTATCGCGCCAGATGGAGTAGAAAACCCCAAACAAAAGGAAGGAAATAATCACGACAAGTGAAATCCATTCCGGCCAGTGGATATGATGCAGGATCATTTTCACGCCTACAAAAGCGAGGATGGCAACAAGGCTGTATTGAATGTATTTGAATTTATCCAGAATAGAGGCCAGGACAAAATACAAGGAACGAAGGCCCAGGATGGCAAAAATATTGGAGGTAAAAACGATAAACGGATCGGTGGTAATGGCAAAAATGGCCGGGATGGAATCGAATGCAAACATGATATCTGTTGTCTCGACCACCAGCAGCGCTATAAACAGCGGGGTAGCAGCCAGGACACCCATCCGACGGATAAAAAAGCGTTCTCCTTCAAAGCGGGCAACTACGGGAAAGAAGCGTTTAAAAGCTATGACAAGTTTGTTTTTAGCCGGGTCGAGATCCGTTTCATCTGTTCCCTTTGCCATGCGCCAGGCAGAATAGAGTAGGATGGCTCCAAAGACATAGTTTATCCAGCTAAACTGCTTAATCAGCAACACACCTGCAAAGATCATGATCCCCCTGAAAACGAGGGCACCTACAATCCCCCAAAACAGCACCCTGTGCTGGTATTGCTGAGGAATCCTGAAATAGGTAAAGATCATGGCGATCACAAAGATATTATCGATGCTTAAGGATTGCTCGATCAGGTAACCTGTCAGGTATTCTATAAAGGCCTGCTTGCCTGACAGGGGCTCACCCAGTTCGACACCGAGACCCAGCCAGTTATTCTCATATCCAAAGTAGACAAACACGGAAAAGAGTAGGGAAATACTAACCCAAAGGGTGGTCCACCCCATAGCTTCTTTGGTCGAAATCACATGTGGATTTCGGTTAAAGACTCCCAGGTCGAGAGCCAGCAAAAATAAAACGAGAAGCAAAAAACCTGACCAAACTAGCATAAAAAAGTTTCCGTACGATAAAGACGACAAAAGCCGGTGAGAGTCACCGGCTTTTGGACATGGATAACATAAAAATATCAAAAGGATCAATGCGCAGAATCAGCGCAAAGTCATAATTTGGATATCTCTTATTCTTCCAGTAAATCCGGGCTCATTCCCATATTGGAGAACCCGCCATCGTGGTAAAGGTTTTGCATTGTTACCTGTTTCGTCAGGTCGGAAAACATAACGACACAGTAGTTGGCACAATCTTCTGCCGGAGCATTGCCCAGCGGAGACATCTTATCGGCATAATCAAAGAACTCCTGGAAGCCTTTGATTCCGCTACCGGCTGTAGTCATGGTAGGCGACTGCGAGATAGTATTCACCCGTACATGATTGTGCTTGCCATAGTGGTATCCAAAACTACGGGCAAAAGATTCCAAAAGTGCTTTAGACTCAGCCATCTCATTGTAATCCGGGAATGTCCGTTGTGCCGCAATGTAAGTCAGCGCCAAAATAGATCCCCATTCATTCATGGCATCCTTTTGATACAGGGTTTGCATCAGGCGATGAAATGAGATTGCAGAAACGTCAAAGGTTTTCTGCATCCAGTCGTGCTTCAGATCCGTATATGCACGTCCTTTTCGCACATTGATAGACATTCCAATAGAGTGCAGGACAAAATCCAGTTTACCTCCCAGAATTTCTACAGATTTGTCAATCAGGGTTTCCAGGTCCTCGTTGGAGGTTGCGTCGGCCGGAATGACTTCTGCGTTTACCTTTTCTGCCAGTTCCTGAATCTTGCCAAAACGCATAGCAACCGGCGCATTGGTCAGGGTAAATTTTGCTCCTTCTTCCGCACAGCGTTCTGCTACTTTCCAGGCAATTGATTGCTCATCCAGAGCACCAAAAATAATTCCGCGTTTTCCGGCTAATAAATTATTGGCCATAAGTTGTCTTTTCGTATTGAATGTTTGTTTATCCGGGAAACGGATATCTCCATTTCCCTTTTCAAGCTTCCCGAAGGAAAGCCTTTCTATAGCACTAAAGTATAAATTTCAGATTACAACTGCAGGAGCTCCCGCGCATTGTTGATTGCCGAGTCTGTTGGCGGATTTTGGCTCAGCATGGTTGCTATAGCCCGAACCCGGTCTTCTTTCTCCAGTAATTTAATTCGGGTAACGGTGCGTTCAGGCGTATCCTTTTTGTACACAAAGTAATGCGCATCTGCTTTTGAGGCGACCTGCGGAGAATGGGTAATCGCCACCACCTGGTGTTGATCCGACAGGGATCTAAGAATATCTCCCATTTTCAGTGCCACATCTCCCGAAATCCCGGTATCAATCTCATCAAAGATCAAGGTGGGTAGTGGAATGGAGCTCGCCACCAGTGATTTGGTCACCAGTGTCAGACGAGCCAATTCGCCACCGGATGCTACATCCTTAACCTCCTGCAACCGATCTCCTTTGTTTGCCGCAAAAAGAAAATGGACTTCATCCATGCCCGTTGGCGCCGGTTCCTTCAATTCTCTCAGGTCGACTTGCAAACGGGCATTCGACATGGAAAGTACGGATAAGCGCTCATGAATCTTTTTCTGAAAACCCGGAATTACAGATGCTCGCTTTTCCCTCAACTGGGCAGCCAGTGCTTTCAGGTCTGATTCTTTTCGATGTATATCCTGCTCCAGTTGTTCAATTTCTGCATCCTGGTCGTTTAAACCGGCTAATCTGGAAGAGAAGGTATCCTGCAATTCCAGCAGCTCCGATTCTGTTTTAAGCTGGTGTTTGTTTAGAAGGCGGTAAATCACATCCAGGCGCTCCTGGACTTCCTGGATTCTGGCAGGATCGTGTTCTGCTCCATCTGCCAGGCCGGATAGCTCCCGGCCAATATCTTCGATTTCGGCGATCTGCCCGTGTACGCGCTCTGCAATCTCCCGAACCCCCGGATGAAATCGGCTTACCTGATCCAGTTCGTGCGACAAATGTTCCAGTTGCCCCAGCAGAGACTGCTCGTCTTCAATCATGGCCTGGTAAGTTGTAGCAACGGCCCGTTTAATATCTTCGGCATTGCCAAGTTGGTCTCTTTCCACTTCCAACTTTTCCTGCTCCCCGGCGACCAAGGCTGCTTCTTCCATTTCTTCCAATTGAAACTTCAGAAATTCTGCTTCCTGATTGGCACTTCGTTGATTGCTTTTAAGCTCCTCCAGGCGGCGTTTGTCAGCCTGATATTGTTTGTAGATCCGCTGGTATTCAGCCAATAAACCTTTATTCCCTGCAAGGGCGTCCAATAAGCGCAACTGAAAGGACACCTGGTGAATGTCCAGCGTATCAAACTGGCGATGCAGGTCAATCAAGGCAGCGCTTAGCTGGTGAAGAACCGGTAGTCGAACCGGGGTATCATTGACAAAAGCCCGGGATTTACCAGAGGGAGCGATTTCCCTTCTGACAATCAACTCCTTGTCAAAGTCGATATCATTTTCCTCGAAAAAGAATCGCAGATCGTAGGAAGAAATGTCAAAGAGGCCTTCCACCACACATTTCTCCTCCAGGTTATACAGTACCTTCGTATCGGCCCGTTTCCCCATGATCAGCCCCAGTGCACCCAGTAAAATGGATTTGCCGGCACCTGTCTCTCCAGTAATAATCGTCAGGCCTTTTGGAAAATGAATATCCAGGCTGTCGATCAGGGCGTAATTTCGGATTTCGAGTTTCTTTATCATAGATTATTCAGAGCCTTTCATGCCCATTGCGGTGTCTGATTTCCAGGTCAGTGAATTGACTACAAAGTTGCCGACTTTCTCTCCTTGTTCCACGCCATTGTCGATCGCCGGACGATAGTGAATACCGCCATACAAACGACTTACGGCTGCTTCCTCGGAAGCTTCCATAAAGGAATCAAAGGAACGCACCGGCAAACCGTACTCCTCCTCCACGGTATCCGTAAAGCTAAAGTCATCGCCATATATGGATGTAAGAGCAACCGCAGCCGAACGACTGATCACACTATGGCCACTGGTATACTCCGGGAATGGCGGGGTTTGCAATACCGGGCGCCAGTCTTCATCCAGATATACATTGATTACTGTTTCCGGACGAACGAGGTTAGAGCGGTACTTTTCGTCCCAGCAACTGATAAAGCCATCGGCCAGCGCAACGGAAACCAGCGCATAAGTTTGAGCCGTTTTCATCATATCTGCTCCTGCCTTGTTAGCGGCAAGCTGTGAAATACCTATCCAGTGACCACCGGGCGTAATTTTCTTGGTGGCAAACATAACGTGCCCGGCATGGGTGGAAACGTAGGGATTGCAATCCCAGAAACGAGCGATTTCGATGCGCTCGGCAGTATCTCCTTCCACCACGGCATTGTATACCTCCATGGTCTCTTTGTAAAAAGTACTCTTCGGATCCATATCGAAGGAGGTTGGTGGTGGAGGCGCAAATTGATTGGCATCGTTTAAAACAAAAGGACGAATCATTTTCCAATGTGGCTCAATACCATCCATATAATCCGGCGGTGTTGGTTGCCAGCGAGCCGGGTCCTGATTGATGGAAAACTTTGGATACGTTCTCGTTTGCTTGTAGTTGTCTCCATCGGCCCAGGCCATAATGTGTGAAGCGACCTGTTCCCCATAGGCTTTTGAGGCATCCATAACCGATAGAGGCATACCGGTATCAGCAAATTCCTGGTAGATTTCTGCCTGGAAGGCATCGATCTTTTCTTCGGAAAAGATGAGTTTTTTACCCACTACCAGAAAAGCATGTACTCCGGCCAGGGCATGACTGATCGTTTCCCCTTCCGCTGGTGCCGGTACGGCTTCCAATTCGTTGAGTTGACCGGCCAGACTGCGGTATTCCGGATACCCGTTTTGCAGGGCTTCATAGCCGGCAATGCTACTATATGCGTATATCCGACTGGCTACCGGTGGAGAGAATATATCGTGTACGATCACATCAGTAAGCTTTTTCATCGATCGATGTAAAAACTCCGGATTCTCCGTCTCCACTTTCCATTCCCCATTGTCCGTTTCGCAGGAAGAGAAAAGCATACAACAGGCCATTAAGGCTATCGCAATACGTTTCATAAGTAATTGTTTGTTGCTATAGGTTTATTCGGGCCATATGGCCGCGATACAAAGGTAAGAAATTGGTATTTGAAGCAAGAAGGATAAACGTTTAAGAGAAAATGAAGAGGCTAAAACGACAAATCCCGAATACCGGGCAAACCGGAATTCGGGAAATTGCTGCCATTAACACCCCCGAAGGGATATTATTTGGCCACTTTGTTAGTTGAGGTCACACTCATAGGTGATGCCAAAAATCGTTAAACTCTGGCTTTCACATTCTGCTGTAGCCTCCGCTTTGGTTCCTTCAATAGTAGTAGTTTCAGTGTAGGTATTTGTACCGTCATCAACCGTACAAGTACAAGTGTATTCTTTGACACAGCTCGTAAAGAATAAGGCTCCAAGTGCCAGGACAGCAAAAAGTCGTGCTTTTTTCATCATCTTGATTATTAAGGTTTATGGATAAAAAGTATTGCTCTTTAAAGGTCGTTCCGGCTGCTGCATGCAAGGGCAGCACAGAACGATTCGGCAGATGTGAAGCTGAAATTCTTTTCCCGGGAAACTGATCAGCTGGGGAAATGACAACCTGTACATCCGGCTTTTTGGTGTTATACTGCGGTAAAACTAAGCAAAAGAGAAAGGTTTCTCCAAATGTAACTCCGCTTTTTCTCAAAAAAAATCAATTATCATTTTTTTGATTACAAAAAACCCATAAAACCTTCATTATAAAAGCATCCTGGACCTAAAAAATGTAATCATAAAAATGAAACACAATAATAAACGCAGGGTGAAAACAAACAAAAAAGAGGCTGTCGAAAGCGACAGCCTCTTTAAAAAAATGGAAGAATTAGTTCTATTTAAACACAGCTCCAACAGTAAGCTGAATGGTTCCCGGACTGGTCATCCGCTTATTGAAAGGCTCCCCATTTTGAGTCACCTCAAATAAAGCATCATCTTTCACGCGCACTTTTTTCCTGAAAAAGCGCTTGCGCTCCCAGAGGTAAATGTGGCTATTCTCCGCAAAAGGCAGTAAATAAGAGCCACGAACAAACAATTCCAAAGAGGGGTGCATTTCTACCGAAAGCTCCAGGCTTGCCTTGAAATTATGCGTCAGCTCTCCATAATACAGGTTTACCTTCTCTGATTTAAATTTCTTTCCCTCTGCCTTGAAGTTGCCATATTCATTGGTAGTCTGACCCAGTTTGCGACCGTATTTCATCCAACTGTAATCCGCCGTAAGGCGCAAAAACACCGGGCGCTTATGAGAAACATTTACAGATGTTCCCAAACCTATAGAGTTTTCCTTATAAATACTGTTCCAAAAGTCCCGGCTGATTCCCCAGTGTACGTACAGGTTCTTTCGCACATAAAGGGCCAAATCGCTTTTCCAGATGTATTCCTGCGGGCGATAAGGTATGGTATCGGTCAGACTGAGCACTTGCTCTCCGGATTCCTCGTGCAAATAGTTGATTTTCAGCTGCTCCGGTCCGGATTCCAGTAAATGAACGCCGCCACTCAGGGCATAACTCAATTTAATTTTAAAGGGATTCAGCCTGGGGATATCCGGCAATTCCATTGCCTGGTCGCTGTCTCCGGTACCTCCGGCTTCCCGCGCTTCCATTTGAGCGGCAATCTCTGCGGCCTGAATGGAATCACGCTGACGCTGAAGTTCAGCCATATACTCAATGTCAAAAACTTCCTCCGCTTTTTGACGGGCCTTCATCTGGTTTACACTTTCTTCCAGTCCGGAACTGAGAGGCGTTGTATTGTATTCTTTCCAGAAATCTTCGTTGTAATTTCCGGTAATGGTCATAAAGGGCACGCCGCGGTTGAGACGGTCCAGGTATTCAATGGGCTTGGAGCGGTCGGTTTCCACTTCGGTGATCAGGATGTCATTGCTATATACACCACCATCGCGCCATTTCCCTTCGCGCAAAGCAGAACTAAACTGCCAGTTTTCTCCCAGCTTCCGGTAATTAACCACATAGCGATTGGCCGTCCAGTTGCCTACATAGAGTGGGTAGTCATTTGACTTTTTCAGTCCCTGGGGAAGCACCTCAAACTCGGCCCGTACGAAGGCGTAATTAAGGGTATCAATAAATACTTTCCCCTTCATGCGGCCTTTGGAATCATCGGCATCAAAAGCAATGATATACACCGGATTGTCATCGTAGAAAGTCATGCCTTCGAGCCAATACTTATAGTGCTCAAAGTTTTCTTCATCAATAAACTCTTCCCGGTGCTTTACAAAATCAAAGCGGTGCCCGGCCAGGTGTCCGGAGGAAAAAACAGTGTGTCGCGACATTTCTTCTTCCGGCAATAGTCCGACCTGGCGCCCTTGTTTGAGCGCTACCTGCCCTTCCTTATCGTTTCGGTAGGAGGTTTTGTAAATATCCAGGACCCCTTCAGCCAGATAGGTATACTCCTGATTTTCATCTGTTTTGGATTCCCGGTAAAAACCGGTCATGCGGGTTGACTTTGTTGGATAGTTGTCGGGAATCGCATTCACGGCTTTGCGGATGATATTTTCTACTGCAGCCTCTTCCATCACGACTACCTCGATCAGACTTAGGGCTTTCGCCGAAAGGCGAACCGTTAAAGGACCATCAATTTCGCTCACCTTTTTGCGGTAGGTACTGTATCCGAGAAAGGAAACCGTAAAGGTCGAATTGACATAATCCGGATGGAGTTTGAGGGTAAAATGTCCTTCAGCACCGGAAATAGTGCCGATTCCCCTTTCGGGAATACCTACATGGGCAAATTCAATGGGTTTACCAGAATTCTGATCGATAACATTACCGCTTATCGTGATGTAGTCCTGGGCATGTATCAGACCACCAAAGAGCAATAAAAAACAAAGGGTGACTAAACGCATTTGTGTGTGGGTGTTTTGAGGATCGTGTAAATAATGATTTATGGATGCCAACGCCAACATGACGAAGGAATTTCAAAATTTGTTACATCACACCCAAAAATTATTTTCGCCGAAAGGCAGTAAAGGTTACTGATTCCTATTAGGATGCCAAATGGGAAATACTATCCGAATATAGTAAAGACTGTACCAAAAGCCGTGATACCCAGCATTACGGAGGTTAGGATAAGTAACCACAGAAAGGCATTATCGAGGTATTTTCCAAGTCCGAAATACCCGGCGATCATGGCGATGAAAGCCAGCAGGACGAACACGCCACCAATAAACATCGGATTGAGCAGGGTGAAGTAAAACCCAAGGAATGAAAGACCCAGCCCGGACCAGGCCAGCCAGGCTCCGCGATACTTCTTCTTTTCCTTCCCTTTGTTGAGAAACCGGAAGAAGCCGGACCTGGCTTCCGTTGGTTTAAGCTGCTCCTTCTCCGTTGTTATTGAAATCGAGGCAGAAGACTCAGCTGCTTTATCCAAAGCGATCGCTGCCTGAGAAGCAGCAGGCATCAAAAACAGAAGCATGCAGATTATTAAGGCTGATCTCATAAAAATGTGTTGACCTGGTTAGAACGCCACCATTACGCAATAATACGAATGGGTGGGGAGAATTGCTGCCTGATTCCGTTGGTTCCGTTGATTCCGTTGGTTCCGTTGGTTCCGTTGATTCCGTTGGTTCCGTTGGTTCGTGGAAGGTTAATCGTTTATCGAGTATCGTTTAGCGGGTTTCTGTGAATTAAAAAATCAGCATCCATCATTCCGCATTAAATTAACTACCGGGATAGTGCAGCACATTAAAATTAGACGTACCTTTGCGGCTTCAAATTCAATAGCATGCAGGAAATACGCAATATCGCTATCATCGCTCACGTAGACCACGGCAAAACGACCCTGGTAGACAAGATCTTCCACCAGACAAATTTGTTTCGGGAAAACGAGGAAGTTGGCGAACTCATTCTGGACAACAATGACCTCGAGCGCGAGCGCGGGATCACGATTGTGTCTAAGAACGTATCAGTACGATACAAAGGGGTTAAGATCAATATCATTGACACCCCTGGTCACGCCGACTTCGGAGGAGAAGTAGAACGGGTGCTCAAAATGGCCGACGGCTGTGTATTGTTGGTAGATGCCTTTGAGGGGCCGATGCCACAAACACGCTTCGTTACCCAAAAGATGCTGGAGCTTGGACTCAAGCCGCTTGTGGTTGTCAACAAGGTCGACAAAGAAAACTGTCGCCCGGAAGAAGTACATGAAGCTGTATTCGAATTGTTCTTCAATCTCGACGCTACCGAAGAGCAACTGGAATTCCGTACACTTTACGGAAGTTCGAAACACGGCTGGATGAGCGAAGACTGGGAAAACCCAACAGAAGACATTACCCCGCTCCTGGATGCTATTCTGGAAGAAATTCCGGCTGCCAAACATCCCGAAGGAACGGTTCAGATGCAGGCAACGACCATCGACTACAACAACTACCAGGGACGTATTGCCATTGGCCGTGTAAATCGCGGTGTGCTGAAAGAAAACAGCCCGGTAACACTGGTAAAGCAGGAAGGTGGCGAAAAGAAAACCCGCATCAAGGAACTCTACGTATTTGAAGGACTTGGTCGTACCCGGGTTTCTGAAGTGCCTGCCGGCGAATTGGCTGCTGTTGTCGGACTGGATGATTTCCAGATCGGAGATACTATCGCCGATTTTGAAAATCCGGAGCCACTGCCTTCTATTGCAATCGGAGAGCCTACCATGAATATGCTCTTTACGATCAACAACTCCCCTTTCTTTGGCAAGGAAGGGAAGTATGTAAACTCCCGCCAGGTACGCGACCGCCTCTTTAAAGAAACGGAAAAGAACCTCGCGCTGCGCGTCGAGGAAACCGAATCTCCGGATGCCCTGCTCGTTTTCGGACGCGGTATTCTGCACCTTAGCGTACTCATCGAGACCATGCGTCGCGAAGGTTATGAGTTGCAGGTTGGTCAGCCCCGGGTGATCATCAAAGAAATTGATGGCAAAAAACACGAGCCGGTAGAACTACTGAGCATCGATGTACCGGAAACTTCTTCCGGAAAAGTAATCGAACTGGTTACCCAGCGTAAAGGTGAGATGACGATCATGGAGCCAAAAGGCGATTTGATCCACCTCGAATTCCACATTCCTTCCCGCGGAATCATCGGACTGCGAAATAAGATCCTCACCGCAACTGCCGGTGAAGCGATCATGAACCACCAGTTTCATGAATACCAACCCGTAAAAGGAGATATCCCACGCCGTTTGAACGGTGTTTTGGTTTCCAGCGATACCGGAACAGCTATGACTTATGCCATCAATAAACTGCAGGAGCGCGGCAAATTCTTTGTCGATCCGGGCGAAGAAGTTTACGAAGGACAGGTACTGGGAGAAAACACCCGTGAAAACGATATCAATATCAACGTGGTGAAAGGAAAGCAGCTCAACAACATGCGTGCTGCCGGTAAAGACGATAACAACAAGATTGCTCCGGCGATTAAATTCTCTTTGGAGGAAGCGCTGGAATACATTCAGGATGATGAGTATGTGGAGATTACGCCAAAGAACATGCGTATGCGCAAAATCCTCCTCACTGAATCAGACCGCAAAAAAGCCGCCAATAAGGCACTGGCAAATATTAAGTGGTAAGCATACCACCTATCGCTTAAGATCCTAATTTATCCCGGGTTTTTCTTTATGAAGAATCCGGGATTTTTTATTCAGCTGGTCGACCAGGAGCGGCACATCTATTGTTGCACTTCATTTGCACTATCCAGTGTAAAAGCCCCCAGGCTGTTTCCATTGCGCAATACCAAAAGCGTGGGAACACCATTGATATCTATCCATTTTAAGCCTCTCACAAAACCGTTTAGGGCAAAACCACTTTCTCCCGGCATCATTAGCTTCAGGCTGCGGTCTTTTTGCACTTCGAGCAGCCAGCCCGGAGAAGCATCCTGCCGGCCGAGCGAAGGGGTAAATCCATCGCGATTGCCAGCTACAAAAAGCAGGTTTGCCTTACTGGTAATCGCTTCGGTTGTTGACCATTGTATCGGATCAGGCAGTACTTGCAAATCTTGCTGTGGATCCATATCCCACCAGATGGCCGAACTGAAATAATTGGCTTCAAAGGTTTGGGCAGACTCCAGATTGCGACCTTCAAAAACCTCATCCAGGCTACTTACAGCATAGCGGCGGTAATCCACAAATTGCTTTTTAAGGCTGATGATCTGCCCAAAAAGATCATCCTTCCAATTAAAGGGGACCTGTTTGCCATCGCGGTAATAGGCCATAATCGGGTCGACGCTGTAGTTTTCGTCAAAATCCTCTACAAACAAACTTACCGGTTCATTGGGGTTTCCTTTACCCAGGTCGGTATTCCAGCCCAGGTTTCCCAGCACAACATCCGGCTTTCCATTTTGGTCGAGATCGGTAACATGCAAGGTATTCCACCAGCCCAATTCCTCCCGTTTTTCGAGAACCGGGATGGGCTCCCGGAAATCGGCAATACAGAGCGGCATCCAGTGGCCGGTAATTAATAATTTTTCTTCTTCCGCCAGCCAGACGGCATCTGTGATCATGCCCAGGGTCTGCAACTCTGGCAGTATTTCTTTGGCTACTTCTTCAAAACGACCGTCTCCGGAATTCCGAAACAAAGCGGATTCCGGGATTTTCCCATAGGCTCTTGGAACGGAACGACTGCCCACAAAAAGATCGAGATCGCCGTCTTTGTCAAAATCCAGGGGGACTACACAGCTGCCATTGCGACTCCATTCCGGCAAGCGATCTGTGCTCCGGCTCAAGTTGCCCTTTCCGTCATTTATATACAATCGATCCTGTAATTGGGCATATCCTTCGGTATACTCTCCTCCCCCACTTACCACATACAAGTCTAAATCGCTGTCGCCATCGGCATCGAAGAAGGCAGCATCCACATCTTCCAGGAGCAGATCTTCGGCGAAAGCTGCTGAATTACTATTGGCAAAGCGGCCATCTGTTGATTGGAAAAACAGTTGGGGCAAAGCTCCTTTTGAAGCACCCACAAACAGATCCTCCAGTCCATCGCCATTTACATCTGCTATCGCCATGCACGGACCGTCTTCAGACAGCTCATAAGGCAGCAGTTTCTCCATGTTAAAATCGGTGAAGGAATTTTCTTCATGTACATAATCCAGGCCAGGTAAAGAAGCCACCTGCATTAAAGCATCGGGTGCTGAATCCGACTTATAGTTTCTCAAGCCCGCTTCCCAGCTTAATTCTATTCGCTGATTAAGGGGAACATCGTTTAGTGTTTGCATACTGCCATCCGGCCAGATTAACTGCAGGCTGTCCGGGCTTTCGCCGAAAGGCAACCCAAAATGCAGGATCGGCTCGACCGATGATTGCCAGCCCCGCACGGGATTTAATTCGGCGAGCTGCATTTCTCCTCCCACAAACAGGCGCGCCCGACTACCATAGGCAAATGGATTTTCCGGAGCTCCTTTTAGTCGAATTTGCAGCCACGCACTTTCCCTGCGCTCACTCGTGTTTCGGTAAATACTCGCTGGCAAGTTTAGATTATTGAGCACCAAATCGAGGTCGCCATCGGCATCCAGGTCTGCATAAGCTGCCCCGTTGGAACAGCCCATGAGGTCCAGTCCCCAGTTTTCTGCAATGGGTTCAAATTCCAGGTTGCCCATATTCCGGAAGGCGTAGTTTGGCACCAGGCCGCCGGGCATCTGTTGAATCAACTCCACATCCGAGGCCGACTCCTGAATCTCTTCATCGGAGATGTACTTGAGGTAGTCCAGATCGTTTGGACGGGTCCAGATGCCGTTTGAAATGAAAATGTCTTTGCGGCTGTCGTTGTCAAAATCAGCCATCAGGCAAGCCCAACTCCAGTCTGTTGCCGATACACCCGCCAAATTTCCTATCTCGCTAAAGCGAATGCCTTCTCCGGGGGTATTCCCTAAATTGATCTGGAGGTTGTTTCGCGCATATTGGTAGTGGTAACCAAAGTTTAATTTATGCTTGTAAATGTTGTAGGGATCCGGACCGACTGATTGCTTTTTAATGGACTCGTTTTCCGGTTTCATATCCAGCGAAAGCAGGTCGGTATATCCATCGTTGTTGAGGTCGGCCGCATCCACTCCCATCGAAAACTGGCTGGTGTGCCCAACGGAAGCGGTTAAGGTTTCTTTGAATTGCCCGTCTCCCTGGTTGAGGTAGAGGTAATCGTTTTCATGGAAATCATTGGCTACGTAAACATCCGGCCATCCGTTGTTGTCAAAATCAGAAACAACGAGCCCGAGTCCGAAACCGATCCGGCCTCCATATATTTTGGCTGATTCGCTTACATCGGTAAAAGTGCCGCCATCATTGCGATACAGGCGATCGCCGGAAAGACTGTCCCGCCGGGTACGAACCTTCTCAGATGCCTGGTAATTTTCAGGGCTGTGCACGGAATGATTGAGCAGGAAACAGTCCAGGTCGCCATCGCCGTCGTAGTCAAACCAGGCAGCTTGCTGGGAGAAGCCCTGAAAATCCAATCCGTATTGAGCCGCAGCTTCCTTGAAGGTGCCGTCTCCATTATTAATGTACAACTCATTGCGGCCGCTAAATCGCTTGTACTTACCCACCTGGCAAACGTAAATATCCAGATGTCCGTCGGCATTAACATCAGCCATACTTACGCCTGTTTTCCAGTTTCCGGCTCCGCGCAATCCCGCTTCCTGGGTTTGTTCTTCAAATTGCAAATCCCCTTTGTTAATGTAGAGTTTGTTTGGCAGGCGATTGGAGGAGAAAAACAGGTCCGGCAACTCATCGCCGTTTATATCCCCAATTGCCACTCCTCCCCCATTGTAGTAATAGAGGTATTGAATGATGTTGTGGGATTCGGTATTCCTTACATCATTGACAAAGTCCACGCCTGTATCCTCCGGATTCAGCAATTCAAACAAAGGATCAGCCATCTCGGTGGTGGCGGCATTATCTGATCCACAGGCAATGATCACCGTGGCGACCACCAACAGAAAAAATATTCTCATGAATTTTTCAATCATTTTGCTAATGTAACAAGCAAAGCGGCAAGAGCTTGTCAGAAAAAAGCAGATTATCGCATTAACAACACATCCCCGGCCATTTTTTGCCGATAACCATCCTCGAAGGTCAGCGAAAGGGTCCAGACATAAATGCCTTCGGGTAGTTGTTTTCCGCCAAGAACTCCGTCCCAGCCAATGTCGGGATCATTTATTTGACCATCCGTACTTTCAAAAATCAACTGGCCCCAGCGATTAAAAATCCGGAAGTAATTGATGCTTGCATTTTCCAGACCCTGTGGGTAGAAACGATCATTGATTCCATTGCCTTCCGGCGAAAAGGCGTTTGGCATATACACGGCCCGATCTTTTAAAACCCGAATATTTAAGGTATCCGAATCAAAGCAGCCAAATGCATTAGATGCTTCCAATATCACCTGAGCATCGTCAATAAGCGGTCCGATCTGAACGGCCGGACAATGTATACAATCCAATGAAGCATTCGGCGAAAGCCAGACATAATCCAAAGGCAATTGCGTATTGCTCAGGCTGGTCAGGTCCACATAAGTACCAATGCGTGCTTCTCTATCGGGGCCCAAATCCAATTGCAGGGGAGCGGGTAGTAATTCTACTTCAATGGTATCTCTCCAACTGCCGCATTCGCCCATAACTTCCACCCAGTAAATTCCGGGGGTGGTTATTTCCAGGAATGCTTCTGTGCTGCCGTCGTTCCAAAGGAAGTCTCCGGTTTGCAAACCGGTTTCGAGTATGGTGGTTCCTCCCGGACACAGGAAGCTTTTATCATCGGAGAATATATCGCCCTCCCCTATAACGGTCAGCACATTCGGATCAAATGCTCCTTCTTTGCGCGGATCGTCCGATAAAACGACCAGATTGAAGGCTGGCGGGAAAGGCCCCATTTCAGCTTGCATGTTATAAATTCCCGGTTCTGCCGGAGCTCCCACCTGAACAAGCAGCGTATCCTGTCCGAGCAAAAGGTCAAATTCGTCGTAAGACAATATATCGTCTCCTACTCCTTGCGAGAATACGGGAGCGGAATAAGGCACCTGAAGAATCTCCTGAATTTCAAAGCCGGGAGGGAAAACATCCAATAAGTTGATATTGGTATAAACGGTTCCTGCTGTATTCCAAAGCGCATATTCGACAATAAATGACTCGCAGGGCAGCACTTTTTGTTTGTCCAGGCTCCGCTTCATGCGGATCCGGTAGGGGCAGTTGCAGCCATCGGATTCCAGGCCGGAAGGGCCGTTTCGGGTTTGTACTATCTCTCCCGTACCTTTGTTGAGCGTATATAATACCTTTTCCACGGAGCCTGAGGCGGATGATCCATAGGCATAGAGCACGCCTGTGGTATCAAAAAAGAGGCTGCCCATTTTGGAGACATCTGCCAATTGATCGTAATTGTAGCTCGTGACCAGCCCGCCGGGCCAGCCAATATTAACCAACCGCTTATTTAATTCATCAAAACCATATCCGTTTCCATAATAGGGATCGAAAGCGATATCTCCCAGGCGAATGGGGTCCTCCGAAACCAGCGCGGTACTGCTGGTAGCCAGATTGGGCAGATCCGTTCGAATGGCAACTATTTTCTCATCCAGGCTGGTGGTTTTATTCTGAGCCATCAATACCATTCTTATGCCGTCGGGCGACATGGTACCTGCCCGGTAAAAGTAGGAAGTATCCAATCCGGCAGGAATACCCAGATTTTCCATTTGCCCTTCTGCCCCGATGCGGTAAAGCTCATACGTATTGGGGTCCAGACCATATAAATAGTTTTGAGTGCTGTATCCCAGGCAAGTTAGAAAGGTGCCCGCATCGGCCAGAAAGACCTCAAAGGGAAGCAGGTCTCCTGTAGCCGGATCTCCGCTATACAAAGGCACTGCTGAGGAGCCATCGGAAAGACGCAAAGAAAGATAGGCCCGGTGATCACAGCTAAGTGATTCCTGGGCAAATATGGAATCATTCGCCGCAAGGCAGCAAAAAAGGATAAGTATTATATGTCTGATCCGGCATCCGGCTGACATGATTTTGGTATAAAATTACTGCAAAGGCTTGTCTTTAGAGACTTTCAGCGGTTTAAACAACTGCAGCGGCATGTTGTTCTGAACCACTACAATGCGCTCTTCACCATTGATTTTCATGCGCTGGAGATCTCTTACAGCACCACTGGTTCGGAAGCCACTTTCGGCAGATCGCAACGCGCTAAAGCCGCCATCGCTGCCGAGCAATACCAGGCCGTAATCGGCGTCGTATTTACCAACTTCGGGTTTGGCTTCATACAGATTTCCGGCACTGAGCAAATCGAGATTCCCGTCGGCATTGTAATCGCCGGTAAGCAGGGCATAAACCGGGGCAAACTGGGCTTCCATCGGCAATACTTGCTTCTGAAAAGTACCATCTCCCTGATTGAGAAAAACACAGCTGGCCAGTTCGGTGACCTTCAGTATAATGGTCCCTTCCATCTCTTCCGGGCTGAAGATGTCTTCGATTGTCTGGCCCTGATAATTTTCGTACTTGAGATACTTCTTCTTCAGATGAGGCATCTGCGCCACCAGATCGTGTCTTAGCACGAAAGGCAAAGACTGATCTTCGTCATAGCGCGTAATGATCTGCTCGGCTGTACCGTTGCGGTCAAAATCATTGACATACATCTGAACCGGATGTTCTGAATCTGCTTTGAAACGCGAGTTTAGTCCGTGGTTGCCGGCAACCAGATCAATATCCCCATCGCCGTCGTAATCGGCAGCAGTAAGGCAATTCCACCAGCCATAAGAATCGGAAAGTCCGGCGGATTCTGTTGCTTCAGAAAAAGTGTTATTGTCGTTCTCAAAAACGCGAATTTGCATCCAGTCTCCGCAAGTAATCAGATCAAGATCCGAATCGCCGTCGTAGTCCAGCCAAATAGCATCGGTAAACATTCCGGCGTTTTCGAGGGCAGCTGCCTTTTCTTTAGTTACGTTTGAGAATTTCCCATTGCCATCATTTTCGAGGAGGTATCCGTTTGAAGGTACCCCGTAATAAAACGGCTTGAGCCGAATGCCCACAAACAGGTCGGTATCGCCGTCGCCATCGTAATCGGCAGCACTTACACAGGCCGTACTTTCAGGTTTGTTTGCCGGAAGCCGTTGTGGAGATTTTGTAAAATTGCCTTTTCCGTCGTTGAGGTACAGCCGGTCAATCAGATCGAGAGAAGCCGAGGAAAATTCGTTGCCCCCACTGGCGACGTAAATATCCAGATCGCCATCTCCTTCCACATCCAGCAAAACGGCATCTACGTCTTCAGAATCAATGTCTTTTTCAAATACGGCTCCGGGAACAGTTTGAAAACCACCATTGGATGTTTGCAAATGAACACTGGCCGCCTGGCCTTTGGCACCTCCTGCAAAGAAATCTTCGAGTCCGTCTCCGTTTAGATCGCCGCTTGCGAAAGCGGGGCCTTCGGTCGACATCATGTGGTAGATCAGTCGATCCCGGTCAAAATCTATGAAGCTGTTTTCCCGGTGGCGGTAAGATCCGGCAGAACGGGGCATGGATTCAAAGAGTGGATCCTGCATCACACTCGGATATTGAGGCTGATTGCCCGTTGCTTCTGCCTGGGAAATTGTCAACTCCTGACTGGTAGCTACATCGGTCTGGGTGCTAACAGAGCCATCTGGCCAGATAACCTGTAATTGATCGATGGTTTGGTGCTCCCCCAATCCAAAATGCATGACATAATCCATAGAGGACTGGAATCCGCGGGTGGGAAATTGCTCCTGGTAAAGTTGGAGATCTCCGGCCTGGATAGAGACGGTGGCCCCGACACCAAATGGGTTTAAGCCTTCCCCCTGCAACCTGACCCGCAGGTAGTGTAGGTCGGGCAGTTGGTCATTCGTTTCGTTTCGATAAACAAAGCAGGGCATGTTGACATTATTGACCACCAGATCGAGGTCACCGTCTTTATCCAAATCACCGTAAGCGGAACCGTTTGAGTGGCTGGGAGTGGCAAGTCCCCAGGCTTCGGCCATATTTTCAAATTGCAAATCGCCTTTATTGACAAAGGCATAGTTTGGTATTTGCTCGGAAGGGATCGCGTCGACCAGGGCTTTGTAATCCACTTCTTTGCCGGAAGTGATCATTTTAATCGTTTCCTCATTCGAGATAAACTGAATGTAGTCCTGATCGGTCAGATCCTGATAGATTCCATTGGCCACGTAAATATCCCGCAGGCCATCATTATTCAAATCCAGAATCAGGGCTCCCCAGCTCCAGTCTGTGGCATGAACCCCGGCCAGTCGTCCGATATCACTAAAGGTTTTATTTTGGTTATTGAGCTGCAGCATGTTCCGGGTAAACTGGTAATGATACCCGTTGTTAAACCCGTATTGATGGCGATCCCAGTTTTCAAAAGTTGTTTTTGTTTTTAGTCGATCATCTCCTTCGGGCAGCATTTCGGTAACGAAAAGATCGGGGAAGCCATCGTTGTCTATATCGCCCAGATCGGCGCCCATTGAAGCGGCACTAATCGAACGAATCTGCTTTTCCAGTTCTTCTGTAAATGTTCCGTCTCCCTGATTCATATAGATATAGTCCCGCTCGAAAAAATCATTGGAGACATAGATATCCGGCCAGCCATCGCGATTCAGATCGCCAACAGTAACTCCCAATCCAAAGCCAATCACACTTCCGTAGATGCCCGCTTCCTCGCTGACATCCGTAAAGGTGCCGCCATCGTTGCGAAACAATTTGTCTCCGCCAACAGGATCTCGTTGTGGCCTGGCTGATTTCCGGAGGTTGAAACTCCCGATTGCCTGATAGGAGTTGTTGAGCAGATAACAATCCAGGTCTCCGTCTTTGTCGTAATCGAAAAAAGCGGCATGGGTAGAATAGCCCCGGTCGGCCAGGCCAAAGGCTTCGGCCTGTTCGAGGAAAGTATTGTCTCCCTGATTGATGAAGAGCTCGTTTTGTTTGTTGTCGCCTTCGATATCGCCGGAGTTGCAGACATATATATCGAGAAAGCCGTCTCCATTTACATCGGCCAAAGCAACACCGGTCGACCAGGCTTTATCACCTCCTGTGCCGGAGTTTTCGGTGATATCCTCAAAAACCATATCTCCTTTATTTAAGTAAAGGCGATTGGGCAGGAAGTTGGCTGTAAAATAGATATCCGGCAGGCCGTCGTTATTGATGTCTCCAATAGCTACTCCTCCGCCATTATAGAAGTTGCGGTATTTGTAAATATTAAAGTCTGCATCAAAATCCAGCTGATTCGAAAACTCGATGCCGGTGTATTCAGCCGGAAGTGCTGTAAATAACTGGCCGGCC
This sequence comes from Bacteroidota bacterium, assembly GCA_018222965.1. Classification (GTDB taxonomy): domain Bacteria; phylum Bacteroidota; class Bacteroidia; order Chitinophagales; family Saprospiraceae; genus JAAEZH01. The sequence continues at coordinate 24,029 of JAAEZH010000034.1, forward strand.
TTACTCTCTACCTTTACTGATTGCTGCTGACTGTCGCAAGCTGAAAATAGCAACAGGCTGGTCAGCAAACAGTAGATACCATATTTCATAAAAATTGCTTTAGGTTCTTTCGACTTTATCCCCATGGAAGCGGTCAAATTGTCTGATTGGCTATTCACTTTCTTCTGCCCTAATATCTCTAATTTCGTTTAGGAGCCGCAGGTCATTGATCCAGGCTTCCACGAGTCGATCGTCCTTGATATGGATAATTATTTCCCGATTGCCGTCTACTTTAGCGAGCACTTTCCCATATTTGGGATGGTCGTGCACCTTAAAGCCCGAACCATACCAGGATTCAAACATATCTTTTACATCCATGGCTAATTTATCCGAAAACATATCTTTATTCCACGGAGCCCAGGATTTGTATTCAAATATCATAGGCATGGAAGCGATCTTGTCTTCGTAGAAATCGGGATAAAAATTCATGGTTCCCGGATAATCGAGTTCTTCGGGTTCGTATTGTACGGAGAGATTTCCAGGCCCCTGCATGATTTTCTGTTCTTTGTTAAGTTCCCAGCATTGAGCATAAAATTGCTTGGAAGTCATCCCCAGTTCCATGCCCAAAAACAAATCTTCATATACTTCTCCAGACTCCAGTTCCTTGTAGAGCATTTCGTCATAGCTCATCGTTTTGTTGCAGGATGCAAACAAAAGCAGCGTTCCTGTAATTGCCACAAACAGGCTACATCGAACCCAACTAGTTTTCATAATTTGAAAGTTTATTTCCAGCTCCAAAGCTCAAGTGTTTTGTTATTTCTGGCTACAAGCAGTCTGCCGTCTTCCAGCGGCAGAAAGTCTCTTATTTCTCCTTCCAGGAACAAGCCGGATTCATCCGGACTCAGGGCTTCATAGCCACCCGCTTCCCGACCCAATAAAACCAGTCCAAAAGAAGCGTCGTGAATCCCTACTTCCGGTTTGGCGCGGTAGAAATTCCCGCCAAGCACCAGGTCTTTATGCCCATCTCCATTCAGGTCTTCGACAAAGATTGCGTAAACCGGAGCAAACTGGGCTTCCAGCGGCAATCGCTGCAGCTCAAATTTCCCGTTTCCCTGATTGATAGCAATGCAATTGGCCAACTCTTTGGCTTCCAGGTATACGGTTCCTTCCAGTTGTTCCGGATTGAAAATATCTTCAACCTGTTGTTCTTTGTACTGCTCGTATTTAAGGTATTTTTTCTTCAATTGGGGCATTTGCATGACCAGATCATGGCGGAGCACCAGCGGGTAAGAAGCATCGCCATTGTATACCGAAAGCAATTGCTCGGCTGTGCCGTTTCTGTCAAAATCATTTACATAGAGGCTGGCCGGCCTTTCGGCGGAAGCCTGAATTCTACTATTCAATCCATGATTGCCCAGAACCAGATCCAAATCGCCCTCGCCGTCGAGATCGGCCGTTTCAAAACAATTCCAGAATCCTTCTGACTCCTCCAGACCGGAGGCTTCTCCTTCGATAAAACCATCCGGAGTATTCATAAATATCCGAATCTTCATCCAATCGCCGGAAAGGATTAAATCGAGTCGATTGTCGTTATCGAGATCCACCCAATGGGCATCGGTGATCATGCCCATCTCATTAAATGCCGGTGCAATTTCTGCTGTAATATCTTTCCATTCCCCTCCTTCATTTCGAAGCAAATACCCGCTCACCGGGACGCCGTACAGGAAGGGCAACAATCGCGTTCCGACAAAAAGGTCGGTGGATCCGTCGCCGTCAAAATCAGCGGGCCGGACACAGGAAGTGCTCGAGGGTCGACTAAAAGGCAAGTCGGCTTCCTCTGTAAATTTGCCGGTGCCATCGTTTAGGTACAGGCGGTCGAAAAGGGCCCTCGAACTGGAAGAAAATTCATTGCCTCCGCTACACACATATAAGTCCGGGTCTCCATCCCCATCCGCATCAAAAAAAGCGGCATCTGTATCTTCCGATCCTTTGTCTTTTTCAAAAACGGGTTGTGGACTTTGGGCAAATTGACCGTCGGATTGTTGGAGGAACAGCGCACCGGCATTTCCTTTAGATCCGCCAACATAATAGTCGAGTCGCCCATCTCTGTTCACATCCGCGGAAGCGAGTTTAGGTCCTTCTGCTGAGATCATGTAATACAACAAATGATCCCGGTCGAAATCGGTAAATTCATTTTCAATATGCCGAAACATCTCTTCCCCTGCCAGCTTACGGAATAGTTTGGATTCTTCCGTTTTTTTCATCGCCGATCGCATTCGCTCCGGATCAGATTGCTGATCAATTTGAAGGTGTTGATCTACAGCTACCGATTGTTGAACGCTGATGCTTCCGTCGGGCCAGAAAACCCGAAGGCTGTCTATGCTGCTGCACCCTCCTAAACCAAAATGCAATCGACTATCGACCGTCGACTGAAACCCACGCATGGGATTGAGTTCCTGATAAAAAAGTTTATCGCCACAGAACAGCTCCACCTGGCTGCCCAGCGCAAACACATTGGCGCCTTCTCCTTTCAATTCGATGCTGAGGTAATGGTGCTCCGGAAACTTTTCGGTGGCTTCATTGCGGTAGATCCAGGCTAAATCATTGGTGTTATTTAGCACCAGATCGGGATCGCCATCGTTGTCGAGGTCGCCGTAGGCAGAACCATTGGAAAAGCTGACATCTCCCAATCCCCATTCTTCCGCATAATTTTCAAAACCAAGCTCTCCGGAATTTCGAAAAGCGTAATTGGATAGTTTTTGGGAAGGGATGGCATCAATCATTTCCCGGATGACGGCTCCTTTAGACTCAATGATCTTTCGGATCGTATTGGGGTCGCTGTAAAAATTGATGTAATCCTGGTCAGTCAGGTCTTTTACGATTCCATTGGCTACGAAGATGTCTTTATTGCCATCGAGATCGAGGTCAAAAATAAGGGCTCCCCAGCTCCAGTCGGTAGCATGAACCCCGGACAGGCGGCCCACTTCGCTGAATATGGGCAGGTCTCCATCCGGACGCACTCCCCGGTTGTATTGAAACACATTTCGGGTAAACTGGCGGTGATAGCCTGCCTGGAGCATCAGGCTGTATTTATCCCAGTTGTCAAACTTGGTCTTGGTTTTTACCCGGGCTTCTCCTTCCGGGAGCATATCGGTTACAAATATTTCCGGGCGCCCGTCGTTGGTCACATCGGCCATATCTGCGCCCATGGAGCTGAGGCTAATCTCTCCGATGCAATCGGTCAGTGATTCGGTGAAAGTGCCGTCTTTATCATTGATATAGAGGTAATCGCGCTCGAAGTAATCGTTGGACACATAGATATCCAGCCAGCCGTCGCGATTTACGTCTCCGATCGTTACTCCCAGTCCGAAGCCAATGGAGGAGCCGTAGATCCCGGCTTCTTCACTTACATCGGTAAAACTTCCTGTTGCATTGAGGTCATTTCGATAGAGTTTATTGCCTCCTTCCGGATCTCGCTTTTCGCGAAGACCGGGCCGCAGGTCAAATCCGCCAACAGGGCGGAGGGAGTTATTGAGCAGGTAACAATCCAGGTCTCCGTCGCGATCAAAATCGAAGAAGGCGGCGTGGGAGGAAAGGCCGAGGTCGGCGATACCAAATTCGCGGGCTTTTTCGGTAAAAGTACCGTCGCCATTATTGATAAAAAGTTCGTTGTATCGGCGGTCTCCTTCGGGGGAACCCGATTTACAAACATAGATATCGAGCCATCCATCACTGTTTATGTCGGCCAGGCTTACGCCGGATGTCCATACGCCCGGGGAGGCAACCCCTGCTTTTTCGGTGATGTCTTCAAACTGAAAGTTGCCTTTATTGAGGTATAATTTATTGTCGACCTGGTTTCCACAGAGGAAGATATCCAGCAAGCCGTCGTTGTTGATATCGCCGAGGCCTACGCCGCCGCCGTTGAAAAAATTTCGGTAGGTATAGGGATTAAAGTCTTCGGTGTAATGGAGGTTGTTGGCAAAATCGATGCCGGTATAATTCGCCGGAAGGCGGGTAAAAAGGCTTTCGCCGGATGGTATGGAATCCGGGGCCTTTTCTTCCTGATTACAGGCAAAAAAGACGGGAAGGAGGAGAATTAATAATCGGATCTGGTAATTCATAAAACACATAATCAGCCGGTGCTTATCGGGCTCCTAAAGGTAACATACAAAAGGATAGGATTGGATAAAAGCGAGGATTACCCCATGCAGGTAAATCCTGAAGTAAGGACCTGGACAATTTTTATATCATCAATTATGTCCGGGTACTTAGGGAAAGGTAAAAAAGGAAGCAAGTAATCGGGATCACTTGCTTCCTTTTGGTAAACATCCCGGTATTTAAGAACCGGAGAAACAAATGGTGCCCCGGAGGACACCATTTGATCATTGTATCTCAAATTAGTAACAGTCGTTCTGTGCCAGATTCGGGTTGGCATTGATCTGGTTGATCGGAATTGGGAACAATTCCTTACATGGATCAGAAGCAGGTTTAAAGTCCCACTCATCACCAAATGCACCAAAGCGAATCAAATCCTGACGGCGCCATCCTTCGTAGAAGAATTCACGTCCGCGTTCTGCAAGCAGTTCCTCATCGGTCAGTGAACCGAGGTCATCCAGACCGGCACGACTGCGAACCATATTCGCATAAATCAGACCGTCGCCAGACATATTCATGCGGTGGAGGCACTCAGCCGCCATCAGCAATACGTCCGAGTAACGGAAGATTGGGAAGTCGTTGTTCAGGTTGGAAGTAGCACCATTTTCGTATTCAAACTTACCTACCCGTGCACCAGCCTGGCGCAACGCATTTGGTTCGATTTCATTTACTTCTGGTGTATATACCAAACCTTCGCCATCCGGATCTACCAGATCTGCATCCGGATCTTCAGACCACTCACCTGTATCAGGATCCTGGATCCATCCTTCTACACCCGGATCGATCAGTTGGGTAGTTCCACCGGCATCAAACTGAGGACCGGCGAGGAAGTTACCCCGTACTTTCTGATTTCCGTATTCTCCTTTACGGAGATCGGTGTCGTCGTAAGAGTTGTAGAATTCCTGGAGCGTACAGTAACCGTTCCATGGTTGCTCCTGCAGGCTGAATGTAGCCTGAGAGGAGTAGTGAAGCGTCATTTGACCGAGGTTAAAACCTTGAGCCTGAGCTTCGTCGTAAGGAATGGTAAAGATATTCTCACCGGAAGCGAGGTTATCTGCATTGAAGTTGGCAAAGTAATCGGCTTCCAGATTATACAATCCGGAATCGATGATTTCCTCACAAGCTTCGAGTGCTTTTGCATATTCGTCTTTTCCAACGTAAACTTCTGCATTTAGCCAAAGCTTAGCCTGGAGGGCTTTACCGGCCCAGTAGTTCATACGCGCGTAAGTAGATATGTCATTCAACTGAGACAGGTTTGGCACATTTTCGGCCAGTTCTGTTTCAATAAATTCATAAACTTCGGTACGTGAACGGGTTGGCGGGTTAGGCTCAGACTCGTCAAAGCTGGTTACGATTGGTACATTACCATAGCCGTCGAGCAGCCAGAAGTAGAAAAGTGCACGCAAGGTTTTCACCTCGGCAATAAATGCGGCAGCATCTTCTTCGGCAACAGATCCCTCTTCAACCAGTGATTCGAAGAGTGTAACCACCCGGTTACAGTTATTAACACCTCCGTACAGGAAGTTCCAGCCATTGTTTACACACTGCTCCGCATCATTGTAGTCATGAGCGTGCACGCGCAGCCACTGGCCACCGTCAAACCAGTCAGCCCCCCGGTGAGGGATCATGATCTCGTCTGAGGATACTTCCTGAAGGGAAAATATCGAGTTGTGATTAAGCAAGCCGTATAAGCTTGTATATGTTGCACCAAGCGCAGAGATAAACTGCTCCTCTGTCGTCGGAAAATTCTCCGAAGTCAGATCGCTGAAAATCTCTTCATCGAGATTGGTACACGATTGCGTAAAGCCTACCAGAAGCAGCCCTAATAAGAGCGTCTTTCCTGCAAGCATTGTTTTCTTAAACATATTGATAAACATTTATTTAGGTTAGAGTATTCCTTAGAATCCAACATTTACACCAAACAGGATCGTACGGGAATTGAAGTAGCTGTTACGGCGATCAATACCCGGTGCCAATGGTGAAGGATTGAATTCCCGCTCATAACGACCACCGTTGTCGGCACGTCCCGGATCTGCATAACGCGGAGTTGGGTCGGAACCGGAGTAGTTGGTAATCCAGAACAGGTTTTGCCCTGTTACATACAAGCGAAGTTTGTCGAATGCACTGTCTTCAGCCAGATCAAAAGTATAGCTCAAAGAAGCGTTATCGAGTACTACATAAGAAGCGTCTTCCACATAGTAGCTGCTAAACTTCGGAGTAGCCGTCAGGTTTTCATCAAAGTACTCCGTGATAACCAGGTTATCAATAGAACGAGAACCTAATGGTTCGTAGAATACGCGGTACAGGTTGGCCAGATCGTGACCAAAGTCACCACGCAGGAAGAAGCTAAGGCTGAGGTTACCGAAAGAGAATGTGTTGGCAAAACCGAGAGAGAAGTCAGGCAGACCGTTTCCGATCACTTGCTTGTCTTCTTCGCCTACGATATCTGCAACCATTCCGTCTCCGTTGAGGTCGGCAAATACAAATTCACCGTCTTCTCCAACTTCTACGAATTGTGGTCCCCAAAGCTGACCCAGTTCCTGACCGGGGAATACAGCTGTTGTCGGATCGTCATTCAAACCAGGAGCGCCCGGTGCAGTAAGCGGATCTTTAAATGCATCTCCGGATGAGAAGAATGCAAACGTCGGATCCTCTACACTCAGTGTATCCAGGATTGTATTATAGGTAGAGAACACCAATGAGGGGTTCCAGTAGAAAGAGCTTCCTTCTTCGCCTACATTCAGGCCAAGCGTTGCTTCAAAACCAGAGTTACGCAATACAACATCCTCCAGGTTCGCCCAGGTTGTAGGAGCGAGATTTGGTGGAACAGGTACAACTACCTGATAGAGGAGGTCACGTGTGCGACGGTTGTAGTAATCAACAGAACCTGTCAGGAAGTAATCGCCAAAAGCGAAGTCCAATCCTACGTCAAATTCTCCTTTGGTTTCCCAGCGAAGATCGGGGTTGGCATTCCGTGAAGGAGCCAGTGCAGGTACAAATCCTCCGTTGTAGAAGAAAGAACCTTGTGGCTCGAAACGAAGGAAAGAAAGATAACTCTCTGGAGGGAGGTTACCAGTCTCACCGTATCCAACACGCAGTTTCAGGTTGTCGATACCGGAAACATCAAACAGATTGCTCAATGTAACACCAGCAGAAACACCCGGGAACATCTGCCACTTATTGTTGGCACCAAAACGAGTGGAACCTTCCTGACGCAGTGAAGCACTCAGGAAATAAGTGTTGTCGAAATTCAGGTTAACACGGCCAAAAAATGCGATTACTTTATAATTATTACGGGTACTGGAAACGGTAGCTCGGGCATCGGCAAAATCCTGTGCTGCATCGAAGCGGTTGAAAGTAAGATCATCAGAGATGAAGTTACCTGCTTCAACAAACAATTCAGAGAACTCGAAATCCTGGTAGGAATAACCTAAAAGTACATCGAGGCCATTGTTGCCAAACTCCAGATCGTAGTTACCGGTCAATTCAAAGAGTTGACTTTCCTTGATCTGGTCTACGCGTTTTGCCAAACCATTCCGGTTAATTCCGCGGAAATAAGCATCCTTCTGGTAATATTCTGCAAATGCATCATTCTCACGAAGCGCAGAGTAGAATACGCCAGCAGTCAAACCTTCGACCAATTTGTAATCGGCACGACCACTCACGAGGAAGTCACGCAGGTTGCCAATATTGGTTGATTGCTCGGCAATTGCCAGTGGGTTGAAATAATCGAAGTTTACTTCCTGGTAGTAACCACCATAAGTATCAAACAACGGATCTGTCTCAGACTGAATCTGAGTAGGTGCTGTCGGATTGTAAGTCGTAGCATAACGGAAAGCTTCCCGCAAGCCATAACTGGCATCGCGGTTAGTGGCTGTCGCATCAATGGAGAGCGTCAAACGATCGTTGAGCGCTTTCTGAGTAATACCCAGACGACCATTAAGTTGGTCGAATCCACTGTTGAGTCCAATACCATTAATGTCCCGGAAGTTTACGGAAGCACGGTAAGTTGTAGATGCAGATCCACCGGAAATGGACAAATTGTGGGCATTCGAAATGCCAGTTTCGGTGACTTCATCCAGCCAGTTGGTGGAAAATCCACGGTCTGAGCCCGGACGATACTGCGCAAATTCTGAGGCAGAAGCAACAGGTACGCGGCGAGAAACGCTCTCCGCAGATACATATCCGTTGTATTCTACACGTGCGGCACCTTCCTGACCCTTCTTGGTGGTAATAATGATTACACCAGAAGAAGCACGAGTACCATAGATGGCTGCAGCTGATCCGTCTTTCAATACATCAATGGAAGCGATATCGTTTGGATCCACTGTTTCCAGTGAAGCCCCGATAACTCCATCGATTACGATAAGCGGAGAAGTGTTTGCACCCAGGGTAGAAAGACCACGCAGGCGGATTGTTGAACTCCCGTTAGGGTCACCACCCGGTCTGGCAATAGAAAGACCTGCTACCTTACCCTGAACCAACTGAGTTGGATCATTCACGTTACCGACGTTAAAGTCATCGGTATCGAGACTGGCGATGGCAGAAGTCACCTCTTTGGCCTTTTGCGTACCATAACCTACAACGACAACTTCGTCGAGGAGGGTACCTGGCGCAAGCGCAACATCTAATACATTAGCGGCTCCGAGCTCAATAACTGATGCAGTATATCCTGTGTAGGATACCTCCACCTCGTCATTGCCCTCAGGCACGGTTAGACGGTAAGATCCGTCAATGTCAGTGATCGTACCCGTGGTTGTACCACGAACGAGAACACTGGCACCGATCAGGGGCTCACCGTTCTCAGCGTCTGTCACTGTACCAGTGATCGTACGCTGACCAAATGCCAAACTGCTGAGGCCTACAAAAAAGAGGCATAACAACAGGCACTTGGAGAGATAGTCGAATTTAAGTTTCATACAGTACCAAGGTTTAGTTATAATAATAGAGAAGTCTCTAAAAGCTTACATCCCATTGGGCATTTGGGGTGGATGATGCTGATAGCTAATTTGGCTAGGTCTATATTAACTTGAGTAGGGGAGAGCTATTTGCAGTCCCTGAACAATTTCCTTAGTCGCTGATTTCAAGGCTTATTTGGTGTCGATTTAACACTAAGCTATTTGTAAAAGTCCAAAATATGTTTCAAAAAACCAAAATACGCTTATGTATTTTTTTCAACACAGGGCTTTCTCCAAATAAAATATGGAATACGGATGAGTACTTATAGTAAAAACGCCTTTATTTCTGTTGATGCTGCTTGGGAGACATTGTTTAAGGAGGAATACTACTGTAATAAGAGTGAGTTTGAGTGTGAGTTTGAGTGTGAGTGTGAGGCTTGATATTTTACCTCTGAGTAAAAATACAAAAGCCAGGCTTCCTTCTCAATTCGTTGAAAGCATCTCATTTTTTTTGCCTTGTGGCAGCACATATTACTCCTACCCTTCCAGAAACACAATCAATTGATAATCAATCAAATATGTAATATTTAGCTGTATAAAGCTCATCCCAAAGAGTACCAGAAGAACTACTTCACCCCCCCAAAATAGGGAATTTTTCATTACTCCCTCCTTCAAACCCAATCTCTAAAACCACCATTTATCCCATACCTCTCCCCTAAAACCCTTCGATGCGCACAGCACACAATTTTCCTGTATATTGTTGTGGCCAATGAGCAAAAAACGTTTCCTCGCAAGCCTGATGATCTGCCTCTCCCTGCTGGGACAGGCACAAACGCCCTATGGCCGACAAACGGAACGTTTCTCACAGGTGGATATCCCCTTCCAGTTTGTAAATGGATTCATCGTTGTGGAGGTCACCTTCAACTACCTGTTTCCCCTTCGTTTCATCCTCGATACCGGCGCCGAACACACCATACTCACCAAACGAGAATATGCCGACCTGATGAATATCCCCTTCGAACGGGAGTTTCGGATTATTGGCTCGGACATGACCCAAAATCTCCGGGCCTACCTGATTCGGGATGTGCACCTGCAAACCGGCCAGCTGGTACTTCCCCGGCAAAGCATGGTGGTGATGGAAGATGATTACTTCCGATTTGAAGAATTTATCGGAATGCCGGTCCACGGCATTATCGGCGCCAATATTTTTCGGCATTTTGTAGTCAAGATCGACTACCAACGAGAACGCATCACCCTGATCAGACCGGTCGACTTTGAGCCGCCCGATGACTATCAAAAAATCGCTATAGAAGTTTATAAAAACAAGCCCTATCTGTGGGCCGACCTCGACCTCCCCGGCCAACAGGATTCCCTCCGTGTGAAGCTCTTGCTGGATACCGGTGCCAGCCTCACTATGTTGCTGCACAACGGAACCAAAGAAGAAATCAAAACACCTCCCGGAGTAATTCCCGGCAATATAGGGAAAGGACTGGGTGGTTTTCTGGAAGGCTATGTCGGCCGCTCAAAATCTACCACCATTGGCCCTTTTACCCTTTCTGGCATGGTTACCAATTATCAGGAATTAAATCCCGAAATGGACACCACTTATTTGCATGGGCGAAACGGCATTCTGGGCAACCTGGTGCTCGATCGATTCACCATCATCATCGATTATTTCCGGGAAGAACTGTATCTCAAACCCAATCGACACTTTGACGATCGCTTTGAATATGACCGGAGTGGCATCGTTGCCTTTGCGTCGGGCAAACAGCTGAAAACCATTACCGTTTCCAGTGTATTGAAAGACTCCCCGGCAGGAGAAGCCGGCATAGAACCCGGCGATGAGATTCTGTCTGTAAATTTCTGGAGGGCCGGTTTTCTTGGATTATCCGGAGTTAACCGAAGGTTTAAGAAAAAGGCAGGCAAAGAAGTCCGTTTGAAAATAAGGCGGGGGGAAGAGAAAATGGTGATTCGGATTGAATTGCGGGAGTTGATATGAATTGCGTTTTATGCGTTTAAAGCGTTTAATACGGGTGTGGGGACTTTAGTGTTTTGGTCCGTTTAGGTGGGTCTACCCTTAAATGGTATTGCTTGAATGTGTACTGCCTGTCTGATGCAGATGCTCCAATAAATTGGAGTCATACAGATTTCTCAGAACATCCCAAATCCTCTACCTGGTTGAGTCATCTCAGCGATTCAGCCATCTTTTTATTATCCCATGCAGAGATTCAGATAGTTAGCTACGAAGAATCCTTTGTGATTTAAGGAAATACGCTTATCTTTGCGGTCTTAAATTTTTTTCATAAAAACAACCTTAGGTATGTTCGCAATCGTAGACATAGCCGGTCAGCAGTTTAAAGTTGAGGAAGGGCAAGAGCTCTTCGTCCACCGGTTAGAAGCCCAGGAAGGTGACAGTCTCTCCTTCGACCAGGTAATGCTGGTTTCTAAAGGAGAAGACGTCAAAGTGGGCACGCCGATTATCAAGGCCAAGGTGAATGCCACAGTAGTGGAGCACCTTAAAGGCGACAAAGTCATCATCTTCAAAAAGAAACGTCGTAAAGGCTATCGAGTCAAAAACGGCCACCGTCAAAGCTTCACCAAAATTAAGATTGACGGTATTTCACTTTAATTCGATAACTAAAAAAAGAATTTACCATGGCACATAAGAAAGGTGTAGGTAGTACGGATAATGGCCGCGACAGTAATAGTAAACGCCTTGGTGTTAAACTTTTCGGTGGTCAATCAGCTGTAGCTGGAAATATTATCGTTCGTCAGCGCGGAACCAAGTTCCACCCTGGTGATAACGTATATATGGGTAAAGACTTTACCCTTCACGCCGCTGTCAACGGCACCATTGTTTTCAACAAACGTCGCAATGATCGCACTTACGTAAGCGTTCAGCCTAATGGCGAACTTGTTGAGACACCGGCTAAACCGGCTCCAAAGAAAAAAGCTGCTCCTAAGAAGGCAGCTCCTGTTGCTGCAGCTCCGGCTCCGGCAAAAGAAGAAAAAGCTCCGGCAAAAGAGGAGAAAGCTCCTAAAGCTGAAGCCAAAAAAAGTACTTCCAAGTCTGGGAAGTCCGCTAAAATTGAGTTACCTTCCGGTAAGAAAATCAAGCTTGATGACCTCAAAGTAATTGAGGGTATCGGTCCTAAAATTGCAGGCCTCCTGAATGATGCAGGCATCAATACCTGGGCTGATCTTGCAGACGCTGATCTGGAAGTAATTCAAAAAGTGCTGGATGATGCCGGTCCACGTTACCGCATGCACGATCCAGCCACCTGGTCTAATCAGGCTGCTCTTGCTCGCGATGAGAAATGGGCAGAATTGGAAAAATATCAAGACGAGCTTGATGGTGGTCGCGAATAAGCACCGCCACACATAAGAGTTTTAGTTTTCATAGCTTTATATTACAGCCTTGAGCCTCCCGGCTCAAGGCTTTTTTTATATCGCAATTCTAAATCCGTTCCAGATCCGAAGCAGGTAACCATCCCTCTTCCCCATTTCGCAATCGTACTTTGTACCAGGCTCCATCAAAATCTAAAATCTCTACCAATAAGCCTTCATACACTTCTTTAATGCCTTCACTATCTTCTGATGGTCCTGACTTCAGGCTGTGCTGGTCGGCCATAAAGACTGCCTGGCTATCGTTAGCCTGCCAGGACGCTCTGCCATTCGCGAAAGCGTAAAAAATCAAAGCCAGCATAAGCGCAGATACACCCGTCCAGAAAGCCCGTTTTCTCCATACAGGCATTCGACCGAGCATCCAGATCGCCAATCCGGCAATTCCCAGGTATAAAAAAATTAAACTCAGCGTGGTCCAGGCCTCTCGACTGGCCAGCTGAAAAAAGCCCTGCCACCATCGCTTGAGAAAAAAAGGAGGCAAGGGATATATTTCGTTTCGAGTCGATTCCAGGGCCTGCTCCAGATTGTGCTTAATAGCTGCATCCCGGGGAGCCAGCCGATGCGCTTTCTCAAAATGCAGTATAGCTTTGCCCGTTTCCCCTTTATGAAAAGCCGTCAATCCATAATTATAATGCAGATCGGCCGATTCCCAACCTTCTTCCAACAAGACCTCATAAAGGTCCATAGCAGTCGTAAACGCTTCATTTTCGTAGGCCTGCTTCGCACGGTCCATAATCTTCACCTCCTCCACCTGGGCAAGTAGGCTGAAAGAATACAGCGTAAGAATTAATAGCAAGCAATTTCTGGTCATAGTATTTATCGTTTGTTCCAATATCACCTCAGTATATATCCTCTCTGGAGCCAGGCCTTCGTTCGGCCTGCCAGTTGAATCCATCCATCTTCAAGCCCTCGTGATCTGCTTTTCGCATGGGAATAAAATCGCCCTTGGGCTGTGCATAGAAGGTAATGGATTTCACCTGATTATTGCCAAAGTATAATAGCATTTCAGAACAGAGGGTTTTGTTTACCCCCAAATAAGCATTCTCACTATCCAGGCCATAATACACCGACTCCGCATTTCCCTCTACCCGCATTCGACGCAATTCGCTCGAATCAAAATAGGCGATCATATCACGCCCCTTGATCTGATTGTAATAAATTTCATCCGGGGAATTCAGGATAAAAGCATCCTGATTTAAAAAGATCCGATCGATCTCATCATTGGCCATTTGCATCCGAATCGTATCGGCCGAAAATTGAGAGGTATCTGACCATACAACCGGTTCCTGAAAAAACTGAAACAGGGAATCGGTCGTGTTATAGGTCAGCGAATCACATACAGCCTGAATATTGCTCTTATACAATCGTACATTGTTGTAAGCCAACAACAAACGGGTCGTATCAGGTCCCGTCGGCTTCGCCAGCAGGCTGTCTGAAATGGCTAAGGTCGTGTCTATAAGTTGCAAAGTAGTGTCCGTCAAAATGTCTTCCGCTGGAATGATTCCGATTGAATCCGTAGTTAAACTATCTCCTTGTGGCTCAACTTTCGTTGAATCCGGCAAGATTTCCTCTTTCATCGCCCCGATAATCTCCAGACTAACCAGGGTATCGGCCGACATAAACAGCGAATCACCTTCTACTTCAGAGATCAGAAGCGGACGGCCATTCCTGCCCCCGGTAGCTTTCAGGTAATTGGATGATTCATCGTAATTGGCCTGATTACAAATAATTGTCAATGCTGCGGAAGTGTCTCTCCAGATAACATTTCCGGTAGCGATTCCCAGTCCGGTGGTTTTATCATAGTCTACCAGATCTGCCTCTAAAATTTGAGGAGGATTGCTTATCACTCCCCTACCCCGGGTAGCATACAAATCATTTGCCCGGTCATATGTTATCGAATCTGCTGCGATGTTTTGCTCTTCATCAATATAACTGGCGTTCCCTTCGAGATAAGCCACATCGTTTGCCTCATCATAGCGTATCAGATCTGCTTTGGCCGTTTTCCCGTCTTCCTCAAAGACTGCATTCCCATCCAGATAAACGGTTTTAGAATCTCCTTCATAGCGAATCACATCTGCCTCAGCCAGTGTTTCTTCCGTACGGTATTGCGCGTTTCCGCGAAAGACAGCCGTAGAAGTTCCTAAAAAGTAATTGCCGCTTTCGCAAAAAATGCGGGCATCATTTTGAGTAATCAGGGTCGGTCCGAGGAAAGTGACTACCTTTTCGCGTGTTTGATATTGCAGGGTGTCCGACTTGAGTTCAAACTCGGGATCGACAACGACTACACTATCTTTAAAAAATGCCATATCCTCTCCGACAAAGTAATACCCATGCTTACTGCGCAGCTGGGTAGTGTCATCGGTTAATAATGCGCCATCGTGATAAGTTGCTGTCTTGGTATTCAGGTCGTAATTGAGCGTTTCCGTAAACAGTTTATTGTTTCCATTGACCAGCACGACATTGCCGTAGAGGTCGGCAATTTTATCGGCTCCATTATAGAACAGGGAATCGGCAAATACGCTGATGCTGTCTCCCTGCTGAATAATGACATTACCGGTGGCTATAACATCCATTTCATTGAGGATCGTAGCAGAATCGCAATACATATAGACACTATCCTGGCGGAGCTCAACATTTCCGAGCATTTTTTGTATCACCTCACCATCTTCCAAAATGTATTCGAAAATATCGGAGTAATCCACCAGCACCTCACTATTAGGGATAGTATCCGTCTCTGCCGAATCCTGTGCGAGCGCACAAAAGGGCAGGCTGCCGATCAGCAACACCAAACTACACCATCGAATCCAACTATTTTTTTTCATGCTTTAGCTATCCAGCAATTTTTGGGCTGCTTTAGCCCCCAGTTTTGCTCCAAGAGCAACGCCCATGCCCCCGAGACGTACGGCAGCAAAAGTGCGATCGGAAAGGAAACGAAACACAGGTTGTTTTTGCGGCCCTACGCCCATAATGCCACTCCACTGTTGCTCAGTCTCCCAGGCAACTCCCGGAAGGATCACTTCCGAAATCAACCGATGCATGGGCTGAAGAATATTATCTGTCAAGCCAAAATCAGCCGTTTGTTCCTGATCCTTTTCCAAATGCCTGCCGCCTCCAATCAATAAACGTCCGTTTAGATTGCGAAAGTAATAATACCCCCGGTCATAATGATAACAGCCTTTAAGTTGAAGTCCGGCAACTGCTTTGGTAAGTATAATTTGGTTGCGTGCGGGAAGCACTTTTTCGGATTCCAGTAAAAACGGCCCGGCAAAACCATTGGTAGCCAGGAGCAAACGGGAAGCCTCCAAATTTAATCCATCTTTACTCGTCAATAATATCCGATCAGACTCCTCCTCCATACGGGCAACCTCCAGGCCGGTATAAATCAGGACTCCGGCATTCAGAGCCATCTGGTAAAGTTTTTCCAGCAATTTCCCGGGATGCAGTTGTCCTTCCAGGCGATTTTCAATGATGTGGGAAATACCCTTAAAGCCAAAAGAGGGAATAAGGTCATCGCGTAACTGATAGGTCTCCTTTTCTCCGGTAATCCCTTCCAATTCTTTATTGAATACGGGAAGTTTTTCCATACAAGCCTGAAAACCTGCTTCTTCTTCGGCTCGGAATATTTCGTAGCCCCCCAGGCCTTCGTAATCCATGTTTTCATCGCCAACCAATTTCCGAAGATGTTGTAGCCCTTGCCAACGATCTTCAACCAGTTTCCAAACAGCAGCATCTGGTTGGGATTGAAGGTCATCCAACAATTCGGTCGGACTGCCAAAGCAGGCAAAACCGGCATTTCGGGTACTGGCTCCGGTTGGGATGGGACCGCGTTCGAATACAGCTACCCGATCTCCGGGACGTTGCCGTTTCCATTCCAGAGCGGCTCCCAGTCCGGTCAATCCGCTACCGATCACCCCAAAATCAAAAGGTCTCAACATGGCATCCATTTCCCAGAAGCTGGAATTACGTTTAAAACTCATATTTTGTAATTGATTTCTCAAAGGTCCAAAAGCAACTATATTTACGGCAA
Organism: Bacteroidota bacterium; assembly: GCA_018222965.1. Lineage (GTDB taxonomy): Bacteria > Bacteroidota > Bacteroidia > Chitinophagales > Saprospiraceae > JAAEZH01. The sequence goes on from JAAEZH010000034.1 coordinate 40,493, forward strand.
CAAAATTGAAATCCAACCATGTTACAACGAATTCAATCTGTTTTTCTTTTTCTGGCTGCATTGGCCAGCTTGCTTTTATTTGTGTTTCCTTTTGCAGCAACGCCGACAGCAGTACCCGGATCTGATCTTTTTGCAGATGCCGTTTTCAACATTCAGGACAATATAGCGATCCTGATTTTCTTTGTACTGGGCGGCCTGCTTGCTTTGCTGTCTATTTTCCAGTTTAAAAATCGTACGGGGCAGATCCGTCTCGGGATTCTGGCTTTCATTGCAAACCTGATCGGACTGGTTTTGGCTGTTATTTTCTTTATGCAGGAAAACAACCTGGGAGAAACAGCCGTCGATGATCAGATGGGGCTTTACCTGCCTATTCTGGCTTTCGTGTTTATTTTACTGGCTATTCGGTTTATCCGAAAAGATGACAATCTGGTACGGTCTATGGATCGGTTGCGATAAATTGGGCGTCCATTTAAATGGGGATAGATGATTATGGTGCGACCCGCCTACGCGGGTCGGAATGAATGGCTTAATCCTTGTGCTAAAAATGGGAGACCCGCCTACGCGGGTCAGGATTTAATGCCTGTATATATTCTGCTAAATTTTGGGAAATCTCATTTGAGCACGCTCATATCGCATTCCCCACAGAGGTACATCCTCATTAACCGACATCCACATTTTTAGGAAATCAGGACCTGCGAAGCGGGTCCGACATCCTTTGCACATGGGTTATCCGGAAGGAACGACCTGCGAAGCGGGTCGCACATTTCCCGGCCTCATCATTTCCGGTCCAGTTCATTTGAGCACGCTCATATCGCATTCCCCACAGAGGTGCATGCTCATTAACCGACATCCACATTTTTAGGAAATCAGGACCTGCGGAGCGGGTCCGACATCCTTTGCACATGGGTTATCTGGAAGGAACGACCTGCGGAGCGGGTCGCACATTTTCTAAACTGCAACAAAAAAAGAGGCTGTCCCAAACGGGAACAGCCTCTTTTAATATATAACCGGAACCAGGATCTTTACAGATCGCCAGCCCGTTTTTTAGCAGAGTAATTAACTTTCACCTGACCGGCTTTCCGGAGTGCGGTTTTCACATCCTGAACGATCCCCATAGTTACTTCACCATCTACCCGCAGGGAAGAGGTGATACTTGAGCGTCGGTTTTCAGGAACACCCTGACGGAAGTTGGCGATGAAAAGTGGGATATCAGCTTCGGAAGCAAACTTATCAGCTAACTGAATACGCGGGCTTGTACCGTAAATATCAACATACTTAGCAGTAGGCCTTCCTATGTAAATGTAATTCACCAAAGACTTTTCTTCCAGCTTAGTAAGTTCTGTTGCTTGCGGTGTATTTACCTGTACAAGCAGTTCTGATTCACGGAGTACCGTTACTACCATGAAGAAGAAGAGAAGCATAAAGATGATATCCGGCAGAGAGGCAGTTGAAATCGCCGGAGACGCCTTACCTCTTTTTTTTGAGAATTTGGACATAACTAGTCAATTTTGGTCAACGAACAAAAAGTAGTTTTTCGACGAAGAAGAGAGAAGGCCCTGACAGGGTCTGAACCTTCCAACTACCTTTTATTCTTCACCGAAGTTTGTCGGTTCTGCTTCAGAGATAATGAGCGGAAAGTCTGCCCGTAATGCTCGTTTATTAGCAATTGGCAAGCTCTCGTAATCCATGCCGTATTGGCGATTGGATTGTTCATCCCATATCTCACTATAGGCAGCCCGAAGTTCGTTATATACCTCCAGATACGTTTCATAACTGGTTCCCCGGTCATTCTTTAGGGAGATAATCGCCTTTCGAGGGCTTTCAGAGAGGTCATCTCTACGCTGAGGGTTGAGAATAAACTCTTTGGTATCTTCCCGCAGATCCCGTACTTCTTTGGGTTCGCCCCGCACCAATAATTGGTTTTGAGCATTTACCAGTACGGAATAAACGTTCCGGGTTTTCAGTTTTGCAATATCCGGTTCTTCATCAGACCATGGCGGAAGACGAACCAAGATACCTTTATCTTCAAGGATGGTCGTTGTAACGAGAAAGAAGATGAGCAGGAGGAATGCGATGTCGGCCATAGAGCCGGCATTCACCTCATTGTTCATCCGATCACGTGTTCTGGTACGCGCCATAATCTAAATTATTTAAAGAGATTTCGAACTTCGGAAACTACAAACGCCAGGCATGCACCGGCAATAAGTATGCCTGTGGTGCCAATTGCAGCTGTGATGAACTTTCCGGTTTTTTCAGATACATCAAACTCATCCATAGTAGCGGCTACCGAACCTGTTGCCGGTTTAGCTATTGTGTAAAGGATGAAAAAGAGTGCCACAAGGGCAACGACTCCAAGTATCCCTTTTAAGGAACCTTTAGGATCGTCTGCAATGTGAATTACCGAATATATCACCCAGGCTAATGCGCAGATAATAGTCAAAGCTACTGCGGCATATAAACCGAAGTTGAAGATATTGGACTCACTCCTATCTGCTTCCGGAAGCATATTAAAGCCTTCCAGACCGCTGAAGATTCCGATCAGGAAAATCACCGTAACGATGATACCCAGACCGAAAGCCAGGAGTTGCCCGTATTTCGTCAGGAATTGATACATGACAATAGGTCTTTATTGGTTACTTGAATACGTTGTTATTGGCCATGATCTCGACCAGCGCTACAGAAGCGTCCTCCATACGGTTTACAATACCATCGATCTTAGAAACGATGTAGTTGTAAAAAATCTGGAGAATAATGGCCACGATCAAACCAAATACCGTAGTCAAGAGTGCCACCTTAATACCACCCGCTACAATGTTAGGGGAGATATCACCAGCTGCCTGGATGTCGTCAAAGGCACCAATCATACCGATTACTGTACCCATGAAACCAAGCATTGGAGCAATGGCGATGAACAGGGAGATCCAAACAAGGCCTTTCTCAAGGAGTCCCATTTGAACGCTACCATAAGAAACAATAGCTTTCTCTACTGCATCAGGTCCTTTGTCAGCGTTTTTCAGCCCTTCGTAAAGAATGCTTGCTGTTGGACCAGGCGTTGATTTGCAAACTTCCATGGCACCGTTAACATCACCGCTTTTCAGGTGATCGTCGATACGAGCCAGCAATTTATCTGTATTGGTTGTTGCAATGTTGAGTGTGATCACACGCTCAATACAGAATGCCAAACCTAAGATCAGACAGATAAGCACGAAGCTCATAAACCGCCAGTCACCTTCGATAAATTTTTCTTTCAGAACTTGAAAGCCTGTCTTCTCGACTGCACTCTCTTCTTCCGCTTCAGGAGCTGGAGGCGGTGGGGCTGGTTCTTCAGCCTCTTCAGGTTGAGCCATCTCATCGCCCTCGGCTTGAGTCGTGTCAGTCATCGTCTCTTCGGTAGCGTCTGCATCAGCATCAGGCTGAGCCAACAATACATTGGCCGAACAGAAGATGAGGCCAAGGACAAGCAAAAGTGCTGTTACTTTTCGCATAGTCAGTTAGGTTTTACGAATGTTTTTAGTGAATTACGTTCTTAGTTGATTTAAATAAAAAACCATCCGGCGGAGAGAGAGGGATTCGAACCCTCGATACCCGGTTAGGGTATACACGCTTTCCAGGCGTGCCTCTTCAGCCACTCGAGCACCTCTCCGTATGGTGAAGGAGCGTCAAACGACTTCATACAGAATTCATTTTGAGCCTTCCTTCCAATAGCCTGCAAAAAAGCACAATTGCTTCAAACAGACCCTTCTTTTCATTCCGAACTGCCAAGATGCTGAAAATTCTTAGCATTACACAGACTCAAAGCGATTCTTTGCGGAATTGTTATTTTTTTTTGGTCGGGCTTACTACCGGTAATATCAACCGGCATAGCAAAAATAATCAAACAGTCCTTTTTCACAATTTCGACGGCCACAAAAATTGCAAAAAGATGCAACAAAACAAAATTTTTGATGGCTCCCTGATATTGGAGTTTGTAAACTGTTGATGCTCAGCATGCCTGGCAATAGATATTTTTCGGCAACCAGTATTCCCGGGCTATTGCCCGGAAGCATTTTAGTTAATCAATGTGGCAGGAATGACATTTTGAACAAAACGTCTATTCATATGATGCCAAGTCAGGGCTTTTGGTTGGTTGATGCAAAGATTTTTTTTGCATTGGCAGTCGTAATTTCAGCAACTTCTTCCACAGAAATGCCTTTAACTTCCGCCAGTTTGGTTGCAATATAAGGAATATATGCACTTTCATTGCGTTTTCCGCGCCTTGGAACGGGCGCTAAATAGGGCGAATCTGTCTCCAGGACCAGTCTTTCCAGCGGCACATCTGCCAAAACTTTGTCCAATCCGGCATTTTTAAAGGTCAAAACACCGCCGATTCCCATGTAAAACCCCAGCTCCATGATGGCTTCTGCTTGTTTCAAACTTCCCGTAAAACAATGGTAGATGCCGCGCATGCCGTCCTTCCAGTTGTCCTGTATCAAGGCTGTAATCATATCAATAGACTCCCGGCTGTGTATCACAAATGGCAATCCGCGCTCAGTAGCCCAAGCAGCCTGAATCAAAAATGCTTCCTTTTGCTGCTCTACGAAAGTTTTATCCCAATACAGGTCAATGCCAATTTCTCCGATAGCTACAAAGTCTCTTTTTGACAACCAGGCCTCCATCAAAGCCAATTGCTTTTCATAGTCTTCCTTAACCGAACAGGGATGCAAGCCCATCATAGCGTGACAAACACCGGGATGTGCCGCTTCCAATGCCAGCATGGAATCAATTGAGTCTGAATCAATATTGGGCAGGTAAAACTGATCAACTCCGGCATCTAGTGCTCTTTGGAGCATGGCTTCGCGATCAGAATCAAATGCCTTTACATATAAATGCGTATGCGTGTCAATAAACATGAGATTGCTTTATCTTGTGGGGCGAAAATAAGAAATATAACATGCCGAAGTATTATGTGGTTTGGGAAGGCAATGAACCGGGGATTTACAATTCCTGGACAGACTGCCAATTGCAGATTAAAGGCTACCCGGGAGCACGCTACAAATCCTTTAAAACCCGAGAGCAGGCAGAAGCGGCTTTCGCCGGAAGCTATGAGGAAAATATTACCCGAAAAAATAAACCCACCAAGCCATCTTCCCTGCCCGAAGAGTTTCGAAAGGAAATCGAATGGGACAGCATTTCTGTGGATGCTGCCTGCAGCGGTAATCCGGGCAAAATGGAATACCAGGGTGTCTACACCAAAGACGGTGCTCCTATATTCCACCAGGCTTTTCCAATAGGCACCAATAATATCGGAGAGTTCCTGGCCATCGTACATGCCCTGGCGATGTTTAAAAAAGCCGGAAAGGATACACCTATATATACAGACTCCCGAAACGCTATGATCTGGGTCGATAAAGGCAAATGTCGTACCCGGCTCCAACGTACCAAATCTACAGAAATCCTCTTTCAGGTTATCGAAAGAGCCGAGAAGTGGCTCGCCAATAATACCTGGAAAAACAAGATCCTTAAATGGCAGACCGACCGCTGGGGAGAAATCCCGGCAGATTTTGGAAGGAAATAGGAGGAACAGTTGTTAATTTTTAGGTTTTAATTTTTAATTGAGTACGAAAAGCCCCCTGCCACAATACAATTCTTAAATTCCGCAAAACTTTAGAATGCTCGAGAACTGGCTTACACCGGTTAATGATCCGGAACTGATTCAACTGACAGAAGACAAGCCCAACCGATTGGGAGCTTTTCTGCTCAATAATGCCGAAAACCCGGAGAAGATACGTCTGGCCCTTATTGGCAGCGATGGCCCTTCCCTAAAACCAATCCGGAAAGCCTTGTATAAACTCAGTGTACATGTGCCCGGCCTGGGTGTAGCCGATCTCGGAAACCTTCGTAAATCCGAACCGGATTTTGCCATACAGTTTATCCGGGAAATACAATCCAGTCGAATCATCCCGATTTTCCTGGCACCGGATCCCGCCTTTCTACAATCTATATTCCGAGGGCAAGCTCAAAAACAACTTAAACTCAGTTTACTGGGGGAGTCTCCGGGCTTTGAAATCATTGACGGCAAAGCCCGTGGACCTCTCGAAAAGATCATAAACGATAAAGACCTCAAACATTTTAGTCTGCTTGGCGGACAAGGGCATTTCATGGATAATGCTACCCGAAACTGGATGCAATCTCGCTTATTCGAGCAATTGCGGCTTGGGGAACTTCGGGGCCATATCCAAAGCGCGGAACCGCTGATCAGAGACGCAGACCTCGTAGCCGTACAACTCAATCTGCTCAAGCAAATAGAAGCACCGGCCCAACGCCCATCCAGTCCGAGTGGTTTGTTTTCGGAGGAAGCCTGTCAACTGATGCGCTATGCCGGCATGAGTGATAAGATCCGAAGTATTGGTTTTTTCGGGTTTAACCCGGAATATGACGATCAGGGACAATCGGCCTCCGTAATGGCTCAGCTTATCTGGTATTTTATCGAAGGAATTGATCTGCGGAAAGGAGACTTTCCGGCCTCCCGGAAAAATCTGGTTGAATATATCGTACAGCCTAAAGATTGGCATGTACCTCTTACCTTCTGGAAAAGCAACAAGAGCGGAAGATGGTGGCTACAGGTTCCCGAACAAAAAAGGCTGGGAGACCGGCATCACCTGGTTCCCTGCTCCTATGAAAATTATCTATCCTGTACCAATAATGAAATTCCGGATCGACTCGTACGGATTCTGAGGCAATTTGAATAAGCTATTCCCGAATCAGTTTTTCCAACCCGATGCCCCGACTGCCTTTAAGTAGTATGGTGGCTCCTGACTTATCCTGAGCGGCCCACCATTCTTTCAGACTTGCCGCATCCTCGAAAGCTTGCCGGCTATTGCTGTGTACCGACTGAAATTCAGGTCCGGCAGTGATCACCTTCTCAAATCCTAAATCGGTGGCTAACTGAAAGATGCGTTTGTGTTCTTCGGAACTATACACTCCCATTTCCAACATATCACCCAGTATGACCCACCGGGGCTTTTGGGTTTGCCGGGCAAATGCTCTAAGCGCGTGTTCCATACTGGTCGGATTGGCGTTATAGGCATCCAGTAAAACGGTATAGCCTTCCATTTTTTTCCATTCCGAACGATTATTGGCAGGCACATAAGATTCGATGGCTGCCTTGATCGACGCTGGTCGAACTTTAAAATACTGGCCTACCGTCGCTGCCGTCAAAATATTGGGTAGATTGTACGTACCACTAAGATTAGAATGAATCTCCTGTCCGGAAAATGCTACGACCAGGAAGGGTATTTCTTTTTTTAGCCTTCCGGCGAATTTTCCTTCCGACGGATTAGAACCATAAAATACACGCTTCGCAATTCCTTCCGACAGGTCTTCCAGAAATTGTTCATCCCGGTTTACAAAAGCCAATCCCCCTGTTTTTTCCAAATAGCGATAGAGTTCCGATTTGCCTTTTTTCACCCCTTCTATACCGCCGAAGCCCTCCAGGTGTGCTTTACCGATATTGGTGATTAATCCGTGTGTGGGCTCTGCGATCTCGCAGAGTTGCGCGATTTCACCCTGGTGATTGGCTCCCATTTCCAGGACCAGTACTTCATGGGTATCGCGGGCCATGAGGAGGGTCAGGGGCAAACCAATGTGATTGTTGAAATTTCCGGGAGTTGCCAATACGGGATACCGGCTTCCCAGCACCGCTGTAAGCAGTTCCTTGGTAGTTGTTTTGCCATTACTGCCTGTTACAGCAATGACTGGGACGCTGAGCTGTCGCCGATGGTGGCGGGCCAGATCCTGTAGCGCTTTTAAGGTATCCTCCACCAGAAACATGCGGGCATCGGAAGCTGCCAGGCTTTCATCAGCCACCACACACAAAGCGGCTCCGTCTTTCAGGGCTTGTTTGGCGAAGGTATGTCCGTCAAAGCGTTCTCCGCGCAGGGCCACAAAAATATCTCCTTTAGCCAGCTTCCGCGAATCGGTACAAATCCGGGGATGTTGGAGATAGTATTGATACAGCTGTTCTATTTTGGTCATTCCTTAAATATAAAAAGAGGATTGCGCCAGGCACAATCCTCTTTTCGGCGAAAGCCGGTTAAAGTATTACCGATTAATAACGGCGCTTGGTTTTAGACTTCTTCACTTTAAAGAAGTTTCCACCTGCATCCGAGTTACCTTCTGGTCCGCCGGTACGAGTCATCGCACAACGGAATCCGATAGTCCGTGAAGACTTATCTTCTTCTTTGAAGCGACGTGTACCCGGAGAAAGCCAGTAAGCACGATCTGCCCAGGAACCACCTTTGATTACGCGCGCTTTGTCGGAAATCAGGGTAGTACGGCCATAGTCGTAATACACTTGAGATTCTTGATCACCATCGAGGTAGTCGTAAACCTGACCACGCTTGTAGTTTTCGCGATCAGCTACTTCTTCATCCTCTACGTAGCGGTACTGCAGACGGCCAAGGCTGTCTTTTTCGATTGGCTTACCGTTCTCATCGAGAACCAGCGTTTCGAATTTACCACCACGGTATGGGTTAAGGTCGTGGTTTTCTACGTCTGTAAGTGTCACAGAGGTAAGCGGACGGAAAAGGTCCATGGTCCACTCACTTACGTTACCAGACATGTGGTAGAGACCGTAGTCGTTTGGCATAAAGGAACGAACCGGCGCTGTGATATGTGCGCGGTCGTTAAGGTTACCGGCCATACCCATGTAGTCACCACGTCCACGCTTAAAGTTGGCCATGATTTTACCCTGGTACTTGTTCCGGCGCTGGTAGCGTACGGAGTTACCGTCCCATGGATAGATACGACGATCGGTAATATTTTCATTTTCTTCAGAACCGAGGTTACCTACGAGAGAAAGCGCTGCATATTCCCATTCAGCTTCTGTAGGGAGACGGTAAGAAGGTAGCAGGATACCATCTTCAAAACGAACCGGGCGTTCACCGCCGGTTTGATGGTCTTTCAGATTACGGCGTACATTGCCTGCATAGTAACCAACAAGATATGCTTCCGTATTGAAGTTTTCTTCATCCTGCTGATCCGGGCTTGGGTTGAGAATGCCTCTTTCGATGAGGATCATTTCATTTACCCGGTCAGTACGCCACTGACAATAGTCATTGGCTTGCAGCCAGCTTACACCAACTACCGGGTAGTTATCGTAAGATGGGTGGCGGAAATACGTTTCTACGAAAGGTTCATTATATGCCAGTTCTTCCCGCCAAACGTTGGTATCGGGGAGTGCGTTGGCAAATACCTCCGGATATGACTCACCGAATACACGATCCAGCCAGTACAGATATTCACGGTAGTCGATGTTGGACACCTCAGTTTCATCCATATAGAAGGAAGAAACCGTTACACGACGCGGGATCGCGTTCCAGCTGTAGGTGACATCCTGGTCCGTTATACCCATCGTAAAGGTACCCCCTTCTACGAGTACAAGGTTTGGACCAGTGGCCTGACCTTCATAGTCCACTTTTTCAAAACCACCCCATTCTTGATCATTGTATGCCCAGCCGGTAGTGGCGGAGCGCTCTTTAGAGCCACAAGAACTCAGAACAAGGAGTGGCAGGAGGACAATTGCGCTTAACTTCAACAGTTTTTTCATCACCTAATAGAGATTTGCATTTTGGATTTGGACGAACAAATATAGTGAAAAACTCAGTTCACAAAACAGGGCCTATGTTAAAGTTGCCTCTTTGCCTGATTTATGTCTATTTTATCTAAACATCTGGAGGCAATCATTATATCTATTTGCACGCATTCTACGCTGAACACCGGGCAATTTTTCAAGATTAATGATTACCGAAATTTCATGTGTTCCGCCTCCATTCGCGGAAGCGAGCTCAGAAACCGTAAAATCATAACTATATCCAATCTTAAGGATGCCCTGCTGATAACCCACCAGCGCCATAATGGCATCCGGATTGGCAAAGCCGTGTCTGTACCAGGCTCCGAGGAAAAAATATCCAAGCCCGGCATAAGCACCGGCATTTATTTGACCGAAGTCGCCCTGTTTGAGAATGAGCATGTTCGGGGATAGAAACGCCCCCGGATTTCGATTATTGCCTTCCTTAAGAGTAATTTGAGTTCCTGCGTGTAATGACATGATCATGGGCAGGCCTTCGGTCAACTCATTATTGATTTGCAAGAGCCCCTCATTGGGTCTGGTGAGGTGCCCCATCGAGAATCCGGCATAAAAGTGCGGAGAAATGGCGAGAATTCCAGCACCAACGTCAAAATAAGTTCGACTTGTTTCTGCCGGCCGGTTCTCTCCGGTCGGATTTGCGTTGCCATTTATGTCTACCGGGCCGGTCAATTTATCCAGCTGATCCAGGAAGATAAAGGAGTCCCAATCATACCTTGCCTGGGTAAAACCGGCATTCACTCCAAACTTTAACTTAAAATCATCCACGACCTTTACCTGATAACTATAATTGGCTTTGAGCAAATTAGTCTTAATCAATCCCTCCCCCTGATCATCGGATGTAACAAAAAGTCCAAACCCGCTGTTTAGATTTGGAATAAACTGATCAAAAGAAGCGGAGTAGGTTACATAAGCGTTTCCTGCAAAGCTCGGCAACTGATTGCGGTAGTTTAAAGCAATGCGCGGAGCATAGGTTGTGCCGGTAAATGCCGGATTCAATTGCAGTGGAGCTGCATAAAACTGGGTAAAGACCGGATCCTGAGCCTGCAGGCCCAATCCGGCTACCAATAGAAGGAAAAGGAATAATTGTCTTTTCATTGACGGTATACTTTGCAAAAAACCCAGACCGCTTCCAATCAGAATGGGCATTTTTGTGTTATTCAGGGAGTTGAAACAAGGTTAGGCATAAATTCCGCACTCTCAAAACAAAGGCAGATTATTATGTTTGTGTCCGGGACGACAATCGGACCATTAACAGAAACAATACGCCCATCTTATTAACGTTTTCATAACGATTTATTGCGGGCACTACAGCCCGGTATGTCATGTCAACGGCAGTAAATTATGAAGAATATACTTACAACCCTTTTTCTCCTGCTCACTTTAACAGCCTTTGCCAGCAATCCGACAAGCATTGAGCGTACGCTTCAATGGGATGAGGAGCCTGCTGCCGTTCAACGAGTGGAAGGATCTGTAATTTATAATGTGTGGCAATTTGATGGTGCCCATTACAATCCGGAGATGCCGGAGATTCCTATGTTCTATGAGCGTTTTGATCTCGATGGCAATGTTCGGATCAAAGTTCAACTGGAAGATGCGGTGTGGGAACCCATTGACCTGGGCACCGATAAGTACGACGATCAACTGTTGTCCAATCCAGCCTTTACCACTTATGTCACACAGGATCGCAGGGCTTTTAAAGGCAATTTGCTTTTTATTCCCATTCGCCGGGCAGGCGGAGGCTATGAAAAACTCGTTTCTTTCAGCCTGCAGTTAAAATACGAAAGCCTGCCTCCCACTGCCTTTGCCAAAGGGGGAGAATTTGCCGATAATTCAAAACTGAAAGACGGAGACATATATAAGGTCTCTGTTTCCAGCACCGGGATCCACAAACTGGATTATGATTTTCTGGTCAATGAAGTGGGCATCCCGGCCGGAACAGATCCGCGGAAAATCCAGATCTTAGGGAATAAGGGAGGTATTCTGCCCCAGGTAAATGGTGATCCGAGGCAGGATGACCTTACGGAGAATGCCATTTTCTTTTCCGGAGAAAATGACGGAAGTTTAAATCCGGGCGATTTTATTTTGTTTTATGCGGAAGGTCCGCACCAGTGGGTCTACGACGCAGATAATAAGATCTTCCAGTTTGAGATGAATGTCTACGACAGCCGCAATTTTTATTTCATCAAGATCGGTAGTGAAAACGGATTGCGTATTGGCAATCAGGAATCTGTTTCAGGTTCTTATACCTCTAATATATATAATGACTTTAGCCGTAAGGAAGATGAAGTTTACAATTTGCTGAATGATTATCCCTCCGGACAAGGTTCCGGGCGGGAATGGTTTGGCGATCAATTTAAAATTCAGCGTACCTATACCTACGAAGATCTTTTCAACTTCCCGAATGTACGTACCGATGAGGAGGCTCATCTGGCTTTCCGCATGGCCGCACGGACCAATCAATCCAATACCAAGGCCAGCGTAAGTGTAGGTAACCAAACTTTTACAACGACCAGTATTACCACCACCGACCTGAGTAATCAGGATGCAGACTACGCCACTTCGCGGAAGCTAAACACCTTCTTCACCCCAAATGGATCGGTACGAGATGTTGTTGTGGATTATCCGCAAATTGGATCGGAATCGCAAGGATGGGTTGATTACATCCAGTTTAATGTGCGTCGCGACCTTCGGATCGATGGTGATCAGACCGATTTCAGAGATATTAAAAGCCTGGATCATCCAAGTACGACATTCCAAATTTCCAATGCCAGTGGAAGTGTGGAGATTTGGGATATTACCGATAAGCAGCGGCCGGTAAAACAAGCATTCACCCAAAATGGCTCTCAGCTAAGCTTTGGTGCGGAAACCAGTGAATTGAAAGAATTTGTGGCCTTTCGGCCGAATGGCAGTTTCTTCTCTCCCACTTTCGTGGAAAAAGTCTCCAATCAAAACTTACACGCTTTGCAGGATGTAGACTATTTGGTAGTCTACGCATCTTCTTTGCAATCGGAAGTAAGTCGATATGTTGATTACCGGGAGAGCAATTCCAACCTCAATGTAGCTGCGGTGGAAGTGCAAAAAATATACAATGAATTTTCTTCCGGACGCAAAGATCCGGCTGCCATCCGCGATCTGGCTCGCATGTTGTACGATCGGAATCCGGATTTCAAATATTTATTGTTGTTTGGAGATGGCTCTTACGACCATCGCAACATCGACGGACTAGGGAACGATCTGGTTCCAACCTATGAAACGATTGAATCCCTGGATCCCATTCGCGCCTATCCGGCCGACGACTTTTTTGCGCTGATGGATGATGATGAAGGCGGCGACTCCTTAAACGGAGACCTCGATATTGGTGTCGGGCGATTTCCGGTGCGCGATTTGGAAGAAGCCAAAGTAGTTGTTGATAAAGTTATTCACTACGAACAGGATCCCAGTACGCTGGGCGACTGGCGCATCCGGGCCGTGTATGTCGGAGACGATGAAGATAATGCCACGCACATGGGAGATGTGGATGATATTTCTGAAGAGGTATTGGCTGAATACCCATACCTGAACCAGGACAAGATCTACGTAGACGCTTTTAGCCAGATTTCCACACCGGGCGGTCAGCGGGTGCCATCTGCTACCGAATCGCTTAATCAGAATATTTTTAAAGGCGTACTCTCGATTACCTATCTGGGCCACGGCGGCCCCAAAGGATGGGCGCAGGAACGCATTCTGCAAATTCCGGATATTAACAGCTGGACCAATTACGACAAGCTGCCAATTTTCATTACGGCAACCTGTACATTCGGCGGGTATGACGATCCGAGTTTCACCTCCTCCGGGGAACGGACATTGTTAAATGAGCGCGGCGGTGCTATAGGCTTGTTTACGACGGTTCGTCCGGTGCTTACAACCAGTAATGCCATTCTGACTTCCGAAGTAAGTGACGTGTTATATCAGCGAGAGAGTGATGGGCAACCGATGGCTCTCGGAGAAGTACTACGAATCGCCAAAAACGAAGCAGCTTCCAGTGGAGCCGGTATTTTCAACACGCGAAAGTTTACCCTGCTGGGAGATCCGAGTCTGCGCATTGCCTTACCCAGATATAATGTTTCGACTACAAGTATCAATGGGGTGGATGTAACACAATCTCAACCCGACACCATTCGGGCCCTGGAGAAAGTGACCATCACCGGAGAGATACACGATGACAACGGACAATTGCTGGAGGGTTTTGACGGCATTTTGTATCCGACCATTTTCGATAAAGCAGTTACGCTGAACACACTGGGGCAAGACGGTACGCCCATTCGGGAATACGATCTTCAAAAGAGTGTGCTCTTTAAAGGGCGGGCAAGTATCACCGATGGTAAATTTGAATTTACTTTTGTGGTACCCAAGGACATCAATTATGAGTTTGGCTATGGAAAGATCAGCTACTACGCGGAGGATGGTCAGTCTATGGATGCGGCGGGCAACTACAGTGGCTTAACGATCGGAGGAACCAATCCCGACGGATTTGCCGATGATCAGGGGCCAAAAGTTGAAGTATACATGGACTCTGAAGATTTTGTTTTCGGAGGAATCACCAGTGAAAATCCGTTGCTCCTTGTCAAGCTGGAGGACGATAATGGTATCAACGTGGTAGGAAACAGCATTGGGCACGACCTCACCGGCGTACTGGATGAAAAAACACAGAGCACCTACCTGCTCAACGATTTTTACGAGGCAGCGCTGGATGATTACACCAAGGGTGAGGTGCGCTACCCTTTATCTGCTATTCCGGAAGGACGGCACGGTATTGAGGTAAAAGCCTTTGATGTTGCCAACAATTCAGCTACAGGCTATACCGAATTTGTCGTTGCCAGTTCGGGCAAGGTTGCTCTGGAACATGTATTGAATTACCCCAATCCATTTGTCAATAATACATGCTTCCAGTTTGAGCACAATATGAGTGGTCAATCGCTGGATGTTATGATACAGATATATACTGTTTCCGGGCGTGTTGTAAAAACCATTCAGGAAAGAATAAGTACAACGGATAGCCGTTTATCATTAGACGACTGCATCGAGTGGGACGGTAAAGACGATTTTGGAGATGAGTTGGCTCGAGGCGTATACATCTATAAAGTCAAAGTCAGAGCTGCCGACACCGGCGATCTTTTACTCGAAGGAGAAAGCGACTTTGAAAAACTGGTAATTCTAAAATAAAATCCGGCATAATGTCGGTACATACGACGACTATTAGAGGTTTGTCCGGGCAAACCGTTTCAGCGTCCATTATAATTCAATATATTTGCGCATTCATTCGAAAATTGATATCTCTCTCATGAAAAACTTACTACCAGGTGTAATAGTGTTGGCGATCCTCTTTGGCTTGACTAACAATGCCAATGCCCAGTGTATATATAATTCTGATCTGGGAATATATGTGCTGCCTGACGGGATCACACCCTGTCCAAACGCCATCATTACCGGTGTACCGTTTTTGCGACTTACTGCCGACGCCCGTTCCGGTGCGCTGGGAGATGCCGGAATTGCGATTTCACCAGATGCCAACTCCGTACACTTCAACGATTCAAAACTGGTTTATGCAGAAGATGACCTGGGTCTCTCTGCCACCTACACCCCCTGGCTTCGCGCTTTGGGTTTGAACGACGTGTATCTGGCTTACTTATCCGGTTATAAAAAGATCAACGATCTTCAGACTATCGGTTTTGGCCTTCGTTATTTTTCGCTGGGTGAGATTAATTTCACCAACATTAACGGCGAGCCTATCGGAAACGGCAATCCAAATGAATTTGAAGTAAAAGCTTCCTATGCCCGGAAGCTTACCGACAACTTCTCTGCTGCCGTGGGTGCGAAGTTTATTTACTCCAATCTGGCTGCGGGTCAGAGTGTAAATGGTCAGACCATTGGAGCCGCTACAGCTGGTGCCGCTGATATCTCTTTCACTTATCAGACCAGCCCTAAAATGGGTAGCACCAACACCAACCTGCGTATTGGTCTTGCGGCCAATAATATTGGTTCGAAGATCACCTATACCAATGCAGCCAATAATGAGCGGGATTTCCTTCCGACCAACCTCGGATTGGGTGCTGCCTGGGAATTTGAGCTGGACCAGTACAACAGCCTGACGATCACGACCGACATCAATAAATTTATGGTGCCAACGCCTTGCCTTGGTGGCGAGGAAGAATGTGATACGGATGGTAATGGTATTGCTGACTGGAAAGAACAGGGTCCGATTCAGGGCGTCTTCTCCAGCTTTAGTGATGCACCGGGTGGTTTCTCTGAAGAAATGAAAGAACTGATGTACTCATTTGGTATTGAGTACTGGTACGATCAGCAGTTTGCCGTACGTGCCGGATACTACACCGAAGATCGCACAAAAGGAAACCGGAGATACTTTACCGTAGGTCTGGGAGTACGCTACAACATCTTTGGTCTGAACCTGTCTTACCTGGTTCCAACGACCAATCAGCAAAACCCGCTGGATAATACACTCCGCTTCTCGCTCCTCTTTGACTTTGGAGCTTTTGATGCAGACGCGGAGAACTAATGGGTAATTATTAATTTTTAGTGTTTAATTTTTAATTGATTGTGATTAAAAATTAAACACTAAGAATTATAACCTAAAAAGAGGCTGTTCCCATTCGGGGCAGCCTCTTTTTTTTAAATGTGCTTCAGACCTGTAAGCCGGATTCTGTCCTCCGCCGGTGGCGGATGCTCTATCATTTATCTAGTCCCGGCCTAATCCGAAGAAAAAGCCGGGCTCAAGCTGCCTACCCCTTCCGATGCAAAGCCTTCGGCGAGCAACCAAAGTCTTCTATTCCCCCTAAGGGAAACAGAAGAGTCGGAATGTACGTGGCATTTCAACCCGCAAGGTTTGTCCACCCTCCCGGTTACCCGGGAACGTCGTGTGCTCTTACCACACGTTTTCACCCTTACCCCGACCAAAGCCAGGGCGGTTATTTTCTGCGACACTCTCTGTATCTCGTACCCGAAAGCACGAAACCCCATCCGTTAGATGGTGCGGCGCCCTACGTTGTCCGGACTTTCCTCATTTTTGACCTTAAGGCCAAAACCGCGATAGAGTAGTCTGAAGCGGATACAAAGATAGGAGGAATTTTTAGGTCTTAGTTTTTAATTTTTAATTGGGAATGTAGAATTGTAGTGTCAAATAAACTTAGAGACAATACCAGGTGCCGCACCTCCGGCGCTTTAAGGAAATCCGATATTTTTTGTTACATAGG
>JAAEZH010000035.1 GCA_018222965.1 Bacteroidota bacterium
AACGGAACAAACGGAACAAACGGAACAAACGGAACAAACGGAACAAACGGAACAAACGGAACCATCATTCACCGCACCAGGGCTTTCAGATCCTCCAAAGTATTAATCTCGGAGACCGGTTTGTCTCTGCGCCAGCGCACCATTCGCGGAAAGCGAAGCGCAATCCCTGATTTATGCCTGCTCGACTCATTGATTCCCTCAAAAGCCAGTTCGAAAACCAGCTCGGGATTTACGGATCTTACCGGTCCGAATCGTTCGCGGGTATTGCGTCTTACCCAGCGGGTGATCTCCTGGAATTCGGCATCGGTTAATCCGGAATAGGCTTTGGTAAATGGAACCAGCTTGTCGCCATCCCAAACAGCAAATGTATAGTCGGTAAAGAGGTTGGCTCGTCGGCCGTGGCCACTTTGGGCATAGATCATAACGGCATCGACCGTGTACGGATCTACTTTCCATTTCCACCAGCTGCCTTTTTTGCGTCCGGATTGATAGGGAGAATTCCGCTTTTTGAGCATCAGCCCTTCGCTGCCTTTTTCGCGGGCTTGTTCCCGCTCGGCTGCCAGGAATTCCCAGTTTTTGGAGGATACGATCTCCGAAATTTGAAGCACGCCGCCTGCCGGATTTTCAGCAACCAGCTTTTCAAGTTTTTCTCTTCGTTGGAGGAGGGGCCAATCCCGGATGTCCCGGCCTTCCCATTCGAGGAGGTCGTAGGCCATCAGGATTACAGGTACATCTGCCAGCAATTTCTTGCCAACTTTCTTTCGCCCAATCCGCTTTTGTAATTTTTGGAATGGGAGCGGCTCGCCATCTTTGAAGGGCAGAATCTCCCCGTCTATCACTGTTCCATTCGGCAGGGTAGAGGTTAGGATTTCAAATTCGGGGTATTTGGTGGTGACCAGTTCCTCTCCGCGGGACCAGACAAAAAGTTCGCCTTCCCGCACGATTAGTTGTCCGCGAATACCATCCCATTTGTGTTCCGCCTGCCATTCGGCCACTTCTCCTAAATCCTCCGGCCCATCATCCAATGCATAGGCCAGGAAAAAAGGATACGGCCTGGAAATATCATCCAACGGATCTTCCGTAAGAATGAGGTCGTCGAAGGTCGTTTCATCGGGATGCCAGTTTCCCATCATACGGTGGGCCAGGATGTTCTCCTCTATCCCCGTATATTTTGACAGTGCCCGCGTCATGAGTTTTTGCGAAACCCCCATGCGAAATCCACCCGTGATTAATTTGTTGAATACAAATCGCTCGGTTTTATCGAGTCGATCCCAGGCTTCCAGAATAGCTTCTCGTTTATCGGCTTCTTCCTGATCTTTCAAATGCCGGATAAAATCGATCCAGTCGCTCAGACTGCGGTTGTTTTTCCGGGTAGAATCGGGCAGGACGAGGGCTATGGACTCTGCGAGATCTCCAACTACATGATAGCTTTCCTCAAACAGCCAAAGCGGAATACCGGCTTGTTCCGCTGCCCACTCCCGAAGCAGGGTCGTGGTTACCGTTCGTTTCGGACGGCGGTGGGAAAGGAGGGCCATGGTCCATAGTTTATCCTTGTCTTCCGCTTCCGCGAAATACCGGGCAAGTTCAGCCACCTTGGTATTGGTCTTTGTGGTCTGGTCCAATTGTATGAAGAGGTCGGCAAACTGTTTCATGTCTCTTCTGTTTTTGCCTGATCATCTTCGCTTTCGTTCTCGCCGGAAAACTCAGTTTGAACTTCCCGGGCATCGTAGCCTTGTTCGCGCAGCCACTTACTGAAAACGGCGGTATATCCATGTGTTACCAATATTCGCTCGGCACCCGTTGCCTTTATGGCATTGTTGAGGCCTTCCCAGTCGGCATGATCGGATAGGACAAACCCTCGATCGGCGGCTCTTCTTCGCCGGGCCCCGCGCAGATTCATCCATCCGCTGGCCATTCCGATGGAAACCTTCCCAAACTTTTTAACCCAGGAAGAATTGACTGCTGCAGGAGGTGCAATGACGAGACTGCCGGGAAAAGCAGATCGTTTTATACTATTCGTTACCCGGATGCTATCTGGCAATTTGATGCCCTGTTTGCGGATGACCTCATTGATGTTTTCCACAGCGCCATGAGTGTAAACCGGACCAATAGAAGGATCGATCTTTGACAGGAGCAACTGGGCTTTCCCCAGGGAATAGCCGGTTAGAACAGCCGTTTTTCCAGCTTCTTTGGTATCCTGCCACCATTGATTGATTCCGGAGAAAATAGCTTCCTGGCTGTTCCATTTGTAGATGGGCAAGCCAAAAGTACTTTCTGTAATAAAGGCATGGCATTTGACCGGCTCGAAAGGCGTACAGAGGCCGTCATCGGCTGTTTTGTAATCCCCGGAAGCCACCCAGATTTCTCCTTTGTATTCGACCCGGATTTGGGCGGATCCTATGATGTGTCCCGCTGGATGGAAACTGAATTTTACTCCATTCACGGAAATACTTTCGCCGTAAGGCAAGGCATGAACCTTGATCGGACCCAGGCGATACCGAATCACCGGCTTTGCCAGATCGGTACAGATATACTGCTTGTGGCCCCAACGGGAATGGTCGGCATGCCCGTGCGTGATCAGGGCTTTGTCTACCGGTTTCCAGGGGTCGATGTAGACACCGGCCGGCGGACAATAAATGCCATTGGGCGTAAAAGTCAGTAGATCCATTCAGGAGTTTTTGTTTGCCTTTCGGCGAATGTTATTCCTTACATTTGCAAAAAAATAACAGATGTCCTTTCCCTTTGTTTCAGAAGATCAGATAGATACCGTTGCCGAAAACCTTCAGGAGGAAAACCTGGAAGAAGTTTTAGAGGCGTTTAGCGAGGCCCAACCTGCGGTTGCCGGTTACTTGTTTTCTGAGACCTTTGAGGTACTGTATCAGGAAGAACGGCAATATGTGTTGTATTTGGCATTGGTGATCTGGAAATCTGTTTCTGAAGCCGCAGATCCGGAGATGGTTACTGATAAAGATCTTGGCAGTAGGGAAGAAGAGAACTGGGGACTGTTTGAAAAGAAAAAATCCGGCGGTTTTCGTCAGAAGATGGATGTGTTTTTCGAAGACTGCAAACAGGAGGATTTACTGGCTTTTGTGGAAGACTCACTGGTTATTGAAGATGATGGCGAATTGGAGATTCCCGTGTCAAAAGAAGGGAGAATTCCAATGGCTGTCGGCTTGAAGACTATAATAGATGTGCTAACAGCAGGCTAATGCCACAAAATTTTTGTGGGTATTTTTGTTAAAAATCAAGTATAAGTTGCCAAGAATCAGTACTTTAGTCTGATATTTTGCGATATTATTCGCAGATTCACTCAAAAATACGGAATGAGGGCACCCGTACTTGCACTGTTTATCTTATTATCCGGCTTACTTTTTACGTCCTGTAAAAAGCTCGGAGATAATAATGCCCTGTCCTCTGTTTTCCTTGATCAGTTATCGGCCAACAATCAGGTTACGCCTCTCGCCAATGAGATCGTTCAGGTTACCAGCCTCCCTACTTTTGGGAGCGGAGGTATCTTTCTGAGCTATAAGTTTCCGGATGGCGAGCAATTGTTTGATTTCTTCGAAATCGAATCTGCTGATGATGCCCATTTTGATCTTTTTGTGGATTTCATCTCCAATGTAATTGCTAATGAGAAAGGCGACCTTTGGGTGCTTACCAAAGTAAGTCTGGAGCGTTATATTAATCTGGAGGAACAATGGATTTCCTACCCGATCCCGGAAAATCGCCAGGCACAGCCGCTGGCTATCTCTATTCGCGAAGATGGTAGTGTGGTTTGCGTAAACAGTCAATATGTATTGGTCTTCATTGATGGCGAGTTTTTTGATCTCGATCCGGATAATTTTGGCGATGATGGCGATCAACGAGCTGCAACTACAGCCTCTTCCGGAATGATCTGGCTGGATGTGGATGCCGGCGTGTTGTCTATTAGTCCGACAGGAGAACAACAGCTGTACAAGTCGGTTGAAGCTGATTTGGGTAAAACCAAAGTAGAAGTTTCTTTTGGGGAAGTTTCTGCTATTCAGGAAGACGGCCTGGGAGTAGTATGGTTTGCCACCCCGGAATACCTGCTTTCCTTTGATGGTAAAAACTGGGCTGCCTACAAGATTGGTTCCGATGATCTTCCGGATAGCATTCTTGCGATGAATACAGATTCGGAAGGAAATCTCTGGATATTATCCGGCAACTTCCTGGTAAAAGTATCCCTGGGTGGCGTTTGGGAGTCCTATATGGTTGACCTGACAGCCACAGAGCTTGCCAGTGTAAATACACTTCATGTCGATGCCGATGGCAAAATTTGGCTGCATGGCGATGAGGGGTATATCCCTTTCAAAATACTCCTCGCAGATAACGACTAATCAGTCCTGCTTCTTTCCAATACCACAGTCTTTATATGAAACTTTCAAAAATTATTGAAAGTAAATAAACTTACCCTTTCCTATCTTTGTTGACTGGATGCCGCAAGTTGATCAATACTGATCCAAACTGGCAAGAAAAACTATAGGCACATATGCGTACAGACGATCTTTTGCAACGCGCGTTGAATTTGGAATTCCTTTCCGTGGAGGAAGGAGTGTTTTTGTTTGAAAACGCTTCCACCGCGGAATTGATGTATGTGGGAAATCAGATGCGACAGCAACACGTTCCGGGTAATATTGTTACCTGGATCATTGACCGCAATAGCAACACCACAAATGTTTGTATTGCCAATTGTAAATTCTGCAATTTTTACCGCCGTCCGGGGCACGATGAATCTTACATCACTTCCATCGAAGAATACAAGCAAAAGATCGAAGAGACCTTTGCTTTTGGCGGGGAGCAACTACTGCTCCAGGGCGGACACCATCCCGATCTCGGACTGGACTATTATACCGATCTCTTTAGAAAACTGAAGGAGCTTTACCCAAACCTCAAATTGCACGCCCTGGGGCCACCGGAGATCGCACATATTGCCAAGCTCGAACAAGCCAGTCACACCGAAGTATTGAAAGCGCTCAAGGAATCAGGGCTTGACAGCCTTCCGGGTGCAGGAGCCGAAATCCTTAGTGATCGCGTACGTCGACTGATTTCCAAAGGGAAATGCGGCGGAGATGAGTGGTTGGATGTGATGCGCGCTGCCCATCAATTGGATATTACGACCTCTGCTACCATGATGTTTGGCCACATTGAAACCAACCGCGAACGCATGGAGCACTTCGTAGCCCTTCGCCAGGTGCAGGCCGAAAAGCCAAAAGATGCGAAAGGCTTTCTGGCCTTTATTCCCTGGCCGTTTCAGGATGAGGATACGATCCTCAAAAGAATCAAACGGGCAAGAAACACCTGTACCGGCGATGAGTATGTGCGCATGATCGCTATGAGCCGAATCATGTTGCCCAACATCGTCAATATTCAGGCCTCCTGGCTGACGGTCGGGAAGAAAGTAGCGCAAACCTGCCTGCATGCCGGAGCCAACGACTTTGGCAGTATCATGATTGAAGAGAATGTAGTATCTGCTGCCGGAGCACGCTTCCGGTTTACAGCTGATGGTATTCAGGAAGCCATTCAGGAAGCCGGTTTTGAGCCACGCCTCCGCAACCAACAATATGAATTCCGCGAAGTGCCGGAAAATATTCGCCAGCAGGAATTGGATCGCGAGGCAATGATCGTAGATTAGCAGTCTCGGAGTATGTTTAGATTTGCATGGTGGTGCGAAAGGGGATTATATTAGCCACTTGCAGCCCATTGATGAAAGTTTAAACATACTCTCAAAACATTCGAATGGAGTTATACGATCAGATACAGGAAGCCGCTGCATTTCTCCGCACTAAAACCGGTGGTTTTGAAGCTCTCACAGGAATTATCCTGGGTACCGGACTGAGTGGTCTGGCCGATCAATTGCAGAATGCTCAGGTTATTTCTTACACAGATATTCCGCATTTCCCAAGCTCTACGGTGGAAAGCCATCGGGGGCAGATGCTGTTTGGTACCCTTTCGGGGAAAAAGGTGATCGCCCTGGCTGGTCGTTTTCACTATTACGAGGGATACAGCATGAAGCAGGTAACTTTTCCTGTGCGTGTTCTCAAAGCATTAGGCGTAAGCCAGATGATTATCAGCAATGTTTCCGGCTCGGTAAATGCCGATATGGAAGCTGGAGATCTGGTGGTCGTGCGCGATCACATCAATTTACAACCGGAAAATCCGCTGAGAGGTCCGAATGATGAGCGTCTGGGGCCCCGTTTTCCGGATATGCTTAATACTTACAACAAGGATTGGATCAAGTTTGCTTTGGCTTTCGCCGAAAGGCAAAACATCCGGATTCATGAGGGAGTGTATGTTGCTTTACAGGGCCCCAATCTCGAAACACCGGCAGAGTATGAATTCATGCATCGCATCGGTGCAGATCTGGTGGGCATGAGCACGGTGCCCGAAGTAATTGTTGCCCGACACGCCGGTATGTCTGTCTTTGTCTGTTCCATCGTGTCCAACACTTGTTATCCCATCGATACGCTCACGGAAACGACAGTAGAAGAAGTGATCGCGGTAGGTAAAAAAGCCACACCTAAATTGGAAAAGCTGGTAGAAGGCCTGGTGGCTGAATTTGGCTAATTATGTCTGCATATTCCCTTAAAGCACTATACTCCGAAGCATTTTTTGAGGAGTTTTCCGGTGTCGCTGCGGAAGTTATTTCAGCTTTCGATAAACGCTCGTTTCTCCAGCAGATATTTGACCCTGCCTGGCCGGAACGGGAGTTGAAAGACCGAATGAGCCATGTAGCGAAGGTACTTTCCACTTTCCTGCCACCAGATTTTTCGGCGCAAGCCAAACTAATAGAAAACCTGACCGATGCTTTGAGAGCTGCTAAAATAGAGGGCAAGGCGCTGGAGTATATGTTTCTCCCGGCTATTTTGGAAATGAACGGACCGGACCATCCGGAAGAGGCATTACGTGCGATGGAGTCCATCACCGATTTCACAAGTTGTGAGTTTGCAATTCGTCCATTCTTTATTAAATATCCGGATCTACTATATCGGCAGGTACTTGCCTGGTCAAAGCATTCAAATCATCATGTGCGTCGTCTGGCGAGTGAGGGGTGTCGCCCCCGACTTCCCTGGGCGATGGCATTACCCGCCCTGAAAAAGAATCCTGATCCCATTATTCCTGTTCTGGAAAATCTCAAGGCAGACTCAGAACTATTCGTGCGTCGCAGTGTAGCCAATAATCTCAATGATATCTCTAAAGATCATCCCCGGCGGGCACGTAGTCTGGCGCAAAAGTGGAAGGGGCAAAGTGAGGAAGTAAATTGGGTGGTAAAACACGGCTGCCGCACTTTGCTGAAAAAGGGTGATCCGGATACCCTTCTGCTCTTCGGGTTCGCCCGCCCCGATCAAATTGAGTTGCTTTCATTCGAGTTGGCAGCATCCGGCGTGAAAATAGGAGAGACATTGCCATTTAGCTTTAGCCTTATCAATAAGGGGAAGACAAATCTGTTGTTACGATTAGAATACGCCGTGTATTTTTTGCGATCGAATGGCAGCCATTCCCGAAAAGTATTCTTCATCTCCGAAAAGGAAATACCGCCGGGCATCAATGCGTTTTCCAAAAAACAGTCCTTTAAACCAATCACGACCCGAAAGTATTACAAGGGCCAACAAGCCTTGTCTATTATTGTCAATGGCATCGAATTGGATAAAAAGACCTTTCTCTTGTCTTAATAAATAATCCGACAAATAAAGTCTGCGTTTCTTATTTTTACAGCGTCATTAAAGTTTTTTACTGCCCATTGTGCAACAATGCTGAAACTGATGAAAGTTTTTGCCCTTTTGTTTTGCTGCCTGTTTAGCGGATTGCTTTCCGCCCAGGCAAGTCTTCAGGAAGTGGATTACGAACGTATTCCCAAAAAGAAAGTATGCCGCCTCATTGAAAACCTGCAGGAGAAAGACGGCTTTCAATTTTTTTCGGATCTGACAAGCAGTTGCTGCGACAGTCCTGAAGAATACTCTTACCATTTTGCAGAGTATTATGTCGATGCGGATATTGAATCGGTCTGGAATGCCTACAATACAGTAGCTCCCGATGATGCCTGGAATGGGAAACTGGTGGGATTTGGCATGTTGTACTCTTCGCACGATGGCATGATCAGTTATTCCGGAGATCCTTTTTCCGGACTGGAAGTTGGTCAACTGGTTTTTATCAACCTCAAGATCGTGGGAGGAATGATCAATGTGCCGGTTGTATTGGAAATAACCAATATCGACAAATCAGAGATGCGCATGGAGTTCTGTTATGCCGATTGCAGCACTTCTGAAGGTACACAGTCAGTCCAGTTGTTTGAGACAGAAGATGGCCGTACACGGATAGAGCATGTATCTTATTTTCGGAGCGAATCAAAGTTTCGGGACAAAAACTTCTATCCGCATTTTCACACCAAAGTATTGGATGAATTTCACGGCAATATCGCCCGTTTGGTAGATCAGTAGTAATCCCCGAAAAATTGCCGTATCTTTTGGATTGTATCACCGGCTTTGAGCCAGTTATGGCATTCAAGGTTGGAATAAACTCAGCTATAATGACGGCAAAAAACATTTCGCTTTGGGCTAGTAAGAATCCGGTGAAAAGTCGGATTATTATCCTCCTGTTACACGTTCTAATGGCTCCGCTTTTGTTGGCAGCAGGCATCTTATTATACATTCGGGGAGTAGATCTGCCGGTAAATTTCCTGTATGGATTAATCGCCTTGTTGCTGCTTGTTTGTGTAGTATATCCAGGTCCGTTTTATCGAAAAGTGCTGGTAGCTAAAACCTGGAGAAACCGGAAAATTTTTGATGCCATTGTTCTGGGAATCTCTATCGGTGTAATGATCTTTTTTGGCAATGCCCTGCCTACGCAGCAAGATGCCGCACTTCAGAACGAGCCGGATGCTCAGGCAGTACCGATCGTGCAGCATTCCCCGACGACTACCGTGGTTCTTGATAAAAAGGAATTACGCAAAGAGCGAAAAAGCGTTCGTCAGTTGTGGCGTACTGCTAAAAAAGAAATTCGGCAGCTGCGAAAAGAATTCAGACAAAACAGACAGGCTGCGGAAGCAAATTTAGACTGGTTGTGGATTTTGTTGCTTTGTCTCGGAGCTATCATAGTCTGGTACTTTCTGATCCTCCTGGCTTGTAGTATATCCTGTAACGGCATGGAAGCACTTGGCGCAGTGGTCGGAATAGGCGGAACAGCCCTGGTGATATTAGGATTGATCCTGGGAATCCGGGCCATTTTAAAACACAATAAAACGGATTTGACGATAAGTCCCTGATAGTATATGACTGAAAGTCCTTACAAAGTAATTGACCTGCGCAAATGGCCGCGCAGGGAGTTGTTCCACCATTTTCTGGATTACGAAGACCCCTTTTTCAACCTGACCGGAAAAGTAGATGTGAGCAGGATGATGGCCTTTTGCCGGGAGAGCGGAAATTCACTTTTCCTCACCTATATGTACCTGGCCACGCTAACGGTAAATGAAATTCCGGCCTTTAAATTACGACTACTGGACAAACATCTGGTAGAGTATCCGGTTATTCATAGTGGATCTACTATCCTGAATCCGGATGATACCTTTAGCTTTTGTTACTTCGATCACGAACCAAATTTGTACAAGTTTATCGAAAACGGCAGAGCTGCAATCCTCGAATTAAGAGCCAGAGGAGGAGTAGAACCTCGTGATGGCCAGTTAGACCTGATCCATTGTAGTACCATTCCCTGGTTGTCTTTTACCGGATTGAAACATGCTCGTAAAGGAGATGGAGAAGATTCCGTACCAAAATTAGCCTTTGGCAGGATCTTTGAAGAAAATGGTAAGGAATGGATGCCGGTTTCCGTAGAAGTCCATCATGCACTGATGGATGGCTTACATGTAGGGCGTTTTTTTGAGCGTTTTCAGCAAAAAATCAATACGCTTTAGGCCATGAATTTTCTCTCTTTGAAGAGAAAATATATTTGACTTGTATTCTAATTAGCACATATCTTCGCGTTCGATTTGACCGAAGATTCGGAGCAAACTAAAACAAATAAAAACATGATTAAGAAGATCGGATTGGCCGTGTTGGCCGTAACCTTGTTGGGATCCTGTGTTGGAAAGAAAAAATTCCTGGAATTGCAGGAAAATTGCAGCGATATCCAGCTCACCCTGGAACAACGGGTGATTGATCTGGAAGATTGCAAAGATGAAAATGCCAACCTGAAAACCTCCCTGGCGACTACACAAGCCCAACTGGAGAACGAAAGGTCAAAAGCCAAGTCACTGGAAGACCAGTTGGAATATTCTCAAAAAACCAACTCCAGCTTGCTGGATCGCATGGCTGAACTGAATGTTATCAGCCAGTCCGGGTCAGAAAACATCAAAAAATCCCTGGATGCGATCAATGAGCAAAATAAGTACATCATGGATCTGACTTCAGATATCCAGGCTAAAGATTCTGTAAATCTGGCCCTGGTGATGAATTTGAAACGATCTTTGTCTGATGTAAATGACGAAGATGTAACTGTCGAAGTCAAAAAAGGAGTAGTCTATATCTCCCTGTCAGATAAAATGCTCTTTAAATCAGGTTCCGCTCAGATCAATACCCGTGCGAAAGAAGTACTGGGTAAAATTGCAAAAGTGCTTAAGGACCACAGCGATCTCGAAATCCTCGTTGAAGGTCATACGGATAGTGTGCCAATCAATACCGATTGCGTATCCGACAACTGGGATCTAAGTACCAAGCGGGCTACAGCTGTCGTACGGGTACTTCAGAAAGACTACAGCGTGCAGCCGAACCGAATGACTGCGGGTGGACGTTCTTACTACGTACCTAAAGCTGATAACGATACAGAAGAAGGCCGTAGCCTGAACCGTCGTACCGAGATAATCATTCTGCCTAAATTGGATGAGTTCTTCAAACTCCTGGAACCACCGGTAGAAGGAGAGTAATTTTCCTAAAGAATAAAAAGAAAGGGTTTCCGTATCTTCGGAAACCCTTTTTTATTTGGTAAATACCCATCTCATGTTTCGCCTTCTTTTTTTTGGTGTTTTTTTGATCCTTTCGTGTAAACCCACTGCTGATTCATTCGATCGGGAAGAAGCCACAACAGAAATCATGGCGCTCCATCAGGAGCAACAACAGGCCCACTTGCAAAAAGATGCAGCCCTGCTGGTGGGGCAGTTTGCAGAGGATATGATCTCCGTTAATCGAGGCAAAGTGAGTAAGGCAGATAAAGAATCCAGCCTTAATCGCTTTCAATCCTATTTTGATCATGTAGATTTTGTTAAATGGGATGATGTAAACCAACCGATAATTCGCTTCTCTAAGGATGGCAGCCTTGCCTATACCGTGGTAGAAAAAGAAGTAGTTGTCCGGTTTGCAGAAGGGGATTCCTTAATGGAAGAAAAAACGATTTTTGCGTGGACAAGCATTTACCGGCGTATCTTCAAAAGCGATACAACAAATAACGGATGGAAACTGGAGTCTATGAGCAGCACAAACCAGCCCTCCGAAAGTCAATTGATAAAAACACCCATTGAATAAGAGATGTCCGGCCGACAGGAAATTGGCCCTGAGATTCCTACCTTCGTGCGGATTTTATGGAGAATGTTCAAGCAAAAAGAAAACAACAGGCGAAAACATTAAGGGTATTTCGCAAATGGCACCGTACAACCGGTGCCCTGCTTTTTGCATTTTTCTTTATTGTTGCTGTCAGTGGATTGTTGCTTGGCTGGAAGAATAACTCTGGCGGAACCATACTTCCCGACACCCAAAGAGGGGAGAGTAGAGACCTTGTTGATTGGCTCCCCTTGGAAGATTTGGCTCTTTTGGCCCAAACGACGCTTAAGGATTCTGTTTCAGCAAGCCTTTCAACAAGTATTGACCGCATGGATGTTCGTCCCGATAAGGGCGTGGTGAAAGTACTTTTTAAGGAGCATTACTGGGAAGTACAACTCGACGGAAGTACCGGAGCAGTAAAAAGTGTGGCAAAACGCTATTCAGATTTCTTTGAGGATATACACGATGGCTCTATTCTCGACGACAGCTTAAACACACCCTGGAAGATTATTAAACTGATTTATACGTCTGTGCTTGGAGTGGCCCTGCTGATCTTCACCATTACAGGTTTTTGGCTGTGGTATGGCCCCAAGCGGATGCGAAAAAATCAGCGGAGCTAAAAGGCAAGTTCGTATTTTAGAGCTTATGTCTATATCTTTCGACATATCAGACCGACCTGGAGATTTGAAGCAGATCCAGGCACTTCAACAAGCAAATATTCCGGAGTCTATCTCAGGGGCGGAGCTGCGACAGGAGGGGTTTGTAACAGCCAGACACGACCTCAGTCTGTTGGAGGCGATGAATAAGCCTTATCCGCATATTGTCGTAAGAGAGGAGGAAAACATCATCGGATATACCCTCGTGATGCTCGAATCTTTTTCAGACAGCCTGCCGGTTTTGGTTCCCATGTTTGAACGGATAAGACAATTGACCTACAAAGACACCCCAATGGAATCCTTAACCTGGTTTGTAATGGGGCAGGTCTGCATCAAAAAAGGCTACCGCGGACAAGGACTTTTTGTCGGCCTGTATCAGGAGATGAAAAGACAGATGTCCGGCCATTTTGATTGTGTGCTAACTCAAATTTCCCGACGGAACCCCCGAAGCATTCGAGCCCACGAAAAGGCAGGTTTCAAAACCATACATGAATACTGGGATGAAGCCGCTCAGGAAGATTGGGTGATCGTACTTTGGGATTGGCTGTAGGGTTTATTTATGCAACTTCAAAAGTTAAATTTATTACATGTATCGATATCTACCATTATTGGCCTTTTTGTTTTTTTCCTGCCTTTCGGCGAAAGAAGCTATCCCTTATTACGGTGAAGCGGATGTGCATCGGCAGGCAATTATTCGCCATCAGGCAGAAATGAATGAGTGGTTTGCAGACCCCGAGCGCTCCCCCTTAACCGCTGAGGATCGTACTAAGTTTGAATCGCTGGATTTTTTCCCAATTGCTTATAAGTACCAGGTGAAAGCCCGCTTTGTAGCTACTCCGGATGCGCAGCCCTTCGAGATGCCAACCACAACCGACAGACTTCCCGAGTACAAACAATACGGTGAGTTGCATTTCGAACTCGATGGAACCTCTTTAAAGCTAAATGTCTATAAAAACCTCGAACTCACCGACCGCAAATACAGGGATTACCTTTTTATTCCATTTCGGGATCAGACAAGCGGGGTTGAATCTTATGGTGGAGGCAGATACCTGGATCTGGAGATCCCAAAAGATGACAACTGGGTCATAGACTTTAATCGATCATATAATCCGTATTGTGCTTACAACGACCGGTATTCCTGCCCGATACCACCAGCAGAAAACACCCTGGAAGTTTCCATATTTGCCGGGGTAAAAGCCTACGATAAACACTAGATTATGAAATTGTATCTGCCCGTGTTATTTATTCTCCTGCTGGCTGCCTGCCAGTCGGAAACGGAAAAAGATAAAAGCAGTGTGGTTGCAGAGGAGGAAACACCTGCTGTGCAACAGGTAGATGGAAAAGTTGGAGGCACCGAACTTTCCTACTACATCAATCAGATGAATAAATACAGCTTTAGAGCTTATCCGGCGGAAGCCTGTGACCCGCCTGAAAACCCTCCGTTGCCAAAATTAGGAGGCGTTTTGCCAGATTTGGATGTTCAGATACAGATAATGATAGAGGAAAAGGTTCTGGGCTCCAAGCCAAACTTTAATTGCAAGTATTATGTGGCTTACTGGGGTTGCGGACCCGCCTGCCAAATGGTAGCGGTAATCGATGGAGAAACCGGGCATGTGGTGGAAGTATTTGACACAGCCTTTGGGGTTTTATTCTCGCCCAAAAGCCGGGTTCTGGTCCTAAATCCACCCAGAAACGAGCCGATGGACGTAGAATATCGAAAATCAAAGGGAGAACCCTCCTTTTATGAACTAAAAGACGGTATTTTTACTCCACTTTAAAACTTAAGTACCAGGAAAATTACAATGATAAAACGCTCCCTGATACTATGTCTGCTTTCCATATTGCTATTTCCAGCCTGGGGACAGCAACACGACCTCATCGGGTATTGGCAGAACTGGAATAGTGTCAATGCGCCTTACATTCCTTTGAGTGAAATTGATCCGGCCTATACGATCATAGATGTAGCTTTTGCCTTGCCGGAGGCAGGCACTACCTATGAGATGTATTTCACCCCGGATGCTACCGACATGGGGAGCTTTATCGATGAAGTACAACAACTTCAGGGGGATGGGAAAAAGGTCCTGATATCCATTGGAGGAGCAACAGGTTTTGTCGAACTACAGGATTCTTTTCAAAAAGACACCTTTGTGAATTCCATGCTGGATATTTTACTCAGCTATGGATTTGATGGTATGGATATTGACCTGGAAGGAGGTTCCATGTCAATCACGGGAGGCACGATTACAAATCCGGTAGATCAAAAGGTAATTCTGATGATCGAAGCCGTCCAGGAAATAATGACGGCTTATCAGCTGGCTATGGGAAAACGCATGATGCTGACCATGGCTCCGGAAACAGCCTATGCGCAGGGCGGCCAATCCAGTTACGGCGGCCTTTGGGGAGCTTATCTTCCCTTAATAGATGCATTAAGAGACTCCATTGAAATACTACATGTTCAGCTCTATAACAGCGGCAGTATGTATGGTATCGATGGCGGGATTTATTATCAGGGAACGCCTGATTTTATCGTTTCACAAACAGAGGCCATTTTGCAGGGCTTTGAGACAGATGGCGGATTTTTTGCCCCGCTCCAGCCAGAACAGGTTGCCGTAGGATTACCCGCGTGTCAAAATGCAGCGGGGGGCGGATTTGCCGATTTGGCCGATGTAGCAGATGCTATTCAATACCTGCGAACGGGAATAGGTCAGCCTGGTGATTATGCAAGTTTTGGTGCATATCCGAACCTGAGAGGGATGATGACCTGGTCTGTTAATTGGGATGCACTACCAGATTGTGGCGGAATAGGAACTTATGCCGACACCTATCTTCAGCTCTTTAGTGAGCAACCCGTATCCGTAGCCAGCTGGCCTGAAAAGCCGCCCCTGTTTTCCATCTCTCCGAATCCTCTAGCCCGAAACAACCCATTGCATGTACATAGTATCCGGGATTTGACGGCTATCCGGATTTACGACCAACTGGGCAGGATACGCTGGAATTACGATTATAACGACCGTGATCTCGCTATTAATGGCATCAATGTACCATTAGAACGAGGTCTGTATGTCATCACAGGCTACGATTCCCGCGGAAACTCGCACAGCATTCGTTTGTTGGTAGAGTAAGGGTCCCTATTTTTTAAATGACAGAAAAAGCAGTCTTCCCATTAGTAGGTTTGGGTCATTGTGAATGGGCTTAATTTTCTTTACTTTTGGATAGAAGAAGATCCAGGGCATGATCAGAACAAGCAACCAGGTCGAAGAACGTTGTTTCTTGTCAACCCTAAATTCGGCCGCCTGAAATCCATGCTTGATCGCGATATAATTGTATTGATCCAGTGTCCTGGAATTTACGTGTTG
This sequence comes from Bacteroidota bacterium, assembly GCA_018222965.1. Classification (GTDB taxonomy): domain Bacteria; phylum Bacteroidota; class Bacteroidia; order Chitinophagales; family Saprospiraceae; genus JAAEZH01. Next base: position 15,556 of record JAAEZH010000035.1, read on the forward strand.
CAAGCCGTTGTAATTGGTTAACTCCAGCGGTTTAAAACTGTAGTAAAAGCCGGTAAACAGAAACCGGAATCGGGATTTTACCGATAAAATATTTGGAGTAGAAGCAAGAAATTGCCCACCCGGATTCAAAATTCTGTTTACCTCTTTAAAAAAGACTTCGTGATCAAGTACATGTTCCAGCACTTCAATAGCAATGACCAGATCGAAACTCCCTGATTCATAGGGGAAGTCTTTTGTGATATCTACCTTCTTACATTCGATCTGGTCATAGTGAAAGGCCTCGGGAAAGAGGTCGCATGCAGACACCTGATACCCCATCTCGTGTAGCGTTTTGCTAAACGCTCCATGCCCGGCACCTACATCAAGGATGCGCAAACTGGTCGGGAAATTTTGTTTCTCAAACCAGTTGAGAAACTTTTGATGGGTGCCTGGAAGGGCTATGGGTTTAATTTCTGTACTCATAGTCTGAATCTGCTTGCTGCTGCAAAGATATACGCATCCGCAAAGTATTTAAGAAAGTCCAATCCTAATTCCTTTTACCGAAGCATTGGTAAAGTCAGGTAACCTTTAATAACGCAATGGTATTTAGGGGTGCTGGCAATAAACACGAACCCAAAGAATTTGAAAACATTTGCTTACAAAATCGATTACAAAATGACACTGAAAAAACTACTCCTTCCAGTATGCCTGTTGCTTATTACTTCAGGCCTTATGGCTCAGCCCGGATCTTTAGATCTTAATTTTGCCGGTGATGGTGAACTGCAATTTACGTTTGGCAGCGATGGATCCTATGGTTCAAAATGTGCTATTGGACCAGATGGCGTTATTTGGGTTTCAGGCTACAGTTTTAACACTGCCCAACAAATGGGGCTGATGAAAATTTTGCCGGATGGTACCATTGATACGGATTTCAATTTTGATGGAGCCATCGGTCTTAACGTAGATGGGGAAGAGGCATCTGCTTTCAGCCTGGATGTCCAGGACGATGGCAAAGTGCTGCTTTGCGGTGCTGCTGAATTTGGAGATGGAGATTTTGCCGTAGCACGGGTTCTCCCAAACGGAGATATTGATAACACATTTGACGGAGATGCCCGCGCCAGAGTGGATTTCGGAGGTTCCGAACAAGCAACCTGCATTAAACAGCTTTCCGACGGACGTATTTTGGTAGGTGGAATCCACAACAGTGTTGGTGGCGACGTATACGGAGCTCTGGCTATGCTCAACGAAGATGGTTCGATGGACCTCAATTTCTCAGGAGATGGCAGGCTTTTACTCGATGGTGGAAATCAGTCGGCTGTATTTGATGTTGAAATCCTGGATGACGGCAAAATAATGGCGGCAGGAATGTATGAAAATGCGGATTTTGACTATGGCCTGTTTAGGTTAAATCCCGATGGAACCCTGGACAATACCTTCGGTACTGGCGGCATTATCACTTATGAGTTTGGTGGTATGGAAGAAATAATCGTTGATTTCGAAGTGCAGAATAATGGTAAAATTATCATGAGCGGCGTGTATGACGGAAGTGCAGCTGTCCTGAGAGCTAATGCAGATGGGTCTATCGATGAGACTTTTAGTTTTGACGGGCTCACCTTTACCGAATTTGGAACCTATTCACCTGCTTATTCATTGGTACCGCAAACAGATGGAAAAACGGTTGTTACGGCTGTAGGTGATGATGTCACCGAGACCTATAATGTGTTTACTATAATGCGATATAATGAAGATGGGACACTGGATGCCGACTTTGGGCAAAATGGTATTGTGAGGATTGATGTTGGAAACGACGGTTTGGATGATGAAGCCTATGGACTGGCTATTCAGGAAGATGGTCTTTTGGTTGTCTCCGGTGGCAGTGAAACAACAGGAGAAGATGCTTTTGCAATTGTCCGAATTATATCCGGTCTAAACGTGGGACTTTTTGAGCAGGGGCTGGATAAGATCCAATCCTATGTATACCCAAACCCAATTGCATCCGGCGAAAGCCTGCAACTGGATTATGAACTCAAAGAAGCAACGGAGGTAAATATTAGCCTTTCAGACCTAAATGGTAAGAAAGTAAATCTGCTTCAGGAATATCGTCCTTCAGGTAAAACGACAGAAACGATAAATTTGCCGACCAACCTTTCAGCCGGAATCTACTTCTTACAGATACGCACGGAGAGGGGCATGTCCACGATCCGGGTGGAGAAGTTCTAAACGCTTAACCCCTTATATTCCCATGAACCGTTTGCCGGGCTCTTTGAATTTTTTCAGGGAGTCCGGCATTTTTTGTGAAAATTTTCCGACCTGACAGGTCGCCGACCCGTCAGGTTGCCGACCTGTCAGGTCGAAAATTAACCCCCTCTAAATCCATCAATAATCTGCTGCCGCAATACCTTCTTTTTTGCTTCCGGCAAAAAGGCATGCTCAACAGCCTCCAAATTGCATTTTAGGAAATGGCCAATTCCCCAGCCAAAGGTGCGGACGATTTTCTGATACTCCGTGTTCAGATCCACCGCAGAAATGGTCCTTCCGTCGGTGCTGATACTCATAGAAATACCCGTTTCAAAAATAGTGTCTAAAGCATGTTGACCGTATTCCTGGTAGATGTTTGTCTGGATATTACTCGTCGGACAAACTTCCAGGTGGATGTTTTTATCTCTTAAATATTGGATCAATTCCGGGTCTTCCAGGCTCCGCACGCCATGACCAATACGCTGAGGGTGGAAATGATGCAGGCTTTCCCAAACGCTTTCTGCTCCCCGCGCTTCGCCGGCATGTGCCGTGCTGGGAATGCCTTTTTTATGCGCATATTGGAAGGCGGAAATATGGGCATCAATAGGATAGCCGGCCTCATCTGCCGCAATGTCAAATCCGGCTACACAATCGCCCAGATGTTGCTCCACCAACCTGATCGTTTCCATGCTTTGACTTTCGTCGAAATGCCGTAAGGTGCAAAGAATGAGCCGCGCTTCAACACCGGTTTTGGCGGATCCTTTTTCAATGGCTTTTTTTACTGCTTCCACCACTTCATTCGGCGAAAGCCCGCCCTCTAAATGTTGCAATGGTGCAAAACGAATCTCGGCATAGATCACATTATCGCGAACCAGCTGATCAAAAAGGTCGAGTGTGACAACTTCGAGCTGCTCCCGGCTTTGCATGATTTCTATGGCCGCCCCCGCACAGGCAATGTATTCAGCCAGGTTTAAACAATGGGCCGGAGCTACAAAAGCGTGTTGGTATGCCTCTTTTGTAATGCCCGGCTTCAATTTCCTGACCACCTCAAAACTCAAGGAGCAATCGAGATGCAAATGTAGCTCAACCTTAGGCAGTTGTTTTAAATCCATTATTTGATTGTAAGGATGCAAAGGTAGGGCTCTTTCAAATTTATTCCCTTCAGCCTTTCGGCTAATGGCGAATCGCCAGAAATACAAAACGAGCCTGTACAAGATCAAATACGATATTGGATAGCAGCAACGGCCAGCCGCATCGGAATTCCCTGAGCATCTGTTTGCGATCGACTCTTCAGGAAATCAAAACCTTTTTTAGTTCCTAAATGGGCATGCAGGCATAAGCAAATAGCATCTAAAATATCATCCAGTGCCAGATCTTTTCTACGATAATCAGATTCGATCTGGTGAAAAAAGGAGCGAACTTTGGGTAAGTGCTTTTCCAATATTTTGAGACGCTCCTTTATTCCGGCCTGAGCTCTGGCTTTTTTTCCATGTTTTAAGTGTTGATCTGCATGCAGCTTTTTGAAGCAAAACTCCGGGTGTGCCTCCAGTAATTTATCGCTGAGTGCCGGTGTAGAAATCAACAGTTCATCCGCTTCCCGGATCTTGGATGTTATGTTCCATGCCTGGATAGAAATGCTTTTCCCTGTTTCGGATTTGTTGATCTGGCGGGCTTCGGTATAATCAGCAGCATAAACGGCTTTTCGGCAAGGCGGAGTAAAAACGGCATGATGCCGAATCGGACTGAGCGCTCTGCGGAGTTCTTTATCCACCTCCCGTTTTATACCGTTTCCGGAAAGACCGATGGGGATGTCGATCAGACTTACTTCCGACCAAAGAAGTAACTCCTTTAGAGAATGCAAATCAGAGCTTATCTGGAAATCCCATTCTCCGTCATACCTGACAACTGCCCAGCCTGCCCGGCAACCGTCAATACCCAATACCCCTCTATTAGTAACCATTTATTTCAGCTGTTTGCGCAGGGGGGGCTGAAAAGCGATATCCCTGACCTTGACCATTTTGTTTTCCCGGGGATTCATGGTGGTTACCATTCGATGTTTTTTTCAGTTTTATCTCCGTGACCGATAGATATGGTAAATGTTTCCTGTGGGTCTCCTTCAACACGCACACCTCGAATACTGACCTCATAAGTTCCCGGGCTAAGAATGAATTCTTTTGGATTGGAAGAAGAAGAGGTATAAGTTCTTCCGCCCGCCACGGATTTGCCATCGGCTGTTTGAATGATGTTCACGGTCGCATCACACAGGACTCCGTCCTTAGTAACTCCAACCCGGAGAATACCGTACTCAAATTCGACAAGATGTTGGGTTGTTTTTCCCGGTTTTATCTCCAGCGACCGAAGGAGTACGGTGGCCGCAGTCCCATCTATTTTTGTTGACTTTACTTCCACATCATACAATCCGGGGGATAACTCTTCTTTTAGGGGGTTGCTGGAGGCCGCACTGTAGGTTCTGCCTCCAGCCACCGGACGTTTTTCTCCCGCAGGAATTACCTTAACAGCGGCATCATGCAGTTCTTCACCATCGGTAACCGTTAGAGCCAGCCATCCGGAACTAAAGTCAAATATTACATCTTTGCCGGTGGCTTCTGGTACTACTACACTTTTTTGTGTTTGGGGAATGACGCCGGATCCACGCACAATCTCTGCCCGGACATCATAGGTTCCTGCTGGAATGTGAAACAAAGCCGGATTTGTAGAAGGATCTTTATAGGTTCGCATTCCGGCAATTTCTACATCTGTTTCAGCTTGAATGATTGTGACCGAACAATCGACCAGTTCTCCATTTCGAAGGCACTTAACGGTCAGTCGTCCACGCTCTTTATCGACGGTGAGTTTTGTTGTTTGGGAAAGCGCACTGGAGAGTTCCTCCTGATCTCCGGCATCGACGTATAATCCGTCAGCAGAACGGGCCGCACACTGGAGGTTTGATTTATCTGCCTCGGCAATGTCAAACCCTATAATGTGTAAAACGAAATCAATGCCTTCTGCTTTTGCTGCCTCGACGAGTTGGCAAAGATCACCATCGCAAGTCTCCAGTCCATCGGTAATTAAGATAATGGTTGCCGGTTGTCCGGAATCTCGCAGGTTTTCAATGACCAGTTCGGCAGATTTGGCTAAAGGCGTTTTGCCGAGGGGATTTAAATTGTTGATTTCTTTGAGGAAGGCAGCTTTATCTGTATTGTCGAATTTCAGGAGTTCTTCTATGTCATTGCAATCTCCTTTTGTACGATGCCCGTAGGCCACTAACCCTATTGCCTGCTTATCAGGGAGGTCTGAAACAATTTCACCCAGCACTTCCCGGGCCATTTCAATTTTAAATTCCGAATCGATTTTTTGCCACATGGATCCACTGGCATCCATAATGAAAATAACCGGATCTTGAGCCAGAAGTTGCCATCCGCTGAAAAGCGAAAAGAAAAGAAAGAGCAGGATTCGCATTGGAAAGGTATTTTGAGTTGTCTGGTATATCGAATACCTTCAAAAATATAATTTCGAAATGAATTTTTTTCTGTCTCTTTCGAAAAGGGGGCTGATTTTTATCGACTATCGACTGTTCTGTAGTATTATTGAATTAAAGCAATCACAGCAAAATGAATTTTTCCGAATTCCTGAAAAAATCGCCTAAAAATAGTGGCCTTATCGCAGAAAAATTGCGAGAAATGATTTTGCCCCTTGATGAATCGATTGAGGAGGATCTGCGCGTCACGAAGACCATGTCCAGTGCTTTCTACAGCATCGGGGCACCCTCCAATGTAATAGCGATGGTAAACCCGGGGAAAGAACACTGCAAGATCTATTTTCACCATTTTGAAAAGGTAGATATCCGCGGATTAAAACTGGAAGGTAAAGGGAAACACTCCCGCCATTTGAAAATAAAGGAATGGAAGGAGGTGGATGCAGAGACGGTTAGAGCTATTTTGAAAGACATCACCCGGATTGTATCGGATAAAGCAAAAACTTGATTACTCCGGGGCTATAGTTTCTTCCTTCGTCAACTGCTCCAAAATCGCTGCCACTCCGTGTCCGGCAGGAATCTCGCAAAAGGTAAAGACTATCTGATCGTTCTCCACGTAATAATTGTGATATTCTACAGGCAGGCGCATGGCAACACCCGTACTATCAAGAGGCGGAATGGGAATGCCGCGCAACTCCAAGGTGTCTCGTTGTGTGCCGGTATAATAAACGCCGAGCCGAACACCATTGCCCATTCTTTCCAATAATTCTTCCTTGAAATAAAAACGGGGAAATGCATCTTTGAACAGCTTGTAAGACTCCAGCACATGTCTGGACTTACGACCCTTGATCCAGTTGTCGCCATCTGAACGTAAACGATACCCGGGAGCTAATAAAGATTCTGCAGTATCCCAATCACCAATTTCCAGGGCCCGTAAATATTCTTTTACCACCTCAATGGGAGCAACCGTGTTATTGGCTTTTCCGGGTTCCTTCGGCGAATACCCGCAGGAGACCAGAAAGAGGCAAAGTAATATGAATGTAAGTCGATTCAATACAAGAGTTTATACCGCTTCTTTCAAACGTTTTTTAAGGGCAAATAATTCATCCCGATATTGAGCGGCAGCAATAAAGTCGAGTTCCTTTGCAGCCTTCTTCATCTTTTGCTCGGTATTGCGGATCATCAGCTCTATCTGATCTCGTGTCATATAATCCAGTACCGGGTCTGCTGCCAGGCTTGGCTCATCCGGTTCGATATAGGCTTTGGAGTTTTTACCCCGGATGTCCAATATAGACCGGGCATTCATGATCTCTTCCCGCGACTTTGAAACCGTTCTTGGTGTGATGCCGTGTTTTTCATTGTATTCAATCTGGATACTTCGACGGCGATTGGTTTCGTCGATGGTGCGTTGCATACTGTCTGTTACTTTATCGGCATAGAAGATAACCAGACCGTTGGCGTTCCGGGCCGCACGTCCGGCAGTCTGGGTCAGCGATCGCTCGTTACGCAGGAAGCCCTCTTTGTCTGCATCAATAATCGCGACTAATGACACTTCCGGAAGATCAAGTCCTTCCCGCAGCAGGTTTACACCTACGAGGACATCAAAAGTACCCAGTCGCAAATCGCGCAGAATCTCCACACGCTCCATGGTGTCAACTTCGGAGTGGATATACCGCACTTTAAAATTCAGATTGGCCAGATACTTGGATAGTTCCTCCGACATTCGCTTGGTCAGGGTGGTTACAAGTACTCGCTCATTACGCTCAATGCGAAGGTTGATCTCCTCCAAAAGATCATCAATTTGATTGAGACTGGGGCGCACTTCAATTGGAGGATCCAGCAGGCCTGTCGGACGAATAAGCTGCTCGACAATCAAGCCTCCAGTTTGCTCCAGTTCGTAATCTCCGGGAGTCGCACTCACGTAAACGATCTGGTTGGTTAGTGATTCAAATTCACTAAAGTCCAGCGGACGGTTGTCCATAGCCGAGGGTAATCGGAAACCATAATTGACCAAATTGAGTTTACGGGCCCGGTCTCCTCCCCACATGCCGCGCACCTGTGGAATGGTTACGTGGCTCTCATCAATGACCATTAAATAGTCATCCGGAAAATAATCCAGGAGGCAGAATGGCCGGGTTCCCGGATCACGGCCATCGAAAAAGCGAGAGTAGTTTTCCACGCCATTGCAATAGCCCAATTCTTTCATCATCTCAATGTCGAAAGCCGTTCGTTCTTTTATGCGTTTGGCCTCCAGATACCGCCCCTCACCTTCGAAGTATTTGACCTGGTCGTACATCTCGGTTTCGATTTCGTGCAGGATTTGGTGCATGCGTTCCCGCGGGGCGATGTACAGGTTGGCCGGGAAAATTGCGGCATGCTCCAGGCCTTCAATTCGTTTTCCGGTTTCAACTTCAATGCGGTCAATTTCTTCAATCTCATCCCCAAAAAAGGTAATGCGATATCCATAATCGACGTAGGGTAGGTTGATATCAACGGTGTCTCCCCGTACCCGAAAAGTAGCTCTGCGAAATTCGGTTTCAGTTCGGGAATACAAACTTTCTACCAGCCTGTACAGGAAGTTGTTGCGGGAAACCACTTCACCTCTTTTCAGGCGGATAATCCCCGTTTTATAATCCTCCGGATTTCCCATGCCGTAAATACACGAAACAGAAGCCACAATGATCACATCCCTTCTGCCAGACAACAGGGAAGAGGTTGCCCGGAGTCGAAGTTTATCAACTTCTTCATTAATGGAAAGGTCTTTTTCAATATAGGTATCGGAAACAGACATGTAAGCCTCCGGCTGGTAGTAATCGTAATAGGACACAAAGTACTCCACCGCATTATTTGGGAAGAAGTCCCGAAACTCGCCGTATAGCTGGGCGGTCAGGGTTTTGTTGTGAGTCAATACAAGCGTTGGCCGATCCAGTTTGGCAATTGTATTGGCAATCGTAAATGTTTTTCCCGACCCGGTAACTCCCAGTAAAACCTGTGCCGGATCGCCTGCGTCAATACCACTGACAAGTTGGCTGATAGCCTGAGGCTGATCACCGGTTGGTTCAAAAGGAGAAATCAATTCAAAACTCATATTGTATCTTTTTCCAGGTAGAAAAACACTTCCGGACACCCATAGTTTCCCGGAACCAGAGTAATCAGCCAAAATCGGAACATTTTTTGATCCGAAAAACTGCTTGTCCGCTTCAATTTATTGGAGGAACATTTGTTGTCCGGGCTGAATACCCGTGTAGGCGGTGTCGAACCATAAAAGTCGGACCTGACCCACACGGTAATTAATCGGAAAAAGTACAAAATTCCAAAGGGAATCCTGGCAAATCAATATATTCAGGGAATGAAATGGCAAAATTACCTGAGTGAGTTTGTATACGGTGGCATAGATGGTTGTGTAACCACATTTGCGGTGGTAGCCGGAGCTGCCGGGGCAAACCTGGAAAGCTCTATCGTAATTGTTTTGGGTCTGGCCAATCTGATTGCAGACGGCTTTTCGATGTCAATCGGCGCATTCCTGTCCAGTAAATCAGATCACGATAGTTATTCAAAACACAGGCGATCAGTAGCTGAAATGGCAGATCGTTTTCCGGCGAAAGCCAAAGAACAATTGCGAAATATTTTTCAAAAGAAAGGCCTCGAAGATCCTGTGTTGGAAGATGCTGTTGTCATGGTTTCCCGGAACCAAAAAGTATTAACAGACACCATTGCCCGTGAAAGCGGTGTCATTTTGCCGGATGTCAAACAACCCAAATCAGTAGCTGGTATAACATTTATGGCTTTTATGATAGTCGGAGCGATTCCGCTTTCCGTGTACCTAATCGACATGGTTTTTCCGCTGGAGACAAATCTGTTTACCCTGAGCTCTATCCTTACCGGACTGGGGTTTGTGGTGATTGGCTGGCTAAAAAGTTATGTCAATGAAACCAGTATTTTGAAAGGAGTCGCTGAAACACTTTTGCTTGGGTTGGTTGCAGCGGCACTGGCATATTATGTCGGATATTTCCTGGATCGTTTAATTTAGCAGCATGGGGAAATTTATCTTTCGACTAATTCTTTTCGCATTTATCGCCTTAGCAGTAAGTGTCTGGTTTAAAACCTTCCGGTTTTCTTCCCGGCAATTGCAGGTGGAACCCATTTCTGAGCTTTCGCTGAATGATTCTCTGGCAAATCGATTTGCCCGGGCATTAAAATATCCTACCATCTCTTCGGGCAATTGGGTAGATACTTCTGCCTTTCGGCGAATGGACACCCTGCTTCAGAAGCAATTTCCGCTTGCCCATAAACAGCTGGATTTCGAGCGGGTGAATGAGTTTAGCCGAATTTATCGCTGGCCGGGCACAGATGCTTTGCTGGACCCGGTCTTACTAATTGCACACCTCGATGTGGTTCCGGCAGATTCTGTTGCCTGGACAGAGGGGCCATTTTCCGGCACTGTAAAAGATGGTTATATCTGGGGCCGGGGAGCTTTGGATGACAAACTTAGTGCCTGGGCACTTTTGGAATCTGTGGAGAAATTGCTGCAGGAAGGATTTCAACCAGAGCGTAGCATCTACCTCGCTTTTGGTCATGACGAAGAAACTTCGGGAGCAATGGGGGCAGGATCAATTGCTGCCCGCTTTAAAGAGGAGGGCAGGCAATTTGCTTTTGTGTTGGATGAAGGCCTGGTGATTCTGGAAAATGCCCTCGACGGACTGGACAAACCAGTTGCCATGATTGGTATTGCCGAAAAAGGGATCTGTAATTACAATCTCATTGTGCAACTCGAAGAAGGCGGGCACGCGATGATGCCTCCTCCTGAAACAGCCGTTGGAATTCTTTCAGCAGCCATTGATAAACTTCAAAAGAACCCGTTTCCCCCAGAGATAGACGGAGCGGTTTCCCATTTTTTCGATTATGTCGGACCGGAAATGAGCCTCTTTCAAAAAACGGTGATCGCCAACAGATGGCTGACAGAAAGCCTGCTGATCTCAAATCTAGAAAAAGATCCGGCAGCTAATGCCCTTTTACGCACTACAATCGCACCCACCATGCTCAGAGGGGGCGTGCGTTCAAATGTCCTGCCCACCAAAGCAACAGCAAAGGTGAATGTGCGCATTTTGCCCGGACAGACCATTGAATCGGTGCGGGATCATTTTCAAGCCGTAATGGATGACCCGAGAGTGAAAGTTCAGTTGGATACCAGCATCTCCTACAATAATCCTTCAGGAATCTCGGAAGTCGATGTTTTTGGCTTTCAATTAATCCAACGTACTTGTCTGGAAATTTATCCGGAGGTAGTTGTGGCGCCCTCACTGGTAATTGGATACACAGACTCGCGGCAGTACCAGGATTTATCAGATCAGATTTATCGATTTTGTCCCGTGCAAATCGATCGTTCTGATCTCACGCGCATCCACGGAATCGATGAAAGACTGGCGGTTGATGATTACCTAAACCTCATCCGGTTTTATCACCAACTCATTCGCGAAAGCGGAAAGTAATTATTCCTTCCTAATCAGGCCTTCACCCACCGGCCAATTCTCCTGTCCGTCAATGGCGGCTGCCAGTAAATCCGGAAACAGATTGGGGGTGCAGGCAAATGATGGAATTCCCAATGCCGCATACTTTTTGGCCAGCTTGCTGTTGTAGGCGGGCGCTCCCTGGTCATTCAGGGCGAGAAGCGTAATCATCTTTGCCCCTGTTTCAGTAATGCGATGAGCAGCCTGTAAAGCAGCTTCCTCCCGAATGCCTTCGTAGAGATCGGAAATGAGAAAGACCAAACTGTCAGCAGGACGGTGGAGTTGACTATGGCAATAGGAGAGGGCTTTGGTGATGTCCGTTCCACCTCCCAGTTGAACGCCAAATAACAATTCGACCGGATCGCTGAGTTCGTCGGTCATATCCACGACCTTGGTATCGAAAACATAAAAGTGAGTCTTTACCGAAGCAACCGTTGCCATTACAGAGGCGAGGATCCCGGCATAAACTACCGAACTGGCCATGGAACCACTCTGATCAGTTAGAATGAATACCTCCTTCAGTGCTCTTCGCTTTCGGCTATGGCCGAGCAATAGCTCCGGAATGATTGTTTTGTATTCCTTTTGATAGTGTTTGAAATTCCTTCGTATGGTGAGGTGCCAGTCGATTTCCCGTGGTTTGGGATTGCGCAATCGTTCCGAACGTTGCACCGCTCCTTTGATAGACTTTTGGAGCGGCACTTTAAGGCGGTCTTCGATTTGTTTAGCCAGTTTATGGACCAGGGCCCGGGCAGTTTCCTTCGTTTTTCCTGGGATTACTTCTTTCAATCCAAGTAGCGTAGCGATTAATTCTGCATCCGGAGTGAGTTGCTCCAGAATCTCCGGTTCATTGAGTAGTTGTTTGAGGCCAAGCCGGTCTAATGCATCCTTCTGCATCAGCTGTACCATCTGTTGTGGAAAGTATTTCCGAATATCTCCCAACCACCGATTTACATTGGGGGAGGAGCTGCCCAAAGATCCTTTTCGGTCGGAATTGTAGAGCGCTTCCAAAGCAGCATCCATTTGCTGCTCGGCTTCATTGAGTGAAGTTCCGGCATCTCTGGTTTCTTCCAGATCGCCCAGAATTAGGCGCCACTTTTTTAAATGCTCGTTTTGCATTAGGGTTTTTATCTGTTCGAAATTGTTTGCTATATTAAAGGTTGTACTATTTAGTTCCCATAAAAAACAAAAATGAAAACAAGAATCCATTTAAGTTGCGCTTCTAATGCGTTTGGCAAAAAAATGCGTTTACCCATGTGGTTTTTTCAGGTTTGCCTATTGCCTATTGCCTATTGCCTGTAAACATGTATTCTCAGGACTCTGTACCCAAAGATAGACAGGAATCAGAACCTGCTACCCTTTGCGAGCAGTATGGATCATTTTCCTGTACCATCTCTCTTTCCAATGTTTCCTCCAGTCAGTTAGGTGTTGTAGGTTATACGAGTGAAGTGGTCTGTATTACAGGTGTCTTTACCGTAGATACTCCGGATTTTACATTTGATGATTGTATTATAAAAATGTCTCCGGGTGCTTCCATTGAGGTAAACCAGGGGAAGCATTTTTATTTATTGAATTCAAAAGTGTTTTCCTGTGAAGAAATGTGGAAAGAAATTCATTGTAAAGTTGATGCAAGGCTTTATGTCAAAGATTCTCACATCGAAGACGGTCAATATGCGCTTCATACTACCAGTATTGATGAATTGTGGTGTGAAAGCAATATCCTGAATCGAAATCATGTAGGTTTGTTGATAGATGTCAAACCAGGCGCACAAACACCACCCAATTCACTTTTTGCCATATATGGAAATTATTTTGGTTGCGAATTGCCGTTGAATGCTCCGTTTTCAGGCCAAACGCCTCTTCCTGCTTCAAATTCCTTTGCGGGTATTTGGGTTAAGGATAATGCCGGGATTGGAATAGGAAACCCTGCTGAGTCAAGCAATACCTTTAAGAAACAAATGATTGGTATTTTATCAGAAAGGACAACCAATCTGTGGATCCGAAATTCTTCATTTGATGAAATGTTGTATTTGACAACAAATGAGGGTTTCTCCCACACAGGGGTCGGAGTACTGGCACTGGAGGATAGTTTTGTAAGACAGGTAGGCTTTGGCATGGGGGAAACAGATCCTATTAGTTTTAAAAATTGCGAAAATGTTGCAATTCGAGTAGAAAACGCAACGATATTAACAAAGGATAATCGAATTACAGGGGTTCACGAAGGAGCCATTTTATGTGATGATCCAAATATGAATATTTCTCGAGTCGATTTTAATAGGATTGAAAGTAATTCAAACAACCTGCTTTCTAATTCTGTAGCATTAATTGATATAGAAAAAAGTTCTTCGGGAAATGATTTTATTCGTAATAACATTATTGATTTTGAGCACCATGCATTTACGGGTATTAATTTCTATGATCATTCCGTATCAACGGGTACGGCTACAATTAGTAACAACATGTTGTACATGAATAACGACTATGATGGTTATGGAATGGATATTCATTTAAATGCGGGGAATAATGTTTGGGTAAATAATAATCTTCTTGATTTAATAGGGGTGTCTACCGGGATCAATTGGTATGTAAGTCAAGGTCAAAACTATCATTTATACTCAAACTCACTTGTTGGAAGTGATTCCGGATATGGAATTCGATTTTATTTGGGCGAAGAAACCATGATATGTCAGAATACCATTGAAGGGTTTAATACGGGGATGGAATTTAGTTATAGTTCCATGGATTCTGAGGTTGGGTTGAATGAATTTAGTAATCAAATTACTGGATTTTTGCTATCTACTGATGGAATAAACCTCGGTATTCAATATTGGAAGGGGAATTCCTGGTCGGGCACTTTTTCTAATTATGCAGCTGATTGTACAGGCAGTGATTGTGATAATTCTCAATTTATTGTAAATGATGATTTGAGTTGCAACCCGGATTATTGGCCAAATTCGGGTGGGGTTTCTTCTGTTGATCCTCCAATCGGGTGGTTTATCTACAACTCCGGGGGGTGCGTGGAATCCTGTGAATTAGAACCATTAACAAAAAATAATGGCTCCGATACGCTGAGTGTTTTGGAGTACTCTATGATTGATGGTACCTATGATGCCTCAAACCAATCTGCTCCGGCTATTTGGGACAACCATCGCTTTTTGTATAAAAAAATAATAAGTACTGGATTGGCGACAGACAGTGATGATCCCATTTTGCTGGATTGGATTGCCGATCAACAAAACAGTCTGACAGGCGATTTTTTTGTGGTAAATGAAATAATTCGGGATGCTTATTCAGCTGAAAATGCCCATGTAGCATCTGTTTTGGTTCTGAATGAAGAGATTGAGAGCCTTATGGATGAACTGGAAACTGCTCAATCCGATTGGATGTCTGATCCGACAAATCAGGATTTGGTTTCTCAATACGAGCAGCTCTTAATATCTGCCAGAGAGAAAAAAGCGCAGAGGGACAGCCTGATTTCTCTTGCTGATAGTTTTGCCAATAATCAACTGGAAGATGCTTTGGCTTTTGTTTCTTCCTTGGATTGCACAGAACTGCATGAACAATATTTCCAACGGGTTCTAGAAATCAGAATTCAACATTTACTGGGAGAAGCGATAACTGATGAGATTCAAAATGAATTGGAAGTAATTGCGAGTCAGTGTTACGATTTGGGAGGAACGGCCGTTCTTTTGGCTCCCCGATTGATGGAAGGGCCGGTTATGTATGAGTTTTTGGAACCTGCCGATTGTGTAGACGGTATATTTATGCCAGAAAGCACGTCAAAAAAGGAGACCTTTGATCTATTAAAAGCCTATCCAAATCCGGTTACTGAATCCTTCACCCTTGTGTTTTCGGAAAAAACACCCTTCACCGGGGAAGTCCTTTTGTTAGACGCTACCGGGGTGCTACTTCAGTATCAGCAACTTGAGAGCAGTTCTGAAACAACTTTTGATCTTTCGGCGCAACCTGCTGGAGTTTATCTGGTGAAAGCCATTCCTCTTTCGGGAGAATCACATGTGTTGAAAGTTTTTAAACAATGATTACAGTTCGTATTCTGGCATTGAGACATATAATGATTTATGGCAGGCTAATTAGATTTTGCCTACTGCTTTGTTTAGTAGGACTTTCTCCCTCTATTTTAACCGGCCAATCGTATGATGCGAATTGGGTGTTGAGCAATGGCCTGCTTATTCTGGATTTTAAGGAAGAACCACCTGGTCTTGAAGAGATTGATTCTGTTTTCCCTGTCCGTATTGATAATAGCTCTATTTCTGATGCTGCAGGAAAATTGTGGTATTATTTCAATGGTTGTTTTGTGAGGGGAGCTGATTATAAAGTAATTATGAATGGTGACTCACTCAATGCCGGTCCACAAAGTGATTTGCAATGTGGGGGTGGAAATATTGCCGTTCAGGGCAGTATGTTTCTTCCAGCTCCCGGTATGGACGACAAGCTTTACCTACTACACATGAATTTGGATTTTTTTCCGCCCCATTATGCAGTAGGCATTGAGTTATTTTACAGCATTATCGATAGCGAGTCGGGCCCTACGGGTACCGTGGTGGAGAAAAATCAATTGCTTCTACGGGATACTTTTTCTACAGGTTTGATAACCGCCTGCCGACATGCCAATGGCCGGGATTGGTGGATATTGCTTCCGGAAGTGGCTTCCAATAAGTTTTATCGCTTTTTGCTGGATACCGAAGGGATTCACGGTCCCTGGGAACAACGGATCGGGACTGTGGATCAGGATGATAGTGGCGGCGGCTGGGTGGCATTTTCGGAGGATGGCAACTACTATGCCCGGGTGGATGAATTTAATGACCTGCATGTGTTTCATTTTGACCGTTGCAGCGGTTTGTTGTCAAATCATCAATTTGTGGAAATACCGGATATCGGTCCAAACCTGGGCTATCACCGCAGCCTGGCATTCTCTCCAAATAATCAATTTTTGTACATAAGCGGACCCGAGTACCTCCACCAGTTGGATTTACAGGCTACTTCGCTGCAAAACAGTATGCAGCTTGTCGGGGAGTTTGATGGTTATGGAGATCCTTTTCCCGGCTATTTTGAGCGCATGAAACTGGCTCCGGATGGGAAAATATACGTATTCCCCGGCAACAGCAACTACTATCTGAACGTCATTGAAGAACCGGATAAACGGGGGGAAGATTGCCATTTTACGCAACATGAGTTTGCATTACCCATTCGCAATTATACCTATCCACCCAATATCCCCAATTTTAATTTGAGCAGAATGGTGGGCAGTCCCTGCGATACATTGTTTGCACCTCCGGTTGATATTGTCTGCGGGGAAGACCAGATCAGTGCAAACCCCAATCCATTCCAGCAAAATATTCGGATTGACTATGAGGCTTGCAGCCTGGAAAGCGGAGTATTTTATTTGTATGACGCGCTGGGGCGAAAGTTGTGGCAGGAAGAAATTCGGGGAGATGGAATGTATGAATTTCACATTCCCGACTATCCATCCGGTATTTACGTTTATCAGATACTTAGTGCGGGGGAGCGATTGAAGAGTGGAAAGTTGGTAAAGGATTAAACTGGATTTTGGAGTTCGATTCTAGTATGATTTTTTCCCCTACTTTTGGCTTTACCGCAAAAACATATTTCTTTGGTTTTTTTAGAACCTGAATGGAGGGAGTGTGTTAAGGTTGTAAGCCTATTTATTTGAAGCAGGAAGATTTAATACAAGAAGAATTTACCGAGGAACAGCAGGATGTCCTCAAATCCATCCGGATGTCCCGGATTATCTTGCCGGTTTTGATCGGTATAGGGGTGGTAGGCTATTTGATGTGGAAGCAGTTTGATCCGGAGGAGTTTGCAGAAATTAACTGGACCCGACATACGCTATTCTGGATTTTAGGGGCTGGTGCTATTTTGATTGTAAGGCATATTGCTTATTCGATCCGGCTTTTTATCCTCTCCGACAAAGAATTTAGCTTTCGTAAGTGTATCGAACTCATCTTTATTTGGGAGTTTAGTTCGGCGGTGTCGCCCACAGCAGTAGGTGGTTCAGCGGTGGCCTTCTTTATTCTGGCTCAGGAAAAGTTATCAACAGCGAAGACGGCTACGATTGTACTTTACACCATAGTGCTCGACACCATCTTCTTCATTGGAACCCTGCCTGTCCTCTTTTTGATTTTTGGTCCGAATATGATCCGGCCCAATATGACGAGCCTGAGTGATATCGATGGCTGGGGGTTTACTTTCATTGGGGCCTATGTATTAATGGCAGTCTATGGCAGCTTATTTTACTACGGATTGTTTGTAAATCCCCTTCAGATAAAACGTTTGTTGGTTGGCTTTACCAAGATCCGGTTCCTGCGGAAGTTTCGGGCGGGAGCCATTGACCTGGGTAATGATATGATACTGGCTTCCCGGGATATGAAGCGAAAGCGCTGGCCATTTCATGTGGGTGCCTTTCTATCTACAGCAGTTGCCTGGTCCTGTCGCTTTCTGCTGTTGAATTTCCTGATTATCGCCTTTGTGGATACGGTGGACATGAGCTTTTTTAGTCAGGGAGCCTTATTCGCTCGTCTGGAAACCATGTTTGTGATCATTGCTTTTAGTCCGACTCCCGGAGGTGCCGGGTTTGTCGAAATACTATTCAGCGGATTCCTGACTGATTATGTAAATTTGAAAACCAATTCGCTGGTTATATCTTCCATCTGGCGAATCATCACATATTATTCGTATCTCCTGGCCGGGGCCATTATCATTCCTAACTGGATCCGAAAACTGCTGATTGCCCGACGGAGGAAACGGAATACCCAAAAGCAAAAAACGGCTAATCCTGATTCATGACAGACTTTGACCGGATACTTCATTACTTCCCTAACCTGAACGAACTGCAAAAAGAACGTTTTCAGGCGCTTCCTGCTTTATATGCCGAATGGAATGAAAAGATCAATGTCATTTCCCGAAAGGATATTGACAATATTTACGAGCGACATATTCTGCATTCTTTGGCCCTGGCCCGTGTGTTCAAACCAATTAAAGGCGCCCAAATTTTGGACCTCGGTACCGGAGGCGGTTTTCCCGGGATTCCGCTGGCAATTCTCTACCCTGATGTAAAGTTCTTAATGGTCGATGGTACCGGAAAAAAGATTCGGGTAGTGAATGCAATCATTGAAGCACTGGAACTCAATAATGCAGAAGCCCGCCAGGTACGCGCCGAAGAGTTGAAAAATCGAAAATTTGATTTTGTGGTTACCCGTGCGGTCGCTTCCCTCGAGAAGCTTGCCTTCTGGACGCAACGTCTGTACAAGCGTGACCAAAAACACGCAGTCCCAAACGGCCTCTTTGCACTGAAGGGAGGAAACCTGCGGGAAGAAATTAAGGCCTTAGGAAAAGGGAATTATACGGAAGTATACCCCATCTCCGATTTCTTCAAAGAAGAATTTTTTGCAGAGAAGTCAGTGGTCTATTTGCAGGCTTAAAATCGTTTAAATCGTTTAAAGAGTTTTATACGTTTAATGCGTTTTATACGTAGTGCTGAGAAATCTGCGATCTGAGTGAAGCTGCGGTTCAGCGTGAAACCTCCATGATTTTGAACCAAAAAAGACTCTACTTTTACCTACCTACTCGGCAAGCTCGCATGGCAGGCAGGCATTCTACATTACCCCACCCCTTCTCTGTGTGAAAAAATCGTTTTATGCGTTTGACACGTTTAATTTGTTTTACACGTCTCAAACAGCGAAATCCGCGATCTGCCACAGGCGGACCTGCGACTCAGCGTGAAACAAACTCCGCTCAACTGGCTATAAAATGAAAAGGGAGCACCTTGCGGTAACTCCCTTTCGTATCAGTAGTAGCTATTCTTCAAACCTGATTTTTCAGAAATTGTTGATCAGGCTTTTGCTTTTTCTGTTTCAGCTTTTCCGTTTTCGGAAGCCTTATTGTCTTTTTTCTCTTTTTCTTCTTCTACAGCATCTTCTCCGGTGATGCGGGATTTGATCTTACGTTCAATCTCCAATGCTACTTCCGGGTTGTCCTGGAGGAACTGTTTGGCAGCTTCCCGGCCCTGAGCAATCTTCGCATCTGCATAACTGTACCAGGCACCGCTCTTCTGAATGATGTCGTGGTCTACACCGAGGTCAACGATCTCTCCGTTTTTAGAAATGCCTTCTCCGTACATGATGTCAAATTCGGCAATCCGGAATGGTGGCGCCAATTTGTTTTTCACCACTTTCACTTTTACGTGATTACCAACGACATTGCCTTCTTTGTCTTTAATGGCAGCACCCGAGCGACGGATGTCTAAACGTTGAGAAGCATAGAACTTAAGAGCATTACCCCCCGTAGTTGTTTCCGGGTTGCCAAACATCACACCGATCTTCTCCCGAAGCTGGTTGATGAAGATACAGCTACAACCGGTCCGGCCGATGCTGCCCGTTAGCTTACGCATGGCCTGAGACATCAAACGAGCCTGTAAGCCCATCTTGGAATCTCCCATTTCTCCTTCAATCTCGGCGCGAGGCACCAATGCTGCCACGGAGTCAATTACAATAATGTCGATGGCTCCTGAACGAATCAGGTTTTCAGCGATCTCCAATGCCTGTTCTCCGTTGTCTGGCTGGGAGATGAGCAGGTTGGCAGTGTCAACACCCAACGCTTCGGCATAATTTTTGTCGAACGCGTGCTCGGCATCGATGAAGGCAGCAATACCACCAGCCTTTTGGCACTCGGCAATAGCATGAATGGCTAAAGTTGTTTTACCAGAAGATTCCGGGCCGTAAATTTCAATGACACGGCCGCGGGCGAATCCATTTACACCTAATGCAATATCCAGGCTAAGTGAGCCCGTCGGGATCGAGTCTACTTCAATTACTTTCTTGTCGCCTAAACGCATGACCGTTCCCTTCCCATACGTCTTCTCCAACCGGTCTACGGTCATTTGGAGCGCTTTAAGCTTTGCTGATTTGTCTGTTTTTGACATACGTCCTGAGTTTTGATCCCGACAGTAGCCGGAATAGTTTAAACCAACTGTTTAAATCCATGACAAATTTAAAACAATTGTTTGAATTTACAAACAAGAGGGAACAAAAAGTTTAGAAAAGAGGAGTTGCAATTGCTCTAAGGTAAACAGAATGCCTGATATGCGCAAGAGAAAACCCTTAGCAGTATGTAACTACTAAGGGTTTTGCAAGTCACGCTTAAGTATAATAAAATACTTAGTGGGAAATTTCGACAGCCGTTGCTTCGCTATACTTCAGGATATTCCTGATTGAAGCGGGAGACGGACGAAAGGTCACCTTGGGTAGTTCCAACATGGAGTCCCGCAGTTCCTCGTAATCCTGTCGTGCAACGGGGTCGGCCGCGATGGCCTCACGCAATCGAATTGATTCTGATGCGGAGGTTTCCCGATAAAGATCGCGGATCAATAATTCAGGTGTACATACTTGCTTCATATGCAGCTTATTGTAAGTTAAATTCCCTATACAAACTGAACCGGTAATCGGATTATTGTTTCGGGCCTGTTTTTTTTATCTGCTGCAGCAAGTTTGTCTGCATACAGCTATTTTATTCTATACCAGGTCTGGGTTCTTCCCAAAGCCGAAATGCCCAAATACCCGCGCACTTCCAGCTGATCAGCATTTTCCAGCCAGATGCTGCATTTGTAGGTTTTTCCATTGTTTGGATCCATAATGCGGCCATAACTCCAATAGTCTTTATAAGGCTCCAGATCCCAAACAACTTCCATACCCATTAGGGGTTTGTCTTTTTTGTCGCCAGGGCATTCATCGCAGGTTTTGTCTGCAGCGACCTGTAGCAACTTGACAATCTTGCCGTGGTAAACGCCATCTTTTTCATAGATCTCTACATGCGACTTGGCTTCACCTGTTTCGTCATCAATGGTTTTCCAAATGCCAACAGGACTGTCCTGGCCAAAGGCAATTCCTGTGTATAACCAGGCGGCAGCGAGAAGCAAAAGCGTACGAATCTTCATAGTTCAATTTTGATTAGTTAGTACTTAAAGCAACTTTTTTATATACTGTGGGTCAGTTTAATCGGAAGAAAAATACGGTTTGTTCCGTCAGGACAAACTTTTTCTCCGGTTTATAAACGATTTTTTTGCTGAGTAGTTGTTTATATTATCAAAAGAAGCATACTCAGAAGCCTAATTTGGCGTTTGTGTTAAAAGCGGGTTAAATGGCGACTCAATACCCGATTCCTCAAAACATTTTTTTCAAAAAGGGGTATATTTATTGATCGGTTTTATTTAATGAAGTTTTAAACCTGGGGTTAATTCCGGAAATTTTAGATCAAATCGTTGCTCCGACCCCCATTTCTACCTTTGACAATACTAAGAAATTATGAATGATATGCGTTTGCGAGGTCCAGTATTCCTGTCTCTTTTACTCGTTGGGCTGCTTGTAGCGGCTTTCTATCCGCCCGTAGACAATGCCCAGAAAGAAGCTCTTCTGGTGCAAACTATTCTCGGAGGATTGCAACAGATTCACTTTGATCCGGTAGACATCGATGATGAATTCTCGGAAAAAGGCTTTGAGCTTTATCTCGACAGGGTTGATGGTGCCCGCCGTTGGTACACCCAGGCAGATATTGATTTACTGAGCCCTTTTAAAGATGACCTGGATGATGAGGCCCTCCGTGGATCTTATGAGTTCCTGGATCTTTCGATTCAATTGCAGGAAGCTGCTCTTGAAAAAACACAGCAATATTATCGAGAAGCACTGGCCGGGCCTTTCGATTTTTCAGAGTTGGAAACGCTTGAGCTCGATGGCGAAAAACGCGGCTGGGCCCAAAGCGATGAAGAACTCAAAGACTTCTGGTACCACCTGATGAAGTATGAAACGCTCACGCGTTATTCCGATAAGGTACAGGAACAGGCAGAAGGCAATAATGAAGAGCTGAATGGTAAAAGCGATGCAGAACTCGAGCAGGAAGCCCGGGAAGAAACGCTCAAAGCTTTCGACGACTGGTATGATCGCCTTGCCAAGCGCAAACGCACCGACCATCTTAGCCTCTACTTAAATGTATTGACTAATATTTTTGATCCGCATACAGGTTATTACGAACCTATCGAAAAACAAAACTTCGATATCCGCATGTCGGGTAAACTCGAAGGAATTGGCGCTCGCTTGCAAACAGATGGCGAATACACCAAGGTGGTGAATATCATAGTAGGTGGTCCGGCCTGGAAACAGGGTGAACTGGAAGAGGGTGACCGCATTACCCGCGTACGCCAGGCTGAGGAAGAAAAAGCAATCGATATCAGCGGAATGACTATCGATGACGTGGTTCAACAAATTCGTGGTAAAAAAGGAACACAGGTTGTACTGACTGTCAAAAAAGTAGACGGATCTTCTGTCGAAATCCCAATCGTACGGGATGTAGTGGTGCTTGAGGAAGGTTTTGCAAAATCGCTGCTCCTCCATACCAATTCGAAAGAAAAAATTGGCTATATCCGCCTGCCTTCTTTCTATGCTGATTTCCAGGATAGAAATGGAAAGAGCTGTGCCAGAGATGTAGCTACGGAGATCAAGAAACTGAAAAAAGAAAATGTACAGGGTATTATCCTGGATCTTCGCAACAACGGCGGTGGTTCACTGCGTGATGTTGTGGATATGACCGGTTTGTTTATCGAAGAGGGGCCGATTGTACAGGTGAAATCGCGTCAGCGTTCAGCAGAAGTATTGACAGATGATGATCCATCTGTTCTTTGGGACGGCCCGCTGGTGGTTATGGTAAATAATTACAGTGCTTCAGCTTCCGAAATTTTGGCAGCTGCCCTACAGGATTATGGCCGCGCCGTAATTGTGGGTAGTAAATCAACTTTCGGTAAAGGAACGGTTCAGCGTTTTTACGACCTCGATCGTGCCATTCGCGGATACTCCGAATTGAAGCCGCTTGGTGAGATCAAACTTACCACGCAGAAGTTCTACCGCATCGACGGTGGTTCCACTCAGTTGCGCGGAGTAATTCCGGATATCATTTTGCCCAATCAATATTCCCTGATCAAAACAGGGGAGAAAGACCACGACTTCCCGATGGAATGGACGTCTATTGATCCGGTTAATTATTCGCAGGATGTATACACCCTGCCTGATTTGAATCTGCTGCGCCGCAATAGTGAGCAACGGGTTGATGGTAGTGAGGCTTTCGCCGAAATTGAATCTAATGCTGTACGTCTGCAAAAACAACGCGACGACAACGAATACTCCCTCAATGTTGAAATGTATCAGGCGGAGCAGGCACAGCGCAAAGCAGAGCGCGAAGCTTATGATGCTCTCTTTGAGAACCAGGTTGTTTTTGGCGTGTCAAACCTCGAAATTGACCTTCCTGAGATGGAAGGCGATGAAGGGAAGATCGCCCGCAACGATGAATGGATCGAAAATACACAGAGAGACATCTACCTGAAAGAATGCCTCAATGTGATCCATGATATGATTGAGTATCAGTAGTTGGTTTGTAGCCATAATGAAAAAGCCCGGTATCGAATGCATTCGATACCGGGCTTTTTCATTAATAAAAATTAATAATTACCTCCTAAAAATTACCCACTATCTTTGTGGCTAAAATAATATTACGTGACCTACCTCTTTCTCGAAAATGTTTCCAAATCCTATGGCGATAAAGTGCTCTTTGAGCGAATCGACCTCCAGATTGTTAAAGGCCAGAAGGTTGCACTTGTAGCCCAAAACGGAACAGGAAAAACCTCTCTGCTGCGACTTATCGCCGGACTGGAATCCGGAGAAGGAGAAGGAAATGTAGTGGAACTCCGGAAAGATATCCGGGTAGGATACCTCAAACAGGAGCCGGACCTCAACGATAAGGATACCGTTACCGAAGCCGTATTCGATAGTGAGAATGTGCAAATTCAGGCGATAAAGGAATACGAAGAAGCTTTGTTATTCCCTGAAAAGGCAGAAAAGATGGAAGCTGCCATCGCCCGAATGGAAGACCTGAAAGCCTGGGATGTGGAGGCCCGTGTAAAAGAAATCCTCTTTAAACTGAATATTACCGAATTCGATAAGAAAGTCGGGAACCTGTCCGGTGGACAAAAAAAGCGGCTGGCACTGGCTAAGCTGTTGATTGATGAACCGGAATTCCTCATCCTCGACGAACCTACCAACCACCTTGACCTCGACATGATCGAATGGCTGGAAGGATACCTCAGTCAGCCGAGTCTAACCCTTTTTCTGGTAACGCACGACCGATATTTTCTGGAACGGATCTGCAACCAGATCGTCGAATTAGATGGCGGTAAACTTTACCGCTATTCTGGTAATTACTCCGACTTCCTGGAAAAGAAAGCCACTCGGCACGGAAATGAAGCAGTTGAGGTAGAAAAAGCCCAAAAGTTATTCAAGCGAGAATTGGAATGGATCCGTCGTATGCCAAAAGCCCGAGGCACCAAAGCCAAATCGCGGGTGGATGCTTTTGATGAGATCAAGGAAAAAGCGCACACACAGGTGGACAAGCAGGAGATGCAGATAGATATCAAGGGCGCCCGCCTTGGAAGTAAGATCCTGGAAGCACATTACCTAAATAAGTCTTATGGCGATCAGGTGATCGTGAAAGACTTTAATTATAAGTTTCGCAAAAAAGAGAGGGTAGGAATTGTTGGAAAAAACGGAGTTGGGAAAACGACTTTTCTGCGTATGCTTACCAAACAGGAACGTCCCGATGGAGGCAAGGTAGTCGTCGGAGGAACCGTAAAGTTTGGCTATTACACCCAGTCCGGGATCCAACTGAAAGAAGATAAACGCGTGATCGATGTGATCACCGATATCGCAGAATACATTCCGCTGGAACGCGGGCACAAACTCACAGCCACCCAACTGTTGGAGCGCTTTCTATTTGACCGAAAGCAGCAACAGGTTTATGCCTCGCAGTTGAGTGGAGGCGAAAGACGCCGCTTGTTTTTGCTCACGGTGTTGATGGAAAACCCCAACTTCCTGATCCTTGATGAGCCGACCAATGACCTCGATATTCTGACACTAAATGTGTTGGAAGATTTCCTCCTCGACTTTCCCGGTTGTGTGATTATCGTGACCCACGACCGCTATTTTATGGATAAGCTGGTAGACCATCTTTTTGTTTTTGAAGGGGATGGAAAGATTCGTGATTTCAACGGAAATTACCGGGAATATCAAGCTCAGAAAACCGAAGAAGAGCGGGAGCGGAAGCGATTGGAGAACGAGCAGAAAAAGCGCAGTCAGCCAAATGCGCCCGCTGTGAAAAAACAGCAGCCTTCGGCGGAAGCCAAAAAAGCCATCAAAAAATTAGAACGCACTATCGCCAAACTCGAAGAGCGCAAAAAAGAAATCCACGAGTCCTTCTCCTCCGGCGATCTCGACCCCGAAGCGATCGAAAAACTCTCTGTCGAATTGGGGGACATTCGCAAAGAACTGGAAGAGCAGGAAGAACGTTGGATGGAACTTGTAGAAGAATTATAA
Source organism: Bacteroidota bacterium (assembly GCA_018222965.1). Taxonomy (GTDB): domain Bacteria; phylum Bacteroidota; class Bacteroidia; order Chitinophagales; family Saprospiraceae; genus JAAEZH01. Next base: position 41,196 of record JAAEZH010000035.1, read on the forward strand.
CTACTCCTTTTTGGTCAGGCGTGCCCGCTGATAAGCAGATACCGGGAAGGTCGCTACTTCCGGAATTTCTTCCCCTTCATGCATGCTGTCTCCCGTTTTACTTACCGCTGTTGTTTGATTGGCAATGATCTCCCATAAGAGGCTGCCGTCTTCCATCTTCTCCGTTGTTGTAATGATCTGACTTTCCATCACGGTAAATACCTGGATATACAAATTACCGCGAAGGTAGCCTTCAATACGGATGCTGTTTTGCTCGTCAACCGTGTAAAGTCCCTTCTCCGGATCGGTGGTCTCGATTATGTAATGGCGGGCTCCGGCCACTTTATCCTCTCCGTAAATGATGGTCCAGGTATAATGAGCACTGGTGTCGATGGCTTGTATGATCAATTCCATGGGCAAACTTTGTACCAGGCCCTGTGCCGCATAAATTTCCAGGGTGCCTTCATATTCTCCAGCCCAGCTTTCCGGAAATGAGGGCGCGTCTTGTGCCTGAATGCTGGTAATTGTCAGGCAGACCATCAAAAGTGTAATAAGCTTCTGCATAATTCAATTAATTTGGCAATTCTAAAGGTAAGGTATGAACAAACTATTTTTCCTGATTCCCACATTTTTTGTGTTCGGCTGGGGCCGAATGCAGGGGCAGACTCCGGCCTACTTTCAGCAGGAAGTTGCTTATAAAATTGAGGCTGCGTTAAATGATTCCCTTCATCAGCTGCAGATCGAAGAGGAATTGATCTACATCAATAATAGTCCGGATAGCCTTCATTTTATCTGGTTTAACCTTTGGCCAAACAGTTATCTCAACCGGGAGACAGCCCTTTCAAATCAGTTTATTCGGCAAAATGCGGATAAATTTTATTTCGCGAAAGCGGAAGAATTGGGCGGGTTTTTGGAACTTGATTTTCAAAGTAATGGAAATTCACTCAACTGGCAGTTTGATTCCCTACACATGGATGTGGCGAAAGTCTGGTTGCCTAAAACCCTGGCGCCGGGCGATTCGGTGCGTTTGCAGATTCCTTGTTTGCTGCAAATTCCGGCTTCCTTTTCCCGGATCGGTCATGTGGGTGAAAGTTACCAGATGACGCAGTGGTATCCCAAGCCTGCCGTGTATGATGTAGCTGGGTGGCACCCCATGCCGTATCTGAATCAAGGCGAATTCTATTCGGAGTTCGGTTCATTTGATGTTTCCCTTAGCCTTCCGGCGAATTATGTGGTTGCTGCGACCGGGGTATTGCAGGAAGAATCGGAGTACACGTTTTTGAAAGAGAAAGAAAAGGAGACGCAACAGGAGTTTGAAGAAAATATCATCCTGCCTGTTTCCCGTGCGCAAACGATCAAATTAGATACTTTTCCGGCTTCCGCCGAAAGGCAAAAAACAATAAGCTACAAAGCGGAAAAGGTGCATGACTTTGCGTGGTTTGCTGACAAACGGTTTCGGGTGATGCATCGCAGTTTTGCCCTTCCGTCTGGCAAAGAAGTTGACGGATGGATCTTTTTCACCCTGGCCGAAAACTGGCTGTGGAAGGATGCGCTGGACTATGTGGAACGAGCGACGATACACTATTCTGAAGGGGTTGGTGAGTATCCCTGGCCACAGGTTACTGCTGTGCAAAGTGCTTTGAGTGCCGGTGGCGGAATGGAATATCCGATGATAACGGTGATCGGTTATGCCGGCAGTGCCCAGTCGCTGGATGAAGTGATCACCCATGAGGTTGGGCACAATTGGTTTTACGGAATCCTGGGCAGCAACGAACGTACACATGCCTGGATGGACGAGGGTTTGAACACCTATTTCGAGCAACTATACACCAAAAAATATTACGGGAACCTGCCCGCTGTAAATGATTTTCTGCCCAATATTCTGGCTGGCAAATCGGATATTTCTTTTTACGAATTGGCCTATTTGTTTTATGCCCGCACGGGACTGGAAGAAGCGGCCGATACCCATTCGGATTCCCTTCGGAGTGGAGCCTATTATCTGGGGGCTTACGAAAAGCCCAACCGGGCCCTTCGGCAGTTGGAAGCCTGGAAGGGGCGAGCTTTTTTGGAACAAGCCATGCAGCAATATTATGCGGAGTGGAAATTCCGTCATCCACAGCCGGCAGATTTACAAAACAGTCTGGAGAATTCTTATGGCACCAGTCTGGATTGGTTGTTCCAGGACTTTTTAGACAGTCGACTGGTGCAGGATTATCGGATGGCCGGATATAGAAGGTCAGGAGACAGCCTGATTCTTAAAGTGGAGAATGTAGGGGAGGTGCCCGGGCCTTTTCCCCTTGCGGGAATGCTGGGCGATTCCATTGTTTTGGAGCAATGGCATCCTGGTTTTGAAGGGCAGCGGGAAATCGTTTTCCCGGCGGGTAATTACGATCTGATTGAGTTGGACCCCAATCAGCAAACGCTGGAGCTTTACAGAGTAAATAACCAGCTGAAATTAAAAGGGCGATTAAACCCTTTCCCGGATCTTGGTTTGAAATTTCTGAGCGGCATCGACCATTCGCGGAAGCGTATGATATATTGGAGTCCGACGCTTGCCTGGAATGAATATGACAAGTGGATGCCCGGTTTGGCTATTCACAATTACTCGTTGGTTGAGCGAAAAGTTGAGTACGGTTTATTCCCTTTTTATTCGTTTCAGACAAATCAGTTGAACGGGTTGGCAGCCATTCATTTTAATGCTTATTTCCGACGGAGCGATATGCTGCGCCGCATTCGGATTGGTGGGTCTGCAAAGCGATTTACTTACGATTACAACTGGCAGCATGACTATCATTTGAAATATGATCGAAGCCGACTTTTTGCCCGATTGGATTTTCGGATGCCGGGAGGCCGTTTGGGAGAGAATTACATGGAGGTTAGCGGGGTTAATCTACAGGAAGAAATTCCGGATTTTAGTGAGGAGGGCGTGTATGAAAGAAACATCCTTAATCAGACCAATTTTGTGCAGTTGCGTTATGTGTCGAGCAGGCGCCAGGCGGTAAACAGCTGGAAATATCAGGTGGAAGCGGAATACAAAGCGGCATCCAATCATAGTTTGGGGCAATTTCCCTTCTGGAAATTATCGGGTGACCTGGAGTTTGATTGGAGTTATCAGGAGGACCACGAGTTGGAATTGCGCTTTTTCGGGAGTGTCTTTTTAATGCATGAGTTTCGGGACAGGGGGGTATTGTTTCCCTGGTCGATAGACTTGAGCGCTCAGGCAGCCGGCGATTATTTATACGAGGATTACTATTTCGGACGAAGTGCGCAAACCGGACTTTTGTGGCGTCAGCAAACCGGAGGTGAAGGAGGCTTTTTTACCAATTTGCCTCCTGCATATCGGGCTCAATCAGGCGCGACTAATAATTTCATGCTTTCGCTGAACTTGAAAGGAGATATACCGAAACCCTTGCCGGCTTATTTCCCATTTAAGCCTTTTTTCAATTTAGCGTATTCGGATGATGCACGTCCGATAGCTGCTGAGAAAAGCTTTACGGATCAATTGTGGTGGGAAGCAGGTCTTTGTCTGGAGCTGTTTGACGGCCGAATTGCCTTTGCCATGCCTTTTGCGGTTTCTTCGCAGATGGATGCCTTACTGGATCAAAATGGGCAAAGCCGATTCTATCAACGTTGGAGTTTTACCCTGGATCTGAGTGGATTAAATCTGCTGGAAATGCGGGACGTTATTGCTCCTTAAACTTCTTGTTGTTTGGCCCGATAGTAGAGGGTGGAGCAATTTTCACGAGTCAGGATTTTCCGGGCGGTCTGTTGAATGCCCTCGGCAGTGATCCTTCTGTAGTGGTTGATTTCTTCGTTGACCAGTTCGATGTCTCCCAATAACTCATAGAAAGCCAGGTTCATGGCTTTGTTGAGGATATTTGACTCGGAGAACTCGTGCGTGCTTTCGAGTTTGTTTTTAACTTTTTCCAACTCGCGAGGACTCAATGATTCATTGCGTAATTGATCGAGCTCAGTCCAAATGATCTCTTCAAGTTGCTCCAGGCTGACGCCGTCGGCAGGGCGGCCTTCAACAATCAATAGTCCGGGATCCATACTACCAGTCAGGTAACAATCAATGCTGTTTACCAGTCTTTGCTCCTTCAGGAGTCCGCGATAAAGCCTGGAAGAGGGACCATTGCCGAGGATATCAGAAATCAGATCCGTTGTGTAGTAAGACTCATCCATACGGGAAGATGTATGGAAGGCCATATATAGCGCATCAACCGGTACATTGGCTTCATTAATACGCTGTTGGAGCTTTGTTTGTGGGGGTTCTTGCGGCAGTCGACGGTCCTGTGTCTCACCGGCCGGAATTTCTCCAAACCATTTTTCTACCTGGCAGACGGCTTCGTCATTTTTTACATTTCCGGCAACAACCAGAATGGCATTATTGGGACGGTAAAATTTGTAAAAGAAATCGCGAACGTCTTCAATGGTCGCATCCTCCACATGTTTGGGCACCTTGCCAATGGTTGGCCAGCGGTAGGGATGTACTTTATAAGCGAGGTCAGCCAGGTGATGCCACACATCTCCATAAGGCTGATTGATGCAGGTTTCATTAAATTCCTCCAGCACAACCTTTCGTTGCACTTCCAGTACCTGCTCTGAGAAATTCAGTGAAAGCATGCGGTCTGATTCCAACCAGAGGGCAGTTTCCAGGTTTTCGGCAGGCAGGACATCGTAGAAATTGGTGACGTCATTATTGGTGAAGGCATTGTTTTCGCCACCGGCTTTTTGGATGGGCTCATCAAAATCAGGAATGTTGGCGGAGCCGCCAAACATCAAATGCTCAAAGAGGTGGGCAAAACCGGTTTTATCCGGAGATTCATCACGCGCACCAACATTGTATAGCACATTAACAGCCACCATGGGGGTACTCTCATCTTCGTGGATGATAACCCGAAGGCCGTTTGGAAGGGTATGTTTATGGTATGATATCACGGTGTATGCTTGGGATAATAAATTAATACCGCGCAAAATTACAGATTTTTTCGGCGCATGTACACCAAATTAACCGTCTTATACATCTCATGTTCAGAAGCTTCTACAGCAAGCCCTATTGGCAGGCTGTCTCGCGCGGGATCTTAATCTACAATTCAGAAGATATGTCCCGAAATGAACCACCAAGATGGGAGAAGAACCGAGGCGTTTTTCTCAAGCTGGGTTTTGTGTTGTCTATCAGCATGGTTATCCTGGCCTTTAATTATTCGATTTATCCGGATCCGATCATTACCAGAGCAAAGTCGATTTATACAGACAAAGCTGTTGTGGAGATTGTACGGACCCAATTTCCCAAACCAACACCTCCGCCTCCTCCTGCACTCGATGCATCTGATGATCTGTTGCCGCAACCGGAGCCTGTTCGCCCGGTAAACCCGCCACCGATTATTGATCCGGGCCCGGGTCCGGAGCTTTCGCCCTTTGATCAGGAAGAGTATGTTTCTCTGCCAGATCCGCTTCCGCTTCCAAAGGATATTGATGATGGTCCACTACCACCTGTGGTTTTTGCAGAGACCATGCCCCGATTTCCGGGTTGTGAAACGGAAGGCCTTTCTAAAAAGGAGAAGGAAGATTGTGCCACTAGAAAGATGCTGGAATTTCTTTATTCGGAAGTGGATTATCCGAAGCTGGCCAGAGAGGCTGGCATTGAAGGAATGGTCATAGTTAGTTTTGTTGTAGAGGAAGACGGGAGTCTCACTAATTTAGAAGTTCTGCGCGACATAGGCGCTGGCTGTGGGGCAGAGGCTGCTCGAGCCGTAAAGGCAATGCCTAAATGGATTCCGGGTAAGCAACAGGGGAAACCGGTGCGGGTACAATTCAGGCTTCCGGTGAAATTCCGGCTGAATCGGTAAATAAACCTGCTTTACCCGACATGACATGTGGGGTGACATGACATGTCATGTCGGAAATTTGAAATTATAAACCCCAAATATGCCAGAAAAGAGGTAGTTTTTCGACGACTGGAAAAGGTGTGTTCGTTTCGGCGGGCAGCCTTTTCCCTTTTGATGAATCCATTTGTACCTTTACGGAGAGACCTAATCAATACTTTATGGATTTCTCCAAACATACCTTTGATCCGCTTGCCAGCGAAAAGCAATTCGGGCAATCAAATTCTCCAAAAGAAGACTTCGACAGTCCGGAAAAGATTGCCGTAAAATCGGTTTATACCCAGGATTCCCGAAAGGACCAGGAACATCTGGATTTCGTTTCCGGGATTTCTCCTTTTCTGAGAGGACCCTACTCCTCCATGTATGCCGGACGACCCTGGACAATTCGTCAGTATGCGGGTTTCTCCACTGCCGAAGAAAGTAATGCTTTTTACCGCCGCAATCTCGCACAGGGGCAAAAGGGATTATCTGTTGCCTTTGACCTGGCTACGCACCGGGGGTACGACTCCGACCACGAACGGGTTCGCGGAGATGTAGGGATGGCCGGAGTAGCTATTGATACGGTCGAGGACATGAAGATCCTCTTTGATCAGATCCCGCTCGACAAGATGTCGGTATCCATGACCATGAACGGCGCTGTTGTTCCTATTATGGCTTTCTTTATCGTTGCGGCTGAAGAGCAGGGTGTTTCTGCAGAAAAATTGAGTGGTACCATCCAGAATGATATCCTCAAAGAATTTATGGTGCGGAATACGTATATCTATCCGCCGGCAGATTCCATGAAGATCATCGCAGATATTTTTGGCTATACCGCAGGAAATATGCCGCGTTTTAATTCGATTAGCATTAGCGGGTATCACATGCATGAGGCCGGAGCTCCTGCTGACCTGGAATTGGCGTACACCCTGGCAGACGGGGTCGAGTACATCCGTGCCGGGATAGCAGCCGGACTTAAGATCGACGATTTTGCACCCCGCCTTTCTTTTTTCTGGGCCATCGGCATGAATCATTTTATGGAGATTGCGAAGTTACGCGCTGGTCGTTTGCTTTGGTCTAAACTGGTTAAACAATTTGAGCCCACTAATCCAAAGTCGGGCATGCTGCGCACACACTGCCAAACATCCGGTTACAGCCTGACGGAGCAGGATCCTTTCAATAACATTGCTCGTACTTGTGTAGAAGCCCTGGCGGCAGCTATGGGAGGTACCCAATCTCTGCACACCAATTCGCTGGATGAAGCGATTGCATTGCCTACCGATTTTTCGGCCAAGATTGCCCGGGATACGCAAAAGTTTCTCCAAAACGAAGCGGAGGTTACGCAGGTCGTAGACCCCTGGGGTGGCTCCTATTATGTAGAAAGCCTTACGGCGGATCTGGTTGATCGCGCCTGGAAACATATCGAAGAGGTCGAGTCGCTTGGCGGAATGGCCAAAGCTATCGAGAAGGGCGTGCCTAAACTACGGATTGAAGAAGCGGCTGCCAGAAAGCAGGCCCGGATTGATAGCGGACAGGAGAAAATTGTGGGTGTAAATATCTTTCCCCCAGATTCTGAAACACCCATTGAATTACTGGAAGTTGATAATACCGCTGTCCGAGAATCACAGATCAAACGCATCAACGAAGTAAAAGCAAACCGAGACGAGGCTGCTGTTCAAAAGGCACTTGAAGCCTTGTTTCAGATCGCTCAATCCGGAGAAGGCAATCTTTTGGCTGCCGCTGTAGATGCTGCCCGCTTTAGAGCCACCCTCGGAGAAATATCAGATGCGATGGAACGGGCTTTTGGCCGGTATCAGGCCAGTTCGAAATCGGTATCCGGAGTATATGCAAGCGAAATTAAGATGGATAAAGACTTTGCCAAAGCCCGTGAATTAGCGGATAAATTTGCCGAAGAGGAAGGCCGTCGTCCTCGAATCATGGTTGCTAAACTTGGTCAGGACGGACACGACCGCGGCGCTAAAGTAATCGCCAGTAGTTTTGCCGATCTCGGTTTTGATGTTGATGTCGGACCCTTATTTCAAACCCCGGCCGAAGCGGCACTCCAGGCTGCTGAAAACGATGTCCACATCCTGGGCATTTCTTCCTTAGCTGCTGGTCACAAAACACTTGTTCCTCAAACCATCGAAGAACTGGCCAAACTAGGCCGGGAGGATATCATGGTGGTAGTAGGAGGGGTGATTCCACAGAAGGATTATGACTACCTGTATGAGAAAGGGGTACTGGGGGTCTTTGGTCCGGGAACTAAGATCGCAACTGCTGCTACTAAGATATTAAGGGTGATGTTGGCTGGTTAGTTGGTTTAATACGTTTAATGCGTTTTTCTCCCTCCCTCGATCCCTCCCTCTGGGCGGGAGAGAAGGTGTTGCGAGTACTTGTCAGAATCAGGATTTGCAGAAATTTAGAATGGCCAGAATTTTTAAGACGCTTGGGGTATCGTATTTTCGAATGGGAGTAGAAAGCAATCCTGAAAATTCAGAAATTTGGATAATTCTGTTTCAGACAAAAAGATGTAAAGGAATCACACCCTTGTTTGCGCAGTAAACCTCCTTCTCTGTGTGAGGTTCGTTTTATGTGTTTAATACGTTTGATTCGGGTTTGTGTGAATAGCGGTAAAAAAGAAAGTCCGACTCAATTGAATCGGACTTTTGAATGTCGAGTGATTTATTGAAAAAACTATGACAATGAATCCTTCCTGATAGCCTCACATCAAAGCAAGGCCATTTATACTTACTGCCAGATTGCTAAAAACTCTCCAGCTGTATTATTCTTCAATTCGCCAGCTACTTGTTTGTTGACGTTGGGTAGGAGCGCTGCCGGAACACCGCTTCTGTCATCAAATACATCTACGCTTAATTCTTTGGCGAGCGACTTTGCGAGATCTCCCAGTTTACGCGCATAGGAAGCTGTTTTCCCCATCGACATAAACAAGTCAATCACACCGGTACGTACCATCTCGTGTTTGTCGAGCTGCATCAACATCTGGCGCTGGGATTTTCCGTTTCCGGATTTGCCCCGCTTTTTCATTTCAGATTGCAACTTGCCGGAGGAGTATCCCAGGAGTTTTTCACGGAATTTCCACCATTGGTTTGGCTTGCCATCGTTGCGTTCCTCGTAGATGTCGAGGTGTCGCTGTTCGCTGGCTGTCTGGCAGGAAACCAATCCCATGGCTTTGGTCAGTTCCAGCATAGCCAGTACCTGATCGGTGTTTAGGCGAGCGTCTTCTTCCGACTGCTCTTCCATGCTGAAGAGGTACTTGGCATACTTCAGTTTCTTTTTGCTGTTGGAACGCAAAGCAACCAGCTTGGCAAACTCCACCGCTAAATAGTAATCAGGTACCGGGCTGCCGGCAACCGAACGCCTGGCAAAGTCTTTCATGCGTTCGGGTCGGCGGATGCCGTTGTTAAATTCGTAGGTGTCTGTGATCCAGCGACTTAGCTGCTTGCTGTATTGCGACTGAGGCAACTCTAAAGCGATATAGAGATTGGAAGCAGTTACTACGCGGGTTCCTTTCTTGCTCACTAAAACCTGAAGATCCATCACTATTTTGTTTTTATTAATTGAAGTTGCTTCAACATGCTCAAACAACTTCTATTCAAAAATAAACGAAAAGTTTGTAATTGTCAAGTATTTTAAACAAAAAGTTTTATTTGTTTATCTAGCGGCCAAGCCGGTCTAGCTGCACTTTGTCGGGCTTTGACCGCCTTAGGCAGGTCTATTTAATTTACCGTTGGCAAATTGGGTGTGTGTTATGGGCAGGACTATAATTGTATCATTTAATGAGGTTTGATTGGAAACGAAAAGATGTGCGACCCGCTCCGCAGGTCCTGGTTTATAGCGCTGTGTAGTCTGTTTGAGGTGCCGATTGCACAATAGAATTTTCCGTGCTTTTGCCTACTTTTTTCAGGTATGAAGCGGGCAGAAAGAGTACCTATTACAAGGGTCAGTGTTTTTGTACAAGAAAAGGTTTTGACTGAATTTGGTTTTCATCTTTTACCTGTAGAATATAAGAACCTGATGGTAAACCTGAAAGGGATAATACCTTCTGCTGATCTATTTCAAAGGAACGAATCAGGATACCGATGGAGGTCCTGATTTCGGCATTTGCGGTGTTGCCCCTCAACAGCTCAATGAAAAGCTCTTCTGTGGCCGGATTCGGCGAAAGCCGGAAAAAAGTGAGATCTGAGGGTGGTAATGTTTTTACCCCAATAGCATCGCAGGCGATTTCAATTTCCTGAAGGGTGTTGCATCCCTCCGTGTTTTCTTCAACAAAAACTTTGCCCGGGCCATCGAGGTGTTCGCAGATGGCTTCAACAGCGCAATTGGTAAGGAGGGGATTATCCATTATTTTAAAAACCGGATTAATTGCATTTGTTAGCGGGCCCAGGCCTTCCAGACTTTCCAGGCTTAAGTTGTGGGTGATAAGGGCATGTGCTCCCTGAAAGGTGCTGAAATCCAGGAATTCAAGATTTTCCAGCCCTTTAAAGTTTATTAATGCCTGATTATTGCTAACCTGCATTCCCCCGCCAATAAATGTCAAATTGCTTAACTCTGAAAAATCCTGAAGCAGGTCATTGTTCAGGCAAAGGAAAGCGAAGTAATTATTATTACTACCCGGACTGGTATCGCTGTAAATGTATTCCAGGTTTTCTAATCCTGAAAGATTAACCAGGTTTGAAAGGTTGCTGAATGATAATTTTCCCTGAATATACTCAAGAGCAGATACCCCGGAAAAATCGGTAATTGCCAGGTCGTTTAAAGTGAAATTATCTCCAATGTGTACTACATTATGCAAGCCCTCAAGAGAGGTCAAAACCGGGCAATACCGAATTGTCACAGCTCCCGGAATTTCCGTGAGCCCGGACAAGCCTTCTATGCTGCTTAATATAGGATTGTCATTTATTTCTATGCTGTAGAAAGGGGGGAAGTCTGGGTAGGTAGATTTACTTCCGATTTCTTCGAGTCCGGATAAGGCGTCCAGATTAGCGAGTATTTCATTGTTCTTTATCCATAAAAAGCTGCAATAGCTCAGATTATCCAGACCGCTAAGAGAGCTTAAATTTGGATTGCTCAGAATGTTTACCGTTCCGGTTACCTGCGTGATGTTATTTAGTCCGGACAGGTCTTCCAAAAGTTCAACATTTTCAATCCAGATATTGCCTTCAATTGAGGTCAGCTGTTGCAATCCATTGAGGTTGGTAATATCTGCATTGTCAGCGATGTGCAATTCGCCGATTAAATTTGAGCAGTCGGGATAATTTTGAGGAAAGGCATCAATTTCGGCCTGGCTGGTAAAAACGATACCGTTACAGTCCTGACTAAAGGAGGTTGTTATCAATGCCATGCAGAGGAGTGCGGTAGATAATGTTTTCATTTGTTGGAGGTTGAATGAAAAAACGGAGATGCCAATTCGATGAAAATCCAGCTTTATCCTGAAATAAGATAGTAAGAAAATCTATCGCTTGAGATCGGACTTTGTCTCCCCCAATCCATTTCCTCTTTTTGCTTTGCTCCTTTTTAAATAAACAGATCTGCGGCCACACCATCGGCCAGGAATTTTGCATCCTTGCTTAGTACAAACGCCTTTTCTGTTTGGAGAAGTTGTTTGCTTTCGAGGTAGGGAATGGCTTGTTGTTTGAAATGCTGCAGGTAAGAGGCTCCCATTTTTTGCAGGTCGGTGATGTCGCAACCCCATTGGGTACGGAGGCGGGTGAGGACGTATTCATTGTATTGATCGTCGGTACTCAGGATTTCCTTTTCGGCCGGAATTTGATTGGCGGCGATGGCCTGAATGTACTTTGGGTTATGCGCGATATTCCATTGGCGCAAGCCGGGTTTGAAGGAATGGGCAGCGGGCCCGATGCCGAGGTAGGGCGCTCCGAACCAGTAGGAGGTATTGTGGCGAGCGTATTTCCCCGGAAGGGAAAAATTAGAAATCTCGTAATGCTCGTAACCCCAGGCTTCCATCCGTTCAATATGGTATTCAAACTGCAAGGCAGCTTTCTTATCGTCGACTTCGCCGGTTTTCCCTTTTTTGATAAAGTGGTCGAGAGCCGTGCCGGGTTCAACCGTCAGGGCGTAAGCGGAAAGGTGGGGTATGTCGAGCTCCTTGAAGATCCGCAGGTTTTCTTCCCAATCCTTTTGAGAGGTCGTCGGACTGCCATAGATCAAATCAATTGTCAGCAACTCAAAACCGGCTTTACGGGCCAGTTGGGTGCATTCAAGGGCTTCGCGGGCATTGTGTGCCCGATTCATAAACTGGAGATCTTTTTCGTGGAAAGACTGGATGCCGATGCTCAGGCGATTGATCCCCTGATCTTTCCAAACCTGAAGTTTGTCTGGCTTCACATCATCGGGATTGGCCTCCAATGTTATTTCGGCATTCGGCGAAAGCCGGTGTAAACTTCGAATCTTATCCAACAGCAACGAAAGGTCATTCGCGCCAAGCAAAGAAGGAGTGCCGCCGCCAAAATAAACAGACTCAACTGTTTCTCCACCCAGGAAATTTGCCTGCATGTCCAGCTCCTTCAGCAAGGCATCGACCAGCGGTTCTTTCAACCGAAGCGAGGTCGAAAAGTGGAAATTGCAATAGTGACAGGCCTGCTTGCAAAAGGGGATATGTAGGTAGATGCCGGCCATGAACTCACCCCCTTGCCCCCTCTCTTAAAAAAGAGGGGGAAATAAATTCGAAATGAAAAGGATAGTTTATCATCATTAGGAAGCAGAATAAATAAAGATTAATAGTAATCTAACACACGCATTGTATTCCCCTCTCTTCGTAAGAGAGGGGTTAGGGGTGAGTTCCAGTAGTTAACATGAAAACACAAAAAATCATCCCACTGTTTATGGCCTTATTTTTGGGCCTGAGTCTGCATGCGCAGGAAATTTCTAGTGCAAAGGAACGTTTAATTACGGTAACGGGCAGTGCTGAGGTGGTCGTGCAACCCGACGAGATCGAACTGACCATCGAATTACAGGAGTATCCCGGCTTTGCGATTAAATAGGGAGGGTGAACTCACCCCCTTGCCCCCTCTCTTAAAAAAGAGGGGGAAATAAATTCGAAATGAAAAGGATAGTTTATCATCATTAGGAAGCAGAATAAATAAAGTTTGGAGTTCGTCAGAATAGTGGACAAAGGTTTGGGTTAGGCTGCTATAATCACTTGAGTTAATTTATGATACATTTCAGCAGGTGCTAC
>JAAEZH010000036.1 GCA_018222965.1 Bacteroidota bacterium
AGCCTCCAGAGGAGGCACACCTTTGTAACAAAAAACATCGGTTTCCCTTTAAGCGCCGTAGGTGCGGCACCTGGCTTTGTCCCTAAGTATATGTGACTACACCTAAAAATTACAAATTTTACATTCTACATTGGCTCCCCCTTCTCTGTGTGGGGAAAAGGTTGGTTGGCTCGTTGGTTTATTCCGTTTTTTCATCAATTTAAAATTCCGTATTCTGCATTCCGCATTAAAAATTAATAATTCAACATTATCAATTCTTCATTAATTAGGTTTCCCGCTTGACACTTAAAATTCACACCGCCATTCCGGGATTCGCAGGTAATTGGTAGTTTTGCTCTCCTATGATCAGAATCATCACCACCTTTGCGATTTTATGCCTGTTTGGCAGCGGACTTCAGGCACAATCCTATATCACAGGCACCATCACGGATGCCTTGTCGGATGGACCGATTGATTTAGCCACTCTTTTCATCGAAAAGTCTAACACAGCGGCTCAGTCAGACCAAAATGGCGAATTTAGAATTGAAGTACCCATTGGTGAGGCTTTCAATTTAAGAATAAGCCGGGTGGGCTACAAAGAAGTCATTACCGAAATCAGCCCCATGCCCAATAAGGCCATTCGCACCTTGAGTATTGCCATGATTCCTATGGATGCAGGGGTGGAAGTAATCGTAACCGATACCAGGCTGGAAGAAGGCGGCATGATCGTGGAAGGCGTGGAAGAGCTCAAACTCCTGCCAACAGCTTCGGGCAACTTTGAAAGCGTTTTGCCGCATATTGCCTTAGGTGCCAGCAGCGGAACAGGCGGCGAACTCAGCTCGCAGTACAATGTAAGAGGTGGCAATTACGATGAAAACCTCGTTTATGTAAACGACTTCGAAATTTACCGTCCGCAACTGATTCGCGCCGGACAGCAGGAAGGACTCACCTTCCCAAATATCGACATGATCCGGGATCTGTCTTTTTCTTCCGGCGGATTTGAAGCCAAATACGGCGATAAACTTTCGAGTGTTCTCGATATTAAATACAAGCGTCCGGACAGTCTGGCCGCTTCCGTCGGACTTAGCGCACTGGGTGGTTCTGCCCACCTCGAAGGCAGCTTCCAGGCCGGAAAATCCAGCTACCAGCGTTTTCGCTATTTGATTGGTGCCCGGTACAAAACCACCCGCTACCTGCTTGGCTCGTTGGATGTAACCGGCGAATACACCCCAAACTTTACCGATGTACAGGCCTATGTAACCTATGATTTAAACCGCGAATGGCAACTTGGCCTAATCGGAAACTACAACCGCTCGGTTTATCAGTTTATTCCGCAAAGCCGCTCCACCGCGCTGGGCCTGATTAATTTTGCCCTGCAATTGTTTACAGTCTTTGAAGGACAGGAAGTAGATGATTTCACAACATCCATGGGCGGTGTATCCCTAACCTACCTGCCAGACCGCGAAGAAAATCCGCTCTACCTGAAGTTTCTGGCTTCTACCTTTCAGAGCAATGAAAATGAACGCTTTGACATTTTGGGCTTTTACAGCCTCCGCCAGATTGAATCCGACCTGGGCAGCGACAACTTCGGAGAAGTAGTAGCTGAACTGGGTACCGGTACCCAACACCAATGGGCGCGAAACTATCTGACTTCTCAGGTAACCAATGTGCAGCATAAAGGCGGTATTGAGCTGCAACTCGATCCGGATAAAGACGATGTTACTGCCAATCACTTTTTTCAGTGGAGTGTCAAATACCAGCACGAGCGTATTGAGGATCACATTAATGAGTGGGAACGCCTCGACTCTGCCGGTTACTCCCTCCCCTACGACACCAATTTCGTTCAGGTTTTTTACGTGCTGAAAAGCGACAACAACCTGATGTCAAATCGATTTACGGCTTTCATTCAGGACACCTACACCTGGAAAAAAGACAGCGTGGCAGAGTGGCGTCTTTCAGCCGGTCTGCGGGCTGCCTACTGGGATCTTAACGGAGAAGCTTTTGTGACGCCTCGTGCACAGGTACTGTATAAACCCTTTGTAGCGGGTCGCGATATTTCTTTTCGCCTTTCCGGCGGATTGTATTACCAGCCGCCTTTTTATCGGGAGCTGCGTGGCCTCGACGGGCAGGTAAACACCGATGTACTGGCACAGAAATCGGCCCACGTCGTTGGGGGATTCACCTGGGATTTTAACTGGAGCAAGCTCAGCAAAAAGCCCTTCCGTTTTATCACGGAGATTTACTACAAAAAACTTTGGGATCTGGTATCCTACGATATAGACAATGTGCGAATCCGCTATTCCGGCGAGAATGATGCCAGCGGTTATGTAATGGGAATTGATATGCGCCTTAACGGCGAATTTGTGCCCGGTGCGGAATCCTGGTTCAACCTCTCTTTCCTGCGCGCCCGCGAACAGCTGGATGGCGTCCAGCACCTGGAACGCGAAATAGGAGAACCCGAAGCCTCAGAAGTAGAAGATGTACCTCGTCCGACGGATCAACTTATGACCATGTCTGTCTTCTTTCAGGATTATCTCCCCCGCAATGAAAACTTTAAGATGCACCTGAATCTGACTATCGGAACAGGCCTTCCTTACGGTTTGCGGGGCAACAACGAGGTTTATCGAAATACTTACCGCTTTTCGCCCTATCACCGGGTGGATATCGGTTTCTCGATCCTGCTCTGGGACGCCATTCGCCGAAAGGCAAAACCCAAACACTTCCTTCGATTTACCGAACGTACCTGGCTGAGCCTGGAGGTATTCAACCTGTTGAAAGTGCAGAATGAGGCCAGCAACACCTGGATCAAAACCATCTTCAATCAACAATACGCCATTCCAAACTATTTAACTTCCAGAAGGATTAACTTACGCCTTCGAATGGATTTTTAATTATGGCAAGGAAACCACCACCGGATAAGAAAAAATCGAGCCGCACTATTCTGATCTTGTGCCTCTTAGCCATCCTTTTTTTCGTGGCCAGACAGTCAGGCTGCGAGCTTACAAAAAGAGTGGAAACCACCGAATGGCTTGATTAAGTCATGAAAAAACATTGCTCAAACTACCTGGTAAAATTCCTCGCAGTTTTTGGCCTGTGGCTGGTCTTTCTGTCAGGCTCCTGCACCCGGCCGAACCTTCCTGCCCCTAGCCCGGCAGTCTATCACTGGAAGCAAAAGTTTAACGTATCTGAAGCAGAATGGCAGTTACTCGACTCCCTGAACTGCTCCAAAATATACCTTCGATTCTTTGATTTGGATAAGGAAAATGAATCGGGGCCGGTTATCCCGTTTTCGGTTATGGAAGCCCGCTGGCCACAGGATCGGAAACTGGAAATCATCCCCGTTGTATTCATCACCAATCGCAGCTTTCAGGAGACCGGAGCTGAGCAAGTGGAGCAGATCGCTGAGAACCTATTCGACAAAGTAGTGCGCATGTTGGAGGAACTCCCTCCGGAAATAAAAATTAAAGAATGGCAACTGGATTGCGACTGGACCCAAAGTACCCGGGAAGCCTTTTTTCAGTTGGCAGCCATCATTCGCGACAAGCTAAAAAAAGAAGGCCTGGAACTTTCCACTACCATCCGTTTGCACCAAATCAAATTTGCTGATAAAACGGGCGTTCCTCCCGCCGATCGTGGCATGCTGATGTTTTACAATATGGATAATGTACGAGACAGCAGCACACAAAACTCCATCCTCGATCTGGATGTGGCGGGCCAGTATATGCAGGGGTTTTCGGATTATCCCCTTCCATTGGATATTGCCCTGCCCGTATTTAGCTGGGCCGTTTGGCAACGCAACACCAAAACGCTTGGACTGCTTTACCCTTTTGACCCCTCCAGTCTGCAGGACAGCAGTCGGGTCGAACAGCTCTCCGCCAGTAGGTATAAACTATTGAAAAGTACTTACCTTGACGGTCGCTTTTTATACGAAGACGACCAGTTACGGCTGGAGGAGGTACATCCCGATCTGCTGTTGCAGGCAATGGATATGCTGGGAGAAAACCTGCCACCGGAATCCCGTACGCTGTCGTTTTATGCATTGGATCAAAGCATGCTCAAATCCTTTTCGAATGAGTCACTCAGGCAAATTCTACATCGCTGGAAAAAGATTGATTAAGGCCCTTTCGGGAATGAATCTCCGTTTCCTGGTTCCGCTATTGCTTCCCTTATTCCTTATTCTCCCTCAAACGGCCCGAAACGATTGCGGCCCCGGCAGTTTGTATGGCTTTCAGGGATATAGCTTTCTCAACGCAGAAGTGCTCCGAACCACCCCTCGGATTGGGGAATTCTTCCTCGACTTTGAATCCATGGCTGTGCTGGAAACCGGGAACCGACAGGATCAGGTTGTAGATAATGTAACCGAATGGACCCTCAAAGTTTGCGAAAATGCGTTGCCCGAAGATGTGGCCACCGTCATTTATCAGGTTCCCGTGGATATCATGCGGCAGTTGCGCACAGCTATTCAGAGTCGAACAATACCGCCACCTTCCATTCTTTCCGGAAATACCTTTGTCAATTTCCTCTACCGCAACAAATGCGAGGAAACCGTTGATTACCTGATTTTTGCCAAAGAGTGCGAGCCTCATGTCGGTCCGGTATCCGATCCCTGGGGAGAAACCAGCCGGAATGTACCGGCCATGCTCGAATTGATCGAAGCGGGCAAAAAAGATTTCCGTAAAACCAAGTCCGATTATATAAAGCTGCGCTATGCGTACCAGCTCGTTCGCCTGGCCCACTATGCCGGCGAATTTGACCTGGCCCTCGAGCTTTATGATTTTTGCCTGCCTAAAATCGATCAGCCACTCATCAATGATCAAAAAAGCCTGATTTATTACTGGCTGCTCGGCCACAAAGCCGGTGCGCTATTGAAAACGGGCAAGCGCATTGAAGCCAGCTATCTGTACTCCAAGATCTTTCAGCACTGTCCCAGTCGCCGGCAATCGGCGTTCAAAAGCTTTTCTATTAAATCTGATGAGGAATGGCAGGAGCTGATCCTGCTCTGCCGCAACAAAACGGAAGAAGCAACGCTCTATGCTCTGCGTGCGCACAACGCGGGTAGTAAAGCGATTGAAGAGATGCAACGCATTTATGATCTGGACCCAAGCCATCCCTTTCTGGATATATTATTGCTTCGCGAGATCAAATCTCTGGAGCGGGACCTCCTCGGACTGGAGTTTAACGACAAGAAAGGATACAATCGCCGAAACTATGGAGTTCCACGTGCTTTTGCCGGTGATTACGTGATCAGCATGCACGACTTTGTACACGATCTTTGGTCGGCAGGCAAGGTTCAAAATCCCGCGCTGTGGCATCTTGCGGAGGGTTATCTGGATCTTTTATCCGGCGATTTTTACGCTGCTGAGAAAAACTTCCGGGAAGTAGGTCCCAAGCTAAATTCTGAGGAACTAAAAGAGCAACTGGAAGTCTTTCAGGTCGTATTGACTATCAGTGCCTTTGAAAAGCCTACGTCCGAAGTGGAGGAGGAAGCCTACGACATCTGGAAGCGCGAAGAGCTATTCCGGGAGTACCCCGATTTCTCCGACTTCCTGCGCGACAAACTGGTGCAGCTATACCGGGACGGTGGCCGGCCAGGAAAAGCTTTTTTGGCTCGTCATACACTCGATGATCTGCGCATGAATCCGCAGGAGGACATCCTGAATGATTTGCAAAAAGTACCGGGAGAATCAGAGCGAACGCCCATCGAGCGATTGCTTTTCCGGGATAAGGAAGGCCGGGACATTCGGAGTGAGTTGTTTGACATGGAGGCTGTTCTCTTGTTTCAGGAACACCAATTAGAGGCAGCTCTCCGGCTTTACAAAAAGATTCCACGGCCCAGTTGGGATGCATTTGGCAAATTCGATCCCTTTCGGGGAAGCTTTGTCGATTGCCTTTCCTGTGCGCACAGCAAGGATACCGCAGACCTGTACAACCGGGGAGAGCTCCTGGAAGAACTGCTTGACCTGGAATACAAAGCCCGGGCAGAACCCGTAAACAGTGCTGTTTATTATTACCGGATCGGTACTGCTTTGTACAATATGACCTATTTCGGGCATTCCTGGATGGCGATGGATTATTTCCGAAGCGGATCCAGCTGGAGTCGCATGGGCGGCGATCAGGAAGTTTTTTCTTATCCGGGCGCACCCTACGGCAACCAGGAGAATATGAACGTATCCCGTCCGCTCTATTATTTTGAGAAGGCCCGCCTTGCGGCGAATGATCCGGAGTTGCAGGCCAGAGCTGCTTTCATGGCTGCCAAATGTGAGTTGATATTGTACTACCAAAGCAAAGATTTCAGACCGCCTCCTGCGCCCAATCTGGCACCGGATGTCCCTCCTGCTTATCGCAACCATTTCCAAATGATTGTCGATTACTACCGGGATACGGAGTTTTATGAACAGCTAATCGAGGAGTGCCTGTATTTTAGACTTTTTTCCGGAGACGAATGAGGGAAAATTAATAATTCTTAATGTTGAATTTTTAATTGAACGGAAATAACTATTACACTTTTCACTACTACACCATTACACCTCACCCCACCACCATTTCACCAGTAAACTTAGAATGGTTGAGGTCGGTCCTTCGCTTTGCTCGGGTCCTCCGGTTGAGTTTGGTTGAGTCGTCCGCCTTCGGCGAACGGTGGGTTGAGCAGAGAAGGGGCGTTTTTAATGGAGAATTTTGAATGGAGAATTTTGAATTAAACGGAAATCGTTAAGCGTTTATCTTGTATCAGAATAAAGCTAAAGCGACCAAGTCGATGCGGCCTCAACCATCCGCCGCAGGCGGATTTTCAACCCTGCCCGCTTTAGCCAGGCAGTCTCAACAGACCGAACGGAAAGCCTCATGCAGAGAAGGGAGGATTCTTAATTCAGAATTACGAATGAAGAATTTTGAATTGACCAGAAGAGCCCACTATTTCACTTTCTTGACGGAATGAACTGAAAGAACGGGATGAACGTAACCAAACCATTTTCCGTATATTAGGAGTCTATAGCTTTAAAAGCAATCCGATCATGGAAAGATTCTTACTATTTACCTTTTTATTGCTGCTCTCCGGCAGTCTCCCGGCTCAAATCGAGAATGGCAGCTTTGAAATAGATGGAGAACCCGACTTGCTGGGTTGGATCGACCAGTGCAATTACGGAAACTCTGTGATGGATGCTCCGGTCACCGGAGGAGAGTGGTGCCTGGAATTGCAGTATGGCAATACCCAGGGCTGTTTCCCCGCTTATTTTTATCAAATACTGGAAGACATTCCATCCGGAACCTGGCTGGAAGTGCAGGCTATGGTACGTACCTCCGGTCCACAACCAGCCTCTTTGATACTGGGGAAGATCAACCTGGAAGGACAACTGGAAGCCATTCATACCGACACCCTGAGCAGCAACGATTGGGCGTTGATTGAAACATCGGGTTTGATTGAATTAAATACAGGTGAATTGGCGGTTGTTATGCTGCAGGCAGGTTTTACCGGTGGCCCGGTTGGTCAGGATCATTATGCCTGGTTTGATGAGGTAGAAATTACGGATTCCCAAAACACCTATACATCTGAAGAAAATTTCCCGGAAATTCGCTTTCCGAATCCCGTATCAGAGTACCTGCCTCTATGGACAGACGATGGCACTCAGGTCATCACTTCAGCGATGCTCTTTACTTCCTCCGGGAATGAATTGCTTCGGATGCAGTTTGACACACCCCAGTCCGATTTAGAAATTTACCTGCGCAGCTACCCCAATGGCCCTTATTATTTATTGCTTTTCAGCGAAAGCGGCTACAAAGGCTACTGGATCCTGAAGCAATAAGCGGTCCCTAAACAAACTCTCCCGGATCAATATCATCGCTCAGCGGTTGCGCTTGTCTGCGCCAGTCTTTGCGCGACCGAAAATACAATCCGGCGACAGCCCCAAAAATAAAGCCTCCAATATGTGCCCACCAGGCTACTCCGTCACTCTCTACCAGTGCCAGTGAATTTACCCCGCTAAAGAATTGTTGTCCGATCCAGAAAAGGAGAAACACAAAGGCTGGTACGTGGAAAAACAGGAAAAAGAAAAATACGCGTACCCGGGATTTGGGAAACATCACCAGATAGGCGCCCATTACAGCCGCTATGGCTCCGCTGGCTCCAATCATCGGAATCGATCCCCGGCAAATCGTATCGCAATCGATAGCTCCCGTACAAACCGCACAGCAATATCCTGCTGTTGAACCATTGAGATAAATATGGGTCAATGCTGCCGCTGCACCACCGAGAAGGTAAAAGAGCAGAAATCGAACATTGCCGATCGTTGCTTCAATATTATCGGCAAAAACCCAGAGGAATAACATATTGCCGATCAGATGCATCCAGCCACCGTGCAAAAACTGGCTGGTAAACAGATTCACAATATCGTCTCCCGAACGAATATTGTCGGGAATGGCCCCAAAACTACAGGCCAGTCCGTCGGCATAGTTTTGTTGCAACAAAAAGATGATGATATTCAGGCCTATAAAGCCATAGCTAAAGATGGGGAAGTGTCCGCCTTTGATCTGATCGTCTCCAATGGGAAAAAGCATAGGGAGTTATTAGTTTTTCAATTCCAAAAAACAAACAATTTCCCAAATGGGCCTAATTTGAATCGGAAAACATCGATTCAGGGGGTGGGTCCAGGAAGCGCAAACCCAACAGAGCCCCCAGCAGATAAAAGGAAACTCCAAAATTATTTTCAATGGTATTTTCCATGAAAAAAGAAAAGAAAATGATCACATGGAAAGCCAGAAACAACAAACTCTGATATCGCCTTTTGTAAAACAGCGGAAAGAAAAAGCCAAATAAAAAGAGTAGCAAACCCAACATGCCTGTACCGGCATAAATCGATAAAAACTGAGAGTGTGGCATCTTCGGATCCTGCTTGCCTTCAAAAGAATCTGCATAAACAGCCTTTACTTCTTTTTTCAGGTCTCCGGCTCCTACTCCAAAAACCGGGTGTTCATTGCCAATTCGAAGCCCCACTTCCATCGACATGAATCGCTCTGAATCGGAATAATACTGTCCGGTGCCCTGCATGTATTGCATAAAATCCCATCGGGCATAATTGATCTTCTGCCTAAAACTCGGAACTGCCTGATAAGTCAAAATGGGCAGGCTAACCAGTGCCAGAAGTACCGCGGCTACTACCGCATACCGCCGGGTAAGATAAGCATAGCGAATGCTCACAAAAAAGATAGCCAGATACAAAACTACAAGCCCGGAGCGAACCGACAGGATGTGGATAAATCCAAATAAAAACAAGGTGGCTAACGGAATCAGCCAGCGCTCCCATTTATACTGTAAGTAAAAACCTTCGTAATAAAGGGCCGCTCCCGATATAATGGAAAAGCTCAACACCAGGCTAAACCGAATGTGATTAGACGGCGTCGGAATTGGTTTGCCTTTGCCGATCATTTCATTAACCGCATCAAAATTGGCCAGATAATTCATGCCCACATACACACAGGCAATAGTCATGACCAACACCAAAAAGTACAGGACGGTTAATACCTCCCGCTTCGTAAGTCGCGGCATACTTACAAAGGCAAATGGCAAAATGAGGAAGGGCAGTTTTATTCGCAGCCGCTCTATGGTATAGCCCGTATCACCAGACCAAAGCGCACTAAATAAAACCAGAAAAAAGGGTATGGAAATTAGAATAAAAGCCTTGTCATTCCAATATCGTTTCAGGTTATCCGACAGCCCCCGACGCAATCCGAAACGAATGTGCTGCCCGTTTATCTGCAATTCAAATAGAGCCATCGCCACCAACAAAAACATCGACAGCGAAAGCACAAATTCAGCTGAAAACAACATGGAAACGATCCAGATAAACAAGAGCGTTACCACCTGAGCTTTATATGATTGGAATAATAATTTCACCTTACTTCCCCTGCTTAAGCTTTTGGACTTCCTTGCAGAACTCCGAAATTAATTACTTGTTATAAGTTGCCGGTTATACCGACTGTTTTTTGAAGTGGCGAGCAAAGGTAATGAAAGGTGTATCAATGTAATGGATTGCCATAGGGTATTCGTTGTTGGTTCTCGTTTTAGTCGGCGATACCTTAATAACGACATCCCTCAGCCCCTATTGTAGAAAACGACACCGGATATTGGAGCTGTCATCCGACCGGCAAATCCTTTCTGCCTTCCGGCGAAAAAGCGTACCTTTGGCGACTTAAATCAAGCACAAAAATTTATGTCCTCCGACATTTTTGATAAGGTAAAGAACCTGATACAGGAAATAGAAGCTTCCAAGCCGGCTGATGCCGAAGAACTGGAGGCCTTTCGTCTGCGATACCTGGGTACAAAAAACATCCTCAAGCCGCTGATGGCTGAGATTCGAAACATCCCTAACGAGCAGAAGAAAGACTATGGTCAATTGGTTAATCAGGCCAAACAAACCGCCGAAGCTGTTTTTGAACGACTGCAAACGGCCCTGGAGCAAGCTGCTGATCAGGCCGCTTTTGACGGACTGGACCTCACGGCACCTCCCTATCCGCAGGAATTGGGTTCCCGGCATCCGGTTTCCATTGCCATGAATCGCATCGTGAGCATTTTTGAGCGCATCGGATTCTCCGTTGCCGAAGAACGCGAGATCGAAGACGACTGGCACAACTTTACCGCGATGAATACGCCGGAGGATCATCCGGCACGGGACATGCAGGACACCTACTATGTCAAAGACTCGGTAGAATACCTGCTTCGCACCCATACGTCTTCTGTGCAATCGCGGGTGATGACCAGTCAGAAACCGCCAATTCGAATCATTGCGCCCGGCCGCGTTTATCGGAATGAAACCATTTCCGCTCGTTCGCATTGCCAGTTCCACCAGGTGGAAGGCTTGTATATCGATGAAGGCGTTTCCTTCGCAGATATGAAGCAAACCCTGCTTTTATTCGCGCAAGCGATGTACGGACCGGATGTAAAGATCCGCCTGCGTCCCTCTTACTTTCCGTTTACAGAACCAAGTGCGGAGATGGACGTTTACTGGGGACTGGAATCTGAAGTGGATTACCGGATTACCAAGGGTACCGGTTGGCTGGAAATCCTGGGCTGCGGCATGGTTGATCCCAATGTATTGGAAAACTGTGGCATCGACCCGGAAAAATACTCCGGTTTTGCCTTCGGGATGGGTATTGAACGTCAGGCTATGCTGGCCTACAACCTGCCCGACATCCGCCTCTTCTTCGAAAATGACGTGCGCTTCCTGAAGCAATTTAAAGGAGCGTTTTAACAAGTGTTAGTTCTTAATTATTAGTTTTTAATTGGCTGTTCGAATATGAAACCAGGCATCCCGAAGGGTACCCGAGATTTTTTGCCAAAGGAAGTAGCTCGTCGCAACTTCATCTTCAATACCATGCGTACGGTTTTTGTCAAATACGGCTATCAGCCTATTGAAACGCCGGCCATGGAAAACCTGTCTACCCTAACCGGGAAGTATGGAGAAGAAGGCGACAAACTGCTTTTCAAAGTATTGAATAACGGAGATTTTCTTTCCAAAGCAGACGAACAGGCACTGGAAGCCAAAGATTCTCAAAAGCTGGTTTCCTCCATTTCAAAGCGCGGATTGCGCTATGACCTCACGGTTCCTTTTGCCCGCTTTGTGGTGATGAACCAAAACGACATCAACTTTCCTTTCAAGCGGTATCAGATCCAGCCGGTTTGGCGGGCTGACCGTCCGCAGAAAGGACGTTATCAGGAATTCTACCAGTGCGATGTGGATGTAGTAGGCTCCAACAGCCTTATGCTGGAAGCAGAACTTGTGCAGATCTATGACGAGGTATTCTCAAAACTCGGTTTGGATGTAACCATAAAGATCAATAACCGGAAGATCCTCGCCGGTATGGCTGAAGCCGCCGGAATAGCCGACAAGCTGGTGGAAATGACGGTCGCAATAGACAAACTGGACAAGATCGGTAAGGAAGGCGTTCGGAAAGAAATGATCGAAAGGGGCATTCCGGATACAGCGGTTGACACCATCGAAAAAATTCTCGAAGTAAAAGATCTGGATACGCTAAAGCCACTGCTGGCCAATAGCGAGCAAGGCACCAAAGGCATTGAAGAATTACAGGCTGTTTTCGATTTTCTGGATTCTTACCAGATGAACAACACCCTCAACTTTGAGATTACCCTCGCCCGGGGACTCAGTTACTATACCGGCTTCATCGTGGAAGTAGCTGCCGACAAAGTAGATATAGGAAGTATTGGCGGTGGCGGTCGATACGATGACCTCACCGGCATCTTTGGCATGAAAGATATGTCGGGGGTAGGCGTGTCTTTTGGTGCTGCAAGAATCTACGATGCCATGACTGCACTGGATAGCTTTCCGGCGGAAGCCGAAGAAAACCTACAGTTGTTGCTCATTGCTTTTGATGAAGCCTCTCATCGATATGCTTTTAAATGCCTGAACCAATTGCGGGCCGCCGGAATTGTGGCAGAACTATATCCCGATCCGGTAAAGCTTAAGAAGCAAATGAAATACGCCAATGGCCGGGAAGTCAAATTTGTGGCTCTGGCCGGAGATACTGAAATGAGCAATAACACCCTTGCTCTGAAGAACATGGAAACCGGCGATCAGGAACAGAAAAGCCTGGAGGACATCATAAAATTCTTCACCTAATTTGGATACTTTTCAAGGCATAGAGATAGATTCGCTTTCCAACATCCGGGAGGCGATAAAGGAAGGCGTTTTCAGCTTACCCGATTTGGTGGACCACTATCTGGCTACAGCCGAAAAACACCAGGACCTCAATGCCTATGTTTCCCTTTTTTCCGCGGAAGCGAAAGAAAGAGCTAATAACCTGCAACTTGCATTTGAAACAGATCCTACCGCTGCCGGTCCGCTTTTTGGAGCCGTGCTTTCCATCAAAGACAACATCTGCCTGGCCGGTGCCGAAGTAACAGCAGCCAGCAAGATCCTCGAAGGCTTTGAATCCCTGTATTCTGCCACTGCCGTGGAACGCCTGCTCGAAGCGGGAGCCATCATCATTGGCCGAACCAATTGCGACGAATTTGCCATGGGATCAGCCAGCGAACACAGTGCTTATGGCCCCGTAAAAAATGCCGATGCACCCGATCATGTGCCGGGTGGATCATCTGGTGGTACAGCGGTAAGTGTGCAATGTGGCAGCTGCCTCATCGGACTGGGCTCCGACACCGGGGGATCCGTGCGCCAACCAGCTTCCTTTTGCGGGTTGACTGGCCTTAAACCCACCTATGGCCGCATCTCCCGACACGGATTACTTGCCTACGCATCTACTTTCGATCAAATTGGTCTCATTGGCCGAAAGGCAGAAGACCTGGCCCTCTGTCTGTCTGTCATGGCCGGTCCGGATGAATACGACATGACCGCAGCAAAGGAACCCCTACCCGCTTCAGAGATTAAAAAAACAGCCGGGTCAAAGCGTTTTTGCTATTTTGATTTTTGTGTCGACCATGCAGGATTGCAACGGGAAGTGCAGGATGCCTTTCGGCGAAAGCTGGAAGCACTAAAAAAGGCCGGGCATATAGTTGAACAGGTTGAATTTCCCTGGCGGGATTATCTCGTACCTGCTTATTATGTCCTGACAACAGCCGAAGCTTCTTCAAACCTGAGTCGCTATGACGGAGTGCGTTTTGGGCGTCGAAGTCCCCAGGCCAAAACCGTGGAGGAAGTATTTGATCTATCCCGAACAGAAGGATTTGGGGCAGAAGTCAAACGCCGGATATTACTGGGCACCTTTGTTTTAAGTGCCGGTTATTACGATGCCTATTACGGCCGGGCACAGAAAGTGCGCCGTTTGATCAGCGATCACAATCAGGAATTGTTTCAAAAATACGATGCGATCCTGGCGCCAACCAGTCCGATACTCCCCTGGAAGCATGGCGATAAAGACCAGGATCCTATATCTGTTTACCTGGCTGATATTTATACAGTATATGCAAATCTGACCGGTATTCCGGCTGTTTCAATTCCGCTGGAGCGGGATTCGGAAAGTGGATTGGCTATTGGTATGCAGATCATGACAAATCAGTTTGAAGAAGATACTTTGTTTTCCCTTATTGCGTTAGAAAACAACCTTCCGGAAAAATAAACCCCAAAGCCGGTCCCTTCCCGCTTTGGTATTTGTCCGTTTTATGCAATAAGGAGTGACTTTACTCCTTATTAGGACAACTGTTTAGTTTCCGGTATATTAGCGAACATTGCTTCGGAAGTCTGGGCATGGTTCCCCTTTAAACCATGTTATTAATCAAGAAAAAACGTTGGAAAAAACCCTAAGATGAAATCAGCGACCCTGATCCTGACACTGTTTGTATTTTGCCTGCAACCTGCATTCTCAAACCTGGTGCCTCATGCTAACCTCTTTGGTCCACTGGAAGGTGTTGACCCCGAGACGGGAGAAAATTATTACAGCAAAGATGAAGTCCAGGAACGACTTTTGGGCATGCCCTGTCTGGTAAGCAAGAAGTTTGACCGGGCCGTAGAAGGCTACATTACCGGATACGTGGTTAGACATCGGGAACGTGCGGAGCGGATCCTCGGACGCACCATTCAATACTTCCCACTCTTCGAAGAATACCTCCGCGAGCATGATATGCCGGAAGAATTAAAGTATTTGGCTGTTGTGGAATCGGCGCTCAATCCCAAGGCGGTATCGCGGGTAGGAGCAACTGGCTTGTGGCAGTTTATGGAAACCACCGGCAAACATTACGGACTGGAGATCAACGATCATATTGATGAGCGCTCCGATCCGGTGAAATCTACGCTGGCTGCCATTGAATACCTCAAAAAACAATACGATCGTTTTGGTTCCTGGGAACTGGCGCTGGCCGCATACAACAGTGGCGGCGGACGGGTAAACCGCGCTGTGCGACGTTCCCGTAGCAAGGACTTCTGGAAAGTGCGCCGCTACCTGCCACGTGAAACCAGAAACTATGTGCCGGCTTTCATTGGAGCGACTTACCTCTGTATGTATTATGAGGAGCACAAAATGAAACCGCAGTTGCCTAATTTGGATAAATTGCTCACCCAAACCATTCAGATTTCCGATTACCTTCCCTTTCAGCGGGTAGCGCAGGTAACCGGATTGCCGATATCCATTATTGAAGAACTAAATCCGGCCTATCAAAAAGGCTACATTCCCCAGGATGGGCGTACCTATTACCTCACCCTTCCCACCCGTGTGATGTCGGCCATGATCGACTACATGCACCTGAGGAGGGCTGATCAAATTCCGGCAGGGATCCGGTGGGCTCCTGTTTATGCATACCCTCCTCCAAATTACGATCCAAACAGCTCCTATTACACATCCAGGTACCAGGTAAAAGCGGGTGATGATCTTGCCGGATTAGCCAAACTATTTGACTGTAGCCAACATGCTTTAATAGCCTGGAATCAACTTAGTGGAGGCGAAGAATTAGTACCCGGAAAGGAACTTACACTTTATCATCCGCTGGAGTTAAAGCGCTTTGAGTTGAAAATTGACAAACCATTTGCTCCCATTCCGACAAAGTTGTCTATGATCCCGACATCTGTTCCTGTATCGAGTAAGGAGGGGCTAAAAATCCCAACTGACTCTGCGGGAAAATACCTGGTGTATCGATCCAGAGGAGGAGAGTGTTTGCGCAATATTGCCTATACCTACCAGCTTTCGCTGAATGAACTTGTAGAACTAAATAACAGGATCCATCCGGATGAGAAGTTGAAGAAAGGCGTAAAAATTAAGATTAGCAGAGAATAGAGCGATTGCTAATTCGCCATTAGGCTACAGGAAGAGGTTTAGGACAATTCAGGTTCTAAACCTCTTTTTATTTGTTGCTTGCCAAAAAAAGAGGCCAGGAACGTGTCCTGACCCCTAATAAACACCTAAAACCCTATTAACTAGCTAACTGGTTAAACCAGTCGCTAAATTTCTTTACAAACCCAAAAATGGAATTACCTATTCTATAGGAGAGATGTGATAATCGATTTTGGGTTTTTTCAACACCTGATCGCACGCAGAACGCGTTCGTACCAGATGGTCTTCACCATTAAGATGTGTTGGGAATCAAATTTGTTTAGCCCGGGGTGAAAATTTTTTAAAAAAACGTTCAAGTCCACATCTAAACAGCAAAAACTACCATAATATACTAAATAAAAAGGAAAAAGGCCGGGAAAATTCCCGGCCTCCTTTATACCTCAGGTCAGGCAAATTGTAGTTGCTGTGCCCCGGGTAAACTCCTCTGTTAATCAGTCGCCATTACTTAATCTCAATCTTGCGTACAGGTTGTACTTTGGCAGATTCTACCTTTGGAAGGCTTACTACCAGTAAACCGTTTTCGTATACAGCGTCGATTTCATCTGTTTTAACTGTATCGGGCAATTGAAAACTACGGCTGAAACGCGTGTAGTTAAACTCCCGACGGCTAAAGTTACCTTCGGCAGATTCCTCTTCTTTGCTTTCTTTTTCCACTTTTACGGTAAGCATTCCGTTATCGACCTTCAGATCAAAATCAGCTTTTTCCAGGCCTGGAGCGGCCAGTTCGATGCGATAGTGATCTGATTCTTCGGCAACATTCATGGCCGGCTGGTTGAACTGGAATGTAGACGCCAGATCGGAGAAAGAACGGTCCCAGAAATTATTGAAGAAGTCATCAAATAGGTTGCCCGTTTCAAAAGGGCGGTATTTTGCCAGTTTCATAACTTATGTGATTTTATTGATTAAACAGGTTTCTTATGCCACTTCGATTTGCCGGGGTTTCGCCGCTTCGGCGATTGGGAGGTGAATACTCAAAACGCCATTCTTGTGATTGGCTTCGATTGCTTCTACCTCGATATTTTCCGGCAATTGGAATCGGCGTTCAAATGCACCGGTGCGAATTTCCCGACGGGTATAATTGGCCGCCGGCTTTTTTGCATCCGCACTGATGGTCAAAACGTCTTTGTCGAGTTCCACCCGAATCGCATTCCGGTCGTAACCAGGTACGGCCACTTGAATCTCGTAAGCATTCGGTTGGTGCATAATATTTACTGCAGGGCGGTTGTAGCTCCTGGTTTGATTTTCGGGAGACTTGGTTTTATTTGCCTCTCTTCTTTTTACCGGAATTCCGAATCCGGGTGCAAAACTCATTACAGTCATTTTTTATCCTTTTTTAGGTTGTTTTTTTAAGCTTTCACTTACATTCGATCAAGTCTCGTACCAATCGGCTTTTCCGCACGAAATGACCGAAAGTAGCTGCCATAATGGCAAATTTTACATCAATTTAGTGCCAAAATGTCAAAATCAATGTTTCAGTCTGATATAATGAAAGGAAAGGTTGCTTTAGTAACCGGAGGAGGAAGTGGCATAGGATATGCCATCAGTACCCATTTTCTGCAACACGGAGCGAGAGTAATCATTGCTTCCCGTAAACAGGAAAGACTGGATGAAGCTAAAAAAACGCTAAGTAAACTCGGCACCTGCCATACTTTCGCATTGGATATACGCGAAGAAGATCAGGTAAAAAGTCTCGCAGCATTTATACAGGAAAAAGAAGGCAGACTGGATTACCTGGTCAATAATGCCGGCGGACAGTTTCCATCTGCTGCCGAAGATATCAGTCCCAATGGCTGGAAAGCGGTCGTCAATACCAATTTGAATGGCACCTGGTTTGTTACCCAAACGATGGCCAAAACCTTTTTTCTGCCGGAAAAGAAAGGAGGCGTAATAACCAATATCATTCTAAACCACTACCGGGGCATGCCCGGCATGTCGCACAGCGCAGCTGCCAGAGCCGGGGTGGATAATCTGACCAAAACCCTGGCCATTGAATGGATCAACAAAAACATTCGGATCAATGCCGTAGCACCGGGCATCATTAAATCCAGCGGACTGGATAACTATCCGGAAGAATTAGTCGCTGAGGTTAGCAAAACCATCCCCATGAAACGCATGGGTACGGTAGATGAAGTTGCCCAGCTGGTACTATTCCTAAGCAGCTCTTTTGCCGACTACATTACCGGAGAAACCATTTATATTGACGGTGGATCAAAACTATGGGGAAGTATGTGGAGTATTTAATGCGTTTAATGCGTTTAATGCGTTTAATGCGTTTAATGCGTTTAATGCGTTTAATGCGAATTTAGAAACCCTCCAAGAATTCAAAATTCTTCATTCCTTATTTTCATTTCTATCTGAATGACAACATTTAAGAACATAGAGGACAAAATAAAAAGTTGGGATGCTTTGCGGGAGCAGGTAATCAAGTGGCAGAATGATGGTAAAAAAGTAGTCTTCACCAACGGTTGTTTTGATATACTGCACTACGGGCATATCCATTATCTTGCAGAGGCATCAGATCTGGGCGATCGGCTTATTCTCGGTTTAAACTCCCGGGAGTCTGTAAGCAGGCTAAAAGGTCCAAATCGACCGATCAATGATGATTTGACAAGAAGTTTCCAGTTGGCAGGCATGGAATTTATCGATGCCCTTACCTTTTTTCCGCAGGATACACCGCTGGAATTGATCCAAACGGTAAATCCGGATGTTCTTGTAAAGGGAGGAGATTGGACCCCTGATCAAATTGTGGGGTCGGAGCACGTGATCCAGGCTGGCGGAACGGTCAGGAGCTTGCCCTACATTGATGGCTACTCCACTACAAACATTGAAACCCGGATTAAAAACATGGGTAAATGAAGATAAAAGACGTAATCAATTACCTGGAGCAGCTTGCTCCTCCGCAATATCAGGAAAGTTATGATAATGCCGGATTGATAGTAGGCGATAAAGACACAAAAGTAAGCGGTGTTTTATGTTGCCTGGATTCTACAGAAGCCATCGTTGCAGAAGCGGTAGAGAAAGGCTGCAATCTGATCGTTGCCCACCACCCTATTGTTTTTAAAGGTTTAAAATCCCTTACGGGGAAAAACTATGTAGAGCGTACCATAATAGAGGCCATTAAAAACGACATTGCTATTTATGCCATCCACACCAACCTGGATAACGTCTATCAAAATGGCGTAAATCAGCGCATTGCTGACAGTCTGGGACTAAATAATACCCGGATACTGGCTCCCAAGAAAAACCTCAAAAGACTGAACGCCCGCATCAAGTCTGATGAAGCCAGCCGTCTTCAGGAAATTCTGGAAAAAGAAGGACTGGATCATCTGAATCTGGAATGGAGCATGCTGGGCGACTGGACAAGCATCGCCCTCAGCTTTAATTATTCGTCGGCTGAGCATGGACGGATCCTTCATGCCTTGCAGGAAGCCACCGGACGAGAAGTGCCTTATACCAGCTGGGACATTCGCGAAAGCGACCCCAATATTGGTTCCGGAATGATCGGAGAACTGCCCAAAGCCATAAGCGGACTTGAGTTCTTAAAAATGGTAAAAGAGAAGATGCAGGCAGCCTGTATCAAATATACCGACATTCCCGAAAGGAAAATTAAAACCGTAGCCCTTTGTGGCGGTTCCGGAGGCTTCCTCCTACCCTATGCCATTGGTGCCCGAGCAGACGCCTTTGTAACATCCGACTACAAATATCACGAGTATTTTGATGCGGATGGCAAGCTTTTAATAGCCGACATAGGACATTTTGAAAGCGAACAATACACCATTGACTTGTTACAAGAGATTATATCGCGAAAATTTAGTAATTTTGCGGCCTATTGTACGCAGGTCAAAACGAATCCCGTTAACTACCTCGTATAAACTTCAAAGAATTTCAATCCAATATGGCCAAGGAACAAACAGTAGCTGATAAGCTTAAGAATCTTCACGACCTTCAGACAATCGATTCGAAGATCGACGAGATCGAAATCCTCAAAGGGGAGCTCCCAATGGAAGTGAAAGACCTCGAGGACGAAATTGAAGGATTGCAAACCCGTATCAACAAGTTGAACGAGCGTGTTGAAGATCACGAGGGTGAAATCAGCAAACACCAAGCCAATATTCAGGAGTCTACTGCGCTTATCGAACGCTACGAAAAGCAGATGGACAATGTGAAGAACAATCGCGAGTACGATGCATTGTCTAAGGAATTGGAACTGCAGAAACTGGAGATCCAACTTTCTGAAAAGCGTATCTCTGAAGCACAGATTCGTCTGAATCGCTTCAAGGAAGAATTCGATGCTGCTAAAGAACGGATGGAAGGCAAAGCCAAAAATCTGGAGCGCAAGCAGGTAGAACTTCAGGAGATCATCGAAAAAACGGAAAAGGAAGAGACCAAACTGCGCAAAGCTTCTGAAAAAGCCGAAAAGAAAATCGAAGATCGCCTCCTAAAGGCTTACAAGAAAACACGCGAAAACTATCGCAACGGGCTGGCAGTAGTCACCGTACAACGAAACTCCTGCGGCGGATGCTTCAACAAGATTCCACCACAATTGCAGTTGGAAATCGCTATGCAAAAGAAAGTGATCGTATGCGAACACTGTGGGCGTATTCTCGTTGACGATGGCCTCGTTGGCGCAGAAGCTTAAGAGAAACAAAGGCTGAAACCTCCCGATCAGCAAAGCTGTCGGGAGGTTTTTTATTCCCCCGAAAACTGGTCTTATGTGCAGATACCTGCTCATTGCTTTTCTATTCTTTTTGTCCCTTCCCGGGACAGCAACGGCCGGTTCCACTCCCTATTTCCGTTGGTCACCGCTTGCGCGGAATGCCTATGAAATGGCCACAGAATTGCGGCTCATCCAGGCAAGCAACCTCATCGATCAATTGCATCAGGAAGAGCCCGACAACCTGCTGGCCGAATACCTCGAAAACTACATCGACTTCTTCAAGGTATATATCAACGAAGACAAAGCTGAATTTGACAGACTTGAAGCCAATAAGGATGCGCGGATAGATCTCATGGAAACCGGAAACCCCGACTCTCCCTGGTATTTGTACACGCAAGCCAACATCCGGCTGCAATGGGCACTGGCCCGGCTAAAGTTTGAAGAATACGCTACGGCTTTCTTTGAAGTCAATAAGGCTATGAAACTGCTTAAAAGGAATCAGGAGCGTTTCCCTTACTTCATGCCCAATAAGAAAGACCTGGGCATTTTGCATGCCATGTCGGGCACCATTCCGGATGGGTACAAATGGGCTGTAGAATGGTTGAGCAGCATGGAAGGATCGATTCGACAGGGACAGCAGGAACTGGAGGAAGTCATAGAATATGCCCGGTATAATGATTTTATATTCGAAAAGGAGATTTACGTTTTTTATTCCTACCTCATGCTACACCTCAATCAAAATGAGGAAGCCGCCTGGAAGGTGATCAATGAAAGCAAACTAGATCCGCAGAAAGACCCCATGGCCTGCTTTATTGTAGCCAATATAGCCATGCGCACCGGACGAAACAGTGAAGCTATTGAATTGCTGGAACAGCGTCCCGGCGGACGCGCATTTCATCCATTTCACTATCTGGATTATATGCTCGGCCTGGCCAAACTCCGGAGGTTGGATTCCGATGCCGACATCTATTTCCAGCGGTTTCTGGATCGTTTTACCGGTCGGAATTTCATAAAAGACGCCTATCAAAAAATAGCCTGGCAGGCCTTGTTGGAAAACGATCTCTACAAGTATAATGCTACCATCCAAAACTGTCTGAGTAAAGGGTATACCATCGTAGGTAGTGATGCCAGCGCGCTTGAAGAAGCTGAATCGGGAACCATCCCTCAAAAGGATCTGCTCAAAGCCCGACTCTTATTTGATGGCGGTTACCATCAAAAAGCCGAAAAACTCCTGAAACAAAAAAGCCGGCAATCCTTTTCCGAAAGGGTCCATCAAATTGAATACACTTACCGGCTGGGGCGTATATATCAGGTACAACAAAACTTTCCGGAAGCCCTTAAGCTCTACCGAAAAACCATAGACGAAGGACGGGACCACCCCTGGTATTTTGCCTGTCGGGCTGCTTTGGAATCAGGTATTATCTATGAAAAAACAGGAAACAAAGAGGCCGCTATTGAATCCTTCAATGAATGCCTGAACATCAAACCCGATGAGCATCGCACCGCATTGCATCAAGCCGCCAAAGCCGGGATCAATCGCCTGGAGAAATAAGTCCTTTTAAATCCGCAACAGGTTTCCTTCCTGCCCAAACCATCTAACACACAGTCCAATACCAACGCCTGCCAGCACGACCAGGGAAGCAAATACAACCACAAACATAGCAGGGTTCATGGTGCCGGCAACGATATCCCTGCTGGCCAGCCCTACATTAACAATTGGAATCATCGCTGTTGCGAATGTCAAATCGAGATTAGGGAGCGTAGCAACAATCGCCAAAGGAATGATTACCACAATCAACATCGGTTGAATGATCGACTGGGCTTCCTTAAAATTGCGGGCATAAATGGAAGCCGGAATCAAAATGCCGGCAAAGAAAATTGTAAGCGGAATAATCAGCAACAGAATTTGAAGAATAGCCGTCGGGTTCAGGATCTGAAGGATGATATTTTGGATCATATCCGGAACTTCGGGATTAAACTTGATAGCCAGGTACATCCCCAAAATGGCAAGACCACCGGAAAGCACGCCGGCTAAAACGATGGCCATCATTTTTCCGGACAATATTTGGATGCGGGAAGCCGGAACAGTCAGAATCGTTTCCAGTGTACTGCGTTCTTTTTCGCCGGTAAACAGATCTATAGATGGGTACATGGCCCCCATCAGACAGAACAACACAAAGATATACGGCAGAAATCCGCCCACCATTTTTCCGAAGTTCTCGCGTTGGGTGTATGCATCAATCATTTCGACGGAAGTCGGCTCCACCAACTGCGGGGTGGCATTCAATTTGGCCAGACGGTCGTCTCGGATCTCCGTATGATAATTGTCTATGGTCGTTTTTACCCGGTTAAAAGGAATTTCATTGGTCGAGTTGTGGAAAACCTCCAGAGTTCCGGTTTTGCCCGATTCAATAGCCGCATCAAAGCCGGAATCGAATACAAGACCAAGGTCCAGGCTGTCTTCCCGGATGAATTTTTTGAAATCTTTGGGTGGAATGTCCTCGAAGACTAAAACATCCTGTCGCCGCTTCAGCCTTTCTATCAGTTCTTCTCCGTTATCATTGCTTACCAGACCAATGCGCACATCTTTCTCCCGTTCGGCTTCAGCCTGAGAGGAGGCCACTTTTGAAGCCACACTGAGAATAAGCGGAATAAGCAGCAGCGGCATACCGATCATAATAATCAGGGTACGACGGTCGCGCAGGGTTTCCTTAATTTCTTTTTGAAATATAGTGAAAGCAGGTATCATAGGATTTTTTTGGGCCCCAATTGCGGTAAAAATCAAAAGAGGTTTGATTACCTTCATTAAAAATCTGATCAATAATATGAAAAACCTCCTGTATCTCCTTCCCTTATTTCTCATTTCCTGCAATTCTCCGGGATTGCCTGAAAATTTTGATTACGGTGCTACCGAAAACGGCCAATATCAAAATGACTATTTCGGATTTTCTATTGATGTTCCGGAAGAGTGGCACATTCCCGAACAGGAAGTAATCGATCAGTTGACAGAGAGCGGAACAGACTTGATCGCCGGCGAAAATGAGGACCTTAAAAAAATCATGAAAGCCTCAGAGATTAATTCCGCCACTTTGCTTACTGTTTTTCAGGAGGAAATAGGAACAGTCATGGAATTTAATCCGTCTTATATGATCGTTGTTGAAAACATCCGGGCCTTCCCCGCCATACAAACGGCCGAAGATTATCAGATAGCTACTCGAGAAAATTTGGAGAAAGCAGCAGGCGTTGATTATCAATTTCCGACAGCTACAAAAGAAACAAGAACGATTGGAGGAAAGGAGATCCGGATAATGGACACTTTCATGGAATATGCCGGCTCGGAAATTCACCAGGTTTATTATACCTGGATTGATAATGGGTTTGCGCTAAATTGCATTATCTCGTACACCTCTGCCGATCAAAAACTGGCACTGGAAGAAGTGTTGCAAAGTCTTAAGTTTAAGGGCTGACAAAATTAAAGCCGGCAGCACTTTAATACTGCCGGCTTTTTCAACTAACTCTTCCCCATGGCACCTTTTATAACACCAGCGATCGCCAGGAAGACGCCACCACCTACTCCGCCGGAAGCAATACTCCCAAGAATACTGGCCACATCCATGCCACCATCACCGGTTGCCATGCCCAGCATGCCGAGTACCTGACCGCCAAGTCCGCCTCCAATAATTCCCAAAACGGAATTCCAGAGTGTTCCCATAGACAGGTTTTTCATTAAGCCGCCTGCCAGGTTGCCACCAACAGCGCCGGATACCAGCTGAATAATAAGAGGCAAAAGATTTCCCATGATACAGTTGTTTAGAAAAAATGAACAATGCATTTAGCCGGGTGAGGCTCAGGGAAGGATAGGATGGTTTTTCAATTTTGTATGATCAATTTACAAAAAATCCAGTTCTAAAAATAATTAACCTCCAGACCCGATAAAAATCACCTTGACGATTCTAAACCCCTTCCTGTTATACTTGTTTTATCTTTATGAAGATTGCAAAGAAACACCAACTTAGCGAACGAGATATTGACCGAATCATTGGTATGGCCTGGGAAGACCGCACCCCCTTTGAAGCCATTGAGTTTCAGTTTGGAATAACAGAAGCAGAAGTTATCAAACTGATGAAACAGGAAATGAAACACAGCAGTTGGAAAATGTGGCGGGAACGCGTACAGGGACGAAAAACAAAACACCGAAAGTTGCGGCAGGAAAAGGTGAAAAGGTTTAAATCCCGGGCACAAAAGATCATCAGTCAAAACAAGATATCCAAGCGCTGACTCTGGCTCCTATTCACAACCAAATAAACCGGGCCATGGAAAAAAAGGAACAAATCCGCAATCTGATCAACAGACTGGAAACAGTCCGAGCTTTCATCCTTCAAAAAGAAGAAGACTTCCTTCCTCTTATCCGCGATGTGGATGACAGTCATACCGACAGCGCCCGAAATCTGATACGCTATCTGGCATTGCGCACCTTTAATTTACGCGATCTTCAGGCCCAACTATCTTATCTGGGCCTTTCCTCTATTGGAACTTCCGAGCGCTATACCCTGGCTAATGTTGACAATATTCTGCACTTGCTTTATCTCATAATTGGAGAGACCTATTATGGAGAAAAAGTATTGCATCATCACCATACAGATTTTTACAGCAGTTGGGAAAAATTGCAGGCAAAGTCCGATAAGTTATTCGGCTCGACCGAAAAGAGAAAAGACCAGGAAAAGACCCCGCATATAATGGTAACCATGCCTTCTGAGGCAGCCGCAAACTATTCCCTTATTGAAGAGCTGGTAGCCAGTGGTATGAACATTGCCAGAATCAATTGCGGCCATGATAATCCGGATGTATGGGAAGCTATGATAAAGCATATTCATAAAGCTTCAGACACCCTAAAAAAGGATTGCCGAATTTACATGGATCTCGCCGGGCCTAAGATCAGAACGGGGGTCGTAGAAATTCGAAAAAAGAAAAAGAAAAGTAAAAAGCAAATCGACTACATCAGTCTAAAAGCCGGAGACCTTCTGCATTTGCACAGGAATAAAATCACCGGCCGGGATGCTGTTTACGATCACAGCGAAAAACAGCTGTATCCGGCCCAAATCTCCTGCACCCTCCCACAGGTTTTCGATTTTATAAAGCTGAATCAATCTGTTTGGTTTGACGACGGTAAAATAGGTAGCCGGATCGAAAAAATAGAAGCAGATTATGCTGCTTTGCGCATTACCCATACCGGAATCAAAGGTGCCAAACTCAAGGCTCAAAAAGGCATAAACCTGCCCGACACCCAACTTGAACTCCCCTCGCTTACAGACGATGACTTAGAGGCATTGCCCTTTGCTGCAAAACACGCAGATATTATAGGATATTCTTTTATCCGCCAGCCGGTGGATGTGGATATACTCCGAAGACATCTGATCAAACTGGGCAGAAAAGATATCGGATTGGTTCTGAAAATTGAAAATAAATCCGCTTTCGCGAATTTGCCTGCTTTGCTGCTTACTGCTATGAAGCATAAGAGTATAGGTGTTATGATTGCCCGTGGCGATCTGGCAGTGGAAGTTGGCTGGGAACGCATTGCCGAAGTACAGGAACAAATCCTTTGGATCTGCGAAGCAGCACACGTGCCCATTATCTGGGCAACACAAGTTTTGGAATCGCTGGCAAAGAAAGGCACCGCCTCCCGGGCCGAGATAACAGATGCGGCCATGTCTAATCGGGCAGAATGTGTGATGCTCAACAAAGGGCCGTTTATTATAGAAGCCGTAAAAGTCTTACAGGATATCCTGAAGCGCATGCAGGCGCATCAATTTAAGAAAAAAGAAACCCTGCGATCACTTAAGGTCGCTAATGATTTTTTTACTGCCTGAGCAATCAAAACACCTCCTTACTGAACTTCCCTACCCCTATTTCGTTTCACCCACGTTAGGTTCCAGCATACATCATCACCTTCCTATTTTTTGTATTCAAACATAACATGAATGACGACTGAAGAAATTTTAGCTAAACTAACTGAAGTTATTGTAGAGTATGGCCCAAAACTAGTCGGTGCCATATTAGTATGGATCATTGGTAGTCTGGTCGTAAAAGGCCTTACACGGGCTTTTGGCCGCACACTGGATAAAAGAGATACAGATCCCTCGTTGAAACCCTTTTTGAGAGGACTGGTCGGTACCTTATTGAAAGTGCTGCTGGTAATCAGCGTGCTAGGCATGCTGGGGATTGAAATGACCTCCTTTATTGCTGTATTGGGTGCTATTGGATTGGCCATTGGTATGGCGCTTTCCGGCACGCTGCAAAACTTTGCTGGAGGCGTAATGATCCTGTTGTTCAAGCCTTTTAAAGTAGGAGATTTTATTGATGCGCAGGGATATTCCGGTACCGTCCACGAAATTCAGATCTTTAATACCATCATGAAAACACCGGATAATAAGACGATCATTATCCCAAACGGTGGTCTGGCAACCAATTCCATGATTAACTACTCTACCGAACCC
Organism: Bacteroidota bacterium; assembly: GCA_018222965.1. Taxonomy (GTDB): domain Bacteria; phylum Bacteroidota; class Bacteroidia; order Chitinophagales; family Saprospiraceae; genus JAAEZH01. Next base: position 26,914 of record JAAEZH010000036.1, read on the forward strand.
CAACGTCGGGTCGACTGGACCATTGGCATTGGTTACGGCGACGATGCCGACAGAGCCCAGGAGGTCATCCGGAAGATCATTGAAGCCGACCCAAGAGTCTTGCCTGAACCAGAGGTGTTTATTGCCGTTTCTGCACTCGCAGACAGCTCTGTCAATTTTACAGCCAGAGCCTGGGTAAAAGCAGAAGATTATTGGGGATTATTCTTCGATGTAAATAAAAAAGTCTACACCGAATTTGATAAAGAAGGCCTCAATATTCCATTCCCGCAAATGGACGTACACGTGCATAATAACGGTCAATAAAAACAACCAGGAGCAACTCCCGCAGCAGGTTTCTCCGTGCCTGCCCGGGAGGCAGCTCCCTGATTTTCATCCCAACATGCCGCCCTAAGCTGCGCCACACATCAGCGGGACACGGCCTTTCACTGGTAGTCAATGTAGGCATTCGCCGAAAGGCAGAGCGGCTTGTTAGAACCAGCATTTCCACCAAGGATCAACCCCTTTTTTTATTTTGAAATTGTTTAGATATTTGGAACAACAAATCTGTCACCGGCTTTCCGAAAAACGAATACTTTAACACTTTTTAAAACCAATCCTACAGGCAATGATCCGCCAATATTCAAGGGCTGATAAGGAGCAGCTGACAGCCCTCCTTAGGCGAAATATTCCGGAATATTTCCACCCGGGTGAATTAAAGGACTATGATGAATACCTGGACCTTCATCTGGAAAAGTACTTCGTGTATGAAGTAGAAAATGACATACTGGGTTGCGGGGGGATTAACTATTCTGACGATCGACAAACTGCCCGGCTCTCCTGGGATATCGTACATCCAAAACATCATAGAAAAGGCATTGGCAAAAAATTGCTGGAACACCGGGTTTCGCTTCTGAAATCTGATCCGGATCTTCGGCAGATTGCCGTACGTACCACCCAACACGCCTACAAATTTTACGAACAAAACGGCTTCACCTTAGTACGCACCGAAAAAGATTTTTGGGCAAAAGGATTTGACCTGTATTTTATGCACATGCCTGTTCTCAGCTTTTAGGGTTGAAATTTAAGGTCCAGTGTCTTTTTACCGATTGGTATCGAATGTATACCACAATACCCATGGAAATCAGGATTTGCATAGCTTCCGGAATTGTTGTTAATCCCAAAAAGTAATAGACAATCCCGCCGGCAAAACAAGCCGACGCATAGATTTCTTTCCGGAATATCAGGGGCACTTCATTGGAAAGCACGTCCCGGATAATCCCTCCAAACACCGCTGATACCACACCCATTAATACCGCGATAACAGGCGACAAACCAATACTCAGCGTTTTCTCTAAACCGAGTATGGTAAACAGGGCAATTCCGATGGTATCAAACAAAAACAAACTCTTTCGCAAGCGCAAAATGGATCGTCGGCCGAAATAACAAATGGGTATTGCCAAAAGAATGACCAGCAAATAGCTTAAATCCTTCATCCAACTCACCGGAGTTACCCCAATCAACACATCGCGCAGGGTTCCTCCCCCGACTGCTGTTACAAACCCAAGCACAAGCGCACCCACCAGATCAAATTTTTTCTCCGTAGCGGCTAATACACCACTGATCGCAAAAACCAATGTTCCCAGTAAGTCTGTAGCGTAAATTAAATCCATACAATTTATTTCCGGTCCTGATCTTTAAAAGATTCGGCAAAGGTATAAGTACCAGGGCAAGGGGGAAAACTTTTGCTGGTTTTCCGCTTGGCGCGAATGGTTATACGTATGGCAAAAACACTTTGATCACAAAGGAATGACAGCTCAGATGAAAGGCAGGATTTGAGTCGCTTTATACTAAGTACCTTCTCAACGGAATGTATTATATTCCATGCGCAGCCAAAAGCCCAAAAAAGAGGATTATGAATCTGGAAAAAAACTACCTGGAAAGCATCCGAAAGCAGTTTGAATATTACAAATTGCTGGGAGAACGCAGTTTTGATCAACTGGAGGATGCGCAGCTTTTCCATCAAATGCACCCGGAAAGCAATTCCATTGCCATCATTGTCAATCACCTGTGGGGGAATATGATGTCCCGCTGGACCGATTTTCTTAGCACTGATGGTGAAAAGCCCTGGCGAAAGCGCGATCTGGAGTTTGAGGATGTCATCCGCACGCACGAGCAGTTACTGGAAAAATGGCAGGAAGGATGGGCCTGTCTGTTTAAGGCCCTGGACTCAATCAATGAAGGAAACATCGATCAGTTGGTTTACATTCGAAATCAGGGACATACCATTCCGGAAGCCATCAACCGTCAACTGGCACACTACAGTTATCACATCGGACAGATTGTATTTCTAGCCAAAATGCTGGCTGCAGACAACTGGACCAGCCTGTCCATTCCAAAAGGGAAGTCGGCCGAATTCAACAGCAAAAAATTCGCGAAAGCAAAGGAGCGAGGCCATTTTACCGACGAGCTCCTAAATCAGGAAGATTCGACTTCAAAAAGCTGAATGTAAACACACACACATGCCTTCCGGATATTCATCAACTCCGCTGGCCCGAAAACTGGGAATTAAGAGCGAATACGCGCTATTATTTTACAAGCGGCCGGATCACTTCTTTGATCTGTTTTCCGATTTCCCGGCGGATGTACAGATTGAGGAAATCCCTAAAACAGAAAATGCCGATTACATTCATTTGTTTTTCACGGAAAAAGCAGATTTAGTCCAGACCGTTCCCATCTACAAAGCTGCGCTTAAAAAGCACGGCCTCTTATGGGTGAGTTGGCCCAAAGGAAAATCTAAAATTGAGACAGACATTAATCGGGAAATTGTACGGGAAGAACTGCTAAAAACCGGACTGGTAGACATCAAAGTAGCGGCTATAGATGAGAATTGGAGCGGCTTAAAGTTTGTTTATCGGAAGGCAGATCGGTAAATGCGACAAATTTTACAGCATTTGACAAAATTTCAAATGCCCCAAAGTTCATAGAGCAGGACATTTGTCAAAAAACATGCTTTATGAATAACCTGAATGCTAATCAAACCACTTTTTCCAACTACAAAGCGGCGGGCTACACCACCCTTATTGGTGCCATTATTATGGTAATCGGAGCTGCCCTCTGGGGAACCTCCGGTACTGACCTTTGGGCAGCCCTTGCAGAAAATCAAATGGCCGAATATTTAAGCAAATCGGCAGCAGTTAAAACCCAACTCATTGCCAATCTTTCTGTGTGGATCATAGGCGTAACCACCCTGGGTGTTGCGGGTCGAATGATGACCGACCTTTCTGATCATTCAAAAGCCGCTAACCAGTTTGCCCGCGTATTTTTTAATATAGCTGTCCCACTCGGGATACTTTCCTACATTTTCATGTTGGCAGTAGTTGTATTACTGACTTCCGGAGGAACAGAGCTTGAAACGGCTCTGGCTACTGTCACCGGCTGGATTGGAGCACGTACAGATGACTACGCAACGGCATTAATTATTGGTCTTGCTCCTGCCATGGTGGGCATTAGTGCCAAAGATATCTGGATGCCTCGCTGGTTGGGCCTCTGGGGCTTTATCAACGCAGCCATTGGAATTTTCTCTGTTGTGGTTTTATACACATCTGTGCCACAACTTGGATTTATCATCATTCCTTTTGGAGTAGCATGGATGATCGCCGCAGGCATTATCCTTATTCGGCGAAAGCCGGAAAACCAGTAAAAGAACAGGGAAAGGAACCGGAAGCGTCAGAATATTTACCAAAGTGTCTATTTAACACTATACCCGTTTTAATCCTATAAAGATCTGGTTATCTTAGAAAATTATTAGCGACAAACCATCCGACGAAAGTCGAATAAATCAGATCTTTTATGAAAAACTTCTTCTTGTTCCTTTCCCTTCTTTTAACAGGATTCGTAACTCCATCCTGTGATAAAGAACCGATGGATCCGCCGGATGACACCCCTACAGACACCGGATACAAGCAATACGGTACGCCTTATGATGACATGCCAGACAACGAAGATGTAGTCATCTATGAAGTAAACCTTCGGGCATTTAGCAGCTCTGGTACGCTGCAGGGAGTAACAGATCGATTGGATGAAATCCAATCTCTGGGAGTCAATGTGATATGGCTAATGCCGATTCATCCGATCGGGAATGTCAACTCGGTAAACTCTCCGTATTCTGTTCGGGATTTTAAAGCGGTAAGCAGCGAGTACGGCTCTTTGGAAGACCTGCGCAGCCTGACCGATGAAGCGCACAGTCGCGGAATGGCTGTTATCATGGACTGGATTGCCAATCATACCGCCTGGGACAATAGTTGGACCAGCAACAAAGACTGGTACACGCAAGATGCCGATGGCAACATCATCCATCCGCCGGGCACCAACTGGATGGATGTGGCTGATCTGAATTACGACAATACTGACATGCAGGAAGAAATGATCGATGTCATGAAGTACTGGGTGTTGGAGGCCAATGTAGATGGCTACCGCTGCGACTATGCCGATGGGGTCCCGTACACTTTCTGGACCAGAGCCATCGACAGCCTGGAAGCCATTCCAAACCGGGAACTACTTTTGCTGGCGGAAGGTTCCAGAGCGAATCATTTTGATGCCGGATTTGACCTAAACTTTGGTTTCAGTTTCTACGGCTCCCTGATCCAGGTATTTGACGGGGCGGCACCATCCGTACTGTTTAATCAACATGCATCTGATTATGCGACTATTCCGGCAGATAAAGAGTGGTTGCGATATACCACCAACCACGATGAAAGTGCCTGGAATGCTACACCCATCAGCATTTATGGAGGGGTTGACGGGGCGTTGGCCGCATCAGTAATAAACATCTTCATCGGAGGTACGCCGATGTTTTATACCGGACAGGAAGTAGGTACAGCCAATACGGTACCCTTTTTCTCGAATTCTCAAATCAACTGGAGCGGCAACCCGGACATGTATGCCGAGTATCAGACCATCATGGACTTTTACAGCAATTATGAGGCGGCACGAGAAGACAGTAATACGGTTTATGAAGATGCCGATGTTGCCTGTTTCACCAAAGAGCGAAACGGAGAAAAGCTGCTTATCATAGTGAATGTGCGCGATGCAGAGATCAACTTCCAGATACCGGCAGCCTTGCAAAATTCGGATTGGGATAATGCGCTGAGTGGTGGTGTACTAAGTCTGGGCACCAACACAGAATTAAAGCCTTTTGAATACTTAATATTAAGCCAGTAGTTTCACAGGTAATGCCCGAAGCGGAAGTCCGGTTACCGGACTTCCGCTTTTTTATTTGAAATACATTCCGGCACGCATCGTTTTACTATTATGCGAAAAATAATAGTCATTTTACTGGTCTTCACTCCTGTATTTTTGCAGGCTCAGGCGAGTTGGAATCACGCTCTCTATTTCCATCTGTATGACGCTGAGGGGGAAGAATTGAAACCGGAAAACTTTCAGACTGGCGATGTAGCGTTGTGGGTTCCGACCGGATATTACACCCGACAACAGCTTAAATGGGACAGCAGTTATCAGTGTTTTCAATTTAGCCAGACCGTAGTTGTTGGCGGGGGAGAATTCCTTTTCGTCACGGGCAGCGACTCTACCATTGTTCATTTTGGGACGTTTACGACCTATATTGATAAAATCCAGCTTAATCCCGGGTACTGGACCATCAGCCCTTCTGAAACGATCAGTCCCAACAATCCGTTTTACCCGGAAAGCCAGAAAGATTCAAACGACCATTACATTTATGAATATCAACTGGAGGTAACCGATCGGGAAAACTTCCGGGAGAATAATTTAAAGGAGTTGATTTTGGTCCCCTTTACAAAGGATTCGAGTGGTTGACAGAAGTAGGGTTTTCTAAAAAAACGTTTAAACGTGTTAAACGTGTTAAACGTGTTAAACGTGTTAAACGAATATACTACTTCAACATCGGCTCCAAATATCGGGCTTTTTTGTCTTCATAGATGTCGGCGATAGAGATCATGATGCCCGTTTCTTCCACACCGCCAAAATCGGGATTAACAGAAGTTCCGAAGATCTTCATGGTAGCCGACAAATGCATATAGATATTGACCAGTGGAGGAATGTTTTCTCCTCTGGACCGCACATACTGGTTTAACACCCGGTATCCGTCTTTGAAATCCAGTCCGCTCAGGAGCCGGTTAAACTCCTTCTCATCAAAGTCCTGTTCAATAGGGTATTTCGGTGTCATCAGCTTTTCCTTGTCGGGAAAGAAGAAGTGCAGGAAGTACAACAGAAAATCCCGACACTCCGTATTGTAATTGGGATACATGGTAAATTTGCCAAAGAAATATTCAATGTCCGGATTCATTATTACCAGTGCTCCCAGTCCGTCCCAGATATTGTCGAGTGCAAAAAGCCCTTTTCGGGGATTAATACTCGGCTGATAATTGGGCTGCACCCAGCTCCTTCCAAGCTCAATGGTTTTAGGCAGGTATTGTGCTACAAAACGCTCGGTAAAATCAAAGTAATGCGAAGTGCTAAGGAGCGGATCCTTCGTTTCATCCAGAATCGCTTTATCGCAGCGGATACAGCGATAACCTCCGATGATCTCCTCCTCTTCCGGATCCCAAACGACCAGTTGATCGTAGCAAATTTTGCCCATGTCGTGATCATCCACATCTATTTCATCGCCGGTACCGCCTCCGGCATGTCGGAAAGTTACTTCCCGCAACCGGCCGATCTCTCGCAGGGTATGTGGCGCATTGTGCACATGGATGATGTAAATTTCATTCCCTCCTTTTCGCGTGTGACGCACAAAAGTATCGGCATTCAATTCTGATTTTAATAGAGCCCGGTCTACGGGTGGTATGATGTCTTTTACCGACATAGTTATTTTGCTAGTTGATAAACGATTTCCTTAATTTCCTGTGCTTTTTCAGAATCGGATTTTTGGGAATGCAGCAGATCTTTGGGAACGGGCTCGCCAAAAATAACATGCATTTTTTTTCCCCGTTGTTTAAACAGTTCGTTGACCAGATAAAGCATCTCAATATTGGCTTTGATCCCAATGCCCTTGCGGATTCGGGCGAGCCTGTAAAAAAAGTTTGTGAGCTCCCCATTGATGTGTACCGGAATGATCGGTTTGTCGTACTTGCGGGCGCGACTAACAAAAGTCTTTTTCCACTCCAGGTCTTTCACGATACCCTTTTGTTTGCGCGATACAAGTCCTGCCGGAAACACGCAAATTAATTGTTCGGTAGCAAATAATTCGTCTACCGCACGCAAAGACTCCCGGGCATTTTTCCCGACTTTATTAACCCCCGTAAACATATCCTTTAATGGGGCTAAATTCAAAAGTACATCATTGACGATAAACTTGATATCCTTCCGCTTTTCTTCTATCAGCGTAACCAGGGCCATGGCATCCATACCACCCAAAGGATGGTTGACAGCCAGAATACAACCGCCTTCTGTCGGAATATTTTCCAGCCCATTCGCCGAAAGGCTAATTTCCATAAACTCAATGACAGCCTTACAAAATGTAAAGGGATCATCGGAATTGTGCTTAGCCAGAAAGTTATTTACTTCCTGCTCGTGCAGAATACGCTCCAGGTACCGCAGCAGAAAGCCCGGCAATACTTTTAGTAAAGCAGGGTTCTTATCGGCTATGACGCCACGGATATCAATAAATTTCTTATTCCCAGACATGTGATGCGGAATTCGGGCCTAAGATAATTAGTTAGGCCGAAATCGAAAATGTGCCCATTTTCGGACATTATACAAAATCAAACAATTCCTTATACGGAAAAAGAAATTAAGATGCCAGTCTACCTATTAACTTTTTCGACATTTATCTTTAGTATCTAAATTCAACTCCTATCAATCCAAAGAACATCTAATGAAACCTTTTTCCTTCCTCCTTCTATTACTTCTTATTTACTCAGGCACCCTAAGCGCACAGTTGCCCTATCTGATCTGGGACCTCGAGTTGGATTCGCCGCCCAATGAAACCTTTGCTTCAGCAGACCTGGACAATGACGGGAAACCGGAAATCATCGTTGGCACTTCCTCTGATATACCCAAATTTTACTGTCTGAATGCCGAAGACGGTAGTATAGTTTGGGAAATAGACCAGGGCTGCCTGTATGGCCGGATGTTTGTTGAAGATGTAGACAATGACGGGCAGATGGATATACTTTTTAATAACAGCTGCCAGGGAAGCACCGGGACTTATTGCCTGGATGGAAGTACCGGCAATGTAAAGTGGAGTGTACCTTATTTCTTTAATTCGGGAATCCTGGTGGAGGATATGGAACAGGATGGCAGCCTGGAAGTTATTTTTGCTTACGACTTTGGAAACATCCTCATTCTGAATGCCGAAAATGGAGGAATAAAATCTTCCATTGAAGTAACAGGAGGCATATCCTGGAATCTTACAGACCCGGTGGCTACTGATATTGACGGCGATGGTGATCTGGAAATCATTATTCAAAGCCTTTTCTATAATTACATCGATAACTTATATTATACCTGGGCGGTTGATCCATCCAGCGGTAGTATTTTATGGGAATACACCACAACAGGTGAAGGTGCCGCATTATCCACAAGAAGCCCTGCCGTGCTCTCGGATCTGGATGGCGACGACGACCTGGAATATCTCCAAAGCAACACCAATGGCACCTTTATCGCGCTGCATGTAGAAGATGGTACTCCATTGTGGCAACAAGACTATAACCAGTATGCAGCAGTCTCAAATCTGGTTACTGATATTGACAGAGATGGCGAACTGGAAATTATTACACAGTTTCATGCCTTTTTCGATACTCTGGCAAAAGACTCCATAATCATCCTGGACGCATTAAGCGGAGACATGGAGTGGTCATTAGAGATTCCTGCCTTTACCACAAATGGGGTAAGTTTAACCGAACTCAACGGAAACCAACAGCCCGACCTGCTCCTGGGTTCCTCCAATTCATTATTTGCCATCGAACCTTACAACGGCTTGCTCTGGGAATTACCTCTTGAGGATAATTTCCCTCCACAAACTGAAAACCTGCGGGTAAGAACCCAGACCCTACTGGCAGATTTTAATCAAAACAGCAACTTAAATCTGCTGGTGACTTCCAGTAATGGCGGAGGCACCCTGGATTCCTCACATATTTCAAAAGCTATTTTATTGGAATTAGACCAAAACGTTTGCTCCGAATGGACCGAGTTTCAGTATGACATACAATATCCCGGGATTTTTGACATTGGAAGCATTGAAGAAGATTGCCTGACACCAACTATGGATATTACGCCTTTCGGCGAAAGCCTTATGCTATTTCCAAATCCCGCAGAAGACATCCTGAACATACAGTATTATCTCCAGACTAAGGCCTCGGTTAAGGCGGAGGTGTTTGATGCCCTCGGACGCAATACCGGATTACAGGCAAATACAGAAAATGATTTGCCAATGGGCGGTCAGGCCGAATGGCAATGGAATACGCAGCAGCTGGCTCCCGGCATTTACTTTATCCAATTCAACATAAACGGATCCCTGCTCACCCGAAAATTTGTGATCCAGCGATAATGAAAGGGCGGCTGTTTCTAAAGTTTAGAAACAGCCGCTTTCCCATTTCCTATACCACATTGGAGCATTACGATTTCAAATTCTCTATGGAATACGTATCTTATTTGCTCCTTCAGATACCATGCTACACCGAAAAAGCCTTCCATACTACCTGCTTCCAGCAATATTCCTTTTACTCCTATTAGGAATGGGTCCCAATTTGAACAGTCAGTCTGTAAACGTTGACAGCTTACAAAAGGCCCTGGCTTCCCAACCCGATAACAAAGATAAAGTGGAAGCCAGCATCCAAATTGCCGAACAAATTGAGGCGGCTAATCCGGCACTCGCTCGAAAAATACTGCAGGATGTCATAAAACTCTCCGAAAGCCTGGATTATCCGCAGGGAAAAGGAATGGCGATCCGGATGATCACAGAGTATTTTATGCGGGACGATAGGTTTACGGAAAGCCTGGAATGGGGAAACATAGGGCTGGAGTTTTGCCAAATCCATCAGTTGACGCAAAACGAAGCGATGATCCGGTCTTCTATGGCTTCCGCTTACCAGCAATTGTATGAATACGACAAAGCCCTCCTCAATAACCACCGTAGCCTGAAACTGCTGGCAAGCCAAAATGTACCCCTTCAACGAGCAGATATTTATCACAATCTGGGTGACATTCATTTTCACCTGTCCAATTACGATTCTTCTTTATATTACCTTTTTGAGGCTATTCGACTTAGAAAAAAAGCCGGCGATCTGAATAAAGCGACCCCTACCCTTTTCATGGTTGCTAATGTGTACTCGCATCAAGGGGATCACGGATTGGCGCTGGATTACATCAACCAGGCTTTTGAAGCACTCGATACCCTGCGGAATATCCGGGCTTATTCCGGAGCATCCACCGTTAAGGGAATGATTTTTCAGCGGATGCACCGCTACGACTCAGCCCATTATTACGGAAGCAGAGCCTATAAAATCAATCAAACCTACGACCTGCAAAGGCCCACTATGTTTAATTGCTGGCTCATGGGGGTGAATGCTAAAGCCAGAGGAGATACCACAGGAGCCTATGCCTACTTCCGGCAGGGACTGGAGGTCGCAAAAGAATTGGATTACCTCGGACAACTCGCCATACACTCCACCCAACTGGGTTGGCTCGAGTTTGGTACGGGTAATATAGCTTCTGCCAAACAGCTTGCGCTGAATGGCTATGAGTATGCAAGGGAAGCCCGCACTACCCGGGAAATGGTCTGGAGTACGGAGCTTCTTTACAAGATTTACGACCGCCTGGGGGAAACGCAAAAAGCGTACGACCTTTACAAAGAGCACATTATTTTTAAAGATTCGCTGGCGGGAAAGGAAAAAAACTTCCACTTGCTGGAGTTGGAAAAACAATACCGTACCGCCGAACAGCAAAAGAAAATCGCTCAAAATGAAGTCTATATCCTCCAGGAAAAGGCAAGCCGCCAAAGACTGCTAAATATCAGTTTGATTGTCATCGGATTATTGATCGGGATATTTCTGATCAACCGATATCGGATGCGGATCCAAAAACAACAAGCGGAAGCGGAAGCCCAAAAACTAAAAGAAATCAATGAACTAAAATCAGCCTTCTTCGCCAATATCTCCCACGAATTCCGAACGCCGCTCAGCCTGATCCTGAGTCCGGTCGAACAATTGATCGACCAAAAATCCAATCAAAATCCGGACCGTTACCTGCAAATGATCCGGCGAAACGGGCAACGGTTACTACAGTTGGTTAATCAGTTGCTCGACCTCTCCAAACTGGAAAGTGGCAAACTCCAACTCCATCCCAAACCATTAGATCTTAATGCTTTTGCTCGAGCCATCACCCAATCCTTCGAAAGTCTGGCTGTGCGTAAAAGCATACAGTATCGCACCCACATTCCTTCTTTCCCACTCGTGACCACAGCAGATGGGGATATTTTGGAAAAAATTCTCAGCAACCTCCTCTCCAATGCATTTAAATTTACGCCCGAGGAAGGAATAATTCGTTGTGCGATTTCCACGACACCGGATGAAAAAAACATTCTGATCAAAGTGGAAGACTCCGGCCCGGGTATCGCCCCGGAAAAACGGGAAGCCATATTCGAACGCTATTTCAGCGAAAGCGGAAACCACATTCCCGGAACCGGTATCGGACTGGCCCTCACCAAAGAACTGGTGTTGCTTCACGGAGGAAGTATATCGGTACAAAACGGCATTGATGGCGGCGCCGGGTTTCATGTACAGATACCCTTAGAGACTCCCAAAACAACCGAAACAACAATCTCCAGCTGGGACCCTAAATCCAATCGGCACGCAACGGAAACAGCCCCGACGGACAATACAAGTCAAAATGCATCGGAAAGCAAACTCCCCATTCTACTTTTGGTAGAAGACAACAGAGATATGCAGCAATTCATCATCGGTCATTTTAGTAAGGACTATGAAGTGCATACAGCCGATGATGGTAAAGAAGGATTGGAAATGGCCAAAATCCTTACCCCGGATCTGATCATTACCGATCTGCTGATGCCCAAAGTTGACGGACTGGAACTCACCGAAGCCCTGCGGCAGGATACCGCCACAAGTCACATTCCGGTGGTCATGCTCACCGGCAAGTCAGAGAAAGCCGACCGGATAGCTGGTATAAAAACAGGAGTAGATGCTTATGTATCCAAGCCATTTAGTACCGAAGAACTGGAGAGTCTGCTGGAGAATCTGCAAGATAAACAGGCCCGTCTGCGGGAACAATTTGGGCAGGTTACCCAGTTTCGGGCCAGTGCCGTGAATCCGGAATCGGTAGATGAGGTGTTCCTGCATAAGGTGCTGGAAAAGATCGAGGACCACATCGACGACGAATACTTCGGAGTCACGGAGTTGGCAGAAACGCTCAGCCTCTCCAGAAGCCAGTTGCACCGAAAACTAAAAGCATTATCCGGCAAAACGCCCAATGCCGTGATCCGGGAAATTCGGCTCGACCGGGCAAAGGAATTGCTGGAAAAAGGCGCCGGTAACGCTTCTGAAGTAGCCTTTATGGTGGGCTTTAGTTCGAGTAGCTATTTCTCCAAGTGTTTTAAAGAAGCTTTTGGCAAGCCGCCTTCCGAATTTATGGGCCGGGAATAGAGGCAGTCATTTTATTGCTTTACCCTAACCAAATAATCCCCATGCAATCCATCACCCGCAAAGGCGACATACAACAGATCGTTGCAGATTGCCTGCAGACGTATCAAAAAGAAGGGCTGTCAGCCTGTAGCGATTACGCCCACTCAAAGTTGCTTTCCTTTAAAGTGCGTTTCCCCTTGCTGGAGTATGCCGGTCACTTGCTTTTTGAAGGCCTGGCAGAAAAGAATCAGTTTTCGTTTTGCCAGCATATTTCAGATGGCAAGACAGAGGGAGGTAATGTGCTGATCGGCATCATCCTGCAAAACAGGCTCAGCGATGTGGAGCAAACATTCGCGAAAGCGGCCCAATACATCATGGCCGGCACCGAATGGTATGTATGCGATATTATCGGAGAAAGGGTATTTGGCTATGGGCTGCTTACACGCGCTGAAGCCTGCATGCCCCTATTCAAAAAATACATAGATCATGAAAGTCCCTGGGTAGTGCGTGCGCTGGGAGCCGGCAGCCATTATGCGGTAAAAAAAGGATTGCCCAAAGAAGAAGTTCGGGGTTTATTTGACCTGCTCCTGCAACAAGCCAACACCAAAGAAAAGGAAATCCGGCAGGGCATTGGTTGGGCCGCAAAGACTTGTGCCAAATTCCATCCGGATGTCATTGAAAGTTACCGGACTCACATTGAAAATGAAAATCATGTAGCAAACTGGTTCCGCAGGAAAATAGAAATCGGATTGGAACGGTCCAGGTAAAAAAAAAATCCTGCCTGCAATTACATGGGAATCACAGGCAGGAAAAGTGTTTATTAGAGTAAATTTAAAGGGCTGTCATTGCACCGAATAGCGCAATGATTATCCCCAGCGCATAGATCGAAAGAACAACAATCATCAGGATGCCCATAAATTTGAAGGTCGACTTCAGGTTTTCCAGTCCGGAGGTGAGTTGATCCGTATCCTGGGTTTCAATGGCCAATTTGGTACGTGTTGCAAATCGGTATAAATACAGCGTTGGGAAAAAATACAAAGCAGCTACTGCCAGGTAGATTATCGTAATAAATGTCCCGCCAAACGGTATGCCCGATTGTTGCATTTCCTGCATAGTACTGCTTAAAAAAGCTCCGGCAAAAAGTGCCATGATGACAATTAATCCAATAAATACAAATCCAACAATAGACAGCAAGCGAGCCCATTTTGCTGTTTCGTGTAAATAGTTTTTAGCCATCTGCGTGAGGCCAAGATCCTCATAGCCAAGTCCGCTGTCAATAGGTTCGTTTTGTTCCATAATTTTGTTTTGATTTGGGTCAATAAATTTCTTTGGTCCCGGGATTAGGATATCACTTCATGGGAATATCCTTCGGTAAATATACCTTTCCGTATACACTGGCGTAACCTCTGTATCCGGAATGGGTAGACACCATAAAATACATTTTTTCCGGATGCACCAACTCTACCCGAAAGTATTCTACGGGAATAATCGGCTTGCCTCTTGGGCTAAATACACCCTCGTATGCATATCGGCTCGCATAAATATACCCAAAACTCAGATGAAGATTGTGGTAATCGAAAGGAATCAGAATTTCTCCCGATAAGCTTAGCAGCCCATAACTCCCTTTATCATCCTTTGCAATAATGGAAACTTTCCGGCCATAAGCATCTGAAATTAATTCCTTCAACTCATAATCGGGGAAGGCGGCCTGGTAATTGTCGAGGTCGGCTTCTTCATTTCCGCCAGCGTCTTCAAAATCAACAGCCGAATCTTCAAAAACAATACCTTCATCTTCGATCTGGTACTTCTCCATATAAGCATCCATACTCATTTCTGTGCCTTCACAATCGACCAGAATCCTTCCCCGGCTATAACGGCCACCAGCTGCCAGCATGGGACAATCCTCTTCGGTAAAATAAGCAGTAAAACTTTCTGATCGACCGCAGCTCAGCAGTTGTTTTCCCGACTCATCAATCAGGATCGCCTCCATATTTTGCGGGTGTCTGATGGTGAGGAAAAAAGGATTCTCACCAATCACCTCGCGGGCGCGCAGGCTGTCAGCCGTGTAAATCACTTCCCCGCTTTCCAGCGAAAAGACATGCAGGCCCAGCATATTGGGGTAATCCTCATAATACCACACAAATCCGCCATTGCCATCATAAGACATGTGCTCGTATTTGGGCGGAACAATCTCCTCCCCTTTTTTATTGATGATCCCGTATTTATTGTCAAAACGCATCAGCGTAAAATCATTCAAATAGGGGTTTGAAAACAGACTAATATTATCATAAACAGGCTCCAGCACGATCTCGCCTTCGGCATCTACCAAACCAAATTTACTTTGATGACTATATGGCCAGGTCAACTCCATCTTTTGGGCAAACAAACCAGAAGAAAAAAAGCAGCAAATCAGGAGGCAGGAAAAAAAAGAAATGCGATTCATAAGATTTTGGGGTTGTTAATATTTGCCCCAAAAGTACAGTAGATTTTTTGAATCCAATTCAGAAAACGATCTTTGACCTCTTATGCCCCGCGAAATTCGTGTAAGCTCGGTTCTCAATAAAACCAGACGCAGAGACAACTGGTTTCTCGATGACTATACCCTCAACCTGTATAGCTCCTGTGCCTTCAATTGCCTCTATTGCTACATCCGCGGAAGCAAATATGGTACAAATCTCGCGGAGAGCCTTTCGGCGAAAGCCAATGCCATTGAAGTCCTGGATAAACAACTCAAAAGCCGGGCAAAGAAAGGACAGTATGGCTACATCGTCCTGTCTTCAGCCACCGATCCATACCTCCGGATCGAGAAGGATTACAGGCTCACCCGACAGGCGCTCGAACTGATTCTCGAATACCGTTTTCCCGTACACATCATTACCAAGTCGGATATGGTAAGCCGGGATTACGACCTGTTAAAAGAGATCGATAAACGGGCCATTTTGCCGGTAGACCTGGAAGAAAACCCGGGGCGGGGAACCATCATCACCTATTCCTTCTCCACCCTCGAAGACGCGGTAGGTCGCATCTTTGAGCCCGGTGCCACGCCGCCATCCAAACGCCTGATCAGCCTTCAGGACAGCCTGGATGCCGGATTTCTGAGCGGTGTAAGCCTCATGCCACTACTCCCCTTTATTTCTGATACTGCCGAGCAATTGGAGCTTGCTTTTTCTGCCTTTCGGCGAATAGGCGCCCGTTATGTGATGCCCGCCCAACTTACCCTCTTTGGCAGTGGCAAAGCAGATAGTAAAGTGCTGATGCTGAAAGCCATCAAAAAGCACTACCCGGAACTGGAAAAGAAATACCAGTACTACTTTCGGGATGGCTCGGAAATGCCGGAATTTTACAAGGTGGCTTTCGCCGAAAAGCTGCGGGAGATGAGACACAAATACCAGATGCCCCACCGGATCATTGGTCCGTAGTATCCAGGGATGCCTGAATCACCTGCGAAAGTGTTTGCCCTTTGATCCGGGCTTCCAGCCAGGGCAGAATCTCCAGGTATAAAAAAGCCCTTTGCTCAAAGGGATCCTGTTGGAGCTTTTTCAGTTTGGCGTGAAAACGCAATAAAACCTCCTTTCGGTCCAGAATCGGTGCATTGGTCAATTGCCGAAACATCGACAATGCCAGGCGCTGGAATTCATTTTTTTGCTCCACTTTCTCAAAGAAGTTGTTGTAGCTCTTGACCAAAGACGGAAGCAAACGGAAGTTCTCCATATCGTAATGCGCTATCAGGTTCATCAGGCGCGCATAAGCCTGAATATCGTCCCGCAGAGAACGGGTACTGATCCGAATAATCCGATCCAAATAAGCAGAGGCTTTCTCGGGCATGTCATTGCCCAGAAACATCCAGGCAATTTTAAATTGCAGCACCATTATTTTATGGGCATCCAGTTTATCCCGGTATCGACTGATTCGCCTCCTGGTGCTTTTTATCGTCTCCAGCCCCGCTGCGAAACTGCCTTCCAGGAAGTGTTTATTGAGGCGGGCATTGTGTACATACAGGAAAGATATAATTTGCGTATTGACATTGAAGCGGGAATAGTTGTCCTTTCGAAGGGCCTCTAATTCTGCCAGGTGTTTCCCAAAGGCTTCAAAGTGCTTGATATTATAAGCGGAAGTTAGCAGGTAGTGGTACCCACGCAAGTAAAGGTCTACATCCCGGTGTTGCAATTCTTTGGACTTTCGAAACAGCTCCACCCATTCCAGAGCATGCTTGTAACATCGCTCGAAATTATTGAGAATGTAGTAATACCACACATTGGCCTGACTCAGATACACCCGTTCCATAGTGCCCAGCTTTGCGGGATCGACCAGTTCTTCGTCTTTGCCAAAATAGGAACGCATTTTCGCACTATCGCTTTCATTGCGGGCATGACCATGCTCTACGTAAAACTTGTGCAGGATCATTCGGAGGTTACTCAGTTTAACCCGGTTGGAAATAGTATCTGCCAACACCGTAGCTTCCAGCATTAATCCGTCGATCGATTTGGTGTCCGTGCGGGTAATATGCCGGGAGTGGATCATCTTCTCAATCTCAATAATGGTAATAGTCGAGAAATCCGTGTGATGTCTGGCAGCCAGTTTTTTCGCTTTTTCCAACACCCTTAAAGCTTGCATGTACAATCCCTTATCGTAAAGGATGTAGGCAAAATCAATATACTCCCGGATCTTGATATTGGCCTTTTTCTCTTTTTGGATCAGGCGCAGGCTGTTTAATATTTGCTGATATAAATGCCGCTTAAGGTTGGTGTATCGGCTGGCACTCATATTGCCAAGCGCCTTCTTGATCGCCCCTTCTTCCAGCTCTTTTTGCCCTTCCATTAAATCAAATAACTGCAGATAAAGCATGTCAGCTTCATCCTGAGAGCGTCCTGCAAACAAGCGAAAAGACCGCTTTTCTGACTTTGAAAGCGACCGAATCAATAAAAACAACTCCTCTGACCTGGAACTGGGCATAACAAGAATTCAAAAACACAACAATCAAAACCAACTGATAATCAGATGATTAAGCATTAAAAGCATGTCTTTGGAAATAAAGGGAAGGGCAAAAATTGGCTGTTGACCGAATACTAAGCTGGCTAATTTGGGGTCAACAAAACAAAGATAATGAAAAAGGTAGAAGCGATCATTCGTTCATCCAAGTTTGAAGATGTCAAAGAAGCCCTGGAAGAATCGGGTATTCGCTTTTTCACATTTCTGGAAGTAAAGGGCCACGGAATGGAAAAGAACGATGAGATCACTTATCGGGGCGTTCCTTACGACTCCGGGTATATCCCGCGACTGAAACTGGAAGTAGTTGTCAAAGACAAGCAGTTAAATCAGGTCATCGACACCATTTCCTCTACCGCCCGTACCGGTAAAATCGGCGATGGAAAAATCATTGTCACCACTGTTGAAACTTTCATTCGGGTACGCACCGGCGAATCGGCCGAAGCAGCCCTTTAAGCTTAAAATGAAAACCCTTGGATTCTCCCGAAATTACACTGGCAAATTACGAAGCAGTCGCTGAAGTTGCAAATGCAGCACAGGCCACTGCCGATATAGGACTCTTTACGACCAACAACCTTTGGATCCTGGTAGCCACCGCATTGGTGTTTGTCATGCACCTGGGATTTTCGGCTTTGGAAGCCGGATTTGTGCGTCGTAAAAATGTAGTCAATATCCTTTTCAAAAATGCCATGATCATTGGGATCGGGCTCCTTACCTATTGGTTTGTGGGTTTTAATCTGATGTATCCGGGCACCAATGCCGGAGGCTGGTTTGTATGGCCGGAATTCCTGCTCCATCCGACAGCAGCAGATATGACGCCGGCATACGGCGACTACACCTATTGGTCTGATTTTATTTTTCAGGCCATGTTTGCGGCAACCGGAGCAACCATTGTTTCCGGGGCTGTCGCCGAAAGAATTAAACTCGAAAGCTTTTTAATTTTTGCAGCATTATTTGTCATGATCGCTTACCCGATCACAGGCTTTTGGAAGTGGGGCGAAGGCTGGCTCGATGAGCTCGGTTTCTACGACTTTGCCGGCTCTACTTTGGTGCACTCAGTTGGAGGCTGGGCGGCGCTCGCAGGCATTCTGCTCTTAGGACCCCGCAAAGGAAAGTATACCAAAAAAGGTATTCGTCCGATACGGGGCCACAGCATGCCGCTGGCAGCCGTTGGCGTCTTCCTCCTTTGGTTCGGATGGTTTGGTTTCAATGGAGGTTCCGTACTGAGTGCAAATCCTGAATATGTGTCTCTGGTTTTCACAACCACTTCCATGGCCGCTGCAGCAGGAGCTATCGGATCAGCCATTACCGGCTATCTGATGTTTAAATCACACGACGTTTCCATGGTTATGAATGGCATCCTTGGCGGGTTGGTGGGTATCACCGCCAGTGCCGACGCTGTTTCTGTAAACAGCGCCGTCATTATCGGACTGATCGCCGGGATGCTCATTCCTTTGTCTATTACCATGTTTGATCGCCTCAAACTCGATGATCCGGTCGGTGCTACTTCGGTACACCTGGTCTGCGGGATCTGGGGCACTATAGCGGTTGCCTTATTCGGCAACTTTGAATCCGGTATTGGCCAGCTCAGCGATCAGTTGATCGGTATTGCGGCCATCGGTGCCTTTACTTTTTCCTTCTCTTTCCTCCTCTTCTTTCTGCTCAGGAAAACACTGGGCATTCGCGTAAGCGAGGAAGAAGAAGAAAAAGGACTGGATATCGGCGAGCATGAATTGCCGGCGTACACTTGAATTAGTTTGAGTGTGAGTGTGAGTTTGTCCCGATAGCTATCGGGATGAGTGTGAGTTTGTCCCGATAGCTATCGGGATGAGTTTGAGACTCGTTCGCCCTGGCGACGAGATCCTGACCGTAAGCGTCAGGGTGGGAGTGTGGGGCAAACCAGCCAATCACCTAACCAACCAACTATCAACAATGACAAATAACCAAAATATCGGTCTTTATACACCTTCGCTGGAACGAGATTCCTGTGGAGTGGGTATGCTTGCCGACCTCAACAACAATCCGTCTAATTACATCATTGACTCCGCTTTGAGCATGTTGGAAAACATGGAGCATCGGGGGGCTTATGGTGCTGAGAAAAACACAGGCGACGGAGCTGGTATTTTGGTACAGATTCCACATGACTTTTTTTGGAAAAAGCTGCAAGCAAAAAATGTCTTACTTCCCGGACGTGGAAAATACGGAATGGGCATGTTCTTCTTCCCCAAAGACAAAAAACAACGCAAGCTGTGTCTGGAAAAAATTCAGGAGACCTGTGCAGAAAGAAACATAGACATCCTGCATCAACGTGCGGTACCGGTAGACAACTCTTTTATCGGAATTTCTGCACGCGATACAGAACCCCAGATGATCCAGTTGTTTTTCGGAACAGCCGGTCAAAAAGGAAAGAAACTGGAGCAAACCTATTATCTGCTCCGTACGACCATCATGAACGAGGTTTATCGTGCGTATCCGGAACTGGCTGATGCATTTTATGTCGCTTCATTATCTGCTAAAACCATCGTTTACAAGGGCCAGCTTTCGGCTACGCAACTTCGTGCGTATTTTATGGATCTGCAGGATACTGCATTTAAATCTGCTGTTGCTATCGTTCATAGCCGTTTTTCCACCAACACACTTCCCAAGTGGAAACTCGCACAGCCATTCCGCTGTATCGCTCACAACGGAGAGATCAACACCATTCAGGGCAACATCAACTGGTGGCAAGCCCGGGAAAAACACATCGAAGAGGTTAGTCAGGATCAACCTCAACTCAGCCAGGTGTTTCCCGTTTGCGATCCCTACATTTCCGATTCGGGCAATTTCGACAATGTAGTCGACTTTCTGATTCGGGCAGGGCGATCCATACCGCAGGTACTCATGATGATGATCCCGGAAGCCTGGCAGTATGACAAACAAATGGCCGATTACAAAAGAGCCTTTTACGAATACCACGATGCGATCATGGAACCCTGGGACGGTCCCGCTTCTATCTGTTTCACAGACGGCACCCTTCTGGGAGCTACCCTCGACCGCAATGGTTTGCGTCCGTCCAGATACCTGCTTACCTCCGACAACCTGCTTGTGCTCGGAAGTGAAGCCGGGTGTCTGAATATCGAACCCGATCGCATCATCAAAAAGGGGCGCTTGCAGCCAGGTAAAATGCTGGTCGCCGATCTGGACGAAAACCGCATCATATCCGATGATGAGTTGAAGGCTACCATTTGTCGCCGAAAACCCTACCGACAGTGGTTAGACAAATATGCCAAACACATTTCTGACCTCAAAAACCAACCTTCTGAAAAGACAAGCCCTCTTTCTTTACAGCAGCGTAAAGTCGCTTTTGGGTTTAGTCAGGAAGATGAAGACCTAATCCTTCAGGCCATGGGCCGGGAGGGCAAAGAACCAATCGGATCAATGGGAGCGGATATTCCGCTTGCGGTGCTCTCGAAAATTGCGCAGCATCCGGCAAATTACTTCAAACAACAATTTGCGCAGGTTACCAATCCTCCGATTGATTCATTAAGAGAGAAGTTTTTCATGAGTCTGTCGACCGCAATCGGCGGCGGCAGTCTAATCATCGGGACCGGGGACCGGGAAGCCGGTGTCATCCGATTCGACACGCCTGTTCTGACCAGACAACAACTCACTGATCTTATGGATTCCGGGCATGAATCCTTTCAGTCGGCTTGTCTGGATACAGTCTTTCCGCGAACTGAAAGCCTGCAGCAGGCCATCGAGGATCTGTGTCAAAAAGCGATCAGCTTAATTCATACTGGTACCAAGGTAGTAAGGCTAAGCGACCGAAATATCCGACCAGACCTGCTGACCGTCCCCTCCCTTTTGATTACCGGTGCGCTGCACCACAAACTCATCAAACTCGGCCTCCGAAAAGAAGTTACACTCCTTATCGATGCGGGTGACATCTGGGAAACCCAGCATGTAGCCACGCTCCTGTCATACGGGGCAGACCTCATCTGTCCATACCTCGCACTGGAAGCCGTTGAACACCTGGCTGCTCAAACCGACATTCCCGAATTTGAAGCAACTAAGAAATACATCAGGGCCCTGGACAAAGGCCTGCTTAAAATCATGTCCAAACTGGGCGTATCCACACTCAACTCCTACAAAGGAGCCCAAACGTTTGAAGCACTTGGCATCGCTCAGGAAGTGGTCGATGTTTGCTTCAAAGGAACCATCTCCCGAATCGGGGGCATGCGATTCCGGGATCTGGAAAAAGAATTGCGCGTAAAACACGATTATGCTTTTAGCCTTTCGGCGAAAGCCAAATCAAACGGGCCCTTGCCCGATACCGGTGTCTTCCAGTGGAAGCGCCGCGGCGAATACCACCTGTTTAACCCCACATCTATTCACCTCCTGCAATATGCCAGCCGCAGCAACGACTACGAGGTGTACCGGAAATATGCTACAAACATTGATAAGCTGGAACAAAATGCCAGTACACTGCGTAGCTATCTCCGTATAAAAAAGGCCAACCCAATACCGATTGAAGAGGTTGAAAGCGTTTCTGCCATTCTAAAGCGATTTGCTACCGGCGCCATGTCGTTTGGCTCCATCAGCAAAGAAGCACATACCACCATCGCCAAAGCCATGAACCGCATTGGCGGCAAAAGCAACAGCGGGGAGGGCGGAGAAGACGAATCGCGCTTTCAACCGCTGTCCAATGGAGACAGCGAGCGATCGGCTATCAAACAAATTGCCAGCGGACGCTTTGGTGTTAGCATCAACTATCTGACCAATGCGGATGAGTTGCAAATCAAAATGGCTCAGGGTGCCAAACCCGGGGAAGGCGGACAACTTCCCGGACATAAAGTCGATAAAAACATCGCTAAAGTTCGGCACTCTACTCCCGGAGTAGATCTGATCTCTCCCCCGCCCCATCACGACATTTATTCCATCGAAGATCTTGCTCAGCTCATCTTCGATCTGAAAAATGCCAACAAACAAGCAAGGATCAGTGTGAAACTGGTCGCTAAAACGGGCGTAGGCGTAATTGCTTCGGGCGTTGTCAAAGCACATGCAGACCACATCCTGATCTCCGGACACGACGGAGGCACAGGTGCCAGTCCGCTAAGCTCGATCCGACATGCCGGACTTCCGTGGGAAATAGGCTTATCCGAAACCCATCAAACACTTGTCCTCAACGGACTACGAGACCGGGTAGTTCTTCAAACAGACGGCCAGATCCGCACCGGTCGCGACCTCGCGGTTGCTACCATGCTCGGAGCAGAAGAATGGGGCATTGCCACTGCAGCCCTCGTAGTACAGGGATGTATTTTGATGCGAAAATGCCACCTGAATACTTGTCCGGTAGGCATTGCCACTCAGGATGAAAAACTGCGCAAAAAATTCAACGGTAAGGTGGAGCACCTGGTCAACTATTTCCACTTTTTGGCCCAACATCTGCGGGAGATCATGGCAGAAGTCGGGGTAAGAACCGTAAACGAACTGGTTGGCCGAACCGACCTTCTCGAAATCAAGGGTACCGAAAAGCACTGGAAAACCAAAAATCTAAATCTGGAAAGCATTTTGAAGAAGCAACCGAATCTGTACGCTTGTAAAATGTACCAGACCAAACCACAGGATCACGGCTTGCGCCATATCCTCGATAAGAAGTTAATCTATTATTCCCGACTAGCGCTGCAGTCAGGCTCCTCATATCAATCTGTATTCCCGGTTATTAGTACTGACCGAGCGGTAGGCACCATGCTTTCGCATGAGATCGCCCGCAAATACGGTTCTATGGGGATGCCTGACAACAGCCTTTCTTTCCGCTTCCGCGGATCTGCGGGACAAAGCTTTGGCGCTTTTGCGGTTCACGGACTAAGCTTCAAACTCGAGGGGGAAGCCAATGACTACTTTGGCAAAGGGCTTAGCGGAGCCAAACTCGCCGTCAGTCCGGATAGAGACAGTCAATTTGATCCCTCTACGAATGTCATTATTGGCAATGTCGCGCTGTATGGTGCGACCAGCGGAGAAGCATACATCAATGGCAAAGCCGGCGATCGCTTTTGCGTGCGAAACAGTGGCGCAGAGGCTGTTGTGGAAGGCATTGGAGACAATGGTTGCGAATACATGACCGGCGGGAAGACCGTTATTCTGGGGCCGTTCGGACGAAACTTTGGGGCCGGCATGAGTGGAGGCATCGCCTACTTGTTCAATCACGACAAAAAGCAATTAAAGCAGATCAATCGGGAAATGGTTCTGATCGAAAAACCCGATCAGGCTGAATTGGCCGACCTGCGCCGACTGATCCGAAACCACTATACACATACCGGCAGTAAAAAAGCCCTCCGAATTCTGCAGGATTGGGAAAGGCAAGCCACACAGTTTATCCGGGTAATACCGGAAGCCTACAAAAGAATTATGCAGGAGCGCAAATTTCAGCATCCCCTGCAAACCAGTACAGCTTTATAAACATGGGAGATATTAAAGGATTTCTAAAATACAAAAGAGCACTTCCCGAAAAGGAAGCGCCAGACAAACGTACCCGGCACTTTGAAGAATTCGAGAAAGAACCGGGTATTGAATTTCAACAAAAGCAGGCTTCGCGTTGCATGAGTTGTGGCGTCCCCTTTTGCCACAGCGGTTGCCCCCTCGGAAATCTCATCCCCGACTTTAATGATGCGGTATATAAAAACGATTGGCGAAAAGCCTATGACCTCCTGGTGTCCACCAATAATTTCCCGGAGTTTACGGGACGTATTTGTCCGGCTCCCTGTGAAGCTTCTTGTGTCCTCAGTATCAACAACGATCCCGTAACCATAGAGTCTGTCGAAAAATCGATCATTGAACGCGCTTTCCGCGAAGGCTGGGTAAAACCGCGGATTCCTGCGTTTCAAACAGACAAAAAGGTTGCTGTGGTGGGTTCTGGTCCGGCAGGCCTGGCAGCCGCCGACCAGCTCAACCAGGCAGGACATCGCGTTACTGTTTTTGAAAAAAGTGACCGTGCCGGCGGATTGTTGCGCTATGGCATTCCCGACTTTAAGCTAAGCAAGAAGATTATTGACAGAAGGATTGAAATCCTGGAAGCAGAAGGCATCCGCTTTATGCTCCGTGCCGGAGTGGGTACAGACATCCCGGCACAGGCATTGCTCGATCAATACGATGCGGTCGTCCTTTGCGGAGGATCTTCTGTTGCCAGAGATCTCCCCATAAAAGGCCGGGCATTTTCCGGAATCCACTTTGCGATGGAATACCTCGAACAAAGCAACAGACGGGTAGCGGGAGACAACCTTCCGACAGAAAATGAAATCGAAGTAAAAGACAAAAACGTGATCGTTATTGGTGGCGGAGATACCGGTTCCGACTGTATCGGGACCTCCAACCGGCTGGGAGCGGCAACGGTCACACAATTAGAAATATTAGGTAAGCCCCCGGTAAACCGAAAGATCCATAATCCATGGCCCCTTTGGCCCATGACCCTGCGTACATCTTCTTCACAGGAAGAAGGATGTACCAGGGAATGGGCTGTTTTAACCAAAGAATTTTTGTCTGAAAATGGGAAAGACCTCAGCGGCATTAAAGTGGTGGAGGTACACTGGGGCGAAAATGGAAAAATGCAGGAAATGGAAGGCACGGAGCGTATCCTCCCGGCCGAGCGGATATTCCTTGCCATGGGATTTCTGCACCCACCCAAAAAAGGCATGCTCGAACAGTTTGGCCTCAAGTTGGATAATCGGGGCAATGTAGCAGCCAATAATTTTCAGACTTCCGTCGAAAAGGTTTTTGCCGCCGGAGATATGCACACTGGCCAGTCGCTGGTCGTCAAAGCGATTGCTCAGGGCCGGGAAGCGGCTATTCAGGTGGATGGTTTCCTTCACGAGAAAGAGGCCTCTGTATTGCTCTCAAATGAATGCGGAGTTCTGAGTTTGTAGACCTTCTTCCCAGATCAAGGTTAAAATCCTGCCGATTGCGGAAGGTTGAAATTGCCCGGCTAAAGCGTATTAATTGCAAAATGATTTTCTCACACAGAGAAGGAGAGAATGGGAGACCATAATTGTTAGGGTTTAATCCTACCAACACAATTACCTGGTTTCCATCTTTGGGCATTTAATCCGGCCTTATTTTATTTAGTGAGCAGTGAGTCAAAAGGCGTTAAAAACTGGGTAGTGTCTGAGCCAGAAACCTAAGAGCATATAAAAAGGTG